>DASURF010000079.1:0-10951 GCA_036280195.1 Solirubrobacterales bacterium | reverse complement strand
CCCACCGCTACATCAAGAGCTTCGCTCCCGGGCCGTTAACTACGGCCAGGGGTTTGCTTCCACCGGTTCGCCTTCGCTGGTGATGGCGAATTTCCCCGACACGGACTCAGAGCCCGGGCACCAGACGATGCTGCCGCTGAGCTTTTCCGTTTTCCCGGTGAGCGTCGGTTCGAGCGGGGCGCCGCTTTCGACGACGTCCGAAAGCACGAGGTTGTATTCGCATTCGCCCAGTTTGAACAGTCCGTTGTATGCGGTGCCGATTATGTGAAGTTCCTGGGTCGTCTGCACGACCGTTTCCCCGGCATCGGTCGCGTATTCCAACGCCTGCTGTTCGACGATGTTTATTCCTCGTTTGTATTTGACGGTGAGTTCACCAAACGGGCACGAGGTTTCGAACGTGCTCACTCTTTGCGAAGCACCCGGGTTTTCTTCGGCGAAACCCGTGATTTCGGCTTCTTCGCAGGAGCGGCCGCCGATCGTCAGGTTCGTGGAAAGCGCCTCCATCGAGCTTCCGAGCGGTTCCCCTTCCACGACGCTCAATTCGGACATTTCCAGCGTTACGAACCCGGCGGAGCCAGTGGTGACTGTCCCGTCTTCGTTTTCAGCGACGAGGCGGTAGTAGTAGAGGGTGTCGGGATTCAGGCCTTTGATCGTCGCCGTAACCGGGGCGCTGCTCGTTTCGCCGCTGATTTCTTTGGTCGTGGTTTTCGAGCCATACGCTTCGGTGGTGCCGTACTCGAACCAGTATTTCGTGTTCAGTTCATGCGGTTCGACGAGGCCCGAGAGAGTCGCCCGGCTTCGCCGGACGTCAGATGAGGAGAGGGACCCCACGCCAGGAACGTTCGAGCTCCAGAAGGAGAGCTCGTTCCCGTCGGCTTTCCCGCTCGCGTTGGTCGCGGTGGCCCTGACGAAGTATTTCGTTCCCGGAGTCAGACCGGTGGCTGTAGTCGAGACTTTCGCCACTTCGAACCCGCTGCCGGCGGATTCAGCCGGAACCGGCACAGACGCCGTGTAGGTGCCCGATTTGGTCCCGTATTCGAACTGGTAGGTGGTCGCCTGACCGGATGGCTGGATCCAGGCTTTGAGCGTCGCCCCTTCTCCGGAAGCGTGCGGTTCGACGCTGACCGTCAGCGCTTCCGGCGGCCCGACCGTCTTGAATGTCTGATCGGCGCCGAAGCTGGTTCCCGACGAGTTTTTTGCCACGATCCGATAGTGGTAGTCGGTCACTTTGGTCAGGCCGGAGACTGTCTGGCTTTTTTCGACCGCACTGCTTCCCGACCCGGCGCTGAATTCCGCCGTTTTCGACCCGTAGGACACGGTCGTGCCGTATTCGAACCAATATTGGGTTTCGAGGCCGTTGGGATTGACTTTGCCGTTGAGGGTCGCCTCGGTTTCTTTGACCGAGGAGGCGGGCAGGGTTTCGACCGACGGCGACAGCGCCAGCGCCGGTGCCGCGACGATCCCGGCGACCACCATGGCGCTGACGGCAACCGCCGACAGCAGAACGGCACGTGCTCCTCGCATCTTTCCTGCTCCTCTCCCCACAGCCTGCGAACGAAGGTCGGGGACAGACTAAATACTCAAAGCCCTCTGAGTCAAGAAGGATGCGGCTGTTGCTGCGGCAGGGCCGAGCTAGGCGGCCATTACCCGCGTCACCGAGTCGCCGACGAAGCAGGGCTTGTCGCCGCCCTCGACCTCGAGGGTGAAGCGGGTGACGACCTCGTACCAGTTGCCGCCCTTGTCCTCGACCGAGACGACCTCGGCCTTGGCGCGGATGCGGGAGTCGACCGGGACCGGGGCCGGGAAGCGGATCTTGTTCCAGCCGTAGTTGACGCCGAGGGCGAAGCCGGTGGAGGCGATCAACTCGCCGCGGAAGCCGTCGACGGTGGCGAGGGTGAGGTTGCCGTGGGCGATCGTGGTGCCGTAGGGGCTCTCGGTCTTCGACCGCTCGGGGTCGACGTGGATCCACTGGTGGTCGCCGGAGAGCTCGGCGAAGGCGTCGATGTCGGCCTGGGTAATCGTGCGCCACTCGCTCGGCCCGACCTCCTGGCCGACCAGCGCCTTCATCCCCTCGACCCCCTCTACCTGGGTTGGCATCGGCGGCAGTCTATCCGCGCTCACTCGGTCCAGAACTCCGGGTCGATCGCGCCGTCGCCCTCGTGGTGCGGGCCGAAGACGATCACCTCGAGGCCTTCGTCGCCCGCCTCGAAGGCGCGCATCACCTCGGGTGCGACGCGGATCGCGTCGAGCGTCTCCACCTCGATGATCTCGTCGTCGAGTTTGAGCAGGCCGCTGCCGCGGACCACCACGTAGACCTCCTCGGCCTCGTCGTGGCGGTGGCCGAAGGGCTGACGCTTGCCCGGCTTGATCCGGTGGAAGCTGAAACCCGTCTTCTCGGCCTCGAGGTCGCCTTTCGCGAAGCGGGCCTCCATCCGGTCGCCGTAGCCGTGGCCGGCCGCCGAGTCCTCTACCTCGTCCAGCTTCTTGTGGGTGAAGGGGTTGCGCATCGGGGCTCCTCTCGTCGCTGACTTCAATGGCAGCCTACCCGTGCTCAGTAGCCTTGACGCGTGGTCAGCCCGGTCAGTCGAGTCCTTTCCGACAGCCAGCTCGCAACGCTGGCTCAGCACGGCGAGGAGCGGACCGCGGCGATCGGCGAGGAGCTGTTCCGGATCGGCGACGAGACCTACCCGTTCATCGCCATCCTCGAGGGCGAGGCGGCGGTGCTCGACGCCTCCGGGCAGGAGATCGTCCGCCACGGCGCCGCCGGCTTCCTCGGCGAGATGAACCTGCTCACCGGCCAGACGGTCTTCCTCACCGCCGTGGTGACGGAGCCGATGCGCTACGTCGCGGTCGAGCGCGAGGAGCTGCGCAAGCTGCTGCTCGAGGACGCGCCGCTCTCCGACATCCTTCTCTCGGCCTTCATCCAGCGGCGCGAGCTGCTGCAGCAGCGACAGGGGATCGGGGTCGAAATCGTCGGCCCGCGCGACTCGGCCGCGACCCGGCAGCTGATCGACTTCGCCAAACGCCAGCGCCTCCCCTACACCTGGACCGACCCGGCGGAGGACGCCGAGGCGGCGCAGGCGCTGGAGGGAGTCGACGCGGCCGAGATCCCGCTGGTGCGGCTGCCGGGCGGTGGCGAGATGCGGGCGCCGAGCGGCGGCGAGCTCTCCCGCGGGCTGGGGATCGGGCTCGAGCTGGAACCGCGGGAGGAGGTCGACCTGCTGGTGATCGGCGGTGGCCCCGCCGGGCTCGGCGCCGCCGTCTACGGCGCCTCGGAGGGGCTGGACACGCTGGTCGTCGAGAGCACCGGGCTGGGCGGCCAGGCCGGCACCTCGCGGCGGATCGAGAACTACCTCGGCTTCCCCGCCGGCATCACCGGCACCGAGCTGACCAGCCGCGCCGTCACCCAGGCGCGCAAGTTCAACGCCCGCACCGCGACGCCCTACCGGGTGGCGGCGCTGGAGCCCGGCGAGGAGCGCCACCTGGTGCGGCTCGAAGAGGGCAACGAGATCTCGGCGCGGGCGGTGGTCATCGCGACCGGGGCCGAGTACCGGAAACTGCCGGTCGCCGACCTGGAGCTCTACGAGGGGCTGAGCGTCTTCTACGCGGCCGGGCCGCCGGAGGCGCAGATCTGCGGCGGCCAGCGGGTCGGGGTCGTCGGCGGCGGCAACTCGGCGGGACAGGCGGCCGTCTGGCTCGCCCGCGGCGGCGCCCTGGTGACGCTCCTGCACCGCCGCGCGGACCTCTCCGAGACGATGTCCAGCTACCTGATCGAGGAGCTGGACCGCTACGGCGTCACCGTCCGCGACAAGAGCGAAATCGCCGAGCTGCACGGGGAGAACGACGAGCTCGAAGCGGTGACGCTGACCGACGGCACCCGCCTCCCCTACTCGTACCTCTTCCTCTTCCTCGGCGCCTCGCCCTGCACCGACTGGCTCGGGGACACCGTCGCCCGCGACGAGAAGGGCTTCATCCTCACCGGCGGCGAGGCCGGCGCCGACGGGTTGCTCGAAACCAGCCTCCCGCGCGTCTACGCAGCCGGCGACGTCCGCTCCGGCTCGATCAAGCGCTGCGCGATCGCCGTCGGCGAGGGCGCCGCGGTGGTCCGCTTCGTGCACGAGCACCTGGAGCCGGCGGCGGTCAAGCCCCGCGCCTAGCGGGACTGCAGCGGCACCGATTCCATCTGCGAAGCCAGCTCGCCGTCGCGCAGGACGTGGATGGCGAACCCCGGCGGATCGACGAACTCGACCTCGTCGCGGTGGAAGTTGGGCCGCACCTGCAGGTAGGTGCTCGGAGCGGAGACGACGGGGCAACCGCTCAGGGCCGACGCAGCGAGGCGATGCAGGTGACCGCCGACGATCGCGCGCAGTTGCGGATGCCGGGCGACCACCTCCGCGAGGCGCTGTCGCTGACCCGGCTCGAGGTTGATCTCGTCCCACTCCGGGATGCCGGTGGCGAGGGGCGGGTGGTGGAGCGCCAGCAGCGTCGGCCGATCGGACTCTGCACCGAGCTCGGCGTCGAGCCAGTGCAGCTGTTCGTCGTCGTAACGCCCTGGATCCTGGCCCGGGACGTTGGAGTCGAAGACCACGAGCCGCAGCTCGCCGACGTCGACGGAGTAGCGGACCGGCTCGTCCCCCTGTCCCGAAAGGTCGAACGCTGCGCGCAGGCGGCGACGATCGTCATGGTTGCCAGGCAGGACGTGAAGCGGGGCCTCTAGACGCTCCAGCAGGTCGCGCGCCACCTGGTAACCGGCCTCGGCACCATCGTCGGTCAGGTCCCCTGAGACCAGCACCGCGTCGGGGCGGTTCGGCAGCGCCCGCACCGCCTCCACGACCGCTTCAAGACGCGGAAGCGGGTCGACACCGTTCTCGTTCCCACCTATGTGGAGGTCGCTGAGCTGGAGGAGGAGCGTCGGCTTCGACATCGACTCAGGCCGGGACCGGGATCGCGACGATCTCGAGCCCGTCGATGCCTTCGAAGTCCCGTGCGTTACAGGTGTACACCGGCAATTGGTTCGCCAACGCGATCGCCGCGATCATCGCGTCCCTACGACGCGCCGCGACCTTGCGGCCCGCCTGTCGCAGCGAAGCGGCAACGCCACCGAAGGCTCTCGCGGCATCGACATCGAACGGCAGCGGAGTGAAGGACGCCTCCACCTGCTGAAGGTGCGCAACCCGACGGGCGCGCTCTACATCGCTCTTCACGACCAAGGGGCCGACGCTGAGCTCAGCCAGGGTTATCGCGGTGATCATCGGCACGCGCGGCAAAAGCTCGACGCTCGGAAAGCGCTCAAGGTGGATGAGCGCCGAGGTATCGAGAATCGCTCGCGGGTGCCCGCCACGCAGCTCACTCATCGAAGATCAGAGCCCCCATGACCTCGTCGACATCGGCCCGGAAGGCCTCGTAGTCGATCGGCGGAAGCCGCCGCCACCTCTCGAGGATCACGTCGGCGGTCAGCTCTGGCCGCAGCGGGTTCAGTTCGGCCACCGGCTTCCCGGCGCGGGTGATCGTGATCCTCTCGCCACCAGCGGCCCTGTCCACTATCTCTCCACCGTTGTTCCTCAGTTCTCTGATGCTCACGTTGCTCATTCCTCCAAAGTATCACGCGTGATACGTGCATTTATTCGCTATTCGACAAGGCGCACTTCGAAGCTCGGCATCGTGATCGCGCCCGCCCCGCCGATCAGGGCGAGGATGCGGGTGACGTAGGCCTGAGTCTCGGGATAGGGCGGGATGCAGTGGCAGGCTTCGACCGGGGCCGGGCCGGCGTTGTAGGCGGCGAGGGCGAGCTCCGGCGAACCGAACTGACGCAGTAGGTCGGACATGAGATGGCCCTGCGCGTCGATCGCGGCGACCGGGTCGTAGGGGTTGGTGAGCCCGTAGGCGGCTGCGGTGCTCGGCATGAACTGCGCGATGCCCTGGGCGCCTGCCGGCGAGCCGGCGTTCGGGTCGAAGCCCGACTCCGCCATCAGCTGCCCCGCCATCAGCGCCGGCGGCACGCCCCAGCGCGCGGCCGAGCGCAGGATCGGCTGGCGGTACTGCGCGGGAACGAAAGAAGGCAGGCTGGTCGAGGCAAGAGCCTCCGCCCCTCCCTCGTCGGTTGGGACGGCTTCGCCCTCGGGCGAGCACGGCGCCGGGCCGCTGACGAAGCCGTAGTGCCAGGCCTCCCAGCTGTAGCGCTGGACGAAGCCGAAGCGACCGGCGTTGGCAGCGAGCCAGCCGTAGGCGGAGGACGGGCCGAGATCGAGCTCGGTGGCGCAGCGGTGGAGCGACTGACCCGGCGGGGCGACCCAGGTCGGGTCGGGGTGGGCGGCGAACAGTTCCGCCTGCTCGGCGTCGGAGCGGAAGCCGGAGACGACCACGAGGACGACCCCGTCGGATCGGGCGGCGGCGGCCATCTGGTCGTAGGCGGCCGCCGCGTCCGGACGGATTCCCTCTCCATCCCTGAAGACGAGGGTCCCGCCGTAGCCGCCACCCGTGGCCATCGCCGTACCGCCGCCGGCCGTCGTCGCGCCGTAGGGAGCGGCCGCTTCGGCCACCGCCGAAGCTTCGACCCGGTGGCCGTCGCTTTCCCGCAGGCCCGCGACGATCTCCGCCTTCGCTCGCACCGGCGCGAACGTGTCGCGATCGGGAAAGCGCAGTCGGACGCGGTCGGGGGCGACGTCGTTCGCGCGCGCCGCGGCCAAAGCCGCCAGCCGCGCCCGCGCCAGGTAGGTCGGCTTGTCGACGTGGCGTGGGTTGAGACGGCCGTCGGCCAGTCGCACCGGCGAGAGCAGCCGCGGCAGGTCGTCGCGCATCGAGCGCACGGCGGAGATCGCCACCAGGTCGGCCGCTCGCTGCACGCGCCCCTTGCCGGTGACCGCGCCGGCGATCGCGACCAAGGCGAGGGCGCCCGCAACCAGGGCAAGGGCGCCGCCGAGGGCGAGGATCAGCGCCTGGCCCTCCTCGCGCTTCATCGGCGACCGCCGCCGAGGCGCCGGACCAGGCGCTCGGGGAGCCCGCCAGGCGACCCGACCGGCAGCACGCCGAAGTGCGCGCGGCGCTCGGCGACCCAGCCGAGGCGGTGCTTGACGACCCCGACCGCGAGGCCACGTCCGAGCAGATCGCGCGCCGCCAATGCCACCAGGGCGCGGTCGTCAGGCAGGTCGGCACGCAGGAGGACGCCGGTCGGGCGCAAGCGCGATTCGCCCAGGGCCTGCTGCAGCAGTTGCGGCGGCAGGTGGAGCACCGCGGTGACGCCCCTGGCTACGTCGACCGCGGCAGCGGCGTCCTGGAGTCCATCGCCATCCGCCCCGACCGCAAGGTGGCAGACCTGGCCGCGGGCGGCGACGCGCGCTTCGGGCAGGCGAGCCCGCAGCCGCTCCTCGAGCTTCTGCGCGGCGGCGGAGGCGATCAGCGTCGGCCGCGGCGCCCTGCCGCCGACGTCGACCAGCAGGGCGGCCTCGTCCCCACCGGCGGCGGCACAGGCAAGCGCCGCCGCCGCGCCGCGCGCACCCTCGGCCTCGCCGACGGCGGTGGCGAGGACGACGGGACCGCCCGACAGCGGGTTGACGAAGACCGTCGGCTCCGACCGCTCAGGAGTGGCGACGGTCATCGCGCCGGCCTCGCCGCGGCGCTGCTGCTGACCGCCATCCGCTCCGAAAGCGCCGGAATCGGCGACGGCGACCGCAGCAGCACCGAGACCCTGCCGCCCTCGACCCTCACCGAGACGTCGTCCTCCGCCCAGCCCGGCAGCGCCGCGCGAGCCGCCTCGGCCGCCGACCCGCCCGAAGCCAGCGCCAGCGCGCCGGCCTCCGCCGCCCCGTCCGCCAAGGTCATCGCGTACCCCGCCGCCAGCAGTTGCAGGGCGACCAGCGCGGCCAGCAGCAGCGCCGGCAGCGCCGCGACGAGCTCGACCGTCGCCTGTCCGCGCTCAGCCATCGCCCGGCTCCAGACCGCTGCGGGCTTCGATGCGAATTCGCGGCAGGGAGGGGATCAGCGCCGGCACCTCGACGCCCACCCCCACCCCGTCGTCCTCCTCCACCCGCGCCCCTTTGCGCATCGAGGGCGGCAGCGAGGAGCGCGCGGCGGCGGAGGCGTCCCCGCCGACCAGCGCCGCCCTCGCCCCCGCCCGCGCGGCCACGCTCGCCGACCAGAGCGCCTGCCCGGCGAGCGCGATCTGCGCCGCCACCAGGACCGCCAGCAGCAGGAAGGGCACCACCGCGACCAGCTCGACCGAAGCGGTCCCCTCCTCCCCGTGCGCTGCTTCCCCGGCTCCCGATGGCATGGCGCTACCGTGCCGAGGAAGGGCGCACACGTGGCGCGCAGATCGCAAATTCTCAGCGCCGACTCCGTTACGGCACTGTCAACGCCACCCCTACACTGGAGCTGTGAAAGCCGCTCGCAACGTCGCGATCATCATGCTGCTGGCCCTGGTCGTCGCCTTCCTGCCCGGCGGCGGCAACGCCGCGGAAGCGCTGATCACGGCGCTGACGATGGCGCTGATGGCCGGGATCGCCTGGATGGTCTACACGCTCTCTCGCGAGAACCAGCTGACCCTCGCCACCCTCACCGAGGGCCGCCGCGCGATCCTCTACGGCGCCGTCGGCATGATCCTGCTGCTGATCGCCGGCACCGACAAGCTCTTCTCCACCGGCGGCGGCACCCTCCTCTGGATCCTCCTGCTCGCCGCCTCGATCGCGGCGATCTGGCGGGTCTGGATGGACGCCAACACCCTCAGCTGACGACGCGGCCCTACTTGTGGGTCATCACGACGATGCCGATGATCACGGCGGCGGCGACAGCTGCGAAGGCCAGCGTTCCGACCACGGCGGCCGCGGTCGCCGCCACCGGGCGTTCGCCGCGGCTCAGCTCGGCGAACTGGCCGGCCCCCCAGATCCCGAGCGAGAAGAGGAAGGTGACGCCGATCCCGGTCACCGAGGCGGCGGCGACCGTCTGCAGCAGTTCGTCGGTGTGGACGATCGTGGCGATCAACCGCCGGCCGCCTCGACCGGGGCGCCGCGCTCGGCCCGCCGCGCGAAGGCGGCGGCGACCAGCGAGAGCGCCATCAGGGTGACCAGGACCGGCCCCAGCGCGCCGGTGCCGAAGATCCGCGTGAAGCCGTAGGTGAGGCCGCCGATCGCGGCCGCCGCCGGCAGCGTCAGCACCCAGGCCATGAAGATGTTGCCGGCGACGCCCCAGCGCACCGCCGAGAGCCGTTTGGCGGCCCCGGAGCCCATCACGCCGCCGTTGATCACGTGGGTGGTCGAGAGCGGGAAGCCGTAGTGCGTCGAGGCGAGGATCACCGCCGCGCCCGCCCCCTGAGCCGAGAAGCCCTGCGCCGCGTCCATCTTGATGATCCGGGTGCCGGTGGTCTTGATGATCCGCCAGCCGCCGCTGTAGGTCCCCAGTGCGATCGCCGTCGCGGCCGAGGCGATCACCCAGAACGGCGGGTCGGCTTCGGCGCCGAGGGTGCCGTTGGCGATCAGCGCAAGCGTGATCACCCCCATCGTCTTCTGGGCGTCGTTGGTGCCGTGGGCGAGGGCCAGGAGGCCGCCGGAGACGATCTGCCCGTAGCGGTAGCCGCGGGTGACGATGCCCGGCCGCTGTTTGCCGACCACCCGGTAGGAGATCCCGATCGTGATCCCGGCGACGAGGAAGGCGAGGACCGGGGCGACGACCGCCGGGATCAGGACTTTGCCGACGACCCCTTCGGCGATCACCGCGTCGAACCCGACCGCGGCGACAGCGGAACCGACGACGCCGCCGATCAGCGCGTGCGAGGAGCTGGAGGGCAGCCCGAAATACCAGGTGATCAGGTTCCAGGCGATCGCCCCGATCAGGCCGGCGAAGACGATCGTCGGGGTGATCACTTCGGCGTCGACCACGTCCTTGGCGACGGTCGCCGCGACGCTGATCGAGATGAAGGCGCCGACGAAGTTGAGCAGCGCCGCGAACCCGATCGCCACCTGCGGCCGCGCCGCCCCGGTCGAGATCGAGGTGGCGACGACGTTGGCCGTGTCGTGGAAGCCGTTGGTGAAGTCGAACGCCAGCGCCGTGGCGATGACGATGACGAGGATGATGTCGCTATCCACGACAGCCCGTCACGAGTTTTTGATGACTATGCCCTCGAGGATCTGAGCGGCGGTCTCGGTGGCGTCGATCGCCTCCTCGAGCACCGCGAACATGTCCTTCCAGCGGATCACGACCATCGGGTCGATGCCGTTGGAGAAGAGCGAGGCGACGGCGTCGCGGGAGACCCGGTCGCCGTCGTTCTCGAGCCGGTGGATCTCGATCCAGTACTTGTCGAGGTCCTTGAACGAGGGCAGGTTCTCCAGGCCCATCGCCAGCTGTTCGCAGGAGGCGACGAGGACTTTGGTCAGCGCCTGCGCCTGCTCCATCGGCGCCTCGATCTTGTAGAGACCGAGGAAGTCGGCGGCCTCCTCGGTGTAGTCGACGATGTCGTCCATCTGCGTCGCCAGGCCGTAGATGTCCTCGCGGTCGATCGGGGTGACGAAGGTCGAGTTGAGGCGCTGGACGATGTCGTGGGTGATTTTGTCGCCCTCGTTCTCGGCCTCGACGATCGAGCGCGAGAGCCCGCCCGAGTCGGGCCAGGTGTGCATCATCTCGTCGAGCAGCCGCGCCGCGTGCAGCGTGTTCTGACCCGCCTGGATGAAGAGGTCGAAGAAGGTCCGGTCGCGAGGAAGGAGCGAGAAGCGCGCCACTGCGGCGCATCCTAGTTAACTAGCGCTTCTTCTTGCTCTTGCCGCAGCTCGTCGCGATCTGCGGCATGGAGTTGCGCACCAGGCCGTTCTGGGCGGTGAAGGAGAGCCTTGCCCGGCGGTCGGTCTTGCAGAGGTTGCGGCTGTTTTCCAGAAGGCCGCGTTTCTTGCCGCCGAAGAGGTTCATCGTGAACTTGGTCACCGGGGCGTCGGGGACGTTGACGAAGCGGGTCCGCAGGCGGGCGAGTTCG
>DASURF010000078.1:0-30722 GCA_036280195.1 Solirubrobacterales bacterium | reverse complement strand
GCTCGGCCCCCGTCCGGCGGGCGAAGGAGAGCGCATGGGACAGGGCCGAGTGGCCCCAGCCGATGTGCTCGGGGTACTCGGTGTCGGAGTACTGGCCGTCGTGGATCAGCATCGTCGCGTCGCGGGCGAGGTCGAAGCCGGAGATCCAGCTCTCGTCGAGCGCCTCCAGATCGGCTCCCAGCGCGGGCTCGTGGTCGGGGATGTAGGCGAGCGAGGTGTCGCCGTCGTCGATCCGAAAGCCGAGCGTGGGGCCGCGATGCGCGACGGAGCCGGCCCTGATCCGGGCGGACCCGATCTCCCACTCCGACTGGGGACAGTGGCGGAAGGAGACGTCGCAGGGAAGCTCGCGGACCTCGACCGGCGAGAGCGGGGCGGAGATGTAGCGGGCGATGCGGTCGCGCAGCGAGGCCTCGGGCGAGGCCGGCCCCCAGATCACGATCTCGGTTTGAGGGCGAAAGGCGGGGGCGAAGAAGACCAGGCCCTGGATGTGATCGAGGTGCAGGTGGGTGAGGAGGATGTGCAGCCGGGTCGGCTCGTCGGGCAGCGCCAGGCCGAGGCAGCGGATGCCGGTGCCGGCGTCGAGCGCCAGCATCGAGCCGTCGCTGAGGGTGACGCCGACGCAGGAGGTGTTGCCGCCGTAGCGGATGGTTTCCGGCCCCGGGGCGGGAATCGAGCCGCGCGTGCCCCAGAGCTTGACCTTCACGCCGGCAGCGCTCCGTTGCCGTTGCGCAGCGAGGGCCAGAAGACGGCGATCGCGCCCTGCGAGCCGTGCGCGGTGAGGATCGGGAAGGCCGAGACCTCGACCTCGTGCCGGGTGCCGTCGGTCGAGCGGACGGTCAACTCGGCGTGGGCGGGGCGGCCGGCGCGCACGGCGCGGACCAGCGGCAGGTCGTCGTAGGGGATCGGCTCGCCGCTCTCGTCGAAGGGGCCGAACAGCGAGCCCCACTCCTGCGGGCCGACCGTGCCGAGCTCCTCGAAGCGTTTGCCGAGCAGCATCCCGGCCGCTTCGTTGTAGAAGACGAGCAGGCCGCCCTCGTCGACCAGGAACGCCGGCGTCGAGAGGGCCGACATCAGGTTGCGGGCAAGGATCAGCTCCAGGGGTCTCTGCGTCACAAATGACACTTTAGATCGTCGGGTTTGACTACAGGTGCCGGATTTCGTTGCAGAGAGCCAAGAAGTGGAGATTCGCCTTGTTGCGGTAGGGGCGGCGTGACTTTCGTCACTTAGAAATCTCGAATCGTTCTGGGGGCGAGGGGCGGAGAGAGATGGGGTTCTCCAGGCACCCCTCGCTATGGCTCGGCGTTGAGCGCCTGGAGGACCCCACCTCTCTCCGCCGGCCACACGCTCGGTTCCTCGGCTAGCCGGCGGCTTCGGCGCTGCGGAGGCCGCCCCTGGCCCAGAGGGCGAAGAGGAATGAGAGCGCGACCCCGATCGCGAAGGCGGCGCCGACTAGGACGGGGTCGCCGCTGATGAAGCCTCGGCCTGCCTCGAGGAGGGCGGTTACCGGGTTGATCGAGGCGACCGCGTGGATCCAGCCGCTCAGCAGGTCGAGCGGCACGTAGACGGGGGCGAGGAAGAGGATCAGGAAGACGGGGAACTGCATCAGCGGGCCGCCCTGGATCGAGCGGACGCGCAGCGCCACGCCGGCCGCCCACATCGTCGCGGCGATGTTGACTAGGACCGCGAGGGCGTAGAGGGCGACTATTTCTCCGGCGCTGCCGGCTACTTCCATCCCGGCGATCAGCGCCACCGCAGTGAGGATTGCCCAGGTGAGGAAGGAGCGGAAGATCGCCGCCAGCGAGTAGCCGAGGACGATGCCGCTGCGGCGGCTTGCGGCGAGCATGTAGCGGCGGCCGAAGCCGGTCTCGAAGTCGCGCGCCATCGCGAAGCCGGTGAAGACGCCGCCGAAGGCGGCCGACTGCAGCAGCACGAAGACGAACTGGAAGGCGGTGTAGCCGCTGGGGAAGTCGAAGCCGGGGACGTTGCCGATCGCCGCCAGGCCGCCGGCGAAGGAGACGAGGAAGAAGAGCGGGAAGAGGATCGCCGGGAAGAAGAAGGCGGGGTTGGTGAGGAAGTTGTGGATGCTGCGCCAGGCGACCGCGCGGGCGACGGCAACGGTGGGGGCGGGGCGGGCCTCGTTCACGTGCGCACCAACCTCGTCTTCAGGGCGCTGGTCGCGGCCGCCATCCCGAGGACGAAGATTGCCGCCGCGATCGCGAAGCCGAGCGCCAGGTCGCCGAGGTTCCAGCCTTCGATCAGCAGCGAGCGGAAGGCCTCCAGCAGGTAGGTGATCGGGTTGATGCTGGCGATCGTGTGGAACCAGTCGGTGGTCAGCAGGTCGAGCGGCAGCGCCATCGCCGAGAGGAAGAGGAAGACGAAGAAGACCGGGAAGAGGCCCTGGACCGCCTCGCCGGAGCCGAAGCGCAGGGCGGCGAAGAGGCCGATCGTGCCGAAGGCGACGGTGATCGAGACCGAGAGGGCGAGGATGACCAGCGCCCCGGCCGGGCCGGCGGCGAGCTCGGCACCGGCGATCAGCCCGACCGCTAGGTAGACGAAGGCCTGGACGACGCCGAGCAGGAAGGCCCCTGCCAGCAGGCCGCTGAGCAGGGCGACGCCGCGCAGCGGGGTGAGGGCGAGGCGGTTGAGGAAGCCGGTCTCGATGTCGCGGGCGAGGTCGGTGCCGGAGTTCATCACCGAGAAGAGGGCGCCCTGGATGAACGGCACCGCGAGGATGAAGGTGAGGTAGGAGTCGGTCGGGAAGCCGGGCAGGCTGGTGGCGTCTTTGAGGCCGCCGGCGTTGACCGCGAGCAGGAACATCGGGAAGACGAGGGCGGGGACGATCTGCGCCGGCTGGCGCATCGTCCGCAGCACCGAGCGGCGCGCCAGCTGCCCGACCTGGGTGCGGAGCCCGTGGCTCACGGGGCGACGGCCTCCGGCTCCGGCGCCTCGGCCTCGTCGGCGCCCTCGAGCGAGCGGCCGGTCTTGGCGAGGAAGACGTCGTCGAGCGAGGGCGCGTGCAGCTGCAGGTGCTCGATCGCGATCCCCTCGGCGTCGAGCGCCCGCACCACCTCGGCCAGCTGCGACTCGCCGCCTGCGAGGCGGACGGCGACGCCGCGGGGGGAGGAGCCGGCGGACTCTCCGAAGCGCTCGAGGACGGTGGCCATCCGCTCGCGCTCGGACTCCTCGCGGGGAACGGCTTCGACCGTCGGGCGGCCGATTTCGGCCTTCAGCTCGGCCGGGGTCCCCTCGGCGACGATCTTGCCGTGGTCGATGATCCCGACCCGGTTGGCGAGCGCGTCGGCCTCCTCCAGGTACTGGGTGGTGAGGAAGACGGTGACGCCGTCCTCGGCGGCGAGCCGGGCGACCTCTTCCCACAGCGCGGTGCGGCTCTGGATGTCGAGCCCGGTGGTCGGCTCGTCGAGGAAGAGGATGCGCGGCCGGTGGGCGAGGGCGAGGGCGAGGTCGAGCCGGCGTTTCATCCCGCCCGAGTAGCCGCCGACCTTGCGGTCCGCGGCGTGGGCGAGCCCGACCCGCTCCAGCAGTTCGTTGCCGCGGCTCTCGCGCTCTGCCTTGCCGAGGCCGTGGAGCGCGGTCTGCAGGCGCATGTGCTCGCGGCCGGTCAGCAGCGGGTCGAGGGCGGCCTCCTGCAGCGCGGCGCCGATCGAGGCGCGCACCTTCGGTCCGTCCGCGACCACGTCGAAGCCGGCGACGCGGGCGCTGCCGGCGGTGGGAGGGAGGAGCGTGGTCAGCATCAGCACCGTCGTCGACTTGCCGGCGCCGTTGGGGCCGAGGAAGCCGTAGATCTCGCCCTGGGCGACCTCGAGGTCGATCCCGTCGACCGCCCGCGGCCCGTTCTTGAACTCGCGGACGAGACCTTCCACCTCGATCCCGCCGCTGCGCTCTGCGTTCGCCATCACTGCGCTTGAGGCTATCCAGTAGAACTTCCCGTCGATGAACGAGCGAACCCGCACCTACCGCCTGGCGATGACCGTCAACAAGCCCGTTGCCTGGTGGGGCCGGATGCAGGTCGAGGGGCTGGAGGTGGTGCCCGAGCAGGGCCCGCTGCTGATCCTCGGCAACCATGACAGCCACTGGGACCCGGTGATGGTCGGCATCGCCGCATTGAAGCGGCGCCAGATCCGCGCTCTCGCCAAATCGGAGCTCTGGGATGTGCGTGGCCTCGGCCCGATTCTCAACGGCATGGGGCAGATCCCGATCCAGCGCGGCAAGGGCGACAAGGACGCGCTGGCGAAAGCGATCGAGACCCTGCGCGCGGGAGCCTGCATCGGCGTCTTCCCCGAGGGCACCCGCTCGAAGGGCAAAGTCCTGCGCGCACGCAGCGGCGTCGGCCGGCTCGCGCTGGAGGTGCCCGAGGCGCACGTCACCCTGGTCGCGATCGAGGGCACCACCGACCTGACCAGCTTCCCCCGTCGCCCCCGCATTCGCCTCCGCTTCTTCGACCCCGTCAGCGGCCAGCCCCGCCCCGGCGAGGACCCCGGCCACCTCTCCGCCCGCCTCCTCTCCGAGATCCGCGAGCTGGTCCCGCCCTCGATCTCCTGGCGCAAGCGCGCCAAGCTCAGCGGCGTCGCCGAAGACTGACGGCGCGGCTCACGCGGGCCAGCACCGCGGCGCGTTCGCCGTGGATCTGGCTCCACGTCACGCGCAGCACGCGGTAGCCGGCCGCCGCCAGGAATTGATCGCGGCGGCGGTCGCTCTGGAAGGCGGTCGGCGTCTCGTGCGTCTTCCGCCCGTCGGTTTCGACGATCACCATCGCCTCCTCCCAGAGGAAGTCGACCAGGAAGCGCTCGCCGTCGACGTGAAGCCAGGCGTTGACCTGCGGTCGCGGTAGATCGAGCTCCAGCAGGTCCGGCAGGACCAGCGTCTCGAAGTCGCTGCGCACATCGGGCGCCTTGCCGTCCTTGGTCCGGTAGGGGACCAGCGCCAGTTCGAGCCTTTTCAGTCCCGGTCTGCCTTTTGCGTTGTAGATCGCGATGTCGACCGCCTGGACGTCGAGCCGTTTGCGGATCGCGGCGCGGCCGACCGTCTTGCGGAGGTTGCTCAGCCCGACGATTCCTGCCAGGTCGACGAGCGTCCGGGCAACCGTCGTGCAGGCGATTCCGTTGCGCACCTCGACTTCCTCCGGCTCGGGGTATCGGCAGCGCCGGCACCGGACCCTGTCGATCTTGCGACCGGCCTCGACAGGAACGGTCACATCGATCAGCTGCGGCCAGTCGTCCCAGAGCCCATGGCAGGCCGCCGCCGTCCCATGCGAGATCACCGCCCCGTCCCCGCAAGCCAGCAACGCCGCCCGCAGATGCGTGACCCGCGTAGCCGACCGATGACCAACCGCATAGACGCCACGATGGACGCGATGCAGCAAGTTCGACTGCGCACGTTCCGCAGCCCGCCGACGAGAGACGCCCTCGTCTCTCAGCTGGTCCAGCGAAACTACTCCGCCCTGGGCCGTCGCCTTGTCAGCAATCCGCCCCTGTGATTCCGTCCTCTTGTTCTTGTGGTTCCTTTGTCCTGACATGCAGGACTTAAGAACCACGCAGTCCGAACTCTCCCCCCGCATGGAGAGGCGTAGTTCCTTTGTCCGGAAATAGAGGACAAAGGAACCACGGAACTGCGGGCGCCTCTCGGGGCGTGTCTCGGCTCAGTCCTCGGGCTCTTGGCCGTCGGGCTGGAGGGCGTACCACTGGGCGCCGAACTGGTCGATGTCGTTGCCGTTGGCTTCGCCCGGTGCTTGGTCGGCGACGTAGGTGTAGAGGGGCCAGCCGTTGTAGGTGACCTGGACGGTCCCGTCCTTGCGCTTGGTCGTACCCAGCATGCTCCGCTCGGCGGGCCCCTGTGCCTGCGGGTTGCCTTCGGTCAGCAGCGGAGGCCAGGCGGCTGCGCAGGCGCCGTAGCAGGCAGACGTGCCTCCCTTGTCCTTGTGGAAGTCGTAGAGGGTCATGCCTTCGGAGGTGACGAGGATCGTCCCCAGGTCACCGACCTTCGCCGCCGAGACGATGCCGTCGCCGCCGGTGCCTTCACTCGAAGCCGGCTTCGTTTCCGAGCTCGCCGTCGAATCGCCGCCGCCGGAGCCACCGCCGCCCTTGACGCTGTAGGCGCCGCCCGAGCTGCTCGAATCGCCGCCGCCGCAGCCGGCGACCACGATCGCCAGCACGACCAGCAGGGTCGCTGCGTAAGTCATCCGTTTCACGTCGCTTCCTCCTCGCTTCCGGGGTTGAGTGCCGCGTCCGGCGGGTTCACCGGCGCGACGAAGGTCTGCCTGCCCGCGTGGACGACGACCGCCCGGGTCCGCGAGAGGTCGAGCGCCGAGCTGAGCACGGCGTCGGAGTCGTCTCCCCAGCGATAACGGAAGGTCCCGGCCGGATAGGTGACGCCCTTGGGACCGCGCAGCGCCACCCGGCAGAGCGTTCCCGACTCCACCCCGTGCACGTACATGCGGATCTCGGTCCCGTAGGAGTGCGGCTCGAGCGTCGCGTCGATCTTGACCCCGGCCGGCAGCGAGGCGAACTGGACGTGCCGTTCGGGGCCCGCTTCCTCGCCGCCGAAGACGAAGAGCAGCAGCACCGCCGTGGCGAGGGCCGCCGCCGCGCCGCCCAGCGCGAAGCCGCCGAACCGGCGCCGCTGCCGGCGCTTGCGCAGCCGCTCCTTTTCACCCTCGATCGTCGCCGCGATCCGCTGCCCCAACTCCGCCGGCGGCTGCGGAGCCGACTCGAACCGCTCCGGATCGGCGTGGGGGAGCATCCGCGCCACCGGCTGCAGCGACGCCAGCTCGGCCCGGCACTCGGCGCAGCCGTCGAGGTGCGCCTCCAGCCCGGCCCGCTCGTCGTCCTCCAGGTGTCCCAGCGCATGCGCGCCAAGCAGCTCGCGCCATTCCCGGCAGTCACGCCTAGTCTTCATAGCCCATCTCCTCGAGCACGACCCGCAGCGCCCGCAGCCCGTAGTAGACGCGGCTCTTCACGGTCCCCTCCGGCACCCCCAGTTCCTCCGCCACCTCGGCGTAGGGCCGGCCACGGTAGTAGGTCTCGACCAGCACCCGCCGGTGGTCCTCGCCGATCCGCCGCATCGCCTCCTCCACCTGCCAGGCGAGCAGGGCGTCGTCCAGCGGCTCGACGCTCGGCTCGATCCCGCCCTCGGCGACCCCCGGCCGCACCGCCCGCGCCCGGCCGAGGTCGATGACGACGTTGCGGAGGATGGCGAACAGCCAGGTCCGCAGCGAGCCGATCTTCGGGTCGAAGCGGTCGCCCGCCCGCCAGGCCCGGACGAAGGTCTCCTGCACCGCCTCTTCGGCCAGCCCCGCGTCCCCCAGCGAACGAACCGCGAAGCCGTACAGCTCGCCGGCATGGGCGGCGTAGGCCTCGCGGACGTCGCGTTCGCGGCTGAGCGCGCCCCGGGTCGAAGTTCCAAGCTGGATCATCCGACCCGGCATACGCTCCCCGGCAGTGCCGGGTTCAAACCCCTCTCGGGGAGGGCCCTATTCGAGTTTCCCGATCTTGAAGATTTTCGTCCCGCAGTCCGGGCAGACACCCTGGATCGCCGGCCGACCGTTCTTCATCGTCACCTGCTTGGCGTCTTTGATCTCGACCTTCTTGCGCTCCTTGACGCAGTAACCCTCAGGCATGAAGGACCCTCCTTTCGTTGCCGCTTCGCGACAAATCTCGCCTCACGGGCGAGGTGGATTGAGGCGAATGTAACGCAGCTATATGACGCTCAGGCGAGACTTCGTGTGAATCCGCACGAGACGTCGGCATCGCCCGTCAACTACCCTCCTGCCGCAGTCGCAAGCCCCTTCCCAAGCTTTCAAGGAGATACGGAATGCCCGAAGCAGTCATCGTCGACACCATCCGCACGCCGATCGGCCGTGCCTTCAAGGGGTCGCTGGCCCAGCTGCGCCCCGACGAGATGGGCGCTTACGTGGTCGACCAGCTGCTCGAGCGCAACCCCGAGGTCGACCCCGCCCTGATCGAAGACGTCTTCTGCGGTGTCGGCATGCCGCAGGGCCTGCAGGCCTTCAACCTCGCCCGCATCATCTCCCTGCTCAGCGAGAAGCTGCCGCAGGAGGTCAACGGGGTCACCGTCTCCCGTTACTGCTCCTCCAGCCTCGACGCGATCCGCCACGCCGGCAACGCGATCAAGGCCGGCGAGGGCGACGCCTACCTCGCCGTCGGCGTCGAGTTCGTCAGCCGCTACAACGAGCGCACCGAGCCCGCCGGCGAGGCCGACCAGAACGAGAACCTGAAAGGCAACAACGGTCAGCCCAACGCCTACATCGCGATGGGTGAGACCGCCGTCAACGTTGCCAAGAAGTACGAGGTCAGCCGCGCCGACATGGACAAGTTCGCGCAGCGCTCGCAGGAACTCGCCGTCCGCTCGCAGGAAGACGGCTTCTTCGACCGCGAGATCGTCCCGGTCAAGCTCGAGGACGGCACCGAGGTCACCAAGGACGACGGGCCCCGCGCCTCCTCGACCCTGGAGAAGCTCTCCGAACTGCCGGAGGCCTTCGGCGGCGGCGGCGTCACCGCCGGCAACTCCTGCCCGCTCAACGACGGCGCCGCCGCGGTGCTGCTGATGAGCGACACCAAGGCCAAGGAGCTGGGCCTCACCCCGCGCGCCCGGATCATCACCGCCGCCACCCACGGCAACGAGCCGGAGCTGATGGGCGTCGCCCCGATCGGCGCGATCAAGAAGGTCCTCGACCGCGCCGGGATGACGATCGACAACGTCGACCGGGTCGAGTTGAACGAGGCCTTCGCCGCCCAGGTGATCCCGATCATGGCCGAATGCGGGATCGACGAAGACAAGCTCAACACCCACGGCGGCGCGATCGCCCTCGGCCACCCGTTCGGGATGACCGGCGCCCGGATCATGGGCACCCTGCTGAACGTGCTCGAGACCGACGACAAGCAGGTCGGCCTGGAGACGATGTGCGTGGCGGGTGGCCAGGGCAAGGCGATGCTGGTCGAAAGGCTGAACTAGGAGTACCGCGATGGCGCGACTCGAGACGCTCACCTACGAGGTCGGCGATCGAGTCGCGCGCATCACCCTGAACCGCCCCGAGCGGGGGAACGGGATCACCGCGCGGATGCCGGTCGAGCTGGCCGAGTGCGTCGAGCGGGCCAACCTCGACCCGGCGGTCCACGCCATCGCCCTGGCCGGCAACGGCACGGGGTTCTGCGGCGGCTACGACCTGGTCGCCTCCGCGGAGGGCGACATGAGCGAGCTGGGGGGCGAGGCGCCCGCCGGCTCGCCGCTCGACCCGGCGACGATCGGCAGGAACCACCTGCCCGACACCAACTGGGACCCGGTCGTCGACTATCAGTTCATGAGCCGCAACGTGCGCGGCTTCATGAGCCTGTTCCACTCCGAGAAGCCGGTCCTCTGCAAGGTCCACGGCTACTGCGTCGCCGGCGGCACCGACATGGCGCTCTGCTCGGACCTGCTGGTGATCGCCGAGGACGCCAAGATCGGCTACCCGCCGGCCCGCGTCTGGGGCTCGCCGACGACCGCGATGTGGGCGAGCCGGCTGGGGCCGATGCGGGCCAAGCGCCTGCTGCTGACCGGCGACTCGCTGACCGGCGCCGAGGCGGCGGAGTGGGGGCTGGCGACCGAGGCGGCGCCCGCCGACCGGCTCGACGAGCGCTTCGAGCGCCTGCTGGAGCGGGTCGCGCGGATGCCGGTCAACCAGCTGGTGATGATGAAGCTGCTGGTCAACCAGACCGTCCACGCCCAGGGTCTCGCCCAGACCCAGGTGCTCGGCACCTTCTTCGACGGGATCGCCCGCCACACCGAGGAGGGCCACGCCTTCGTCCGCCGCGCCGCCGAGTCGGGCTTCCGCGAGGCGGTCCGCGAGCGCGACGAGCCCTACGGCGACCACGGCCTCGAGGGCTTCGGCCTCGATCCAGACGGATAGGCTGCCGCGGCGATGAACGATCAGCCGCACCCCAGCTCGACGATCACCCCGGAGTCGGTCCGGGCCTTCCTCCCCGGCAGCTTCCCCGGCGACCTCGGGATCGAGCCGCTCGAGGTCGAGGACTCCCACGCCCGCGGCAGCATCGTCGTCGACAAGCGCCACCTGCACCCCGGCGGCTTCGTCCACGGCGGCGTCTGGACCGCGCTCGGCGACACCGTCGCCGCCTGGTCGACCTTCCGCTGCATCCCCCCCGGCCACAACTTCACCACGATCGAGCTGAAGCTGAACGTCTTCGCCGCCGGCATCTTCGGCGACGAGATCGAGGCCCGGGCCGAGCCGCTGCACGTCGGCAAGAGCACGGTCGTGATCGAGGTCCGGATCGAGCGCCGCCGCGAGGGCAGCGAACCCCGCCTCGCGGCCAACCTCATCGTCTCCCAGTTCGTATTGCCCCCGCCTGCGGGCGACTGACTTCGTCAGCTCTCCCCAGGTACTTCCAGCCGTTCGATCTGCGGCAGTTTCCACATCAGGCTGGCGATGATCAGGCCGATCGCCGCCGAGAACAGGGCGAGGAACCACTGGGTCGAGTTGAGCAGGACCATGTCGAAGAAGTCGCGGACCGGCCCGATGCCGAGGATCAGGGCGAAGACCGAGGCGAGGCTGATCACCATCACCAGCATGTAGCCCTGGATCGCGATGTGCTCGCGGCCGGGACCGCGCTCCAGCAGCAGCACGAAGGCGAGCCCGAGCACGATCAGCGTCGTCGTCGCGGCGGTGCGCCCGGCTTCGAGGCTGGCGCCGGCGACGGTGTCGACGAGGAAGAAGGAGAGGATCGAGCCGAGCGCCGTCCCCAGGCCGGCCGGGACCGCGAAGGCGGCCAGCGCGCGCAGCAGCCGGCCGCGGTAGAGCGGCCCGTCGGAGGGCATCAGCGCCAGCACGAAGGAGGGGATCCCGATCGTCAGCAACGCCGCGATCGTCAGGTGGCGCGGCAGGAAGGGGAAGGCGAAGCCGGGCACCGCGACCAGCAGGATCAGCGCCGCCGCGTAGACGGTCTTGGTCAGGTAGAGGCGGCCGAGGCGGTGGATGTTGCGGGCGATCCGCCGCCCCTCGCCGACCGCCTCCGGCAGCCGCGCGAACTGGTCCTTGAGCAGGACGACGTCGGCGACCCCTTTGGTCACCTGCGCGCCCGAGCCCATCGCCACCGCCATCCGCGCCCGCTTCAGCGCCGGCACGTCGTTGACCCCGTCGCCGATCATCGCCACGTAGCGGCCGGCGGCGACCAGCGCCCCGACCAGCGCTTTCTTCTGCTCCGGCTTGATCCGGCAGAAGATCGTGTTCTCGAGCGCCACCTGAGCCAGCGCCTCGGGGTCGTCGGGCAGGTCCGGGCCCTCGACCACTCCGGCGTCGCGCGGCACGCCGACGGCGTAGGCGACCGCGGTAACCGTCGCGGCCGCGTCGCCGGAGATCAGCTTCAGGTCGACTTCCTCCTCGCGCATGTAGGCGATCGTCTCCGCCGCGTCCGGCCGCAGCGTCTCCTCCAGCACCACCAGCGCCAGCGGCTGCATCCGCGGCGCCCCGCCCGCCGCCGGGTCGTCCGGCAGCGCCTCGCTCGTCTGCCCGAAGGCGACCACCCGCCGCCCCGCCGAGGTCTCCTCCTCGAGCTTGGCGGCCAGGCCCGGCGGCAGGGTCAGCGCCCCCGACTCGGCGAGGATGTCCGGCGCCCCGAGGACGTAGGTGGCGCCGCCGCCCCCGTCGAGGGAGACGCCGCTCCACTTCCACTCCGAGGAGAAGGGCACCTCGCCGCGCACCGTCCCGGCCTTGCCGGGGAACTCCTGGGCGATCGTCTCCAGGGTCTTGTTGCGGTCGCCGGCGCTGGCGGCGAAGCGTCCGAGCGCCGCCGCCCCGGACTTCGGATCGACCCCGTCGGCGTACTCGACCCCGGTCAGCCGCAGCTCGCCCGCGGTCAGCGTCCCGGTCTTGTCGACGCAGATCGTGTCGACCGAGGCGAGGCTCTCGGTCGCGCTCATCTGCTGGACCAGCGTGTTGCGCCGCGCCAGGCGCACCGCGGCCACCGCGAAGGTGACGCTCATCAGCAGCACCAGGCCCTCCGGGATCAGGGTCACGAGGCCGGCCGTCGCCGTCTGCGCCGCTTCCTCGAGGTCGACGCTGCGGACGTTGAGGCTGACGATCAGGATCACCGCCAGCGGCAGCATCACGTAGGTGGAGGCGATGATCACCCGGTTGACCTCCTCCTGCAGCGGCGAGGGCGGGTGGCGGAAGGTCTTCGCCTCGCCGGCGATGCGGCCGGCGTAGCTCTCCTCGCGCACCGCGTCGACCACGTAGTGGCCGGACCCCGAGATGCAGAAGGAACCCGAGAGGACGCGGTCGCCCTCGGCCTTCTGGATGCCGTCGGCCTCGCCGGTCAGCAGCGACTCGTCCATCGTCATCCCGCGCGAGGCGATCACCTCGCCGTCGGCGACGAGCTGGTCGCCCGGCCCGACCTGGACCACGTCGCCGGGGACGACCTCGTTCGCGGTCAGCTCGACCACCTCGCCGTCGCGCACGACCTTCGCGTGGGGCGCGACGAGGACGGCGATCTCGTCCAGCGTTTCCTTCGCCTTCTTCTCCTGGTAGATGCCGATGCTGGAGTTGACGACGGCGATCAGGCCGAAGATCGCGTCGGCGTAGAGCCCGAGCCCGATGTCGAGCAGGAAGAAGGCGCCGATGATCGCGTTGAAGAGCGTGAAGACGTTGCCGGCGACGATGCTTGCCAGCGAGCGCGAGGAGGTTTCCGGCGGGGGGCCGAGCTTGCGCAGCCGTGCTGCCGCCTCCTTGGCGGAGAGCCCTTGATCCATCGTGGGAACGCCGTTACCCATCAGGCTCCCTATTCAATAGGGTGCGGGGGCGATGGGCTTGAAGCTCGGACTCAACCTTGGTTACTGGGGGATCGGCCCGGCCGGCGAGGAGGCGGCGGAAGTCGTCCGCGCCGCCGAGGGTTTCGGCTACGAGTCGGCCTGGGCGGCGGAGTCCTACGGCTCCGACGTGGTCAGCGTGCTCGCCTGGCTGGCGGCCCAGACGGAGAAGATCAACCTCGGCGCGGCGATCATGCAGGTGCCGGCACGGCCGCCCGCGGCGGCGGCGATGGCCGGGGCGACGATCGACAAGCTCTCCGGCGGCCGCTTCCTCTTCGGCTTCGGCCCCTCGGGCCCGCAGGTCTCCGAAGGCTGGTACGGAGTGCCGTACGCCAAGCCCTGGGGCCGCACCCGCGAGTACATCGAAGTCGTGCGCGAGATCATCGCCCGCGAGGGGCCCGTAGACCACCAGGGGGAGCACTACCAGCTGCCACTGCCCGGCGGCGAGGGCAAGCCGCTGAAGCTCAACTTCCACCCGCTGCGCAACGAGATCCCCGTCTTCGTCGGCGCGATCGGCCGCAAATCGGTGGAGATGGCGGCGGAGATCTGCGACGGCTGGATCCCGATCTTCTTCAGCGTCGACGCCTTCGAGGAGACCTGGGGAGAGCACCTGGAGGCCGGCTTCGCCAAGGGCGGCCGGCAGCGCTCCGACCTCGAGGTCAGCCCTTCGCTGCAGGTGGCGATCGACGGCGACCTGGAGGCGGCCAAGAACGTCGTCAAGGCGGGCCTCGTCCTCTACTTCGGCGGCATGGGCAGCCGCAAGACCAACTTCTACGTCGACCTCGCCCACCGCTTCGGCTTCGGCGACGTCGCCGACGAGGTTCAGAAGCGCTTCCAGGACGGCGACCGCGGCGGCGCCTTCGAGGCGATGCCGGACGAGATCGTCGAGGCGACCTCGCTGGTCGGGACCGAGGCCGAGGTCGCCGAGCGGATCGAGCGCTTCCGCGGCGCCGGCATCGACCGCCTGATCTGCTCGCCGGTCCACGTCGAGCGGGAGCAGCAACTTCACACCCTCGAGCGACTGGCGTCGCTGGCGGGAGTCTCTGCCTGAAAGCGGGCTGCGCCCGGGGGTCGGGACGCTTCCCCGGCCCGATCGCATAATCTTCCGCGCCGCTTATGAAGATCGGAGTGCCGAAAGAGACCGCCGAGGGGGAGCGCCGCGTCGCTCTGATCCCTGACGTCGTCAAATCGCTGAAGAAAAACGAGAAGGTCGACGTCGTCGTCGAGTCCGGCGCCGGTGAGGCCGCCGGCCACACCGACGAGGCCTACAAGGAGGCCGGCGCCGAGATCGGCGCCGCCGACGCCGCCTGGGGCGCCGACATCGTCCTCCACGTCGCGGTGCCGAGCGTCGATTCCATCGGCCGCCTCGACGGCAACCAGCTGCTGATCTCCCACCTCAACCCCTGGGTCGCGGCCGACACCAACAAGGCCCTGGCAAGCGCCGGCGTCACCGCCTTCGCGATGGAGGCGATCCCGCGCACGACCCGCGCCCAGGCGATGGACGCCCTCTCTTCGCAGGCCGCCGCCGCCGGCTACGCGGCGACCCTGATCGGCGCCCGCGAGTCGGGCCGCTTCTTCGGGATGATGACCACCGCCGCCGGCACCGTGCCGCCGGCCAAGGTCCTCGTCCTCGGCGCCGGCGTCGCCGGCCTGCAGGCTGTCGCCACCGCCAAGCGCCTCGGCGCGATCGTCACCGGCTTCGACATCCGCCGCGCCGCCTGGGAGCAGATCGCCTCGCTCGGCGGCCGGCCGCTGGAACTGGACTTCATCCCCGACGCCGAGGGGGAGGGCGGCTACGCCCGGCCGCTGACCGACGAGGAGAACGCGCAGGTGCGCGACGCCCTCGCCGAGAACGCGGCGAAACAGGACATCATCGTCACCACCGCCGCGATCCCCGGCCGCCCGGCGCCGCTGCTGGTCACCGCCGAGGCGGTCCGCAACATGGCCCCGGGCTCGGTGATCGTCGATCTCGCCGCCGAGACCGGCGGCAACTGCGAGCTGACCCAGCCCGGCCAGACCGTGGTCGAGGGCGGGGTGAAAGTGATCGGCACCCGCAACCTCCCCTCGGAGATGCCGGCGCCCGCCTCCCAGCTCTACGCCAAGAACCTCGAGAACCTGCTCGGCCTGATCGTCACCGACGAGGGCGAGATCAACGTGGACTTCGAGGACGACATCATCGCCGCCGCCTGCATCACCCAGGGCGGCGAGATCAAGAACGAGAGGGCAGCGAAGTAGCCATGGACCTGATGACCGAGATCACGATCTTCGTGCTCGCCGTCTTCGTCGGCTTCGAGGTGATCTCGAAGGTGCCGACCACCCTGCACACGCCGCTGATGTCGCAGACCAACGCGATCCACGGCATCGTCATGCTCGGCGGCCTGATCGTGCTCGGCTACGCCGACGACGGGCTCGAGTACGTGATCGGCACGATCGCCGTCGCCTTCGGCGCGATCAACATCGTCGGCGGCTTCATGGTCACCGACCGGATGCTCGGCATGTTCTCCAAAAAGCCGAAACCGAAGGCTGACGCGAGCGGGAAGGACAGCTGATGCTCCTGGCCGTGTTGAAGTCGGGCGGCGACGCCGCGACCGCGCTCTACATCGTCGCTTTCTCGCTGTTCATCATCGGGATCAAACAGGGGACCCACCCGACCACCGCCAAGCGCGGCAACCTGGTCGCCGCCGCCGGCATGGCGGTCGCGGTCGTCACCACCCTGCTGCTCGACGGGATGGGCAACTGGGGCCTGATCGCCCTCGGCCTCGGGATCGGCACCGCGGTCGGCGTGATCGCCTCGATCCGGGTGCAGATGACCGAGATGCCGCAGATGGTCGCCCTCTACAACGGCGTCGGCGGCGGCGCGGTCGCCCTGATCGCCTGGTCGG
This sequence comes from Solirubrobacterales bacterium, assembly GCA_036280195.1. GTDB lineage: Bacteria > Actinomycetota > Thermoleophilia > Solirubrobacterales > 70-9 > VAYN01. Next base: position 15,009 of record DASURF010000078.1, on the reverse strand, counting down.
AGATCCGCAACGAGATCGCCGAGATCAACGCCGGGCACCTCTCCTCGGTGCCGCTCGACATCCTGATCCCCATCCTCTTCGCCGCCGTCGTCGGCTCGGTCTCCTTCTGGGGCTCGAACATCGCCTTCGCCAAGCTCCAGGACCTGATCCCGACCCGGCCGCTGGCGGTGCCGGGCCAGCAGGTGATCAACGCCGTCCTGGTGATCGGGATCATCGCGGCCTGCGTCAGCATCGCCGTCGGCAACGACGATCCCTCGCAGCTGACCTTCATCGCGATCCTGATCGCCGCCGGGCTGCTCGGCAACCTTGTCGTCCTGCCGATCGGCGGGGCGGACATGCCGGTCGTGATCTCGCTCCTGAACGCCTTCACCGGTCTCTCCGCCGCGGCTGCCGGCTTCGCGCTCGACAACGTCGCGCTGATCGTCGCCGGCACCCTGGTCGGCTCCTCGGGAACGATCCTCACCCTGGAGATGGCGACGGCGATGAACCGCTCGGTCGCCAACATCCTCTTCTCCGGCTTCGGCGGCGCGCCCGCCGGCGGGGGCGGCGGCACGGGCGAGGAGCGGCCCCACGTCTCGATCGGCGCCCAGGACGCGGCGATCAAGCTCGCCTACGCCGACTCGGTCGTGATCGTCCCCGGCTACGGTCTCGCGGTCGCCCAGGCCCAGCACGCGATCAAAGAGGTCGCCGACGAGCTGGAAGCACGCGGCGTCACCGTCAACTACGCGATTCACCCGGTCGCCGGCCGCATGCCCGGCCACATGAACGTCCTCCTCGCCGAGGCCGACGTCGCCTACGAGAACCTCAAGGAGATGGAGGAGATCAATCCGGAGATGCCGCGCACCGACGTGGCGGTCGTCATCGGCGCCAACGACGTCACCAACCCGGCGGCGAAGAACGACCCCGACTCGCCGATCGCCGGCATGCCGATCATCGAAGTTTCCGAGGCCCAAGAGGTGATCGTGATCAAGCGTTCGCTGAGCCCCGGCTTCGCGGGGATCGACAACGATCTGTTCTACGAACCGAACACCTCGATGTTGTTTGCCGACGCCAAACAGGCCGCGGCGGACATCGCGGCCGAGATCGGGAATCTGTAGCTAACTGCCTAGGGCCGGGGCGCTGTGGCCGGCGGGTCCTGTCACGGTAGGGGACCCACCTCCCCTTCCGGTAGCTAAAGCTTCCTCAGGGGAGGTCCCCCTACCGTGCCACCCGCCGGAGGGAGGTCAGGTTCGGACTCGCCAGCTCGGAGGCAAGGGTTCGTACGGCGGCGGTGCCTTCGCTTATGAGAGTGGGGCTGACGCTGGGCGGTAGCTCGGCTACGAAGGCGGTGGTGGCCTTGAAGCGGTGGTTCTGCCAGCGGGGGGCGCTGCCGGGGTAGGGGCCTCGGAGGCGGACGAGGGGGAGGCCGATGAGTTCGGCGAAGCGGTGGGCGGCGAAGGGGTTGCCTTCGGGGCGGTCGATGAGGCCGAAGGGTTGGTGGAACCAGATCGTCACGTCGGGTTGGATGCGGCGGATGAATTTGTGGGCGGCGCGGGACTCGGGCTCTGAGAGCGGGGCTCGGCCGGAGTATTCGCCGCCGCCGAGGGGGCGCCAGCGGTAGGGGAAGTTGCGGTTGAGGTCGACGCTGCGGGCGTTGCCGCGGGTGCCGGCGGCGACGCCGTCGGGGTTGACCGTGGGGACGACGAAGAGGCGGACGCGGTCGATCGGCGCGGCGCGGATCAGGCGGCGGGCGATCCGCATCCCGGCCGTCTCGTCGCCGTGGATCGCGCCGACCACCAGCACCTTCAGCGGCGCGCCCTGACGGCCGCTCTCGAAGGCGACAATCGGCCGGCCCTCGACCGAGCGGCCGATCTCGATGCGCTGGTCGGCCTGCGCCGATCCGGCGGCGAATAGAAGAGCCGCAAGCGCCAGTCCCCCGACGAACCGAAGTCGCAACCGTTCCGACACGAAGTCGGCACTCTAGGCACCCACGCGTCAAATCTCGCTCCGTAGCGTCGGCGCATGGGCTCGGAGCGGGGGCAGGGGACGGTCGAGTGGGTGGCGACGATGCTGCTCGTCTCGGCGCTGATGCTGGCCGCGATCGCGGCCGGAGTGCGGCTGCCGGGGGCGACGCTGGGGCGGGCCCTGGCCGATCGGCTCCTCTGCGCTGCCTCGCTGGCCGACGGCTGCGGCGACGAGCCGGCGCTGATCGCCGCCTACGGCACCGAGGTCGGGCAGCTGGTGCGCCGCCACATGCCGACGCTCGCCTTCGAGCGCGGCTCCCACGCGGTGCCGGTCGACTTCCGCCGCTGCCGCGACAGCGCCTGCAGCGATGCCGCAGGGGAGGGACTGATCCACGGCACGGACAAGCGGCTGCCGGTGACCGCCTTCGTCCACGTGATCGACTGCCGCGAGAGCGAGGCGGAGCGGACCGAAGCCGCCGGCGGCGACTGCTCCGGCGAGCGGGCCGGCAACCTCTACCTCCAGTACTGGACCTACTACGCCGATTCGGCCACCCTGCGCGGCGTGCCGATCGCGGGCGAGAAGGGCTACCACCGCGACGACTGGGAGAGTGTCCAGTTCCGCATTCGTCCCGACGGCAGCGTCGACCAGCGCGCTTCCTCCCACCACGGCTACAACTACTTCCTCTCCGACGTCAACTGGATGTCGGACGCGGGCATCGCCTCGCACGACGGCTGGGGGCCGGAGACCCGCCTCCTGCTGGTCTCCGGCGGTAGCCACGCCGGCAACGCCGCCGGCCTCGCGAACGTCAGCCGCTTCACTCCCGGCCGGCGGGTGCACCTGGTCCCGCTCGAGCAGGTCGCCGGGGAAACCGACGCCGAGTTCGCCGTCTCGCCGCCCTGGCTGAAGAAGGTGTGGTTCGACCCCGAGGCCGCCGGGACCGACTGACCGTGACCCCCACGTTTACATCGGGGGTTTCAGACCGTTGTAGGGTCTTCCCCATCCCAACGGGCTTGTCCTCACAGTCGAAGGCAGCGATCGCGGAAGCGCTTGCCGAGGCGCGGGAGCGGACCCTGGCCTTGGTGGAGCCGCTCGACGACGAGCAGCTGAACACGGTCTACACGCCGATCCTCAGCCCGCTTGCCTGGGACCTCGGTCACATCGCCAACTTCGAGGAGCTGTGGCTGGTGCAGACGATCGGCGGAGGCGAGCCGCTGCACGGCGACCTCGGTCGTTTCTACGACGCGATCGAGAACCCGCGCAAGACCCGCGGCGAGCTGCCGATTTTGCGCGATGCCGACCTGCGCGCCTACATGGCAGACGTCCGCGAGCGGACTCTCGACGTATTGGAGGACGTGGAGATCGGTGCCGAGGTCGAAGACCCGCTGCTGCGGGAAGGGTTCGTCTACGAGATGCTGCTCGCGCACGAGCTGCAGCACAACGAGACGATGCTGCAGCTGCTGCAGCTGGTCGAGGGCTACGAGCTGCCGGCCGAGATCGAGGCCGAACGCACTTCTTCCCGCCTGCCGGGAGCGAGTGCGTCCGGGCAGGGGGAGATGGTCGCCGTCGAGGCGGGCGGATACGAGATCGGCGCCCCCGGCCACGGCTTCGCCTACGACAACGAGCGCCCGCGCCACGCGGTCGTCCTCGCCGCCTTCGAAATCGATCGAACCCCGGTCGCCAACCGCGCGTACATCTCCTTCATGGAGGAGACCGGCGCCGAGCCGCCGCTGTACTGGGAGCGGGAGGGGAGCGGGTGGGTGGACACCTCGCGCGGCCGCCGCGAGCCGGTCGGCCCGGACGCTCCCGTCATCCACGTCTCCTGGCATCAGGCCGACGCCTTCGCCCGCTGGGCGGATAAGCGCCTGCCGACCGAGCATGAGTGGGAGGCGGCGCGCGAGCGCATCGACGGCATCGGCCACGGCTGGGAATGGACCTCCTCGAACTTTCTCCCCTATCCCGGCTTCGCCGCCTTCCCCTACCCGGAGTACTCCGAGGTCTTCTTCGGCGACGAGCACAAGGTGCTGCGCGGCAGCGCCTGGGCCACCCATCCCCGGGTCGCCCGGCCGAGCTTCCGTAACTGGGACCTGCCGCAGAGAAGCCAGATCTTCGCCGGCCTGCGCTGCGCGAGGGACACATGACGATCGCGATCGACGTCCACCTCGATGCCGACGCCGCGGCGAAGATGGCGCGCGACGTCCGCGCCGGGCTCTGCGCCTACCCGAAGGAGGTGGCGCCGAAATACTTCTACGACGATCGCGGATCGCGGCTGTTCGAGCAGATCACCGAGCTGCCCGAGTACTACCCGACCCGGGCCGAGCGGCAGATCCTCGAGCGACTCTCGCCCGAGATCCACGCCGCGGCCGGCTGCCCCAGCACCCTGATCGAGCTCGGCTCCGGCTCGGCGGCGAAGACCCGTCACCTGCTGAGCGCGATGCGCGACTGCGACAGCCTCGATACGTATGTCCCGGTAGACATCTCCGAGGAGATCACCGAGCGGACCGCGGCCGAACTCGTCGACGAGTACCCGGGCCTCGACGTCCACGGCCTCGTCTGCGACTTCGAGCAGCACCTGGAGCGCGTCCCCCACGGGACCGAAAAGCGGATGATCGCCTTCCTCGGCGGCACGATCGGCAACCTCTACCCGCGCCAGCGCCACGCCTTCCTCGAGCGCATCGCAGCCCTGCTCGGACCTGGCGATCACCTCCTGCTCGGCACCGATCTGGTCAAGGACCGCACCCGCCTCGAGGCCGCTTACGACGATTCAGCCGGCATCACCGCGGAGTTCAACAAGAACGTCCTCGCCGTCCTCAACAACCAGCTCGGCGCCGACTTCGACCTCGACGCCTTCGAGCACGTCGCCCGCTACGACGCCGAGGCGGAGCGGATGGACATCCGCCTGCGCTCGCTCGCCGACCAGGAGGTCCGGCTCGACGGGCTCGACCTCGAGATCGCCTTCGCCGCCGGCGAGGAGATGCGGACCGAGATCTCGACCAAGTTCACCCGCGAGCGGCTCGAATCGGTCTACGCGGGTGCCGGCCTCGAGCTGCGCGGCTGGTTCACCGACGACGCCGGCGACTACGCCCTCAGCCTCGCGGCACCTGCTGCGTGATGCAGTGGATGTTGCCGCCGCCGAGGAGGATCTCGCGCGCCGGCACGCCGACCACCTCCCGTTCGGGGAAGGTGCGCCGCAGGATCGACGCCGCCTCGTCGTCGTGGCGCGGGTCGAGCAGCGGCATCACGACGCGCGAATTGCCGAGGTAGAAGTTGACGTAGGAGGCGGCCATGCGGGCGCCGGCCCGGCGCGGCTGGGTTCCCTCGGCGGCATCGACGCCCTCCGCCTCCTCGGCTGAGATCTGCAGGGGGCCGGGGGAGGGGAGGAGCACCACCTCGAACGAGCGGCCGCGGGCGTCGCTGGCGGCTTCGAGTCGCTCGCGCGCGTCGCGGGAGATCGCGTGCTGGGGGTCGTCCTCGTCGTCGGTCCAGGTCAGCAGCACCGTTCCCGGCCGGGCGAAACAGGCGAGGTTGTCGACGTGGCCGTCGGTCTCGTCTTCGAAGACGCCGGCCCCGAGCCAGACCACCTTCTCCGCGCCGAGGTAGTCGAGCAGCACGCGCTCGATCTGCTCCCTGGAGCGCCCCGGATTGCGGTTCGGGTTCAGTAGGCACTCTTCGGTGCTCAGCACCGTCCCCTCGCCGTCGACGTGGATCGCGCCGCCCTCGAGCACGATCGGGGCGCGGTAGCGGTCGGCTCCCTCGATCTCCAGCACCTTCGCGGCCACCCGTTCGTCGCGGTCCCAGGGGAAGTAGAGGCCGCCGTCCGTCCCGCCCCAGGCGTTGAAGTGCCAGTCGACCCCGCGCCGGTCGCCGCCGCCGTCGACGACGAAGGTCGGGCCGTGGTCGCGGATCCAGGCGTCGTCGGCCGAGACCTCGACCACCCGCACCTGCGGCGGCAGCAGCGCCCGCGCGTTCTCGAACTGCTCGTCGGAGACCGCCATCGTCACCGGCTCGGAGGCGGCGATCGCCTCCGCCACCGCCGCGTAGGCCGCCTGGGCGGGCTTGGCGCCGAGGCGCCAGTTGTCCGGTCGCTGCGGCCAGGCCATCCAGCAGCCGCTGTGCGGCTCGAACTCTCCGGGCATCCGGAAGCCGTCATCCGCGGGCGTCGATTTCAGGGTCGCGCTCACCTCTCTCTATCTTGAACCAGTGGACGAGATCCGCCTGATCCGCGCCGAGCAGCCGCCGCCCTCGCCCGCCCGCACCCGCGAGCCGCAGCGGCCGCCGTTCCGGATCGCCGCCGTCCAGCATCGTTGGCACCCCGATCCGGCCGAGCACGAGGCGGCGCTGGGGGAGGGGATCCGAGTCGCTGCCGAGGAGGGGGCGAAGCTCGTCTGTCTGCAGGAGCTGACCCTGAGCCGCTACTTCGCGGTCGATCCCGCCGGCCCGGAGGCTGCCGGGGCGGAGCCGGAGGAGCTGCCGGGCGGTCGCACCTTCGAGTTCGCCGCCCGGATGGCGGCGGCGCACGGAGTCCACGTCCACGCCTCGCTCTACGAGCGCGCCGACGGCGACGACGGCCTCGGCTTCAACACCGCGATCGTCGTCTCGCCCGCGGGCGAGCTGGCCGCCCGCACCCGCAAGCTGCACATCCCGGTCACCGCCGGCTACCACGAGGACCGCTACTTCCGCCCCGGCCCCGCCGGCTCCGACGCCTTCCCGCTGGTCGGTCTGGGCGACCTTCGCCTCGGCCTGCCGACCTGCTGGGACCAGTGGTTCCCCGAGGTCGCCCGCGCTTACAGCCTCGAGGGCGCCGACGTCCTCGTCTACCCGACCGCGATCGGCTCCGAGCCCGACCATCCCGAGTTCGACACCCAGCCGCTCTGGCAGCAGGTGATCGTCGCCAACGGCATCGCCAACGGCGTCTTCATGGTCGCCGTCAACCGCATCGGCGACGAGCCGCCCCTCACCTTCTACGGCTCCTCCTTCATCTCCGACCCCTACGGCCGAGTCCTAGCCCAAGCCCCCCGCAACGAACCGGCAGTCCTGGTAGCCGACCTCGACCTCGATCAGAGAAGGGACTGGCTAGAGCTCTTCCCCTTCCTCACGACCAGACGACCAGACACCTACGGCTCCCTGACGGAGCCACCGGCCAGTTAGCTCGGCGCCAGCGCGTCGATCGTCTCCGCCAGCTTGTCCGGCGTGACGATCGGGGTGAGGATCGGGAGGGTGATGCCGCCGGCGACGAATTGGCCCAGGCGCTCCTTCATCTCCTCCGGCGTGCCGAAGATGAACATCTCCTCGATCGCCTCCCAGGGCGCCGCCGCCGCGGCCGCCTGGCGGTCGCCCGCTTCCCAGGCCTCGACCATCGGCTGGATCTGCTCGCCGTAGCCGAGCCAGCGGTAGAACTCGGCGTAGACCGGGACGGTGATGTAGGAGGAGAACATGAAGCGGGCCAGCGGCTCGACCTGCTCGCGCTCGCCGGGGATGCAGAAGAAGCGACAGAGCAGCTCGAAGCCCTCCGGCGCGTCCGCCAGCTGCGCGGTCACCTTCGGCAGGCCGGCCAGGGGCAGGAAGTTGGTGAAGGCGCCGTCGGCCCGCTCGACCGCCAGCTTCAGCATCTTGCCCCGCAGGGCCGCCAGCACGATCGGCACCCGGTGCGCCGGCTTCTGTTCCAGCTTGAACCCGGTCTCGGTCCGCTCGCCCGCCAGCGCCGGCCCGAGGAAGTCGAGCGTCTCCCGCACTTTGCCCAGCGGCTTCTCGAAGGGGATCCGGTTCCAGCCTTCGACGATGCGGTCGGAGGAGGAGCCGATGCCGAGCACGAAGCGGCCGTCCGAGGCGTCAGCGAGCGCCGCCGCCTGCTGCGCCAGCAGCGCCGGCCCGCGCTGGAAGACGCCGACGATCCCGGTCCCGAGCCGCGCCCGCTCGGTCCAGGCGGCGCTCAGCGCCAGCGGCGTGAAGCCGTCGGGCCCGGCGGTCTCGCCCGTCCAGAGGTCGGTGTAGCCGGCAGCCTCGGCGCGCTTGACCAGCGCCTCGTGGTCAGCGAGCGTCAGTCCAGGCAGCGGCAGCGTCAGGCCCCAGCGATCCATCGACCGAGACCCTATCGCTCGACCACTGGCTGAAGAACGACTCCGCGTCGCCGGCGCTGAGCGGCCGGGTGAAGAGGAAGCCCTGGCCGTTGTCGCACTCCTTGTCGCGGATCAGCGAGAGGTCCTGCGGCCGCTCGATCCCCTCCGCGGTGGTCTCGATCTCCAGCGCTTTGCCGAGCTGGACCAGGGTCTGCAGGAGGATCTCGTTCTCGCCGCCCTTCTCCAGCTGGGAGACGAAGGAGCGGTCGATCTTCAGCACGTCGACCGGGAACTGGCGCAGGTGGGTGAGCGACGAGTAGCCGGTGCCGAAGTCGTCGACCGCGATTCGCACCCCAATCTCTTTCAGCTCTTCCAGCCGCCGCGCGGTCTCTTCGGCGTTGCTCATCAGGCTCGTCTCGGTGATCTCCAGCGTCAGCGCCTCCGGCGGCAGCCCGCTCGAGGCGAGCGCCACCTTGACGTCGTCGATCAGGTCGTCGGTGTCGAGCTGCAACTGGGAGACGTTGACCGAGAGGCCCAGCGGCCGCCCCTCCCGCTGCCAGCTGGCCGCCTGCTCGCAGGCCTCCCGCAGGACCCAGGCGCCGACGTCGACGATCAGCTTCGAGTCCTCGAGCAGCGGGATGAAGTCCTCCGGCTGGACCACCCCGCGGCCCGGCCGGCGCCAGCGGATCAGCGCCTCGACCCCGGTCGGGGTCATCGTCTGCAGGTCGAAGGTCGGCTGGTAGACGAGGAAGAACTCCTCGTTGCCGAGCGCGCTCTGCAGGTCCATTTCGATTTCCAGCCGCGACTGCGCTTCGTCCTCCATTCCCGATTCGAAGACGAGGTAGCGGCTCTTGCCGCCCCACTTGGCCCGGTACATGGCGATGTCGGCGTCGCGCAGCAGCTCTTCGGCCGAGGCGCGGACGCCGGTGGCGATCCCGATGCTGGCCTTGGCGTGGACCAGCGTCTCGCCGTGGGGGCCGAGCGCGAACGGCTCGCGGAAGGCTTCCAGCAGCCGCTCGGCGATCAGCTCCGGCCCCGCCGCCAGCGAGATCCCGTCGGCGACGACGACGAACTCGTCGCCCCCGAGCCGTCCCAGCGCGTCGGTCTCGCGGATCACGCCCTCCAGCCGTTCGGCCACCGCGCAGAGCAGTTCGTCGCCGGTGCCGTGGCCGAGCGAGTCGTTGATCGCCTTGAAGTTGTCGAGGTCGACGAACAGCGCCGCCACCGGTTCCTGCGCCACCCGGGCCCGGGTCAGCGTCTGCTCGATCCGGTCGAGGATCAAGGTCCGGTTGGGCAGCCCGGTGAGGGCGTCGTGGGTGGCGAGGAAGACGAGTTCCTTCTCGCGGCTGCTGAGTTCGTCCTGGGCGCGCTGGCGCTCGTCCTCGAAGGACTGGCACATTCGCACCAGGGTCACGTCGAGGCTGCGCTGGACCATGCGCCGCGCCTCCGCCAGCGTCTCTTCGTCGAGCCCGAGGTCGGCGGCGCCCTCGCCGAGCACCTCGAGGGTGGCGTCGCGCCAGCGCATGCAGCGTTTCGTCACCTCGTTAAGCGGCGCCTCCCGCTGGGAGGCGAGCTGGGCGAAGATCCGCCACGACTCCTGGCCGACCTCGCGGGCCACCGCCTCCCCCTCGCCGGCCATCCAGCGGGCGACGGCGACGGTGGAGACGGTGCCGACGTCTTCGAAGCTGTCTTCGACGACCCTGGCCAGTGTTCTCCCTGACACGGCCGACCAGCGCATCATCCGCTCCACCACCTCGGCGGTGCGCGCGTTCAGCTCCAGGCCTAGCCACTCGAGCTCCGCTGCCTCCATCCTTGGCGGATCGGTTCGCCGTTCCCGGCTCTTTAGAGGTCAGCGGTAATTCGGGCATATGTCCTCTGGAAGTAATTCGGGCATACGTCCACGCCCGCACTTCCAATAGCCTGCAGCCCACATGGGGTCCAGTTCTCAGGAGGCGGGTGCCACCCCCGCAACCGCCAAGCCAGACCGCAACCTCGCGCTGGAGCTCGTCCGCGTCACCGAGGCGGCCGCGCTCGCCTCGGCCCGCTGGGTCGGGCGGGGCGACAAGATCGCCGCCGACCAGGCCGCGGTCGACGCCATGCGCCACGTCCTCGACTCGGTCTCGATGGACGGCACCGTCGTCATCGGCGAGGGCGAGAAGGACGAGGCGCCGATGCTCTACAACGGCGAGTCGATCGGCGACGGCACCCCGCCGGTCGTCGACATCGCCGTCGACCCGCTGGAGGGGACCCGGCTCTGCGCGCTCGGGATGCCGAGCGCACTCGCCGTCATCGCCCTGGCCGAGAAAGGGACGATGTTCGACCCCGGCCCCTGCGTCTACATGGAAAAGATGGCGGGCGGGGAGGAGATCGCCGACCTGCTCGACCTCGACCGGCCGCTGCCGGAGACGCTGAAGCTGATCGCCGAGCGCAAGGGCGGCTCGGTCGGCGACGTGACGGTGGTGATGCTCGATCGGCCGCGCCACGAGGAGGCGATGCGCGAAGTGCGTGAGGCCGGCGGTCGCATCCGCCTGATCACCGACGGCGACGTCTCCGCTGCCCTGCTGGCGGTCAGCGAACGCTCCCCGGTCGACCTGCTCTGGGGGATCGGCGGCACGCCGGAGGGCGTGATCTCCGCCGCCGCGCTGAAGTCGATGGGCGGGCAGCTGCTCGGCCGCCTCTGGCCGCGCAACGGCGAGGAGCGCTCGGCTGCGGTCGACGCCGGCTACGACCTCGACCGCGTCCTCACCGCCAACGACCTCTGCTCGGGCGACGACGTCTTCTTCTCCGCCACCGGCGTCACCGACGGCGACGTCCTCCAGGGGGTCCGCTACCGCGGCCCCGGCGCCACCACCGAATCGCTGGTGATGCGCTCCCGCTCCGGCACCGTGCGCCGCGTCCACGCGCGGCACGATCGCTCGAAGCTCCGCGCCGTGACCGGCGAGCGCTACGGCTGATTTCCCGCCGGGCGGGTAGTTTGACCGCGTGATCGCGGTCGCCGGATCCACGGGATACATCGGCGGTCTCCTCTGCCATCGCCTACGCGAGGAGGGCCGGGACGTCCGGGCGCTTGCGCGCCATCCCGAGCGCGCCGAGGAGCTGAAGCAGGCGGGCTGCGAGGTCGTGCGCGCCGACGTCCTCGAGCCGGAGACGCTCGCGCCTGCGCTCGACGGAGTCGACGTCGCCTACTACCTCGTCCACTCGATGGGCCGCGGCGCCGACGGCGACTTCGCCGAGCGCGACCACGAAGGGGCGGAGAACTTCGCCCGCGCCGCCGCCGCGGCCGGCGTCAAGCGGATCGTCTACCTGGGTGGGCTGGGGGAGGGGTCGAAGCACCTCGACAGCCGTCACGCGACCGCCCAGACCCTGCGGGAGGGCGAGGTACCCGTCACCTACTTCCGCGCGGCGGCGGTGATCGGCGCCGGCAGCGAGTCCTTCCGTACCGCTTTCTACCTGGTGCGGCGCCTGCCGCTGATGGTCACCCCGCGCTGGGTCGACACCCGCACGCAGCCGATCGCGGTCGCCGACGCCGTTGCCTACCTCGCCGCTGCCGCTGACCTCGAGCTACCGGTCGACCGCGAGATCGAAATCGGCGGGCCCGACGTCACCACCTACGGTGGCATGATCGACGAGCTCGCCCGCGCCCTCGGCCGCCATCCGCCGCGCCGGCTCACCGTCCCGCTGCTGACGCCGTGGCTCTCGTCGCTCTGGATCGGCCTGGTCACCCCGGTCGACGCGGGTGTCGCGCGGCCGCTGATCGAGGGCCTGGCGACGGAGACGACGGTCAGCGACCCCTCGGGCATGGAGCTGCTGTCGGCTGTCCAGCGCACCCCGTTGCGGGAGGCGCTGCGGCGGGCGGCCGAGGGCGGCCGAGCCTAAGCGGCGGCCGCGGCCCGCTGCTGCTCCCGCGCTCCCTCTTCGCCGACGAACGGGACCAGGAACTCGTAGGTGAGGTCGGGGAGCAGGCGGGGGAGCTCCGCCGCCCGGTCGAGCAGGATCTCTTCGTACATCCTCGCCAGCAGCGCGCCGACCCCGAGGCTGGTGGCCTCGGTCAGGTCCGGTCGCGGGGCGGTGTCGTCGAAGCCCTCGTCGAGCAGGCCGGTGAAGCGCGCGTACTCGGTCTGGAAGATCGAACGGAAGGCCGGCCCCACGGTGCTCGTCTCGATCAGCAGGAAGCGCGAAGCCTCGGGGTCGGCGGCGAACCACTCGAGCGTCGCCTGGAGCCCTTCGCGGACCCGCGGCGCCCAGGGTCCGTCGCCGATGTACGCCGCCCGGATCCGCTCCTCGAGGTCGTCGAGGAGGAGCTTGTGGGCGGCGACCATGCAGTCGAGTTTGTCGTCGAACAGTTCGTAGAAGCTCTCGCGGCCGACCCCGGCCTCGCCGAGGATGTCGCCGACGGTGGTCGACTCGTAGCCCTTCGCCACCGTCACCCGGACCACGGCGGCCAGCAGGCGTTCGCGCTGCGAGCGTTCGACCAGCTCCCGCGGCAGGCCGTGGCGGCCGCGGGGCAGGCGCCACCGGCGCAGGTCCTCCGGTCCGTCGGTCACCGCTCTTGGATGCTGCGGGTCTCGGTTTCCCGGGCGATCCGGGCCTGCTCGAGCGCCAGCTCGTGCCCGCCGTACGGGCTTACCGTCAGGTAGACGATCTCTCCGCGCAGCTCGGGAAGACGATCGGCCTTGCCGGCGGCGATGTGGTTGAGGATCAGGACCTGGGCCTGACCGAAGGCGAGCCGCGGGTCCGTGTGGGCCTGCGGCCGGTCGCCGTCGGTCCGCCACAGAGCCTCGAGGGCGGGGACGGTGGCCCGGCGATAGCGCTCGACCACCCTCGGCTGCAGCGCGATCGCGTCGCCGGTCAGGATCTGGGCGAGGCCGGGATTGCCGGCAAGCGTCTCGAGCACCGCGGTCGCGGCTTTGCGGGCCGCGTCGGCCGCAGGGTCGGCGGGCTCGTGGGCCGCCGCCGCGGCCTCCTCCAGCTCCGTCAGGCAGCGGTCGAGCGCGGCGTCGAAGCAGGCGCGCTTGTCGACGAAGTGCTTGTAGAAGGTCGTGCGGGAGATGTGAGCGCGAGCGACGATGTCGGTGATCGTGGTGGCCGCGTAGGTCTTCTCGGCACAGCTTTCGACGATCGCGTCGATGATCCGCTGGCGCTGTGTCCGCTGAGCGATGTCAGGCGGGGTGGTCGGACGCAAAACATTGCCGGGGCTTTCAGAACTCCGATGTTTTTGCATCAATGCCCGATTCTTCCACCTTGACCGGCCATTGGACCGCTGGTCCAGTGAGGTAGTGATCTCCCGCACAAAAGGATACGACAGTTTTTATTAACTAGTCTTAGATTCCTCCGTCTGGGGCGCGGAACGCTCCTCGTCGCACCCGCGGCAGGGGTTTGCCTGCGATTGCGACTGATACGGGATTTCCCCGGTGTCGTGGTACTCGAAGCGCAGCGAGTTGATCACCGCACCGACCATCAACGCCAGGCTGAGAACGTAGAACCAGAGCAGGGCGATGAGGATGAAGCCGAGCGTCGAGCCGAAGCGCGAGAGACTGGACACGTTGGAGAGATAGATGGGGAAGAGCCAGTTGGCGAGGCCGGCACCGACCGTGACGAAGAGCGCTCCGGGCCAGACCGCGCGCCACGGCATGTGGCCCTTCGGCACCGCCCAGAAGATCACGCAGCAGATGCCGAAGGTGACGAGCAGCGCCGCCCCCAGCAGCAGGATCGTGTCGAGCGCCTTGATGTCGGAGAGGCCGAGCGGCAGGCGGTCGGTGCTGGAGATCAGGGTGCTCTCGAAGGCCGGGATGAAGATGCTGGCGGCGATGAAGAGGAGGACGACGACGAGCATCGCGAAGGAGAAGCGCTTCTGTTCGACCCAGCCACGGCACTCGACGTGGTAGATGCGGCAGAAGGCGGTGTCCATCGCCCCCCAGAAGGAGGCTCCGATCCAGAGCGAGCCGGCGAAGGCGGCGATCCCGATCGTCGTCGAGTTGCTCTCGATCCGCTGCAGGACGTCGGTCAGGGTCCCCTGCTCGGTGTCGGGGAAGAGGCGCTGGAGGTCGGCGAGGACGCTACTCTCCACCCCCTCGATCTTCAGCACCTGCCCGAAGACGAAGAGGACCAGGAGGGCAAAGGGGAAGACGGCGAGCATCAGGTTGTAAGCGACCATCGCCGAGAGGCCGGTGACGTTCTCCTGGTAAGCGCGGTTCCAGAAGGCGCGCAGCCAGGTGGTCGGGTGTCGGTGGTCTTCAGGCATTGACTTCACAAACTGAAGCGAGTACCATGCGAACAGGCGTTTGACCGGTTTCGAACGCCCGCCCGCTAGGGCACAATGACGATGTAGACGCTACTTCGCGGACCACGTCTTCGGTCCGCTTTTTGTCGGTCCGGCGCGACTTTCGGCTCGCGACGGGATTTCATCGCCCAGAACTAAACATCGAGCGCAAGGGAACGAGTAGAAACGGATGCTGGTAGCAGAGCTTCAGGAACTTGAGGAGGTCAAAAACCTCCTGAATCGCGGGCAGCAGCTCGGCGTGCTGACCTTCGGCGACGTCGCTTCGGCGGTCTCCGAGGTCGATCTCGACGAGTCCGACGTCGAGGACCTCTACGGCCACCTCGAGAAGTCGGGGATCGAGCTTGTCGAGGACATGGATCCGGCCCAGAAAGCCGCCGCCGAAGCGCTCCCGGTCGACACCGGCAAAAAAGGTCGCCGGCGCCAGAAACAGGCGCTCGACCTGAAACCGGACATGACCACGGACTCCTTGCAGCTGTTCCTCAAGGACATCGGCAAAGTCCGCCTGCTGACCGCGCAGGAGGAGGTCGAACTCGCCAAACGGATCGAGCGCGGCGACCTCGACGCGAAGCAGAAAATGGTCGAGTCGAACCTGCGACTGGTCGTCTCGATCGCGAAAAATTATCGGAACCAGGGCCTGCCCTTCCTCGACCTGATCCAGGAGGGAACCCTCGGCCTGGTCCGCGCGGCGGAGAAGTTCGACTACCGCAAGGGGTTCAAGTTCTCCACCTACGC
>DASURF010000077.1:0-5252 GCA_036280195.1 Solirubrobacterales bacterium | reverse complement strand
TTCAGCTTCTGCAGGATCATCGCGCTGATCTCCGGCGGGCTGTACTGCTTGCCGCGCGCCTCGACCCGGACGTCGCCGTTGGGGCCGGCGACGACCGTGTACGGGACGATCGTCTCCTCCTCTTTGACTTCCGACTCCTTGCGGCCCATGAACCGCTTGATCGAGAAGATCGTGTTCTCCGGGTTCATCACCGCCTGCCGTTTGGCGACGGTGCCGACGAGGCGCTCGCCGCTCTCGGTGAACGCGACGACCGACGGCGTCGTCCGCCCGCCCTCAGAGTTCTCCAGGACGGAGGGCTCGCCGCCCTCCATCACCGCGACACACGAGTTGGTCGTGCCGAGGTCGATTCCGATCGTCTTTGCCACTTTTTCGCCTACCTCCAGGGGTTTCGTGATTCAAGCTCTAAAAATCTAAGTGCCAGTATGGCAGATCGTCACCGGCGGCTCAACCCGTCCGCTTATAGTTGTTCGAGTAAATGGGGGGTCCGGGTAGCCCGAGGGGGGCGCTTCCCGGTTCGGAGGCGCCTCGAAACCGATCCCGATCCGGATCGCGAAGAGGAGGAAAGACTTGAGCTCAGTACCGAATCGCCGGTTACTCGCACCGGCAATCGCAGCCGTACTGGTCCTCGCCCTGCTGCTGCCGGTCGCGGCCTTCGCCCACGGCAAAGGCCATCACCACGGCAAAGGGCATCACGGCCACGGTCACCACGGCAAAGGGCACGTCGTCAACACGATGACCCGCAACCTCTACCTGGGAGCCGACCTGACGCCGGCGATCCTGGCGCCGACGCTGCCCGCGTTCGTCGCCGCCAACGGTCAGATCCTGCGCGAAGTGACCGCCAACAACTTCCCGGTCCGGGCCGAAGGTCTCGCCCAGGAGATCCTCAAAGCCAAGCCCGACCTGGTCGGCCTGCAGGAGGTCGCGCTGTGGCGCACCGCGCCGGTCAACTTCGAAGTGCTGACCAAAGGCCCGAGCGCGACCACGGTTCGCTACGACTACCTGGCGGAACTGCTGGCCGAGCTGAACAAAGGGCCGGACCGCTACGAAGTCGTCGTCGTCCAGAACGAGTTCGACCTCGAGGCCCCCGGCGACGAGGACGGCAATCCGGCGACGGGGCCGTTCGGCGCCGACATCAACGGCCGGCTGACGATGCGCGACGTGATCCTCGCCCGGCGCGGCGCCGGAGTGGACACCAAAAACGCGCAATCGGCCAACTTCGCCACCAACCTCGTGGTGACGGTGGCCGGCGCGCCGGTGACGGTCAAACGCGGCTGGACCGCGACCGACGCCAGGGTCCGCGGCAGCGGCTGGTTCCGCTTCGTCAACACCCACCTGGAGGCGTTCCACCCGCTGGTGCGCCAGGCGCAGGCGGCCGAGCTGGTGGCTCCCACCGGGCCGGCGACGAGCGACCTGCCGGTGGTCCTGGTCGGTGACCTCAACTCCGACGACGACACGGTCGAAGGCGCGGACAAACTCGCCTACCTGACCCTGCTGGGGGCGGGGATGGTCGAGCGCAGCACCGACGACCCGCTCAGCTGCTGCCTCAACTCCAGCCTGCTGGCGGTCGGCAAAGGCGGCAGCGAAGCCGACTTCGACCACCAGGTCGACCACATCATGACCCGGGACCCCGAAGAGATCACCCTCGAGGACTCAGAGGTGAGCGGGATCCAGCCGGTCAACGGCTACTGGAGCTCCGACCACGCCGGGCTCTTCAGCGCCCTGCGGTTCGAGAAGTAACAGCGCGGTTCAGCGCAACGAAGAGGAGGGGGCGGGCGACCGCCCCCTTTTCTTTGCCCTCAGCCCTCGCCGGCGGTGCGGGCGACGAACTCGGAGACTTCTTCGGCCTGCTCTTCGTTGAGGATGCCCGGCGGCATCCGGCCCGGCGTGGTCGGGCTGTCGACGCCGTTTTCGATCGCGTTGAGGACGCGGCCTTCGGTCGCCTTGATCGTGCTTTCGACCGTTTCCTGGTCGCCTTCAGGCGGACCGGAAGGGGCGAGCAGTTCGTCGAGGTCCGGGCCGTAGTTGCCGTCGGTGCCGGCGCTGTAGAGCGCGTGGCAGGTGCCGCAGTTGGTGACGAACAGAGACTGGCTGTTCTCGAGGCCGGCGGGGACTTCCATCTCGCCGCTCTCGCCGTCGCCCTTGGCGCCGAAGACGGCCCAGGGGATGAGAACCGCGAGGACGAGGACCAAGACCCCGAACCAGATGAAGGTGCGCTTGCTCATTTAGCGGCGCGCATACTACTGGCGGTCGCCGCTGCGCGGCGGACGCGCCTGCGGCGCAGCGCGGTTTTCGCGGTACCAGGGGCACATCCGTCGCAGGGCGCACTCGCCGCAGCGCGGTTTCGGCCGGCAGAGCTCGCGACCGTGCCGGATCAGGTTCATGTGGAGCTCGTAGGCGTCCTCCGGCGGCACGATCGCCAGCATCTCGTCGTGGGCCTTCTCGAAGGACGCCTTGGCGGGGAAGAGGCCGAGGCGCCCGCCGACCCGGTGGACGTGGACGTCGACCGGGATCTCGGGGATGCCCCAGGTGAAGATCAGCACGCAGGCGGCGGTTTTGCGGCCGACCCCGGGCAGGTCGAGGAGGAACTCGAGCGACTCCTCGCGGGATGCGGTCTCGGTCCAGTCGAGGCCCGGCGGGTCGCCGAGTTGTTCGAGGATCGCCTGGATCCGCGGTGCCTTCTGCTTCGCCAGGCCGCCGGGGCGGATCGCCTCCTCCAGCTGGTCGACCGGGGCGTCGCGCACTTCCTCCCAGCTCGGAAAGCGCTCCAGCAGCGCCGCGTAGGCGACGTCGCGGTTGCGGTCGTTGGTGTGCTGGGAGAGGACCGTCTTCACCAGCTCGCCGACCGGGTCCCCGTGCGGGTCGGCCTGCGGCACCCCGTACATCTCCCGCAGCCGGTCGCGGATCGCCCGCACCCGCCGCTTGTCCGGCCGCTTCCAGCTCACCGGCGGCACCCTAGCCGTCGTCACGATCTGGCCCCCCGAGGCCGTTAACGCGCGGGGTACAATCGTTGGTTCGTGTCCCAAGCCTTCGCTGCAATTACCGCGAGGCTCCCCAAGGGCTGGGGAGACCTCGGGCGCCAGGCCGCGATCCTCGTCGGGGTCGATCTCGCCTACACCTTCGTGCGGGGGATCGCCGACGGGCAGAAAGCGATCGCGATGACCCATGGCCAGCAGGTGATCGACTTCGAGAAATCGACCGGCACCTTCTTCGAGCCGGGCCTGCAGGCCTTCTTCCTGCCCGCGCAGGGGATCATCGACCTCGCCAACCAGATCTACCTCAACGCCCAGTTCTCGATCGCGCTCGGGTTCCTGGTCTGGCTCTACCTCTTCCGCAACGAGTCCTATTACTTCGTGCGCAACATGTTCGTCGCCTCGATGGGGCTGGCGCTGATCGGCTACACGCTCTACCCGACCGCGCCGCCGCGGATGTTCCCCGAGTACGGCTTCGTCGACACGCTCAACGCCTTCGCCGAGGTCGGCCACGACTCGACGATCGCGAAGATCTTCATCAACCCCTACGCGGCGGTGCCGAGCATGCATTGCGCCTTCGCGATGATGATCGGGGCCAGCGGCGTGATGGTCTGCCGCCACTGGTGGGCGAAAGCCTGGTGGGTCTTCTGGCCGCTGCTGGTCTCCTGGGTGACGATCGTCACCGCCAACCACTACTGGATCGACGCCGCGCTCGGCTGGCTGGTCGCGCTGACCGCCGCCGGGATCGCCTGGCAACTGGCCCGCGCCCGCCCGCACGCCTGGGCCTTCCGCGCCCCCGCCCCGGCCCCGCAAGAGGCCGAGGCGTAATAGCCTCATAGGCGATGCCACCCTCCGCGCCGCCCCGGCGCAGCAATCGTGCGCCCGCCCGCAACGGGCAGGAGCTCCGCGCCTACGCGCGCGAGCGGCTGATCGAGTCCCGCCTCACCCCGAACGCGATCTCGATGGCCGGCCTGGTCGGCAACCTGATCGCCGCCGGGCTCGTCACCCAGCGCCTCTTCTTCCTCGCCGGGGTCGCCTTCGTCGTCGGCTCGGTGATGGACACGCTCGACGGCCGCTACTCGCGGATGTCGGGCAAGGGGTCCCTGTTCGGCGCCTTCCTCGACTCGACCCTGGACCGGATCGAGGAGGGGATCGTGCTCGCCGCCGTGGCCGGCTACTTCGCCGCCGAGGGCGAAGATTTCGCCGCCGCGATGTGCGTGGTCGCCGTTCTCTTCTCGTTGATGGTGTCCTACACGCGCGCCCGCGCCGAGGCGCTGGGGGTCGAATGCAAGGTCGGGTTGGCCACTCGCCCGGTCCGCGTGGTGATACTTTCGGTCGGCCTGATCTTCGCCAAGGGTGCCGGCATCGGCGATTTCGAACTGCTGGCCCCGGCGGTCTACGTGATCGCCGCCTTGACGATTTTCACGACTTTCCAGCGGGTATGGCATGTGAGAAACGAGCTTTCCGGCGAGGTCCCCGGCGTCAAGGACGACGGTGGCGACGCTGGGGACGTGTAACCAGCGAAGCCGCCGGGTGTGTTCAGCCACCTAGCGCAATCCCAGGAGGACTTCGAATTTCATGAGTGAGAACGGAAACGGCCACGCCAACGGCGTCGGCCGCACGGACGAGAAGGTCCGCGTCGCGATCGTCGGCGTCGGCAACTGCGCCAACAGCTTCATCCAGGGCGTCCAGTACTACAAGGACGCCGACCCGGGCGACGAAGTGCCGGGCCTGATGCACGTCGACCTCGGCGGCTACCACGTGAGCGACGTCGAGTTCGTCGCCGCCTTCGACATCGACGCCGAGAAGGTCGGCAAAGACCTCTCCGAGGCGATCTGGTCGGGGCAGAACGACACGATCAAGTTCGCCGACGTGCCGAACCTCGGCGTCGAGGTGCACCGCGGCATGACCCACGACGGCCTCGGCAAGTACCTAAAAGAGAAGATCACCAAAGCCCCGGGCGAAACCGCGGACGTGGTCGGGATCCTCAAAGAGACCAAGGCCGATGTCCTGGTCTGCTACCTGCCGGTCGGCTCCGAGGAGGCGACCAAGTGGTACGTCGAGCAGGCGCTGGCCGCCGGCGTCGGCTTCGTCAACTGCCTACCGGTCTTCATCGCCCGCGAGGACTACTGGGACAAGCGCTTCCAGGAGGCCGGGCTGCCGATCATCGGCGACGACATCAAGAGCCAGGTCGGGGCGACGATCGTCCACCGGGCGCTGGCCCGCCTCTTCCATGACCGCGGCGTGCGGCTGGAGCGGACCAGCCAGCTCAACGTCGGCGGC
>DASURF010000076.1:0-32967 GCA_036280195.1 Solirubrobacterales bacterium | reverse complement strand
CTACATCTCCGAGGTGGCGCCGCCGGAGAGCCGCGGCCGCCTCGTCACCTTCTTCCAGCTCGCGGTGACCGTCGGGATCGTCGTCGCCTACGGGGTCGGGCTCGCCTTCGAGCCGAGCGAGGGCTGGCGTTGGATGCTCGGGCTCGGCGCCGTGCCGGCCGTCTTCCTGCTCGTCGGGATGCTGCGGATGCCGCAGAGCCCGCGCTGGCTGGTGATGAGCGGCGACGACTTCGCGGCGCGGGCGACGCTGGCGAAGATCAGGGTCGACGATCCCGACACGATCGACCGCGAGCTGGCTGAGATCAAGGAGAGCATCGAGGAGAGGCCGGGACAGTGGAGCGAGCTGCTGCAGCCGGTGGTGAAAGCGGCGCTGGTGGTCGGTGTCGGGCTGGCGATCCTGCAGCAGGTCACCGGGATCAACACGGTCATCTACTACGCGCCGACGATCGTCGAATTCACCGGCGTCGACTCCTCGGCCGGCTCGATCCTGGCTGCGGTCGGCGTCGGGGTGATCAACGTGGCGATGACGCTCGTGGCGTTGCGGCTGCTCGACCGCGCCGGCCGACGCACCCTGCTGATGATCGGCGTCTCGGGGATGGTGATCTCGCTCTTCGCGCTCGGGCTCGCCTTCGAGGGCGACGGCGGCAGCACCTTCGACTCGGCCCTGGCGATCGCCAGCCTGATGACCTACGTCGCCTCCTTCGCGATCAGCCTCGGGCCGATCTTCTGGCTGCTGAACGCGGAGATCTATCCGCTCAGCGTGCGCAGCAAGGCGGCGGGGATCGGGACGATGGCGAACTGGACCTTCAACTTCATCGTCTCGCTCACCTTCCTGCTGCTGATCGAAGCGCTCGGCCGCTCCGGCGCCTTCTGGTTCTACGGGGCGGTCGGCATCCTCACCCTGGTCTTCTGCTGGAAGCTGGTGCCGGAGACGAAGGGCAAGCCGCTGGAGGAGATCCAGGCCTACTTCGAGGCGCGGGTGAAGGCCCGAGGTTGAGCGGTCCGGCTACCCTCATCGGGTGCGGATTGACGAAATCATCTCTGAGCGGCGGCCGACCTTCTCGGTCGAGTTCTTCCCGCCGAAGACGACGGAGGCGACCGAGCAGCTCTACGAGACGGCGCGCGAGCTGCGGGCGCTGGAGCCCGACTTCGTCTCCGTCACCTACGGCGCCGGCGGCTCGACCCGCGACGGCACGGTCGAGATCACCAAGGCGCTGAAGGACGAGGTCGGGTTCGAGACGATGGCCCATCTCAGCTGCGTCGGCGAGACCACCGAGGGGCTGGCGACGACGCTCGACCGGATCGAGGCGGCGGGGATCGAGAACGTCTTCGCGCTGCGCGGCGACCCGCCGCGTGGCCAGGAGGACTTCGTCCAGCCCGAGGGCGGGCTGGGGAGCGCGGCGGAGCTGGCCGCCTTCATCTCCGCCGGCTGGGACTTCGGGATCGGCGGCGCCTGCTTCCCTGAGGTGCATCCGGAGGCGCCCGACCTCGAGACCGACCTGCGCTACCTGAGGACCAAGGTCGACTCCGGCGCCGGCTTCCTCATCACCCAGCTCTTCTTCGACAACCAGGTCTACTTCGATTTCGTGCAGGAGGCGCGGGCCCGCGGGATCGAGGTGCCGATCCTGGCCGGCGTGATCCCCGTCGCCAGCTTCGCCCAGACGAAGCGGATCTGCGCCCTCTGCGACGCGACGATCCCGGCGCCGCTGGAAGCCGCCTTCGAAGCCGCCGGGGGCGACCCCGAGCGCGAGTTCGAGCTGGGGATCGCCTTCGCCGCCCAGCAGTGCGCCGAGCTGCTGATCGCCGGCGCCCCGGGGATTCACTTCTACGCCCTCAACCGGGCGCCGGCGACGCGGGCCGTGCTCGGAGCGTTGAAGGCCTCACGGCCGTGGGAGCGGGTGCGGGGGGACGCTGCCGAAATGGAACGAGCGGATTAACTAACCTGTGGGCCATGGGTAAGGGAGAGCGCGAAAGAGAACGGCTCCGCCAGGAGCGGATCGAAGCCGAAAAACGCGAATCGCGCGGCGGCGGCAGCCGGATGATCATCGGCTACGCGATCGCCTCGACCGTGGTGCTCGCGATCGCGGTCCTGGTCTTCGTCCTCGTCAGCGGCGGTGACGACAGCAGCGGCAACGGCAACACCGACGACGGTGGCGCCCACATCAACGGCGACGAAAACTACGGCAACACCAACGGGGTCTCGCCCGACGAGCGCGCCGGGATCGTCCCGGTGGCCGCCAAAGTCACCAACCTGAAAGCCGCGGCCGACAAAGCCGGCTGCGAACTGCGCCTGAAACTTACCGACGAGGGGAGCACCCACCTGCCGAAGGGCTCGCAGCCGCCCGACTACAAGACCAGCCCGCCCAGCTCGGGCAACCACGTCGAAGCTCCCTACCAGCAGGCCGACGGCGCCTACTCGGAGGAACCGGAACAGCTGAACGTCGTCCACTCGCTCGAGCACGGGCGAATGGCGATCGAGTACTCGCCGGACCTGCCCGAGAAAGCCCAGCTGGAACTGAAGGGCCTCTACGACACGATGTACGGCGCGGCGCTGATGTTCCCCTACGACGAAATGGTCTACGACGTGGCCGCGGCCACCTGGACCAACACGCTCACCTGCCGCGAATACAAAGGCCAGCCGACGCTCGACGCGATCCGCGCCTTCGGCAAGGAAACCTGGGGCAAATACGGCGGCGAGCCCGTCTTCGCCTTCAAATTCACCGGCCCGACGCCGGGCGAACCGGACGAACCGAGCAACTAGGTCCTGGGGGCGCGGTAAGCGGGGAAGAAGCTCCCTGCTGCGCGTCCCTCGCTGAGCCGCGCGTACGCCTCGGCGTCGCAGACCAGCTCCGAGGTGAGCCAGGGTCGGCGGCGGTTGGCGAAGCCGCGCTTGAACTCCTCCAGCGCGTCGCCCGGTGAGAGGCCGCCGCCGAGGTTGAGCGGCAGGTCGAGCTCGGTCGCGTGCTCGACGAGGCGGGTGACGACGTTCTTCGTCGGAGCGTCGCGGAGGTGGGAGTCGGCGCTGCCGCTGAGGTAGTAGTGGAGATAGCCGTCGCTGACGGCGGCGATCGAACCGGCGGCGAGGGTGCCGTCGGGCGCGGTGGCGAGAGCCAGCCAGGTGCGCTCGGCTTCGAAGACGCGGTCGAAGTAGGCGGCGCCGAAGAAGTAGTGGGGCGCGGCGTCGGTGCGGCGCATCGTCTGCTCGTAGACGTCGAGGAAGCCGGCGCGCTGGTCGGGCGTGGTCTCGGCACCGGGGACCAGGTCGATGGCGTAGCCGGCTTCGAGGTTGCGGCGGACCTGGCGGCGGTCGCTGGGCCGGCTCTTCGGGGGCAGCGCGGGGTCGGCGATCTGGACGACGTTGCGCTCGCTGCTGCCGGCCAGCGGCGAGGGGGCGAGGGTATGGCGGACGAAGGCGCTGACCAGGCCGGTGGCGGAGAAGTCGATCGCGGCGGGGTCGAGGTTCGCGATCGACCCCTGCATGCCGGGATAGCCGTAGGGGGAGATCGCGTCGCGCTCGCCCGTGCCCTCGATCTCGCGGACGATCAGGGGGGCCACGAGCGCGCCTTCGTCGGCTTCGATCCGCAGCGTGTGAGTGACCCTCTCGGCGTCGAGAAAGGGGCGCGAGCGGAAGAACTGGTCGTCGGCGGCGGCCGCGCCGCCGTCCTCGACCAGCTCGGCCCTGGCGACGAAGTCGCTCACTCGAGCAGATCCGCTGCGGCGGCCCGGAACTCGTCCGGCAGCACGCCCCAGACCTCGCAATCGTCGGGCGGCGCGCCGCGGCGGGCGAGGTGGGCGCGCATCGTCCCCTCGTGCTTCCAGCCGAGCCCGGCGACGGTCTTCTTCGCCACCTCGTTGCGGGACGGGATGCGGCCGTAGACGCGGTGCGCGCCGTACTCGTCGAAGGCCTTGGCGATCGTCAGCGCCTCGGCGCGACGGCCGACGCCCTTGCCGCGCACGTCGTCGCCGATCAGGGCGCCGAGCTCGGGTGCGGTCTGGCGGAAGAGCCCGTAGAGGGCGGTGAAGCCGACCGGCTCGTCGTAGCCCTCGACGACGATCGCGAACTTGCGGTCCTCGCCGGAGTCGTCCATCGCCCGCTCGGCCCAGGCTTCGGCCTGCTCGAGCGTGAACTCGTCGCGCTGCTCCATCAGCGTCTGCGTCGCCTGCGGGTTGTTGAACCAGCGGTGGACGGCGGCGGCATCGCCGGGCTGGAACGGGCGCAGGCTGACGGCGGGGCGATCGGCGCTCATCGCCCGGAAGACTAGGGATTGGCGAAACCTGCCAGCTCAGCCCAGCGTAAGGCTCGATTGGCGAGTTGACATGCCTATAGCGATATCAACTCACCAAGGTGCCCTGAATTCAGAGAGTGCCGCAAACTAGGATCCCGGCCGATGGGAGACGCCGGGGACGGGAAGAGGCCAAAGGTCGAGGTACCCCCGGAGCTGTTCGGTGCGGTCTATTCCACGATCGCGGCTCGCCGCACCGCCTTCGACACTTTGATGTGGCAGGTCCCAACCCTCGGCCTCGCCGCCCAGGCTTTCTTGCTGACCATCGCCTATGGGCCTACGAGCAGCCAAGTCGCCCGCTGTGTCTCGGGTGCACTGGCGGCGGTGGTCGCCGCGGTCGCGATCCAGACGATGCTCAAGCACCGAGCCAACGAGAAGACCGACAACCTGATCCTCAAAGAGATGGAGGTCGTCGCCGGGATCTCGATCGGAACCGATGCCAACCCTCACGACGCTCCCGACGTGCGAGCGAGATCAATCGAAAACAAGTTGATCGACAACCGGTTTACCCAAGGTCGGTCGGCGAGGCTCTGGCTGACGAGTCTGCTCTGCTTTGGGATAGCCGGACTGGCAGCGGTGGGGCTGGCGCTCGCGGACCCTTCGGTCCTCCAAGGCTGAACCTCGGCTCAATCGGGAGCGAGACCCTGGCCGGTGAGGACGAGCCAGGCGGTCTTGCCGAGGATGCGGAGGTCCAGGGAGAGGGAGCGGTGGTCGACGTACCAGACGTCCAGCTCGATCCGCTCCTCCCAGGGGATGCCGGCGCGGCCCTGGACCTGGGCCCAGCCGGTGATCCCCGGCAGCACCTCGTGGCGGCGTTTCTGGTGGGGCGTGTAGTCGTCGACCTGGGCCTTGATCGTCGGGCGCGGGCCGACGATCGCCATCTCGCCGCGGAGGACGTTGACGAAGTTCGGGATCTCGTCGAGCGAGGTGCGGCGAAGGACGCGGCCGGGGGCGGTGACGCGGGGGTCGTCGCGGTAGACGACCTTGCCGACGCCGACGGGGTCGGAGCCCTGGACCATCGTCCGCAGCTTCCACATCTCGAACTCGCGGCCGCCGAGGCCGACGCGGCGCTGGCGGTAGATCACCGGGCCGGAACTGGTCAGCTTGATCGCGATAGCGGCGGCGAGCAGGAGCGGCGAGAGGATCGCCAGGGCGAGGGCGGCGACGAGGATGTCGAGGGCGCGCGGCATCAGCGGGTTCCCTCCGCCTTCTCCCAGCGCCCTCCGGCTCCCTTGCGCCAGCGGTCCCAGAGGCCGGCGGCGATCGAGGCGGTGGTCATCGCGTAGTAGCGGGCGATGCGGAACGGGGCGATCGGCACGATGCGGCCGAGCAATGCGGCGGCGATCAGGCCGAGCTGGAGGACGAAGGTGAGGACGTAGAACGAGCCGTTGCCGAGCAGGAAGGCGTTGGCGACGAGGGCGACGAGGTGCAGCAGCGGGCTGAGGTAGCGAAGCAAGCGGTGGGAGGCGATCTCGAAGGCGTAGAGCGCCGGGTAGCCGCGCGGGGAGAGCATCCCCTCGCCGACGACGATGTCCCAGAGGCCGACCATCATCCGCCGTTTGCGGGCGAACTCGCCCTCGAGGGTGGGGACCATCTTCTCCTCGGCGCGGGCGGCCGGAACGTAGAGCGAGCGCAGGCCGCGCTTGGCGAAGGCGAAGGGGAAGCTGAGGTCGTGGCTGCCGGAGGCGGCGAGGGGGAGGTAGGCGCTGCGGCGGACCGCGTAAATGGCGCCGTTGCCGGCAGTGACGCCGGCCAACGCCGACTCCATCTCCCGGACCGCCATCTCGTAGCGCCAGTAGGCGCCCTCGAGGTTGCCGCCGCCGGGGTCGAGGAAGCGGACCTGGCCGCAGACGTAGCCGACCGCCGGGTCGGCGAAGGGGGCGACGAGCCGGCGCAGGGCGTCGGGCGCCCAGTCGCTGTTGGCGTCGGAGAAGGCGAGCACCTCGCCGCCGGCCTGCTCGGCGGCGGCGTTGAGGGCGGCGACCTTGCCGCCGGGCGGCAGCTCGAGGACGAGGTCGGCGCCGGCGGCGCGGGCGCGCTCGGCGGTCGCGTCGGCGGAGCCGTCGGAGGCGACCACGATCTGCAGGCGATCGCGGGGGTAGTCGAGCGCGAGGGCGTTGGCGACTTTGGCGGCGATCACCTCTTGCTCGTCGTAGGCGGGGATGATCAGGGAGACGGATGGGGTTCCGGCAGCGGGTCCGGTCTCCGATTCCGGGCTCCGCCTACCGGCGGAGTCCTCGGAATCGTCGCCACCCGCTGAGGGGCCTCGCAGATTGACCAGTAGCCAGAGCGCCAGGGGGTAGCCGAGGTGGGTGTAGACCAGCAGTCCGGTGCTTAGCCAGAAGAGGATCGCGGCGAGGGTGGTCATGGGCGGGTCTCCAGAAGCTCGCGGTAGAGGTCGAGGGTGCGGCGCGCCGCCTCGTCCCAGGAGAACGGGCCGGCCGCCGCCTGGGCTGCGGCGGCTGCCAGCTCGCTGCGGGCGGACTCGTCGCCGATCAGCTCGTCCAGGGTCGCTGCGAGCGCCTCGGTGTCTCCCGGCGGCACGAGCCGCGCCGCGCCGGTCTCGGCCACCTCGGGGAAGCCGCCGACGGCGCTGAGGACCAGAGGCTTGCCGAAGGCGAGGCCGGTGTAGAGGACGCCGGAGTGCTCGGCGTCGAGATAAGGAAGGACGACGAGGTCGGCGCGACGGAAGATCGCCGGGATCTCGGCGTCGTCGACAAAACGGGTGACGGTGCGGACCCGCCCGCCGGCCTCCTCCGCCTGCCGGCGCAGCGGCTCGACGTCCATGCGCGGGTTGCCGACGATCCAGAGCTCGGCGCCGGTGCCGGCCACCCGGCCGTAGGCGTCGATCAGATTCTCGATCCCCTTGTAGGGGCGGAGCAGGCCGAAGGAGAGGATCACCGGCCCCTCGGCTCCCTCCAGCTCCTCCGGCAGCGGCTTCTTCTCCGGCAACCGGGTCAGGTAGTCGAAGGCGCCGTGAGGGATGACGCGGACCTTGGCCGGGTCGAGCCCGACCTCATCCCGCAGCCGGGCGGCGCTGTGCTCGGAGTGAGCGACGACGGCGTCCATCGCGCCGAAGACGCGGCGGGCGCCGCGGACCTGCCGGCGGCTCGGTTGCGGCGGCAGGATGTAGTGGGCGGTCATCGCCTGCGGCCGCAACCGCGGCAGCAGGTGCACGTCGAGAGAAGGAACGGTCAGCCACTGGTAGTGGACGACGTCGGCAGCGGCATCGCGCCGGAAGCGCAGCATGTCGGGGACGTGCTCGAGCGCCTTGAACGGCAGGCGGGCCGGCGCTTCGAGGCCGCGGGCGGCGGAGCGGCGGTAGAAGCGCTCCTCGACCCGGTAACCCTGGGCGGGCGGGACCGGCCCGTAGAGGAAGCGGGTGGTCAGCAGCTCGACCTCGGCGCCGGCGCGCGCCAGCGCCGCCGCCAGGGCGCGGTCGTAGGGCGGCGTGAACGCCGAGGGGTCGACGAGTTGCACCTTCATCAGGCCGGGCGGATTATCGTCACCCCCTTGCCCCCCACGCTCTCCTACTGCGTCGTGAACACGAACGGCCGCGATTACCTGCTCGCCTGCCTGGCGGCGATCGAGCGCACCCACCCGGCCGGGATCGAGCGCGAGGTCCTCGTTCTCGACAACGCCTCCGACGACGGCTCGGCGGCGGCCGTGCGGGAGCTCGGCGGCGATATCCGGCTGATCGCGCTGGAGCGGCGGACCGGCAAGGCCGAGAACGACTCGACCCTGATGCGGGAGGCGCAGGGGAAGTACTGCCTGCTGCTGAACGAGGACTCCGAGCTGCGGCCGGGCGCGGCGGCGGCGCTGGTCGAAGCCTTGGACGCGGACCCGAAAGCGGCCGCGGCGACCGCTCGGTTGCTCGACTCCGGCGGCAACCCGGTGCCCTCCGCCTGGCGCTTCCCCGGGGTCGCCACGGCGGCGATCGGGGCGCTCTTCCTGCACCGTCGCTTCACCGTGCAGAGCGTCGGCGACGAGACGCGGCAGGTCGACTGGGCACAGTCGAGCGCGCTGCTGGTCCGGCGCGAGGCGGCGGCGGAGGTCGGCTACATGGATCCCGACTTCTTCGTCTACTACGACGAGTGCGACTTCGCCAAGCGCCTGGACGACGCGGGCTGGCACTCGCTCTTCGTCCCCGCCGCCGAGGCGGTCCACCACGACCAGCTCTCGACCGACCTCGCCAAGGGCCTGCCGCGGATCGTCGAATTCCACCGCAACCGCGACCTCTATATGCGCAAGCACCACGGGACGACCGCGGCCCTCGCGGTGCGGCTGCTCACCGCCTGGTCATACGCGCTGCGCGCGCTGGCCGCGACCGTCCTCCCGAAGCGCCCGGCCCGGATCTTCTGGGCTCACGCCCGCCAGGCGCTCTTCCCCGGAAGGGGCGAATCGATCCGCGACCGGGCTCAGGACCTCAGGTCCTCGTCCATGCGCTCCACCTCGTAGACCTCGGGGACGCGGCCGTCGACCGCGGGCTCGGCTCGGAGGCCGGCCAGCAAGGCTCCCGGGTGGCGCAGGTGGGCGAGCCAGCCGCGCTCCTCGTCGCTGAAGAAGCCGCTGGCGAAGAGAGCGAGCGGGTAGGCGGCGAAGAGGGCCGTGCGGATCAGCAGGCCCTCGGCGCCGGAGGTCGGAACCAGCAGTTCGGCGAGACCGACGATCGCAGCCACGGTAAGGACGATCCGCAGCAGCCGGCCCCACTCGTAGGGCACCGGGAAGAGGCGCTGGGTGAAGCCGTACATCAGTCCCAGGACCACCAGGTAGGAGGCGACGAGGGCGATGCCGGCGCCGACGATCCCCAGCGACGGCACCAGCGCCAGGTTGAGGGCGACGTTGACGACGAGGGCGCCGATCGCGGCGGGCAGGTTGAACTCGGTGCGGCCGGTGCGGCCGAGGATCACGACCAGGACCAGGTAGAGCGCGTAGAGGGTGACCGCGGTGGAGATCAGCCCGATCACTTCGAAGGAGTCGAAGAAATCGGGTGCCGCCAGGGCGCGGACGATCCAGCGCGAGAACAGCCACATGCCGGTGACGACGAAGGCGCAGCCGGCGACGAAGAGGGTGACGACGGTGGCGTAGGTGCGGCGCGCCTCGTCGTCGTTTCGGATCGAGTAGGCGAGCGGCGGCCAGGCGAGCTGGAAGCCGCGGACGAGGACGTTGACCGCCTGGGCGAACTTGACGCCCAGCGAGTAGAGGCCGGCCTCGGCCATCCCCAGCGAGCGGACGATGATCAGGCGGTCGACGAAGTTGAGCAGGTAGAGCGAGACCTCGGCCGGCATCGTCGGCAGGCCGAAGCGGAAGAGGCGGCGCAGAAGCGGGACGTCGGGGCGCAGCGAGAGGCGGCGCCACTGCAATCCGATCAGGGCGACCACGAAGGCGGCGCCGGTCGCGTAGCTGCCGAGCAGCAGGCCGCGGGCGCCCTCGTCGAGGCCGACGACGAGAACCACGGTGAGGGCGATCGCCGCGACCACGTTGAGGATCGTGGTGAGGAAGAAGGCCCGCGCCCGCTCGTCGAGGCGGAAGAGGGTGAGCATGAACTCCCACAGCGTCAGCACCCAGAGGCCGCCGATCGCGATCCGGACGAGTTCCGAGGCGGATGCGTCGACGGGGAGTTCGGACTCGTTGAGGAGCAGCTCGGAGATCGGGCCGGCGAGGGGGAGCGCCAGCAGCGCCCCGAGGGTCGAGAGCCAGAAGAGGCCGGCGAAGGTGGCGGCGACGACCCGCTCCGGGCTCTCGTCGTCCTTGTAGTAGAAGCGCAGGATCGCCTCGATCAGGCCGAGGCGGACGACGATGCTGACCAGGACGACCGCGGCGAAGAGGATCTCGGCGGCGCCGTAGTCCTCGGGCGTCAGGTACCGCGTGTAGAGCGGCAGCAGCGCGACCGCGATGACCTTGGAGAGGATGCTGGCCGCGGTGTAGGCGGCGCCGGTCGTCGCCAGGCGGCGCAGGTATCCCGACATGTGGGGACCCTACGCGGGGTCGCGGACTTTCGGCGCGGCAACGGGCGCCAAGGAGGCGCCCACAGCCAGCAAGACCCAGGTGATCGGGTCCTCGAAGAATCCTGCATACGACAACGTATGGACCAGTAGTGCCACGAACGCGGCGAGGACCGCTGCGCGGGCCGCGTGGCCGGCGGGTCCTGTCTCCGGTCGAAGCCGGAAGAGGCCGGCGCCCAGGGTTCGTAAGGCGACGATGATCAGGGCGAAGTAGAGGAGCAGTCCTAAGAGGCCTTGCTCGGCGGCGACGGTTACCGGCTCGGTGTGGGAGACGATTACGGGGGCGTCTTTGTTCTCGCGGTGTTCGCGATAGGCGGCTTGGAATGAACCGGAGCCGTAGCCCTGGATCGGCTTGTCGGCGAACAGCCGCAGGCCACCGGAGACGAGGCTGCCTCTGCCGCTGAGGTCGACGTTGAGGCGGTCGCTGGTGATCTTTCCGGAACCGCCGGCGAAGAGGATCACCAGAGCGGCTCCGACCGTGCCCACCGCGACCGCGACGAGGGTCCAGCGCCAGGACCAGCGGATCGCGGCAAGCATCGCGAGGCCGGCGAGAAGCGCCAGGAAGCTCGACTGCGAGTAGGTGGGGACCAGGCCGAACCAGAGGACGGCGATCAATCCGGTCAGCAACCAGAAGCTCTGCCGCGTGCGGGCCCACAGCATCGCCCCCGTGGCCAGCACCGCGACCAGCGCCAGATAGCGCCCGTAGATGTTCGGGTCCCAGAAGACCGAGTTGACCCTGAAGTACGTATGGAATTCGTTCGACCTGATGATCTGGTCGTTCCAGAACAGCTCGCGGGACACCCACTCGACGCTCCCGACCAGCACGAACGCGCTCGCCTCGATCCCCAAGAGGATCAGGACCCAGCTCAGCAACCGACTGTTCCAGTCCACGTCACGCAGCAGCGCAAACGCCACCGTGAACGGCACGAAGAAGAAGCAGACGTTCTGCAGGCCCTTGGAGAAGTCCTCGGAGTACAGGACCTGCGCCGCATAGAGGACAACAACAGCTGCCAGGACGAGGGGTAGGTGGCCGGCGGGTCCTGTCTCCGGACGAGGGCGATCGTGCAGGACGGTGGCGACCACGGCCGCGGCGATGACCAGGTAGAGAGGGACTAGGAGGTTGGCGGTGTCGCCGCCGGCGTGGAGGGGGACGCGGAAGGGAAGCGCGAAGACGATCGCGAGTGGGATGAGAACTGGCCAGCGGCGGAAGACGTAAGCCAGCGTGCCGACCGCGATCGCTCCGATGGCTATGAGACCGAGAAGGCGGCCCTCGTCGTGGCGCAGGTCGACTATCTGGGTCGTGTGCCACTGGTCGCCGGCGATCAGGACTGGAAAGAGGACCATGGCGAGGACCATCGCGGCGCTGCGCAGACGGCCCGGGGGCAGGAGGATCGCGGCGGCGCTGGCCGCGGCGGCGACCAGCAGGCCCGCCCCGGCGAG
This sequence comes from Solirubrobacterales bacterium, assembly GCA_036280195.1. Classification (GTDB taxonomy): domain Bacteria; phylum Actinomycetota; class Thermoleophilia; order Solirubrobacterales; family 70-9; genus VAYN01. The sequence goes on along the minus strand of DASURF010000076.1, from coordinate 21,239 downwards.
GAGGTCGCTCAGCATCGCGACCTCTTCCCCTTCGGCGCCCGGTGCAGGCGGATGACCCCCGGCGTCACGAGGGTTCGCTCGTCGAATTTGACGCGCAGCTTGTAGCGACCCGGATGAGCCGTACCGCCGCCGCGCCGGCGGCCGTCCCAGTAATAGGTGTGGAACGTGTAGCGCTTCATGAACTCGTCCCGCGCCAGCGTGTAGACGACGCGGCCGCCGGGCTTGATCACCTGAACCGTCCCGTCGCCGGAGACGGTGCTGCGGAAGCGGATCCGCATCAGGTCGAGGCGGCAGTCCCCGTTCGGGGTGAAGGCATGGACCGCCGGCCGGCCCTTGACCCGCGGCGCGCCGACGAAGCTGACGCGGTCGAGCACCAACGGGTCGCGCTTCACCCGCTGGGCGTAGGCGAAGGCGGCTAGCGTCGCGAGGACGAGGAGCGCGAAGACGATCGCGGCAGTGCGCGAATCATTCGGCCGCTTCGGCATTGTCCTCGCCGACGACCACAGCGACGTCGGCGCCTGCCGAGACCGATTCGATTTCGCCGCTCATCGGCTGCACCCTGGAGATCCCCAGCTGCTTGCCGACCTTGCGCGCTTCCGGCTTGTGGCCGACTTTGAACATGACGACGCTTTCGGCGAAGCTCGAGCTGCTGTTGGTGACGGCACCGAGGCTGAACCCCTTGCCCTCGACCTCGTCCCCGTAGGTGGCGGCGAGGCCGGGCACCGAGGTGCCGTTGAGCACGCTGACTTCGATTTCGGCCGGCTTGATCTTGGCCGCCGCCTGCTTGCCGCCGTTGCCCTTGGCGCCTTCGTCGTCGCCGCTGACCAGGAGGTAGGCGACCCCGCCGACGATCGCGATGATCACGACGAAGAGGGCGACAAGCGTCCCCGGCTTCGAGGCGATCTCGCCGAAGTTGGAGAAGCGGCCGCGCAGTCGCTCGCCGAAGGCCTGTTCCGGCAGCCCTTCCTCGCGGCGCTTGCGGCGCTCCTCGCGGCTGGAGATCGCCTCCTGCTCGGCGGTCCGCGCTTCCTCGAGCGCCCGCAGCTCCTCCGCCCGCTGGGCGGCGATCGTCGAGGTCTGCTCCTTGCGCTCGGCGTCGCGCTCGGGGGCCGACCCCGCCCACTCGCGCAGGCGGCGGAGATCCCGCCCCTGGGTGAAGGTGATCAAGGCGAGAACGGCGAGACCGATGAAGGCGGCCAGACCGGCGAAGGCGCCGATCCGTTCGACCGCGTTTACCAAGGTGGCAACGCCGATTTGTTCGATCGCATGGACCAAAGTGGCTGCGAGAGGCTATTCGTTGGGGACGACCGTCGCGGCGTCGCCGCCCGGTGAGGCGATCAGCTCCACGACCCGCTCGGCCAAATTAGCCTCGTCCCCGGCCAGAACCAGGTGCTCGAGCGAGTTCAGCGTCGACTCGACCCACCTTTGGTCGAGCGGCGTCTTGCGCACCGCGCGGTTGATCCGCCGCGCCGCCGTCGGCTGCACTTCCTCGTTGGTCGAGAAGAGGATCTCGTGCAGCTTCTCGCCGGGCCGCGGCTTGGTGAACTCCACCGCGATGTCCTTGTCGGGCTCGTAGCCGGCCAGCCGGATCATGTTGTGGGCGAGGTCGACGATCTTCACCGGCTCGCCCATGTCGAGGACGAAGACCTCGCCCTTGCCGGCGCCGATGTCGCCGGCGCGGATCACCAGCTGCACCGCCTCCGGGATCGTCATGAAGTAGCGGGTCATCTCCGGGTGGGTGACGGTCACCGGCCCGCCGCGCTCGATCTGGCTGCGGAAGATCGGCACCACGCTGCCGGAGGAGGCGAGGACGTTGCCGAAGCGGACCGAGGCGAAGCGCGTCTCCGGGAATTTGTCGCCCGCCGCCTCGACGATCCACTCGGCCATCGCCTTCGAGGCGCCCATCACCGTCTTCGGGTTGACCGCCTTGTCGGTCGAGATCAGGACGAAGCGCTCGACTTTCGAGGCGGCCGCGGTCTCGGCGGTGACGCGGGTGGCGATCGCGTTGTTGCGGACCGCCTCCAGCGGGTTGGCCTCCATCAGCGGCACGTGCTTGTAGGCGGCGGCGTGGAAGACGACGTCGGGCTTGAAGCGCTGCATCACCTCCAGCATCCGGTGCGGCTCCTTGCAGTCGGCCAGGACCGACTCGCAGCTGGCGAAGTGGCGTTCCTCGACCATCTCGCGGTCGATCTCGAAGAGGTTGTCCTCGGCGTGGTCGAGCATCACCAGCAGGCGCGGTTTGACCTGGGCGATCTGGCGGCAGAGCTCCGAGCCGATCGAGCCGCCGGCGCCGGTGACGAGGACGATGCGGTCGCGCAGGTAGGCGCCGACCCGGTCGATCTCGCGGACGATCGGGTCGCGGCCGAGCACGTCCTCGACCCGCACCTCGCGCAGCTGTTTGTTGAGCTGGACGCCGCCGCGCAGCAGCTCGAACACGGTCGGCAGGGTGCGGACCCGGATCTCGCGCTCGCGGCAGGCGGCGACGATGCGGCCGCGCAGGTCCCCCGGCGCCGAGGGGATCGCGATCACGACTTCGTCGGGGTCGGTCTCCTCGAGGATCTTCTCGATCTGCTTGGTCGAGCCGAGCACCTTCAGCCCCAGCATCCGCATCCCCCGCTTGCGCGGATCGTCGTCGACGAAGCCGATCGCGGTGGCGCCGAGGTTGGGGTTGAGCTGCAGCTCGCGGACGACCATCTGGCCGCCGGAGCCGGCGCCGACGACCAGCACCTCGTGCTTGGGCAGGCGGGCACCGCGGCTCGGCCGTTCGACGATCAGCCGCACGGCGAGGCGGGCGCCGGTGACGAGCAGCAGGGTGAGGAGGAAGTCCATCACCTCGACCGAGCGCGGCAGCGTGTGCGCGAACGGCTTGGCGACGGCGAAGACGACGACCAGCAGGGCGCTGGCGACGGCGACGGCGCGGACGATCACCAGGAAGTCGCGGCCGCTGACGTAGCGCCACCACTTCTGGTAGAGCCCGAAGCCGGCGAAGACGACGAGCTTGCCGGCGACGACGAAGCCGACCGACTGGGCGAAGAGCACCTCGTAGCGGTGCGGCCAGCCGTGCGGGTCGTCGAGGAAGCGGAGCTGGAAGGCGAGGAAATACGCCAGCGCGCAGAGCACGGCATCGGCCGCTATCTGCAGAACCCGGTTGCGATAGACGGGGTGGTTCAACCGGCGCATGAACCCGCGAGTTTAGTTGCTGTTCAGCTTCGTCCCTAGAATCCCGCCTTCACGAATGCCGCCCCTCGTCCTCGCCAGCATCACCGATTTCTTCCTCGACCCGATCGTCAACTGGGGAACCGACTTCATCAGCAGCACCGGCCTGCCGGCCGTGTTCATCCTGATGACGCTCGAGTCCGCCTGCCTGCCGGTCCCCAGCGAGGCGATCATGCTCTTCGCCGGCTCCAGCGTCGCCGCCGGCGACCTGACCCTGTTCGGGGTGGTCGCCGCGGGCGTGCTCGGCAACCTGGTCGGCTCCTGGATCGCCTACGCGGTCGGCTACTACGGCCGCATCGACCTGCTGGAAAAAAACAAGCTGATCCACATCAGCCCCAAGCACCTGAAATGGGCCGACGACTGGTTCGCCCGCTACGGCGACGCGACGATCTTCTTCTCGCGGATGCTGCCGATCATCCGCACCTTCATCTCGCTGCCGGCCGGGGTGGCGAAAATGCCGTTCTGGCGCTTCACGCTGCTGACCACGGTCGGCTGCATCCCCTGGGTCCTGATGCTGGCCCTGATCGGCAAGAGCGTCGGCGAGAACTGGGAAGAGTGGCGCGACCACCTGCATTACCTCGACTACCTGGTCGTCGTCGCCGTGATCGCCGGAATCGCCTACCTGCTGATCAAGCGCCGCCGCCGGCCGCCGGCCGAACCGGCGAGCGCCACCGAGGCTTGAGCGGCCTTCCCGCCCGCCGCGCGATCGCGCTCGGGCTGGTCCAGGGCCCGGCCGAGCTGCTGCCGGTCTCAAGCTCCGCCCACATCGTCCTCGTCCCCTGGCTGGCGGGGTGGGACTGGGACGGGATCGACCCCGAGCTGCGCAAGAGCTTCGAGGTGGCCCTGCACACCGGCGCCGCGGCGGCGCTGGTGATCGGCCAGCGGGAGACGATCGCCGAGGAGCTGCGCCAGTTCGACGGCCGCCGAGCGCTGCTGCTGGGGCTCTCCTTCCTGCCGGCGGCGATCGTCGGCTACACCCTGGAGCGGCCGATCGAGCGGCGGCTCGGCGGGCCGCGGGCGACCGCCTACGGACTGCTCGCCGGCGCCGCGGCAATGCTCGTCGCCGACCGCCGGCCGCAGCGGCGGGGACGCGGCGACGCGACGCCGATGGACGGGCTGGTGCTGGGGGTCGCCCAGGCGGCGGCGCTGGCGCCCGGCGTCTCCCGCAACGGCGTCACCCTCGCCGCGGCCCGCTGGCGGCGCTTCTCCCGCGACCAGGCGAACCTGCTCTCGCGCACGATCGCCCTGCCGATCATCGTCGGCGCGACGGGGCTGAAGGGCGCGCGGCTGGCCCGCCGCGGGACGACGCCGGAGATGCGCCGTGCCCTCGCGGTCGGCATCGGCGCCTCGTTCGCCTCCACCCTCGCCTCCCAGCGGCTGATCAAGCTGGTCGAGCGGGATCGGGCGCTGTGGCCCTACGCCGCCTACCGGATCGCCCTGGCGGCCGTCGTTCTTGCAAAGCTAGGGCGCAAGTGAGCGCGAGCGACGCCTACGCGAAGGCCGGAGTCGACCAGGGGGCGGCGGATTCGGCCGTGGCCGGCCTGGTCCGGGCGCTCGGCGCGATCCAGCTCGGGCGGCCCTCGGCGCAGGTGCCGCTGCCGGGCCACTACGCGAGCGTGATCAAGATCGACGAGCGGACCGGGATCGCGCTCTCGACCGACGGCGTCGGCACCAAGTTGGTCCTCGCCGAGCAGCTCGGGCGCTTCGACACGATCGGGATCGACTGCGTGGCGATGAACGTCAACGACGTGATCTGCGTCGGCGCCGAGCCGCTGGCGATGCTCGACTACATCGCGATCGAGAAGGCCGACCCGGCGGTCTGCGAGGAAATCGGCGTCGGCCTGGCGCGCGGCGCCGAGCAGGCTGGGATCGAGATCCCCGGCGGCGAGCTGGCCCAGCTCGGGCAGCTCGTGCGCGGCGTCGACGTCTCCGGCGCCTGCTTCGGGACCGTCGCCCTCGACGCGATCGTCGACGGCTCCGCGGTCGAGCCCGGCGACGTCGTCATCGGCCTCCCCTCCACCGGCCTGCATTCCAACGGCTACACCCTCGCCCGCTCGGCCCTGGCCGACGTCGAGCTCTCCGACGACCGGCTCGGCCGGCCGCTCGGCGACGTCCTCCTGGAGCCGACCGAGATCTACGTCAAGCCGATCGTCGAGCTGCTGCGTTCCGAGGTCGACGTCCGCGGCCTCGCCCACATCACCTCGGGCGGCACCAGGAACCTGCTCCGCCTCGCCGCCGAGGTCGGCTACGAGATCGACGAGCCGCTGCCGGTGCCGCCGGTCTTCGACCTGATCCAGGAGCTCGGCCAGGTCTCCGACGAGGAGATGCAGGAGGTTTTCAACATGGGCTGCGGCTTCTGCGTGGTGGTCCCGGGGCGGGACGAAGCCGCGGCGCTCGAGCTGCTGCGCGCCCACTATCCCGCCGCGCAGCGGATCGGACGCGCAACCGAAGGACCACCCCGGATCCTCTGAGCCGCCTTCCGGCCGAAGGCGTCGTAACGTTGGCCCGCAAGTGAGCGACCGCCCCCCGACCAGCGCCCAGATGATCGGCACCGTGCTCTCCGGCCGCTACAAGCTGGAGGCGAAGCTCGGCAGCGGCGGCATGTCGACCGTCTACCTGGCGCGCGACACGACCCTGGACCGGCAGGTGGCGGTGAAGGTGATGCACCGCGAGATGTCCGAGCAGGCCGACCAGCTGGAGCGGTTCCGCCAGGAGGCGCGGGCGGTGGCGAAGCTCTCGCACCCCAACGTCGTCGCCGTGATCGACGCCGGCGAGGACGGCGGCCATCCCTACATCGTCTTCGAGTACGTCGAAGGCGAGACGCTGAAGCAGCGGATCAACCGGGTCGGCGCCCTCGACGCGCAGGAGGCGATCGCCTACGCGATCGAGATCGCCCGCGGCCTGACCGTCGCCCACGCCCGCAACATGGTCCACCGCGACATCAAGCCGCAGAACGTCCTGATCGACGCCGAGGGGCGGGCGAAGCTGACCGACTTCGGCATCTCCCGCCAGCTCGAACAGGACGGGATGACCGCCACCGGGCGCGTGCTCGGCACCACGGACTACGTCTCGCCCGAGCAGGCGATGGGCCACGCGGTCGACCAGCGCTCCGACATCTACTCGCTCGGGGTCGTCCTCTACGAGATGCTGACCGGCGGGGTTCCCTTCAGCGCCGACAGCCAGGTCGGGGTGGCGATGAAACACGTCAACGAAGAGCTGCCCGACGTCCAGCAGCGCCGGCCGGAGCTCTCGGCCGCGGCGGCGATGGTGGTCGAGCGGGCCACTGCGAAGGACCCGGATCGGCGCTACCAGCAGGTCGGCGAGATGATCGACGACCTGGCGACCGCGCTCGAGGTCGAGGCGGCACGCGCCGGTTCGACCACCGGCGAGGCGACCAGCGTGCTCGAAGCGGTGCCGCCGGCACAGCGCAAGCTCGCCGGCGGCGGCCGCTGGTCGCGGCTGTGGCTGGCGCTGCTGCTGCTCGCCTTCGCCGGGGCGATGGCGGCAGTGATCCTGATCAGCAGCGGCAACGGTCCCGGCGGGGGGGGCGGCGCGCTGAGCGACAAGGGCACGCCGCTGCCGCTGGCCGAAGCCTCCGACTACGACCCGCAGGGCGACGGCGAAGAGGACCCCGAAGCCGTCAGCCTGGCGATCGACGGCAACCCGACCGGCACCGCCTGGAGCAGCGAGCACTACGACGACACCGAATTCGCCGGGACCAAGACCGGACCCAACCCCGGCGTCGGCCTCTACGTGGTGACCAAGGCGACGGCAACCCCGAAGGAGATGGTCATCCGCGGCACCCCCGGCTGGGACGCGGAAATCTACGCTGCCCCCGCGGGCCCGCCGGAAGAACTCTCCGAATGGGGCGAACCGGTCGGCGAGGTGACCGACGCCGGGGAGCTGGAGGAGGTCGAGCTCCACCTCGGCTCGCCGGCCAAGTACTTCCTGATCTGGTTCACCAAGGCGGCGCCCTCCCGCGACCAGGAAGGGCGCTACCGGATCGAGATCAGCGACGTGAAGGTGATCGACTGAGTTTCGCCTCGCCGGGTATAGGGACGATGTTCAGAAACCTTTACATCGATCCGTGTAGCATCCGACGATGGCAGAGCGAGGCGCCATACCCAATGTCCCGAAGGCGCGCCGGCGCGCCCTCCATGCCGTGCGCTCGCTTTTCTCGCCGCTGCTGCCGGACGACTACCTCGAACTGATCAACCCCCTCTGGTCGACGCAGGAGCTGCGCGGGCGGATCGAGCGGATCGAGCGGGAGACCGCCGATGCCGTCACCGTCCTGATCCGCCCGGGCTACGAGTGGGCGGGGCACAGGCCGGGGCAGTACCTGCGGATCGGGGTGATCGTCGACGGCGTCCACCACTGGCGTGCCTACTCGCTGACGACCGAGCCGGGCCGCCCCGACGGCCTGATCGGGATCACCCCGAAGCTGGTCGACGCGGGCAAGGTCTCCCCCTACCTGGTCCACCGGGCGCGTCCCGGCGACATCGTCCGCCTCGGCGGCGTCGAAGGGACCTTCGTCCTGCCCGACCCGCCGCCCGAGCGGCTGCTCTTCGTCAGCGCCGGCAGCGGGGTGACGCCGATCATGAGCATGCTGCGCAGCCTCGATCGCGAGGACGCGGTCGGCGACGCCGTCCACGTCCACTCGGCGCGCACCGTCGACGGCGTGATCTTCGGGGAGCGGCTGCGCGACCTCGACGAGCGCCGGCCGGAGTACCGACTGCACCTGCAGATCACCGGCGACGCCGGACGCGTCTCCCCCGCCGACCTCGACCGCCTCTGCCCCGACTGGCGCGAGCGGCGCGCCTACGTCTCCGGCCCGGGCGAGATGCTCGACGCGCTGGTCCGCCACTGGCGCGAGGAGGGCGACCCGGAGCTGCTGGAGATGGAGCGCTTCCAGCCGGTGATCGGAGGCGGCAGCGCCGTCGCAGGCGAGGGCGGGACGATCCGCTTCACCAAGAGCGGCATCGAGACCGCATGCGACGGCGGCACCCCGATCCTCGCCGCCGGCGAGGAGGCGGGAGCGGAGCTGCCGTTCGGCTGCCGGATGGGGATCTGCCACACCTGCATCGGCCGGCTCTGCTCCGGCGAGGTCCGGGACCTGCGCACCGGCGAGGTCTACGGCCAGGAGGACGAAATGGTGCGGACCTGCGTGAACGCGCCCGAAGGCGACGTCGAGATTGCACTCTGAGAGAGGAAACGAGAGAACGATGACCATTACCGCACCGATCGACACCCAGACCGAGAGCCCACTTGCGCACCTCTCCGAGCAGCAGCTCGAGGAGCTGGGCCGCGAGTTCGACGCGATCCGCGATCGCGTCATGGCCGAGCTCGGCGACCGCGACCGCCGCTACATCGAGAGCATGATCGAGATGCAGCGGCGCCTCGCCGTGCTCGGGCGGGTGCTGCTGCTCGCCTCCCGCAACCGCGGCGCCTGGGCGGCGGGGACCGCGGCGCTATCCGCCGCGAAGATCCTCGAGAACATGGAGATCGGCCACAACGTCATGCACGGCCAGTGGGACTGGATGAACGACCCCCGCATCCACTCCTCCACCTGGGACTGGGACACCGCTTCCACCGCCGAAGCCTGGAAGCACTCCCACAACTTCGTCCACCACACCTACACCAACATCCGCGGCAAGGACAAGGACCTCGGCTACGAGATCATGCGGATCGACCCGGAGCAGAAGTGGCACCCGGTCTATCTGGCGCAGCCGGTCTACAACCTGATCCTGGCGGCGCTGTTCGAGTGGGGCGTGGCCCTGCACGACCTCGACTTCGAGGCGATCCGCAAGGGCCGCAAGCCGATGCATCAGGTGAAGCGGGAGCTGAAGGGGATCGCGGGCAAGGCCAAGGACCAGATCGTCAAGGACTACATCGCCTGGCCGCTGGTCAGCGCCCTGGCGGCGACCGCCGTCGACGCCGTGGTGGAGACGCGGCGAGAGGGCAAGCGGCCCCGCGGGATCCTCGGCCGGGTGAAGCGCAAGAAGCGGCAGAGTCGCTGGGCGCCGGTGGTGGAAGCCACGCTGAACAGCGGCAGCAAGACCTTCCGCGCGACCGCCAAGGCCGACGCGACCGCCAACATCGTCCGCAACGTCTGGGCCTACGCGATCATCTTCTGCGGCCACTTCCCGGACCAGACCTACACCTTCTCCCAGAAGGAGGTCGAGAACGAGAGCCGCGGTGGCTGGTACATCCGCCAGCTCACCGGCTCCGCCAACATCGAGGGCAGCCCGCTCTTCCACGTCGCCAGCGGCAACCTCAGCTACCAGGTCGAGCACCACCTCTTCCCGGACATGCCGAGCACCCGCTACGCCGAGATCGCCCCGCAGGTGAAAGAGATCTGCGAGCGTTACGGACTGCCGTACAACAGCGGCCCGTTCAGCCAGCAGCTGGGAATGGTGCAGCGGACGATCCTGCGACTTGCCTTCCCCGGCGGCAAGCCCCGGCCGAAGCCGGGGCCCTACCGCGGGGACAGCAACTAACCGCCGGCCGTCGGGGCGATCGGGGTGCAGAAGAACCCGCGCGGGTGGGCGGGGTCGAGCGCGGTGAGCACGTCGGCGCCGACGATGTGGTCGTAGGGCATCGAGAGGTGGTCGCCGAGGTCGAGGATGCACTGGTTCTGGAGCAGGATGTTTTTCACGTTCGGCCCGGAGAGGAAGGCCGAGGTGTAGGGGGTGACGACCTGGTCGTAGCGGGTCTGGATCACCGTGTAGTCGACCCCGGGGACCGTCTCTCCGCCTGAATTGAGGTTGGTGATGAAGGCCGAGCCGGCGCGCTGCTGCTCGCAGGCCGGGCAGAGGGCGCCGGTGAACTGGTTCGCGCCGGGGAAGAAGTTGGAGAGGATGAAGAGGCCGTCGAGGGTGGTGCCGTGGTTGGAGGGCGAGAGGCCGACCAGGGCGCGGACCTCGGCGGCGCCGCCCAGGTACTTGAGGTAGTAGCGCGGCATCATCCCGCCCTGCGAGTGGCCGACCAGGTCGACCTCGGCGGCGCCGGTAGCTGCCCGCACTTTGTCGACGAAGGCGTCGAGTTCCTGCGCCGAGGTGGGGATGTCGTCGACCCCGTAGACGCCGATCGCGCCGCTGCCGTTGTAGTCGCCGTAGTTGAGGGCGAAGACGCAGTAGCCGTTGTTCTTCAACAGCGGCGAGATCGCCTGCCAGCTGTTCGACATGTCGGCGAAGGTGCCGTGGACGAGGACGACGGGCCGGGGATGCGCGGCACCGGGTTTGCAGCTCCAGTCGTTGGCGCCGGGCGGGCTCGCCGTCGGGCTGGTGTGGGCGTAGCCGTAGACGCCGTTCCAGATCACCGGCAGGTCGGCTCGGGCAGGTGCGGCTGACGCTGCGAACAGCGCGAGGGCGAGAAGAAGAATGGGCAGGCTGCGACGCATCGGAGAGCTCCTCCTTGACTGGGTGTACCCGAAATTTAGTATGAGCTTGCGGAGACTTTAACCGCAAACTATCTTGACCATACCCAGGGGTGGGCAGGGCAAACGGAAGGAGAGGTAGATGCACCAGTCGATCTCGAGCCGCGGGCGGCAGGCCCTTTGGCTCCTACTCGTCGGGTTGGCTGCCCTGACGCTCTCGGCGGCGCTTGCCGCCGGCGCACGGGCCGCCAACTACACCGCCCTCGGCGACTCCTACGCCGCCGGGCCGCTGATCCCCAACCCGCTGCTGCCGCTCGGCTGCCTCAAGTCGAGCAACAACTACGCGCACCTGGCGGCGCCCGGGATCGGGCTGTCCCTGCGTGACGCGACCTGCAGCGGCGCGACCACCGAGGACATGACCAATCCGCAGAACGTCGACCCGGACGGGCCGAACCCGCCGCAGTTCAACTCGCTCGACGCGGGCACGACCGTGGTCTCGCTGACGATCGGCGGCAACGACATCGGCTTCTCGGAAGTGGCGGAAAGCTGCATCACCGCCAACCCGTTCAGCCATCCCTGCCTCGACAAATACAACTCGGGCGGGGTCGACCAGCTGAAAGCGCGGATCGAAGCGACGGCGCCGAAAGTGGCGGCGGTCCTGCAGGGGATCCACGCCCGCTCGCCGTCGGCGAAAATCTACGTCCTCAACTACCCGGCGATCTTCCCGGAGACCGGGTTCGGCTGCTGGCCGCAGATGCCGCTCGGTTTCCAGGACGTTCCCTACCTGCGCTCGACCGAGCAGAGGCTGAACAACATGATCGCGACGCAGGCCGCGGCGAACGGCGCGACCCTGGTCAACTGGTATGGCGCCAGCATCGGCCACGACGCCTGCAAGGGCACCTCGACCCGCTGGGTCGAACCGCTCGTGCCGACGACCCTCGCCGCCCCGATCCACCCGAACAAAGCGGGCATGGTCGGCGGCGCCAACGCACTGCTGGCGGCGGTGAAATAGTCGGGTAATGCGTATCGCCAGCCTCGTCCCCTCCGCGACCGAGATGCTCTTCGCTCTTGGCCTCGGCGGGGACGTGGTCGGCGTCACCCACGAGTGCGACTGGCCGCCGGAGGCGGCCTCCCTCCCCCATCTGACCGCGACGGTGCTGCCGGACGGGTTGGACGCCGGGGCGATCGACGCGGCGGTCAAGCAGGTGGTCGGCGAAGGACGGGCGCTCTACAGCCTCGACGAGGAGCGACTGGCGCAGTTGGAACCGGACCTGATCGTCACCCAGGCAGTCTGCGAGGTCTGCGCCGTCTCCTACGAGGACGTGGTCGCGGTGGCGGCGCGGCTGCCGGGCCGGCCACGGGTCGTGCAGCAGGACCCGAGCACGCTCGACGAGGTGCTCGAGGACGTGACGCGGCTCGGCGCCGCTGCCGGGATCGAGGCGCGCGCCGGCGAGGTGCGGGGCGAGCTCGAAGCGCGACTCGACCGGGTGCGGGCGGCAGTCGAGGGGGCGGAGCGACCGCGGGTGCTGGCGCTCGAGTGGCTCGACCCGCCCTTCCTCGGCGGCCACTGGGTGCCGGAGATGATCACGATCGCCGGGGGCGTCGACGTCGAGGGCAAGCCCGGGCAGAAGTCGCCGCAGGTCGAGTGGGAGCGACTGGGCGGACTCGATCCCGAGGTGGTCGTCGCCATGCCCTGCGGTTGGTACCTCGACGACTCCCGCGCGCAGGCGCTCGAGCACCGCGAGCGGCTGGGCGCCCTCGGCGCCGGCCGCGTCTTCGCCGTCGACGCCGCCTCGACCTTCTCTCGCCCGGGTCCGCGGCTGGTCGACGGGGTCGAGCTGCTCGCCCACCTCTTCCATCCCGACCGGGTCGAGCCGCCGGCCGGGATCGGCTTCGCCGAGCTGGCGCTTCAGAGCTGAAGCTCGTAATAGAGCATCGCGGTGCCCTGCGGCCCTTCTTCGTTGGTGAAGCCGAGCTTGCGGTAGAGGCCGCGGGCGGCGACGTCCACCTCGCCGGTGTTGAGCTCGATCCAGGCGGCGTCGCGGGCGCGGCAGAGATCGATCACCTCCCGCATCAGCGCTTCGCCGATGCCCCGGCCGCGCAGCGCCGGCACCACGTAGAGCTCCTGCAGATAGACCTCCTGCCGTTCGGTCCAGACCGAGGGACGGAAGCGCAGCAGCGCCAGCCCGTCGGGCCCCTCGCCCGCCAGCAGCACGGTCATCGCCCCCTCGCGCAGCATCCGCTCGGCGTGGCGGGTCAGCTCCGCCACCGGCGGGACCTCCTCCTCGTACTCGGCGTTGAAGTCGTGCAGGAGCCGGGCGATCTCCGGGGCGTCCTCCACGGTCGCCTCCCGAATCTGTATCTCTGACTTGGTCATGAGCTCAGTTTGCCTCCCCGACGAAGTCCGCGCCGGCTGTGCCTGGGTCGCCGAGCGGGCGCGCTTCGTCCGCATCGAGGTGGACGAGGTCGAGACGTACGCAGCCGATCTGGTGGAGGCAGTCGGGCCCGAGGAGGTGCCTGCGACCGGCGACCCGGAAGCCGCGGCGGCCTTCGCGATCTGCATGAACGCGATCAACTTCGGCTCGGGCTGGTGGCCGACGATCCGCAAGCGACCCGGCCACAGCGGCTACGCGACGATGGCGGCGGGGGTCGCGCAGCGCTTCGTCGAGATCGGGCCGTGGACCGCGGAGGAGCTGGCCGCGATGGACGCCGAGACGATCGCCGCCGTGGTCGGCCAGGACCCCGAGCACCCGCTGATGCCCCAGTTCGCGGCGGCACTGCGAGACGTTGGCGAGCACCTGCGGTCAGAGCACCGCGGCCGCTATCTCGGCGTCGTCGAGAGCGCCGACTCGATCCCCGCGCTGGCCGGGATCCTCGCCGGCTGGGACTCCTTCGCCGACACCTCCGAGTACGAGGGACGCCGGATCCCCTTCTTCAAGCGCGCGCAGTTGGCCGCCGCCGACCTGCACCGAGCCGGCGCCGCCGACCTCCCAGGGAGCGAGCGCCTGACCGCCTTCGCCGACAACCTCGTCCCACACGTCCTCCGGGTTGACGGAGTCCTCCAGCTCGACCCCGGCTTTACCGCCCGGATCGAAGCCGAAGATTTGCTCGAACACGGCTCCCCCGAGGAGGTAGAGCTGCGCGCTGGCACGGTCCACGCGATCGAGCTACTCGCGACGGCCGGCAGGTTCTGCCCCGCCGAGATCGACAGCGCCCTCTGGAACCGCGGCCGCAATCTCCGCTACAAGTCCCTCCCACGCCCCCGCTCACGCAACACAGCCTACTGACGATTGGCGAGTTAACCGTCCTATAGCGAGGTCAACTCGCTACTCGTGCTCAGAACTCGTAGGAGCGTGCCCGCTCGTAGCGCTCGACCGCGAGATCGACGAGGCGGTCGCAGAGGGTCGGGTAGTCGATCCCGGTGGCCTCGAAGAGCTTGGCGTAGACGCTGGTGTCGGTGAAGCCGGGCATGGTGTTGATCTCGTTGACGAGGACCGTGCCGTCGGGCTCGACGAAGAAGTCGCAGCGGGCGAGGCCGGAGCAGCCAGCGAGGGCGAAGACCGAGACGGCGAGCTCGCGGACGCGCTCGATCGCCTCCTCGCCGATCGGGGCCGGGACGCGCAGCTCCATCCCGCCCTCGGTGTACTTGGCCTCGAAGTCGTACCAGACCCCCTGGGCGACGATCTCTCCCGGCAGCGAGGCTCGCGGGTCGTCGTTGCCGAGGACCGAGCACTCGACCTCGCGGCCGGCGGCCGAGGCCTCGACGATCACCCGCGGGTCGTGGCGCAGCGCCAGCTCGACCGCGGCGTCGAGCTCGGCCAGGTCGGTGACGCGGGTGATGCCGACGCTGGAGCCCATCCGCGAGGGCTTGACCCAGAGCGGCAGCCCCAGGCCCTCGCAGCGACCCCACCAGTCGTTGCCTTCGACCGCGACGAACTCCACCTGCGGCACGCCGTGCTCGGCGAAGAGCCGCTTCAGGGTCAGCTTGTCCATGCAGACCGCGGAGGCGAGGACGTCGGAGCCGACGTAGGGCAGGTCGAGGCACTCGAGCAGGCCCTGGACGCTGCCGTCCTCGCCGAAGGCGCCGTGCAGGGCCGGGAACACCGCGTCGGCCCCCAGCAGCCCGGCGCCCGGCGCCAGCTCGACCGTCCCCCCCGGCGCGCTCCAGCGGCCGTCGCGGCCGATCGTCACCTCGACCACCTCGTGCCCGGCGTCGCGCAGCCCGCGGGCGACCGCGGCGCCGGAGCGCAGGGAGACGTCGTGCTCCGAGGAGCGCCCCCCGGAGAGGACCGCGACCTTCATTCTTCGCCTGCTTCTTCCGGTTCGGCGGCCGCGCGCTTGCCGACCGTGATCGTCACCGTGTCGCCCGGTTCGCCTTCGCTGCCGGGCGGCGGGAACTGGTCGGTCACCCGCCCGATCTGGCCGGGCACTTCGGTTTCCACTTCTTCCACGCTCGGGACGAGGCCGGCGGCGCGGATCAGTTCGACCGCTTCGCGCCGTTCCTTGCCGATCACGTTCGGCACCTTCGCCGTTTCCTTTTCTTCGCCGCTGGAGACGACGATCGAGACCGTCGAGCCCGGTTCGACCTCGCTGCCGGCGTCGGGCGACTGGCTGATCACCTGCCCCTTGGGCGAGGAGCTTTCTTCTTCGGAGACGCTCGGCTGCAGGCCGCGGCCGCGGAGCCGTTCGACCGCCGCGCCGCGCTGGCTGCCGACCACGGCCGGCACCTTGGTCAGCTTCGGCCCGCGCGAGACGAACAGGGTCACGGTCGAGCCTTTGGTCGCCGTGGAACCGCCGCCGGGTTCGGAGCGGACCACCAGCCCCTCTTCGACCGAGCTGGAGTTGACCCGTTCGACCGCGGCTTCGAAGCCGGCTTCCTCGAGCCGTTCCTTCGCCTCACCCTCGTTCAGCCCCGCGGTCGAGGGGACCTGGCCGCTCCCGGGACCGGCGCTGATCGTCAGGTCGACGGTCGGCTTCGAGCAGAAGAAGGTGAGGAAGGAGCAGTCTTCGTCGGCGGACCCCGGCAGCGGGTCCTGCTCGAGCACCGTGTTCCGCGGCACCGAGCGATTGACGTAGTTTTCGCTGCCGACGTCGAAGCCCTTGCGTTCGAGCTGGGCGATCGCGAATTCGAGCTGCTTGTTGGTGACGTTGGGGACGTCGGTCGTGGTGTCGCGGGTCAGCGCCCAGCCGACCAGCAGCCCGATCAGGATCGCCGCCACCAGCAGGCCCCAGAGCCACCAGTTGCGCCTGCGGTCTTCCGGCGGCAGCTCCTCGCCCTCGGCGACGACCGCGGGCACAGTCGCGAAGGCCGCCGTGCCCTGGGCCACGCCCGGGTCCTTCAGCGCCCCGTCGAGGGCGGCGATGAAGGCGTCGGCGCTCTGGAAGCGCTGGCCCGGTTCCTTCTCCAGGGCCCGCATCACCACCGCGTCGAGCGCCGGCGAAACCTGCTGGTTGATCGAGCTCGGCCGCTGCGGCATCTCCGCGACCTGTTTCATCGCGATCGCGACGGCGCTGTCGGCTTCGAAAGGGACGCGCCGGGTCAGCGCCTCGTAGAGGATCACCCCGATCGAGTAGAGGTCGGAGACGGGGGTCACCTCGAAGCCCTGCGCCTGCTCGGGCGAGAGGTACTGCGGGGTGCCCATCACCGAGCCGGTCTGGGTGATCTCAGAGACGCCGGCGCGGGCGATGCCGAAGTCGGTGACGACCGCCTTGCCCTCCTCGTCGACGATCACGTTCTGCGGCTTCAGGTCGCGGTGGACGATGCCGTTGCGGTGGGCGAAGCGGGCGCCCTCCAGCACCTGTCGCACCAGCGCCACCGCCTGGTCGGGGCTGAGGCCGCGGTCGATCAGCTCCTTCAGCGTCGGTCCCTCGACGTAGCGCATCGCGATGTAGTTGACGCCGGCGTCCTCGCCGCGGTCGTAGACGGCGACGATGTTGGGATGGGTCAGCCCGGCCGCGTGCTCGGCCTCGCGCTGGAAGCGGGCGACGAACTGCTGGTCCTGGAGGAAGCGCGGGTGGAGGATCTTCAGCGCCACCTGCCGCTGCAGGTGGGTGTCCTCGGCCAGCCAGACGTCGGCCATGCCGCCGCTGCCGATCCGGCGCAGGACCCGGTAACGGTTGTCGACGATGCTTCCCTCGCTGACCTCAGCCACCGCTCCTCCTCATTCTCCGTTCAGGATCGCTTCCGCGACGTCGCTGAAAATCGGCGCCGCTACGTCGTTTCCAAACTGTTCCGTGCACTCGACCGAGGCCGCGATCGCGATCTGCGGGTCGTCGGCCGGAGCGAAGCCGATGAACCAGGCCTGGTTCTCGTCGACCCCGCCGCCGCAGGCCTTGTTGCCCGGCGTTTCCGCGGTGCCGGTCTTGCCGGCCACAGGCACGCCGGGGATCGCCGCGTTGGTCCCGGTGCCTTCGGTCACCACCCCTTCCATCGCCGTGGTCAGCTCCGCCGCCGTCTCCTCGCTGATCGGCTCGCTGTAGACGGAGGGGTCCATGGTGTCGGTGACGCGCCCGTCGGGATCGACCACCCGCTTCCAGATCTGCGGCTTCATCAGCTTGCCGCCGTTGGCCACCGCGGCGGCCACCTGCGCCATCTGCAGCGGCGTCGCCAGCAGCCGCTCCTGGCCGATCGCGAGGCGGGCGAGGTCGACCGGGTCGTTGGCGCTCAGCAGATCTCCTTCGTCGTAGACGCCGCTCTCGTAGACCTCGTCTTCGGGCAGGTCGATCGCGGGGGTGGCGTTGAAGCCGAAGCGTTCCATGTACTGGAAGAGGGTGTCGTTGCCGAGCTGTTGCCCGAGCTGGCCGAACCAGGTGTTGACCGAGTTGGTCAGGGCGGTGTCGAGGGCGATCGCGCCGAAGTCCTCGTTGAAGTCGTTCTGCAGCGGCGTCCCTTCGACTTCCAGGGTGCCTGGCGAGTTGATCGTCGATTCGGGCGTGATCGTGCCGCTGTCGAGGCCCGCCGCGGCGGTCACGACCTTGAAGGTCGAGCCCGGCGGGTAGAGGCCCTGGGTCGCCCGGTTCAGCAGCGGCGTTTCGATCTCGTTCGTGCTCAGCTCTTCGAAGTCGAAGGGGACGCGGTTGGGGTCGAAGGGGGCGTTGGAGGCCATCACCTTGACCGCGCCGGTGCTGGGCTCGATCGCGACCACCGCGCCGAAGCCGGCTTCTTCGAGCTCGGCCAGGGCCAGCCGCTGCGCATCGGTATCGATGCTGGTGACGATGTCGTTGCCTTCCTGCCGCTCGCCCAGCAGCTCGTCGACGATCGAGCTGAATTCGGAGCCTTCGCCGATCAGTTCCTCGTTGTGGAACTGCTCGAACTCGGTGTCGCCGAGGCGCACGAAGCTGTAGCCGATCGGGTGGCCGAAGAGCGAGCCTTCGGGGTAGCGGCGCACGTAGCGCTTGGAGGCGCCCTTGCCCTTCGGCACCGACTTGGCGATCAGGGTGCCGTCGGCGGCGAGGATGCGGCCGCGGGGGATCTGCTGCGCCTCCAGCAGCGGCCGCTTGTTGGCGTCCTTTTCCTTCAGCGCCTCGGCGTCGAAGACCGACCACCAGGACGTGAAGCCGACCAGGACCCCGAAGAGGACGACGATGAAGGCGAAGAGCTTGACGATCTGCCGGTTCACGCCGGGGCCCCCATCGCCGCCACCCGCCCCGGTTCGGCGGCTTCACGCCGGGCCCGGTCGGAGATCAGCAGCAGCAGCGCCAGCAGCACGAAGTTGGCGACGATCGAGCTGCCGCCGTAGCTGATGAAGGGCAGGGTGACGCCGGTCAGCGGGATCACCCGGGTGACGCCGCCGACGATCACGAAGGCCTGGATCGCGAAGACCGCCGTCAGCCCGGTCGCCAGCAGCTTCGAGAAACCGTCGTTGGCGAGCAGGGCGATCTTGAACCCTCGGGCGGCGATCAGCAGGTAGACGAGGATCACCCCGCAGCCGCCGAAGAGGCCGATCTCGTTGACGATCAGCGAGTAGATCGTGTCGGTCTGCGCCGCCGGCAGCAGCGCGTCGTCGGTTCCGGGGACGATGATCAGCGCCTGCCCGAAGCCTTTGCCGAAGAGGCCGCCGTCGGCCTGGGCGAAGATCGAGTTGAGGATCTGGTAGCCGGTGCCCTGCGGGTCGTTGTAGGGGTGGAGCCAGATTTCGATCCGGTCGTGGACGTGGGGCACGGTGCTGGCGAAGAACCAGGCGCCGACCAGGAACATCGCCATGCCGATGACGACGAACGAGAAGCGGCCGGTGGCGACGTAGAGCAGGGCCAGGAAGGCGGCGAAGAACATCAGCGAGCTGCCGAGGTCGCGGATGAAGACGAGCATGAACATCGACGCCCCCCAGACGACCAGCATCGGCCCGAAGTGCTTCAGCGGCGGCAGGGTCACCCCGAGCACGCGGCGGGCGCCGACGATCAGCACCTCGCGGTGCTCGCGCAGGTAGCTGGCGAGGAAGATGACGATCGCGATCTTGGTGAACTCGGCCGGCTGGAAGGCAATCGGCCCGACCTTCACCCCGAGGTAGGCGCCGTTGACCTGCTGGCCGATTCCCGGCAACCGCGGCGCCAGCAGCAGCAGCAGGCCGGCGATCGCGATCGTGTACCGGTAGCGCTCCAGCACCTCGTAGTCGCGCAGGAAGGTGATCGTCAACGCGAAGAGGACGAGGCCGAGGACGAACCAGTTGGCCTGGTCGCGGGCCAGGGTCTCGTCGATCCGGTAGACCATCACCAGCCCGAAGGCGGTCAGCGTGGCAACCAACGGGAAGAGGTACGGGTCGGCGTCGGGCAACCGGATCCGCAGGAGGATGTGGGTCGCGAGGCAGACCGCGAGGAAGTAGGCCCCGTAGATGAGGCTGAGGTTGCCCAGCTGTTCGTTCTCCTGGGAGAACACCCCGGCGAACCCCGCGGTGAGCAGGATCGCGACGGGAACCAGGGCCAGCAGCTCCCGGTTCCTGGCCGACGTCAACGAAGCCCCTCGGACTTTTCGATGTCTTCGATCAGGGAGACGGCGTCGTCGCGCGAGCGCAGCTTGTGGCCGGTGACCGCGTCCCGGCGGCGGGGCGGCAGCGACTCGGTCTGGACCGGGATCGAGTAGCGCTCCGAGTAGAGGTCGATCCCGAACGGCAGCTCGTAGGGGGCGCCGCGGTAGAGGGCTACGCGGCCAGCGTCGTCGCTGCCGAGGAACCAGATCTGGCGGTTGCCGTACCAGGCGCCGAAGGCGACCGCGGCGACCACCAGCACGACCGCGGCGACCTTGGCGAAGGTGCGGCGGCGACGGCCGCGCGGCTTGGCGTCGAGCTCCTCGCGGCGCTTGCGTGCGGCCTCGGCGGCGGCGCGGCGGCGGACCTCGGTCGCGGTCAGGCCCTCCTCCTCGGCGCTCGCGCCGATCAGCGTCGCCCCCTCCTCGGGGCGCACCCCCGGGTTCGCCGCGGCCGGCGCGGCGGTGTCCTCGAGCCGGAAGGCGACGACGGTGATGTTGTCGCGGCCGCCGGCCCGGTTGGCTTCGTCGACCAGCGCCCGCACCGCAGCCTGCAGCGAGGTGGCGCGGGTGAGGAGGCGGGCGATCGTCTCGTCGTCGAGCATCGTCGTCAGCCCGTCGGAGCAGATCAGGAAGACGTCGCCGTCCTGGGCGGGAACCGTCTGCACGTCGACCTGGACCTCAGGTTCGGGCCCGAGCGCGCGGGTGATGATCGAGCGCTGCGGGTGGTCCTCGGCCTGGGCGTCGGTCAGCTGGCCTTTGCGCCGCATCTCCTCGACCAGCGAGTGGTCGCGGGTCAGCTGCTCGAGCCTGCCCTCGCGCAGTCGGTAGGCCCGGCTGTCGCCGACATGGCCGATGCAGACCTCCTCGTTGCTCGCATCGACGATCGCGGCGGTGATCGTCGTCCCCATCCCCGCCCGCGAGGGATCGGTGTGGGCGAGCTCGTGTATCTCGCGGTTGGCCGCCTCGATCGTCTCCCGAAGCACCCGCTCGGGGGGAGCGTCGGGGAGGTCGCGGTCGAACGCCTCCGCCGCAGCTTTGGAGGCGACCTCTCCGGCCTGCGCGCCCCCCATGCCGTCGGCAACGACGAAGATCGGCGAGCGGACGTAGACGGCGTCCTCGTTGGCGCTGCGCTGGCGCCCGGTGTCGCTGCGAAACGCCTGGTCGTCGACGCGCAGCATCAGCGGCCCTCGGCTTCGAAGCGAAACGACGTGTCGCCGATCTGGACCACGTCCCCGTCGATCAACTCAACCTCTCCCTGCAGGGTGGCGTCGTTCACCCGGGTGCCGTTGGTCGAGTTCATGTCTTCGATGTAGGTACGGCCGTCACGCGAGAAGATCCTGGCGTGCAGGCCGGAGGCATAGCGGTCCTCGATCTGCAGGTCGGCCTCACCCGAGCGGCCGATCGAGAGGCCGCCGATCAGGTCGAAGCGCTCTCCCTGCCGCAGGCCCCCGCCGCGCTCTGCGACCAGCCACGTGTCGGCCGCGGGGCGCGCCTCCGCGAATGCCGGCGCCGGATGGAAGCCTGTCGCGTCGGGCGCGGGCGCCACGGTGCGGCGCAGGTCCTTGAGGGCGCTGCGGGCAACCCAGAGCAGGAACAGGTAGAGAACAGCCAGGAAGCCGAACTTCAGCGCGACGGAGACGGGGTCGTAATCCACGTACCTATTGCTCGACGTCGAATGTGAATGTC
>DASURF010000075.1:0-28778 GCA_036280195.1 Solirubrobacterales bacterium | reverse complement strand
GCCTTCGAGCTCCTCGTCGACGAGCTCGCGGAAGGCGTCCATGCCGATCTTGTCGACCAGGACCTTGATCCGGGCGCGGGCGCGGTTGACGCGCAGCCACTCCTGGCGGTCGAAGATGCGGAAGACGGCCTCGGCGACCTTGAGGTAGTCGCCGTTGTCGGCCTCGACGAACTCGTAGAGGGTCGGGGCGACGCGGGCCATGATCGAGGTGCCACCGCCGACCCGGACCTCGAAGCCCTTGACGCCGTCCTTTTCGCGCGAAAGGAAGGCGATGTCGTGGATGCCGCTGATCGCCCGGTCCTCGGCGGAGCCGGTGAACGAAGTCTTGATCTTGCGCGGCATCAGCTGCGTCGTCGGGTGGCGGACGAAGTAGCGGACGTAGGCGGTGCCGTAGGCGGTCGGGTCGAAGATCTCGTCGGCGGCGACGCCGGCCCAGGGGTCGCCGGTGACGTTGCGGACGGTGTTGCCGCAGCCCTCGCGCGAGGAGAGCCCCGCTTCGGCGATCTCCCGCAGCAGAAGCTCGGTGTCGCGCAGCGGCACGTGGTGGATCTGGATGTTCTGGCGGGTGGTGATGTGGCCCTTGTTCAGCGGCGCGTACTTCTCGACGACGCTTGCGAAGGTGTCCATCTGCTCAGGCGTGACCCCGCCGAAGGGAAGCTTGATCCGGATCATCTGGACGTCGGGCTGGCGCTGCCCGTAGACGCCCTGTTTGAGGCGGAAGCCGATGAACTGGTGCTCCTCCAGCTCGCCGGCGAGGAACTGCTCGGCTTCGTTGTCGAAGTCGTCGAACTCGCGCTCGATGATCGGGATGACGTGGCCGGGGACGTTCTCGTAGGACTCCGGGTTCGTCAGGGTCCCGACCCGGCCCTTGCCCCGCTGCTCCTTGTTCTCTGCGACGGCTACCTCCATGCGTGGAAAGGTAGCAAACCCGATTGGGATTCAGGTATTTAAATTCTTGAGCGGTCGCGAAGGCGCCGCTACGCCTCGAAAAGGCGCCGCATATCCCCTAATTCGAGCCTGATCTCAGCTGTGGGAGGGTTTTCCCTGAGACTGCAGGATTGCCGCCGCTTCGCCCGAGTCGGCGACGTAGCCGCCCTCCGGCTCCAAGGGCAGGTCGTCCTCGCTCCAGCCGACGATCCCCTCGCTCAGCTTGACCGCGTCGAAGCCGCCGTCGGCGAGCGCGGCGGTCGCCATCGAGGAGCGGTTGCCGCCGCGGCAGTAGACGACGACCGGACGGTCCTTGTCGATCTCGCCGGTGCGCTGCGGCAGCTCCGGCAGGGCGATGTGGGTGGCGCCGGCGATGTGGCCCGCGTTCCACTCGTGGTCGGCGCGCACGTCGACCAGCTGCGCCCCTTCGTCGATCAGCTTGCGGGCCTCCTCGCGCGAGACCTCGCGCGGCTCCCCCTGCGGTGCATCTGCCATCAGTCGACCTCCGTTCCCTCGATCAAGAATGCAACGCGGACGTGGGCGCGGTACTCGTCCAGGTTCTCACCGCGGATCCCGGTGGAGACGATGTCGACCGCGCGGATGTTGCGCAGCGACCCCTGCGCCTGCTGCAGCGCCTGTTTGGCGGCGTCGTCGGTCGACGTCTTGGAGCTGCCGACCAGCTCGATGATTTTCACGACAGCCATGCGGAACCTCCTCGTAGGTCCTCGATCGTCTCCTTGGCACTGACGCCCTCCAGCAGGGCCGCGCGCTGCCAGGCCGGGGCCTGGGGCGCCGCGGGCGCGGCGGCGCCGGCGAACTCGGCCTCGAACTGGGCGATCGCGGCGGCGACGGCCGCGGCCTCGTCACCTTGAGCGGTCTTCCGTGCCACAGCTCAAGCCTAGTCCAAGGCGTTCAGCTCGCGACGGCGGCGGTCGAGCAGGGCTGTGAGATTGGCGAGGACGGCGTCGGGTTCGCGCAGCAGGCGCGGCCGGGTGATGCGGATCATCTCGACCCCGATCAGCTTCAGCTCCTCCTGGCGCAGCCGGTCGCGCTCGAAGGCGGCGCGGCTGCCATGGGTCTCGAAGAGGTCGAGTTCGACGGCAAAGCGAAGTTCGGGCCAGTAGGCGTCGAGCTCGTACCCCGCGTGGTTGGAGTTCATCGCCGGAGCCGGGATGCCGGCTGCCTTCACATGACGGCGGAAGAGGCGCTCGTAGCGCGAGCGGGTAAAGGCGGGGTCCGGTCGATAGACGGCGAGAGCGCGACCGAGCCGGCCACGGCCGCGGTGGCCTCCGGCACGAGCAAGCAGGGCCTCGACGGCGGGAACGTCGAGGAGGCCGAGTTCTTCAGCCCGCTCGAGCAGGCGCTCGATCTGGTCCGACCGCGCCCGAATCGCCAGGTCGAGCAGCGTGCGAGGCACCGAAGTAACCGGAATTCCCTGCCGCTCATCGCGGTCCTCCGGCGCCAGGATCGACGAAAAGTGGACCCGAAACCGCCGCTTAGCCCGCCGCCGGATCGGCGCAGTGACATCGATCGTTCCCGGCGCATAGCGATACAGCCCCCATAGGTAGGCAGCCGAGCCATGGCTGGCCACCGCCGGCCAAACCACCTCGTCCGTCTCATTAGGTTCCGCTCCCAGAACCCCCGCCCAGCAATGGCTGTACCAACTAAGCCGCCGATGCCCAACCGCATAGACGCCTTGGTGCAGTCGATGTAGTCGTCCTACTTCGGCCCACTCCAGAACCGCGTCCTCCGAGTAGCCGAGCCGAAGCAACTGGGCCGTCGATACGACTCCATGCTGCCGCGTCGCGAGGTCCCAGAGGGGCTGATGAGATGCCGGCGTTCGTCCTTTCCCGGGCATAGGCCCGGGAAAGGACGAACGCCACCCTGGTTCTCCCCCCGCGGCGGCTCGGACGGCCGCTGTTCGCCGCTACGTGCTCGAAATTTCGCTGCGGCCCGAGGTGCGGTCAGCCGTGGAGGCCGGGGACTGGGACGCCGTGCTTTACGTAGGCGCAGTTGAAGGGCTGGGGGTCGAAGTCGTCGGTGATCGCCCGGCCCGTGGGTTCGCCGGTGCCCTCGGTTTCGCGGGTTTCGACCTTGCCGCCTTTGCCCCTCACCTTGATCTTCTTCGGCGGCGTCCCCTTGCCGCACTGGATCGAGAAGTCGCGGACGCCGTCGCGGGCGTCGATGATGTCGTCGCCCCCGTTGCCGTAGAAGCGGTCTTCGCCGGGCTGGCCGAGCATCGCGTTGGGGCCGCTGTCGCCGATCAGGACGTCCCAGTCGAAGGAACCCTCCATGTCCTCGTTGCTGGGATCGAGGCGGACCGAGTCGCAGCCCTTGACGGTCGTGACCCAGGCGGCGCGCT
This sequence comes from Solirubrobacterales bacterium, assembly GCA_036280195.1. Classification (GTDB taxonomy): domain Bacteria; phylum Actinomycetota; class Thermoleophilia; order Solirubrobacterales; family 70-9; genus VAYN01. Next base: position 25,489 of record DASURF010000075.1, on the reverse strand, counting down.
TGGGGAAGGAGATGATCAGCAGGCCGGGATGGGCCTGGGTCTCGGCGAAGGAGGCGTCGTCTTTGCCAGGGCCGCCGACGATCGCGCCGCCGGCACAGCCACCGCCGGCCGCCAGCAGGTCGCCGCTCTCTTCCCCGTAGAGGAAGGTCGGACCCGGCAGGCCACCGACCAGCCCGTCCGCGCCGTCGCCGCCATACAGGTGGTCGGAGCCGGGACCGGACTCGATCAGGTCGTCCTCGGGGCCGCCTTTGATCGTGTCGTTGCCGAAGCCGCCGGCGAGCCGCACGCTGCCGATCGACTCCAGCGTCCCTTCGACCAGCAGGCTGTCGTTGCCAGGGCCGAGGTCGGCCATCAGCCACCGCCCCGGGCCGTCGGCGGCGCAGGAGACGGTCGTCGAGCTGTGCGGGGCGTGGCTGCAGCCGGTGCCGATCGCCACGCCTTTTCTCGCGGTGACGCTGAAGGTCTCGCTGCTGTCGTCGTAGGCGACGACGAACTGGTCGCGGCCGGCGCCACCGATCACCTGCAGGCCGGCGCCGCCGCCCGGGGTCGGGTTGAGTTCGATGTAGGCGGTCGCCTTCGGCGGCGCTTCCTTGCCGCAGGAAGTGGTGCGACCTTTCGCGCCGGTGCAGCCGTCGCTGCCCTGGCCGCCGTCGATCGTGTCGGCTCCGCCGCCGCCGCTCAGGTGGTCGTCGCCCGGGCCACCGTCGATCACGTTCGCCTGCGGGCTGCCGATCAGGGTGTCGCGGAAGGCCGAGCCTTCCAGGCTCTCGAAGCCGAAGAGCTTGTCGTGGCCGTCGCCGAAGGCCTTGTGCGCCTTCAGAGAGACCCAGACGCCGCTGCCCTTGCCGCCCGCCCGTGCCGTCGCGAAGGAAGCGATGTCCCCCCTGCCGGCACCGCCGGTCATCCGGTCGTAGCCGTAGTCGCCGTGGACGAGGTCTTCGTCGCCGGGCCCGCCGTTGACGATGTCGATCCCCAGGTCGCCGGCGACCTCGTCGCGGGAGCCGGGCCCGCCGAGGATCTTGTCGTCGCCGAGGTTCCCGTTCACCTGGTCCTCGTCGCCGGCGCCGCCGTCGACTTCGTCGTTGCCGCGGCCGCCGTGCATCTCGTCGGTCCCCGCGCCGCCGCAGATGAGGTCGTTGCCGAGGCTGCTGAAGATGACGTCGTCGCCGGGGCCGCCCCAGATCACGTCGCGTTCCGGCGTGCCCCGGATCACGTCGTCCGCGTCGGTGCCGACGATCTCCGCGAAGCGGCCGTGGCAGCGCGGCCCTTCCCGGTTGTCCGCGCCCAGCGCGACGGCGCTCACCGCGAACGCGGCAAGCGCCAGCAGCGCAAGAACGATGACCCCCCTGAACAGACTCACGTGGACTGGATCGTAAACCCAGCTCAGGCGCTGCGGATCAGCTTCTTGTTGACGAACTCATCCGCCCCGTAGCGGCCGAGCTCGCGGCCGAAGCCGGAGCGCTTGAAACCGCCGAAGGGCAGCTCGGGGCTGTCGGCCCCGACCAGGTTGACGTAGACCATCCCGGCTTCGATCCGGTCGGCGACCCGATCGGCCTGCTCCTTGTCGGTGGTCATCACATAGGAGCCCAGCCCGAACGGGGTCTGGTTGGCGAGCTCGACCGCCTCCTCCTCGGACCCGACCCGGTAGACCTGGGCCACCGGCCCGAAGAACTCTTCCTGCGAGGCCTCGTCGCCCGGCTTGATTCCGGTGAGGATCGTCGGTTCGAAGAAGTTGCCGTCGCGCTGGCCGCCGACGACCACCTCGGCGCCGTTCTCGACCGCCCGCTTGACCTGGTCCTCGAGCCGGTCGGCCGCGGTCTGCGAGGAGAGCGGCCCGACCTCGGTGTCCTCGGCGGTCGGGTCGCCGGGCTTCGCCCCGCCCAGTTGCTCCTTGAACTTCTCGAGGAAATCGTCGTAGAGGTCGTCGACGACGATGAAGCGCTTGGCCGCGTTGCAGGACTGGCCGGTGTTGTCGAGCCGCGCTTCGGCCGCCGCCGTCACCGCTTCGTCGAGGTCGTCGGTGCCGAGCAGGATGAACGGGTCCGAGCCGCCGAGCTCGAGCACGACCTTCTTCAGGTGCTTGCCGGCGACCGAGGCGACCGCCGCGCCGGCGCGCTCCGACCCGGTGACCGAGACGCCGTGCACGCGCGGATCGGCGATCACCCACTCGATCTGCTCGTTGGTCGCGTAGATGTTCTCGTAGGCCCCCTCGGGGAAGCCGGCGTCGTCGAAGATCTTCTGCATCGCCTCCGCCGATTCGGGGCACTGCGGCGCGTGCTTGAGCAGGATCGTGTTGCCGATCACCAGATTCGGTCCGGCGAAGCGCGCCACCTGGTAGTAGGGGAAGTTCCAGGGCATGATCCCCAGCAGCACCCCGAAGGGGCTGCGCCGGATCACCGCGGTGCCCTCACCGCCGAGCAGCTCGATCGGCTCGTCGGCCATCAGACTCTCGGCGTTGTCGGCGTAGAAACCGTAGATTTCGGCCGTGAAGTCGACCTCCATCAGCGCCTGCTCGATCGGCTTCCCCATCTCACGGACGATGATCTCGGCCAGCTCCTGGCGGCGCTCGGAGTGCAGCTCGCCGACCCTGCGGATCAGCGCCCCGCGCTCGGGCACGGAGGTCGAGCTGGGATAGGTCCGCGAGGCCTGGTCGGCCCGGTCGATCGCCGCGCGCAGCTCGTCGTCGGAGATCTCCGGGTACTCCTTGATCGTCTCGCCGGTGGCTGGGTTGACTACCGCGTAAGTGCTCATTCGGCTCCCCTGTGGATGCTCGTTTCCAAGTTCGTCCTACCCCTTCACAGACTGCTCTAGGCCGAGGGCGTCCTCGACCACCACGTACTCCATGCCCACTCCCTCCGCCACCGCCGGGTGGGTGACCTTGCCGCCCGCGACGTTGACCCCGAGTCGCAGCCCGGGGTCGAGGCGGATCGCCTCGTCGACGCCGTGGTCGGCGAGCGCCAGCGCGTAGGGCAGCGTCGCGTTGGTGAGGGCATGGGTGGAGGTGATCGGAACCGCGCCGGGCATGTTGGCGACGCAGTAGTGGGTGATCCCGTCGACCTCGAAGGTGGGTTCGCGATGGGTCGTCGGGCGCGAGGTCTCGAAGCAGCCTCCCTGGTCGATCGCCACGTCGACGAGAACCGCGCCGGGCTTCATCAGCGCCAGCTGCTCGCGGCGGATCACGTACGGCGCCCGCGCCCCGTGGACCAGCACCGCGCCGATCACCAGGTCGGCGCTCGGCAGCATCTGCTCGATCGCCAGCGTGGTGGAGTAGACGGTCGAGCAACGCCCGCCGAAATCGACTTCGAGCTCTCGCAGGCGGTCGATCGAGCGGTCGTAGACGAAGACGTCGGCTTCCATCCCGATCGCGATGAAGGCCGCGTTCATCCCCACCACGCCGCCGCCGATCACCATCACGTTGGCGGCGGCCACTCCAGGCACCCCTCCCAGCAGGATCCCCCTGCCGCCCATCGGTTTCTCCAGCATGAAGGCGCCGGCCTGGGTGGCGATCTTGCCTGCCACCTCGCTCATCGGCGCCAGCAACGGCAGCCGGCCGCGCGCGTCCTCGACGGTCTCGTAGGCGATCGCGGTGACCCCGGAGCCGCAGAGGCCGCGGGTCTGCTCGGGGTCGGGTGCCAGGTGCAGGTAGGTGAAGAGCAGCTGGCCGGGGCGCAGCATCTCGATCTCCTGCGGCTGCAGCTCCTTGACGTGGAGGATCATCTCCGCCGCGCCGAACACCTCGGCGGCATCGGGGACGATCGTCGCCCCCTGCGCCTCGTAGTCGGCATCGGCGATGGCGCTGCCCTCGCCCGCCCCGGCCTGGACCAGGACCTCGTGGCCGTGCTCGCTCAGTTCGCGCACCCCGGCGGGCGTCACCGCGACGCGGTACTCGTCGGACTTGATCTCGGTCGGGACGCCGATCCTCACGCGACCAGCTCCCTCGCCCGCAGCGCCAGCCAGAACTCGATCCGGTCGTGGGCGCGCGAGAGGTCGCGCCCGGTCAGTTCTTCGACCTTGCGCATCCGGTAACGCAACGTGTGGCGGTGGCAGTAGACCTGGCGCGCCGCGCGCTCCCATTGGCCGTTCTGCTCGATGAAGGCCTCCAGCGAGCGCAGCAGCTCGCCGCCGTACTCCTCGTCGCCGCGCTCGATCGGCCCGAGCACGCTGTCGCAGTAGAGGTCGAGCGCGTCGTCGTCCTGGATCGAGAGCAGCAGGGTGAAGGCGCCGAGGTCGCGCCAGGAGGCGATCTCCGGCGCGGAGCCGTTGTCGAAGGCGGTCGCCTCCAGGGCGCAGCGCGCCTCGTGGAAGGAGTGGCGCAGGCGCTCGGGCGGCGCCGGGCGGCTGGCGGCGGCGCGCACGGTCCCGCCGGGTTCGGCGGCGATCTTCTTGCGCACCTCGGTGGCGACGTCGATCGGGTCGCGGTCGGCGCAGTCGACGACCGCGCAGAGCAGCTCGCGGTCGCCGGTCGAGTGCGGGGCGACGACGCCCGCGCAGGCGTCGGCCGCCAGCGCCGCTTCCAGCGCCGGTGCCGAACCGCCCGGATCGTCGAGCTGGAAGACGAGCACCGCCGCTTCCTCGCCGATCCCGAACGGCTCCAGTCGGCGGCGCAGCTCGGTCGGGTCCATGCGCCCGCCGAGCGCCGCGGCAACGACGTCGCCGGCCAGCCGCCGCTCGGTCTCGCGGGCGACCCGACGACGCATCAGCTCCAGCGCCACCACCGCGACCGCCTGCTGCAGGATCAGCCGCTCGAAGTCGCCGAGCCCGCCGGAGTCGCGGACGATCACCACCCAGGCCTGTGGCGGTCCCCCGCCGGGGGAGATGACCGGGTGCGCCAGTGCCCGCCCCGCCACGCTCGGGTGCGAGGGGACGAAGGGGTGGCCGTCGTGGGAGTGGCCGAGGGCTTCCTTGCGGATCCCGGCGATCGCCTCGGCCGAGAGCTGGCGGCGGAAGCCCTTGCCGGCCAGCCGCTCGCCGCGGGCGTCGAGCACCGCCACGGTGCCGCCGACCGCGGAGGCGACCGTGGCGGCGATTTCCTCCAGGCCGCGCTCCTCCAGGACCAGCCGCTCGAGCCGCCGCTGCACCGCGATCCCCCGCTGCAGCACCTCGTACTGCTCGTTGACGAGGCGGGCGAACGCCTTCTCGGTGATCGCGATGAACGGCACCGAGTAGGGCACCTCGAAGAGCGGGAAGTCGCGCTTCTCGGCCTCGTCGACCAGCGCCTTCGGCAGCGATTTGTGGCTGAAGCCGGTACCGAACCCGAGCCCGGCCAGGTTGCGGTCGGCGAGGATGCGGATGAAGGCGCGCTGCTTGGCCGCGGTCTCCAGCGGGATCCCGGTGGTCAGCATTAGCTCGCCGCCGGAGAGCCACGGGGTCGGGTCTTCCAGCTCGGAGATGTGGACCCAGCGCACCGGCGCACCGGCGCCGTCGGCCCCGGCCGCCGGCTTGAGGTCGAGTTCGTCGAGCAGGCTCTGGACGGTGAGCACCGTCGCCTCCTAACGGACCACCTGGTCCCAGGCCTCGGCGAGGACCGCGTGGAGCACGTCGTGGATCTCTTCGAACTGCTCGGTGTCGGCGATCAGCGGCGGCGCCAGCTGGATGACCGGGTCGCCACGGTCGTCGGCGCGGCAGATCAGCCCGCGCTTGTAGAGCTCGCCGGAGAGGAAGCCGCGCAGCAGCCGCTCCGACTCCTCGTGGTTGAAGCCCTCCTTCGTCTCCTTGTCTTTGACCAGCTCGACCGCGTGGAAGTAGCCGGCGCCGCGCACGTCGCCGACGATCGGCAGGTCGTGCAGGGACTCGAGCATCTGCCGGAACTCGGGCTCCTTGCGCAGCACGTGGCCGCAGAGGTCCTCGCTCTCGTAGACGTCGAGGTTGGCCATCGCGATCGCCGCGGCGATCGGGTGGCCGGCGAAGGTGAAGCCGTGGGCGAAGGAGGCGGTGCCCTCCATGAACGGCTCGGCGACCTTGTCGGAGGCGACGACCCCGCCCATCGGCGCGTAGGCCGAGGTCAGCGCCTTGGCGACGGTGATCAGGTCGGGGACGTAGTCGAAGCGTTCGCAGCCGAAGTAGTGGCCGAGGCGGCCCCAGGCGCAGATCACCTCGTCGGAGATCATCAGCACGTCGTAGGTGTCGCAGATCTCCCGCACCCGCTGGAAGTAGCCGTCCGGCGGGACGAAGCAGCCGCCGGCGTTCTGCACCGGCTCGAGGATCACCGCGGCGACGGTCTCCGGGCCCTCGAAGACGATCCGCTCCTCGATCGCGTCGGCCGCCCAGAGCGGGTCGCGGTCCTCGGGCCAGCGGTAGATGTTCGTGTTCGGGACGTGGCAGCCGCCCGGCGTCAGCGGCTCGAACTGGCTGCGCAGCTCGGTGATGCCGGTCGCCGAGAGCGCCCCGAAGGAGGTGCCGTGGTAGGCGACCTCGCGGGCGATCACCTTGTGCTTCTGGCCTTTGCCGTGCATGCGGTGGTAGTTGCGGGCCAGCTTCAGCGCCGACTCGACCGCCTCCGAGCCGCCGGAGGTGAAGAAGACGCGGTTGAGGTCGCCGGGGGCCAGCGAGGCGATCCGCGAGGCGAGTTCGATCGCCTTGGGGTGGGCGTAGGACCAGAGCGTGTAGAAGTCGAGCTCTTCGACCTGGCGGGCGGCGGCCTCGCCGTACTCGGTGCGGCCGTGGCCGGCGTTGACGCAGAAGAGACCGGAGAGGCCGTCGAGGTAGCGGTTGCCGTGTTCGTCGTAGACGTAGCAGCCGTCGGCCCGGGTGATGATCGGGATCTCGTGGTCGGGGCCGTAGCCGCCCATCCGCGAGAAGTGCATCCAGAGGTGGCGCCGAGCCATCTGCTGGAGATCGGTTCCTGCTGGGGCCTGCGACGCGGTGGCCATAGGGCTCTCCTCCTCGGTTACGACGTTATGGACAAAGCTAGACCCAGATACCGCCATTGGCAAGTGGTCTTTGGGTCAAGGACTGGCGAGGCGCTTGTACGTTGCGTATAAATGAATCCTGTGCTTTTAGGACATTCGCCCCTTGCGCGTTGATCCACAGGGGCTTACCTTCGCGATTAGGTAGCCGGGGTTGCTGGGTACCGAAACCACCGAAAGGGGGCGGTTAAACGGGATGGACGTTCACGGAGAGACCCCCAGCGTCGAGCTGCGGAGCGTGACCAAACGCTTCGGCGAGCTGGTCGCGGTCGACGACCTCAGCCTCGAGTTGGGTCAGGGGGAATTCTTCACCCTGCTCGGGCCGAGCGGCTGCGGCAAGACGACGACGCTGCGGATGATCGCCGGCTTCGAGCGTCCGACCGAGGGGGAGATCCGGATCGAGGGCTCCGACGTGGCGCAGTTGCCACCGCACAAGCGCCCGACCAACACGGTTTTCCAGAGCTACGCCCTCTTCCCCCATCTCAGCGTCGAGGCCAACGTCGCCTTCGGGCTGAAGCGCAAGAAGGTTGCGAAGGGCGAGATCGCCGAGCGGGTCAGGGCCGAGCTCGAGCGGGTCGGCCTCGCCTCGCACGCGAAGCGCAAGCCCTCGCAGCTCTCGGGCGGGATGCAGCAGCGCGTCGCCCTCGCCCGCGCCCTCGTCAACCTGCCCAAGGTCCTGCTCCTCGATGAGCCGCTGGGGGCGCTCGACCTGAAACTGCGCAAGGGCCTGCAGATCGAGCTGAAGCGGATCCAGCGCGAGGTCGGGATCACCTTCGTCTACGTCACCCACGACCAGGAGGAGGCGCTGACGATGAGCGACCGGATCGCGGTGATGAACCGCGGCCGGGTCGAGCAGGTCGCCTCCCCCGAGGGGGTCTACGACCGCCCGGCGACCACCTTCGTCGCCGGCTTCATCGGCGTCTCCAACCTGATGCCGGCGACGGTCATCGGCGGCGGCGAGGTCAAGCTCGACCAGGGCCAGACGATCGCCACCGCAACCGACGGTTTCTCCGCCGGCGAGCGCTGCCACGCGGTGGTGCGACCGGAGAAGCTGCGGGTCGAGCTGGGGGAAAACGGAAACGCCCCGACCGGGCCGCGGGTCGAGGGCGTCGTCGCCAGCTCCCTGTACCTCGGCACCGCCACCCAGATCGCCGTCGACCTCGGCGAGGACGTGCGGATGACCGTCCTCGTCCCCAACGCCGACGAGGCCGAGCGTCAGCGCCTCCCCGGCGGCGGCGCCCGGGTCGCGCTCAGCTGGGAGCCCGAGCACATGCACCTTGTCCACGAGTCAAACGGAGGTTGATCGCAGATGGTGAGCAGCGAACAAAACGAACGCGGGGCCGTGGCGATCGTTGCCGCCCTGGTCGCGGCAGTGGTACTCGCTCTCGGGCTCGCCGCCTGCGGCGGGGGCGGAGGCGGTGCCAACGAGGGCGAAACCACGACCGCCAAAGCGGGGCCGGTCAAAGGTGAGCTGACGATCTCCAACTGGCCGGGCTACATCGACCCGGGCGGCGGCGGCACCGTTGCCGAGTTCGAAGACCAGACCGGGGTCAAGGTCAAGTACATCGAGGACGTCAACGACAACAACAGCTTCTTCGGGAAGATGCAGCCTCTGCTCGAACAGAACGAATCGGGCGGCCGCAGCATCTTCGTCGTCACCGACTGGATGGCCGAGCAGATGCACAACCTCGGCTACCTGCAGGAGATCAAGCAATCCGACCTGCCGACGGTCTTCGAAACCATGGTCCCGAACCTGCGCGACCCGTCCTTCGACCCCGGACGCAAGTACTCGATCCCGTGGCAGAGCGGGATGACCGGGATCTGGGTCGACAAGTCGAAGGCGCCGGAGATCAAATCGGTCAACGACCTCTTCGACCCCAAATACAAGGGCAAGGTCACCTTCCTCGAAGAGATGCGCGACAGCGTGCCGCTGGTGATGAAGGCCGAAGGGGTCGACCCGGTCGAGGCCAGCGACGCCGACTGGGAAAAGGCGATCGAGAAAATCAAGGGGGCGGCGGAGTCCGGCCAGATCCGCGCCTTCACCGGCAACAACTACAACGAGGAACTGAACGCCGGCAACATCGTCGCGGCGATCGGTTGGTCGGGAGACGCCTCGATCATCTCGAACCCGGACGCCGAATGGCGGATGCCCACCGAGGGCTGCGTGCTGTGGTCGGACAACATGGTGATCCCGGTCGGGGCGCCCAACACCCCGGCGGCGCTGGGCTGGATGGAGTTCGTCTACCAGCCCGAGGTGGCGGCGGGCCTGACCGAATACATCACCTACATCTCTCCGGTCGACGGGGTGAAGGAACTGGTCAAGCCCCAGCTGGCGAAGGACCCGCTCGTGTTCCCCAGCGAGGAGTTCCAGAAGAACTGCTCAACGCAGGTCTCGCCGCCTGACGTCGAAAAGGTCAGCGAGGCCTGGGCGAACACGCTCACCGGCTGAGCCATGACGAGTTGGAGACAGCGCCTGGTCCCCTATTGGCTCCTGGGACCAGGCCTGCTCTGGCTTCTCTTCTTCTTCGTCGTGCCCATGTACTTCATGGGCGAACTGGCGCTGTACTCGGGCTCGCTGACGACGGGAGGGTTCGAACTCACCTGGGCCTGGGAAAACTTCCCCAACGCGATCTCGGGCCACGAAGAGCAGATCCTCCGCTCGTTCTTCTACGCGGGAACGGCGACGCTGCTGGCGCTCCTGATCGGCTACCCGCTGGCCTACGCGATCGCCTTCCGCGCCGGCCGCTACCGGACGCTGATGCTGTTTGCGGTGATCGCTCCGTTCTTCACCACCTACCTGATCCGAACGATCGCCTGGAAGACGATCCTCAGCGACGACAGCCCGCTGGTCAGCGTGCTCCAGACGCTGGCGCTGCTGCCTGAGGACGGGCGCATCCTGGCAACGCCCGCCGCGGTGATCGCCGGCCTCACCTACAACTTCCTGCCGTTCATGATCCTGCCGCTCTACGCGAACCTGGAGCGGTTAGATTTGCGACTGGTCGAGGCGGCCAAGGACCTCTACTCCTCCTCGCGCACGGCCTTCCTCAAAGTCACCCTGCCGCTGACGATGCCGGGGATCGTCGCCGGCGTCCTGCTCACCTTCATCCCCGCCTTCGGCGACTACATCAACGCCCAGCTCTTGGGCGGCACCGGCCAGGCGATGATCGGCAACGTGATCCAGTCGCTCTACCTGAACCAGCGCGACTACCCCGAGGCGGCGGCGCTCTCGTTCCTGATGATGGCCCTGATCCTGGCGATCGTCCTCGTCTACATCCGCTTCGCCGGGACCGAGGCGTTCATGGGTGACGAAGACGATTCGGAGGCGGCGAAGTGAGCGCGCCGGCACGAGCCTGGGCCTGGCTGCGGCGCAACGCACTGCCGATCTACGCCGGGCTGGCGGTCGCCTACATGCTGATCCCGATCGCCGTCATCGCCGTCTTCTCCTTCGGGGAAACGCCGAAAGGCAAACTCACCTTCGCCCTCGACAACGGCTTCACCACCGAGTACTGGCGGACGATGTTCTCGATCCCGGAACTCAACGACGCCCTCTCCACCAGCCTGCGGCTGGCCTTCTTCTCGACCCTGATCTCGACCGCAATCGGAACGGCGATGGCGATCGCCCTGGTCCGCCACCGCTTCCATGGCAAGCGCCTCGCCAACCTGCTGATCGTGATCCCGATGGCGACGCCCGAGGTCGTGATCGGCGCCTCGCTGCTCTCGATGTTCATCTACTACTCGTTCGCCCTCGGCTTCACCACGCTGCTGATCGCCCACGTGATGTTCTCGATCAGCTTCGTGGTCGTCGTCGTCCGCTCCCGCCTGATCGGCTTCGACCGCAACCTCGAGGAGGCAGCGGCCGATCTGGGCGCCGGCCCCCTGACCACCTTCCGCACCGTAACCCTGCCCCTTCTCGCGCCAGGAGTCATCGCCGCCGCCCTGCTCGCCTTCGCCCTCTCGATCGACGACTTCGTCATCTCCAACTTCAACTCCGGGACGACCGTCACCTTCCCCCTCTACGTCTACGGCGTCAGCCTCCGCGGCATCCCGGTCCAGGTCAACGCCCTGGCGACGCTCCTCTTCCTCGTCGCCGTGATCGCCGTCTCGCTGGTCCTCTTCCAGCAGCGCCGGGCAGAACGGATGGCGGCGGTGCAACCGGAGTCGGAAGACACCGCCCCGATCCCGCTGCCGGGAACCGCCGCGGCGCAGTAGCGGCCTACCGCCCGATGTGGAAGCCGATCAGCTCGGGGACCTTGGCTACGGCCGAGGCGAGCGTCGATGGCCGGCGGTTCTCCAACTCGGCTCTCTCCTTGTGGAGGATGCCGAGACGGATCGCCTCGCCGCCGATCCAGTGGAAGGGCTCCGGGGGGAGGCGGGGGGTCTTGTCGTCTATGAAGGCCAGGTCGGTGTGCTCGTCGTCGTGACCTAGTGCCAGGGCGGCGAGGGTGCGGCCGACCATGTTGCTGGGGCCGACGCCGTTGCCGGTGTAGCCGGCCGCGGCCCAGGCGCTGCCGTGGCCGAGTGTGCGGACGGCGGGGAGGTGGGTCGGGGAGGCGTCGATCGGGCCGCCCCAGGCGTGGGTGATGCGGCGGCCGCGGAGGGCCGGGAAGTACTCGTAGAGGTCGGCGGTGGCCGCGGCGACGACGCCGGCGTCGACCTCGGCGCGGCCCTTGGTCCGGGCTCCCATCGCGATTCTGCCGCCGCCCCAGCCGAAGGCGATGCGGCCGTCGCGGGTGGTGCGGAAGTAGTGCAGCAGGGCGCGGGAGTCGGTGATGCAGTCGGCGCCCGCCCAACCGATCTGCTCCAGCACGTCGGGCACCGGCTCGGTGAGGACGATGTGGGAGGAGGCGACGGTGAGCCGGTCGCGCAGCGGCCCGCGCCTGCCCTTGGCGGCGGCGCCGACCGCCAGCACTCCGCGGCGTGCGCGGACCGAGCCGGCCACGGTGCGTGCCACCACCCCGTCACCGCCGGCCTGAAAGGAGCGAACCGGCGAGGACTCGAAGACCTCCACTCCCGCAGCGAGCAGCTGCGCCCGCAGGCCGAGCGCCAGCCGCGCCGGCTGCACGGTGGCCGAGGTCGGCGAGACCGCACCGCCGCGGAAGGCGGGTGAGTCGCAGCGCTCGGCGACCTCGGCGGCGCTCAGCGGCTGCAGCATCTCCGGCACGCCGAGCTCGCGGCAGGCCCGCACCGCCCGCTCCCAGGCGCCGTCGTGCGCGGCCGCGGTCGAGACCTGCACGTAGCCGGCGGGTCGGAGCCAGGCGTCGACTCCGTGCTCCTCGCAGAAGGCGCCGATCCGCGCCACCGCCTGCTCGGCCGCCTGCGCCACGCGCAGGGCCGGAGCGTCGCCCCAGCGCTCGCGCATCGAGGCCAGCGAGAACCACATCGCGTTGCAGAAGCCGCCGTTGCGGCCGCTCGGGCCGCGGCCGCAGACCGGTTCGGACTCGAGCAGGACGACGCGGGCCTCCGGTTGCAGCTGCCGCGCGTACCAAGCGGTCCACATCCCCGTGTAGCCGCCGCCGACCACGACGACGTCGGCCTCCCGCGAGCCGCTCAGCGACGGCCGCGGCTCGACCTCGCCCGCCTCCTCGATCCAGTAGCCCAGGCGCGTGTGGACCATCTTCGGATTCTTCCAGCCCGCGCCGGCCGGCCCGTAGACTCGGCCGATGCCAGGAGATGGTCAGGACTCCACTCCTTACGTCGACGCCCTGCTGGCCTACGCGAAGCTAGATCCCGCCCGCTTCCAGGTTCCCGGTCACAAGGGCGGCATCGGGGCCGACCCGGCGATGGTCGAGCTGGTCGGCGAGGTGGGGCTGCGCAACGACATCCCCTCGGTCACCGAAGGGGTCGACATCGGCCCGGAACCGACCCCGTTCCAACAGGCGCAACAGCTGGCCGCCGAGGCGTGGGGCGCCGGCCGCACCTGGTTCCTGATCAACGGCGCCTCGCAGGGCAACCACGCCACGATGATGGCCCTCGCCCACATGGGCAACCGGGTCGTGGTCCAGCGCAACGTCCACTCCTCGGTGATCGACGGGCTGGTCCTCAGCGGCATGCGCCCGACCTTCGTCGCCCCCGAGCTCGACCCGGAGCTGGGCATCGCCCACGGCCTGACGCCGGACTCGCTGGCGGCGGCGCTGGACGAGACGCCGGAGGCGGTGGCGGCGCTGGTCGTCTCCCCCACCTACTTCGGCGCCTGCGCCGACGTCGCCGCGCTGGCCGAGGTGGCGCACTCGCGCGGGAAGCCGCTGGTGGTCGACGAGGCCTGGGGCGCCCACCTCCACTTCCACCCAGACCTGCCCACCGCCGCGCTCGAGTCCGGCGCTGACCTCGTCACCTCCTCGACCCACAAGATCGTCGGCAGCCTCACCCAGGCGGCGATGCTGCACGTCGGCCGCGGGAGCCGCATCGACGACGCGGTGGTCGACCGCTGCGTCAGCCTGGTCGAGACGACCAGCCCCAGCGGCCTGCTCTCCGGCTCGCTGGACGCGGCCCGGCGGCAGGTCTCCGTCCACGGCGAGGAGCTGCTCGGCGAAGCGCTGGCGGCGCTGGCGAAGACCCGCGGGTGGATCCGGGAGATCCCCGGCCTCGACGTGCTCGACGAGCGGATGGTCGGCCGCCCCGGCGTCGCCGGCTGGGACCCGCTGCGGCTCGGGATCGACGTGCGCGGCACCGGCTCCAGCGCCCAGCGCCTCTGGAAAGCCGCCTTCCACACCGCAGAGATCGACCTCGAGCTCTATTCGGGCAACGTGGTGGTCGCGATCTTCGGCGTCGGCGAGGCCGCCGAGAGGGCAGGGGAATTACTGGTCGAGGGGCTGCGCAAGGCGGTCGCCGAGCTGGAGGAGACCCCGGGGGCGCCGGACGAGAAACTGGCGCCGGCGCCGCCCTGGGGCGAGTTGGTGCTGACCCCGCGCGAAGCCTTCCTCGGCCCGCAGGAGGTGGTGCCGTTCGACGCCGCCGCCGGCCGCATCGCCGCCGAGGGCCTGGCCGCCTACCCGCCGGGGATCCCCAACGTCCTCCCCGGCGAGCGACTGACCACCGAGACGCTCGACTTCATCCGCGAAAGCGTGGCGCATGGCGGCTATGTCCGCGGGGGGTCGGATCGGGAGTTGAAGACTCTTCGGGTGACGCGCTGAGGGAGCCAGGAGAGGGGGTCTGGCGGGCAACAGCGGGGAGGGCCCGGCGGACCCCCTCTCCTGGCTCCTTTACGCTCCGGGTGTGGCCAGCTTCGATGCGATCGCGGACCTGCCGCTGGAGATTGAGAGCTGTGAGTTCGAAGGTCTGGAGCTCACCGCCGGCGAGTTCGAACGGCTGACGACGATCGTCAAGTTGCGCGGCGGCGGCCAGGAGGGGGTCGGAGAGGACGTCGTCTACGACGCCGTCGACCACATCGGCCAGCAGAGCCACGGCCCGCCCGAGGGGCTGACCGGCAGCTCCACCTTCGCCGAGTTCTCCGAGCGGCTGGACGGGATCGACCTCTTCCCGGCCGGCGAGCCGGTGCGCGAAGACGTCTCCCGCGACTATCGCCGCTGGGCCTTCGAGTCGGCGGCGCTGGACCTGGCGCTGCGCCAGGCCGGCACCAACCTCGCCGCCGCCCTCGGCCGCGAGCCGCAACCGGTGAACTTCGTCAACTCGATGCGCCTCGCCGGCTGGGAGGAGGGCGCGCGCTCCTCGATCGAGCCGCTGCTCGCCCGCCTCGCCGTCTACCCGACGCTGCGCTTCAAGCTCGACCCGGCCAACGACTGGGACGACGAGCTGATCGCGGCGCTGGCCGAGACCGGCGCGGTCGACTCGCTCGACCTCAAGGGCTTCTACAAAGGCACGCCGGTCGACGTCGAGACCGATCCCGAGCTCTACGCGAAGCTGATCGAAACCTTCCCCGACGCCTGGCTCGAGGACCCCGACGTGACCGAGGAGACCAAACCGCTGCTCGACCCCGTCTCCGAGCGGGTCACCTGGGACGCGCCGATCCACTCGATCGCCGACATCGAGGCGATGCCGTGGTCGCCGCCGAAGACGGTCAACGTCAAGCCCTCGCGCTTCGGTCCGATCCGCAACCTCTTCGCCGCCTACGACTACTGCGAGGAGCGGGGGATCGGTGCCTACGGCGGCGGCCAGACCGAGCTCGGCCAGGGCCGCGGCCAGATCCAGTACCTGGCCTCGATCTTCCACCCGGACACGCCGAACGACGTCGCCCCCGGCGGTTACAACGACCCCGCGCGGACAACCAAGCCCGGGTTGCCGAGCAGCCCGCTGGAGCCGGCGATCGAGGAGATCGGCTTCCGCTGGAAGCTCTGAGGGGTACCTAACCGCGGCTTCGGCCGACCGAATCCGGGCTTTCGGCTACGTTGGGCTCGTCCGCCAGTAGACAAGGAGCCCGCAATGCCCGAGAAGTTCGCCGACGCCCTCAACGCGCAGATCGCCAACGAGTTCGCCGCCTCGCAGCAGTACGTGGCCGCCGCGGTCTACTACGACGCCGCCACCCTGCCCCGCCTCGCCGCCTTCTTCTACCGGCAGGCGCTGGAGGAGCGCGAGCACGCGATGATGATGATCCGGTACCTGCTCGACGTCGGCGAGGAGGTACGCATCCCGGACATCAAGGCGCAGCAGACGAGCTTCGCCGACGGCAGCGCCCCGGTGCGGATGGCGCTCGAGCAGGAGCGGCGGGTCAGCGATGAGATCTTCGCCCTCTTCGAACTCGCCCGCGAGATCAAGGACTACCGGGCCGAGCACTTCCTGCAGTGGTTCGTCAAGGAGCAGGTCGAGGAGGTGGCGCTGATGGGCGACCTGCTCAACGTCGTCGAGCGCTCGAAGGACAACCTGCTGCTTGCAGAGGACTTCATCGCCCGCGAGAAACTCGGCGAAGAGAGCGAAGACCCGACCGCGCCGCCGGCCGCGGGGGAGTAGTAACGCTCAGCCGAAGGCCACGGCGAGAACGACGCTGGCGACCAGGCCGAACGACGCCGTGATCATCGCGTAATACAGGCGCTCGAACCGCTTGTCGACTTGTTCGAAGCGCTTGTCGACTTGTTCGAAGCGCTTGTCGACCTGTTCGAAGCGCTTGTCGACCTGTTCGAAGCGCCTGTCCACCTGTTCGAAGCGCTTGTCGACCTTCGCGAAGCCCTCTCGCATCTCCTCGCGAAGTTCCTTGAACCCGGCATCCATGCGCCGGCTCAGTTCGTCAAGCCGCTCGTCGTTCCAGCTGTCCATCGGCCTCTCCATCTCCAGTGACTTCATGATGGCACATATGTAGACGAAAAGTTTCTACGTGTTGCGCGCAGAAACGGAAATCTCGGAGCCGAGTTTGTGCCGGCTTCGTACCGTCAGCCGAGCCAGCCGGCGCGGCGGCGCATCGTCTTGATCCGCCGGAACTCGGCGATGTCCTCGCGCAGGGCGGCGGGGGCCGGAGCAGGGAGGAAGCGGGCCGGCAGCGGCAACTCGGCGACCTCGCCTTCACGGCGGCTGACCCGGTAGGCGCGGGCGCCGCGGCGGGCAGTCACCGCCGAGGGAGTCCCCTCCCCTTCCCAGAGCAGGCCAGCGTAGTCGTCGAGGCCGTAGCCGCTCGGCATCCCGTCGCCGACCGCGTCGAGGAAGGCGGCGCGGCGCTCGGGTTCGTTGTTGTAGTGGACGCAGAGGCTGCCTGCGAGCAGGCCGAGCCCGGCTGCGGCCAGCGGCCGCCCAGAGGACTTGGTGATCCCGGCCTCGAACCAGCACATCGCGCCGGCGCTCTGGCCGGCGAGGACGATCCCCTGCCGCCAGGCGAGGCTGAGGATCGAGGCGATGTCGTGCGCCTCCCAGACGGCCAGCAGGTTGACCATGCTGCCGCCGCCGACGTAGATCAGGTCCTGCTCGAGCAGGTGGTCGCGCAGCTCCAGCGGCCGCCGGCCGAGTCGGAAGAGGGAGACGTCGGAGGGCTCGCAGTGGCGCTCGCCGAAAGCCGAGTAGAAGCTGGCGATCTGGTCGGAGGTGTCGCCGCTGGCGGTCGGCAGGATGCAGATTCGCGGCCGCTCGGCGCGTTCGCCCGCCAGCCGCAGCAGCAGCTCGCAGACCGCCCGGTCCGGCGGCCGCGAGCTGAACTCGTGCCCGCCGAGGGCGAGGATGCGGCGCACCGGGGTCGCCTTCGGGATGGGGCCGGGGGCGAAGCCCATCAGGCCGCGGGGGCGGTCGAGAGCGCCTCCGGCAGCGGTGCCGCGGGGATCGCCTCCCGGTCGCCGAGGTAGGTGGTCGCGATCTGCATCTCCACCACCCGCGAGCCGGCGACGTCGAGCCGGTAGCCGCGGGCTCGCGGCCGCGAGGCAACTACGCGGCTCAACTCCTCGCCGGTGAAGTGCAGCGCGGCCCCGTCCTCGGCGGCGTAGCCGCCACGCATCCCTTCGCGCAGGAAGCGATGGTAGGCCTCGCCGCGCCCCGAGCCGCGCTCGTAGTGGACGCAGTTGCTGAACGGCAGCAGCCCCAGCCCGCGCAGACGCTTCGGCTCGCCGTGGAAGCCGCTCACCGCCTCCGCGAACCAGCAGAGCGAGCCGGCCGAGAGACCGCAGAGAACCACGCCCGATTCCCACGCCTCGCGC
This sequence comes from Solirubrobacterales bacterium, assembly GCA_036280195.1. GTDB lineage: Bacteria > Actinomycetota > Thermoleophilia > Solirubrobacterales > 70-9 > VAYN01. The sequence continues at coordinate 8,022 of DASURF010000075.1, read as the reverse complement.
AGGATCGAGTCGATCCCGTGGGCGCGCCAGACGCCGAGCAGGCTGACGACGCTGCCGCCGCCGACGTAGATCAGGTCCTGCGAGAGGAGGTGGCGGCGCAGGTCGCTCGGCCCCTGCTCGCGGCGGAAGAGCGAGATGTGGCTGGGCTCGCAGCGGTGGGCGGAGAAGGCCCGGTAGAAGCGGACGATGTAGTGGTCGGCGTCGCCGCTGGCGGAGGGCAGGAAGCAGACCCGCGGCCGCTCGGCCCCGGTCAGGCCCAGCACGTAGTCGTCGAGCAGCGGGTTCCCGGACTCCATCGAGAAGCCGCCGCCGCCGAAGGCGACGATCTGGCGCTGCGCAGTTTGCATGAGGAAATGTTCGTCGCGGGCGCCGCCGCGGTCGTTGTACAGCGGTCCGAAGTTCAGGCTGTCGCGCTCGCCCCCGCGTACAGCAGGCGCAGCCGGTTGCGGGCGCGGTGCAGCCTCACCTTCACCGTCCCTTCGGGGATTCCGAGCCGGCGGGCGATCATCCCCTGGGTCAGGTCCTCCTCGTATTTCATCTCCAGCAACCGCCGGTCGCGCTCGCTGAGCAGATCGAGCGCGGCGTGGAGGTCGGCCAGTTCGACCGCCGCCAGCACCTGCTCGTCCTCGGCGCCCTCGCTGAACTCGATCGACGATGTGGGATCGGGGCGGACGCGGGCATGCTGGCGGAAGGCCTCGTTGCGGACGATCGTCGCCAGCCACTGGTTGCGGCGGTCGGAATCGCGCAGGGTCGAACGCCGACGCCAGGCCCGGAGCAAGGCATCCTGAGCTATGTCTTCGGCTTCGCTCGGATTGCTCGCGTAGCGATAAGCCATTCGAAGACAGACCCTGTGTGCCTCACCCCACTCCCAGCCATCGTCGTTCCCGCGGCGATGCCCTATCGGAGTGCTGATTGAACGAACCTACATAAGCGGTGCACCAAATTGCCACTTCTGCTTCGGAAACTGTTCTGAACTTGCGCAGGTCTCTTTGATCGTGGGAGGGGAGACGGGGGAAAACGAGCTACGCGGGGCCGAAATCGCCTACGAGGCGATCGCTCCCGCCTACGACGACTTCACCGCCCACCACAACTACGACCTCTGGCTCGGCGAGCTGCTGCCGAAGCTGGAAAAGCACGACATCCAGGGCAAGCGGCTGCTCGACGTCGCCTGCGGCACCGGCAAGAGCTTCCTGCCGATGCTGGAGATGGGCTGGGAGGTGACCGCCTGCGACATCTCGCCGGCGATGGTCGCATTGGCGCGCGACAAGGTGGGCGAGCGCGTCGAGCTGTCCGTCGCCGACATGCGTGAGCTGCCGGTCTTCGGGGAGTTCGACGTCGTCTTCTGCCTCGACGACGCGGTCAACTACCTGCTCAGCACCGCGGAGCTGGAGGCGGCGCTGTCGGGGATGCGCCGCAACCTCGGCCCCGGCGGGTTGCTGATGTTCGACGTCAACACGCTGGAGACCTACCGCACCTTCTTCGCCGAAGAGGTCGTGGTCGAGCACGGCGGCAAACGGATGACCTGGAAAGGCCTGACCAGCCCCGACGTGGGGCCCGGCTCGATTGCCGAAGCGAGCTTCGAGGTCGAGCCGATCGACGCCGAGGGCGGGCCGGCGATCCCACCCGAGATCCACCGCGAGCGGCATTTCCCCGAAGCGGAGGTGCGCGGGGCGATGGAGCGGGTCGGCTTGGAGTGCCTCGACGTCTACGGCCACCACCACGACGCGATCCCGCACCAGCCGCTGGACGAGGTCGCCCACGCCAAGGCCGTCTACATCGCCCGCGCCGCATGAACGACCACTGAATCGGGAAGCCAAGGATGTGGCGCGCAACCGAGTCCACATCCACGCCGGCCCCGCGGAGGTCTTCGCCGTCCTCTCCGATCCGGAGCGATACCCCGAATGGGTCGTCGGCGCCGCCGGCTTCCGCGACGAGGACGACGAGTTCCCGGCTGTCGGCTCGCGCTTCCACCACAAGGTCGGGTCCTGGCCGATCGGCCTCAAGGACTACACCGAGGTGCTGGAAGCCGAACCGCCGGACCGACTGGTGCTGAAGGCCAAGGCACGGCCGCTGCGGCGCGCACCGCGCTCTGGAACGACCGCGGGCGCAGCCTCTTCGGCTTACGCAGGGTCTGAAGGAGACAGCCGGGCGAAGTAGCCGAACCAGTTGCCGGAGCGCTCGACCAGCTCCAATCCCGCCTCCGCCCCCAGCCGCTCGAGGCTTGCGCGGGTGGTGAAGTGCGGGTCGCCGAAGAGCTCGCCGACGACCAGGCGGCCGCCGGGCTTCAGCACGCGCCGGATCTCCCGCAGGGCGCCGGCGCTGTCGGGAATCTCACCGAGGACGGCGATGAGGATCACCGCGTCGACCGAGGCGTCCTCGTAGGGGAGCGCGGTGGCGTCGCCCTGGGTCGGGACCAGATTCGAGAGCCCGCGCTCGGCGGCGCCGCGCATCACGTGGTCGAGGAACTCCTGCTGCAGGTCGAACAGCTCCAGCCTGCCCTCCGGCCCCACCCACTCAGCCAGGTCATGGCTGTAATAGCCGGTGCCGACGCCGATCTCGAGCAGGCGCTCACCGGGCTCGGGCCGCAGCACCGAGCGCAGGCGGTCGCGGCTGATGATCGGGTGCGGTGCTTCGACCCAGAATCGCTGCCCGTAGGGACAGGCCGAAGGGTTCTTGCGCCACCAGAGAGCTGCCACCAGCGTCGCCGCCGCGGCCGCCCCGAGCAGGTGGCGCGGCCGCATCGCCCTAGGCGCCGAGGCCGAAGCCGACGCGGTGCTCGCCGGACTCGATGCGGACGAACTGGACCTTGCCGAGGTAGAGGGCGATCGTCCCCTCCTCGGTATGGAGGTCATGCCAGCCGCCCTGCTCGAGCCGCGCGCGCAGGTCCTTCAGGTCCTGGTCAGCCAGCCGGGTGGAGATCACCTGGCCGCCCTCGAAGCCGATCTCGACTCGTTGTGCGTCTGCCATCAGTGACCTCCCGCGGGTTCGACGATCTCGGTAAGCACCCCGCCGGTCGAGCGGGGGTGGAGGAAGGCGACGCGGCTGTCGCGGATCCCGACCCGCGGCTCGGAGTCGATCAGCCGGATGCCGGCGGCGGCGATCTTCTCCAGGGCGGCGTCGATGTCGTCGACCGCGTAGGCGACGTGGTGCAGGCTCGCCCCGTTCTTGGCCATGTACTTGCCCACCGGCGTGTCGGGGCCGAGCGGCGCCAGCAGCTCGACGTGGCCGTCGCCGACGTCGAGCAGGACCGCCTCGACCCCCTGCGACTCGACCGTCTCGCGGTGGGCCAGCTCCATCCCGAAGCTGTCGCGGTAGAGCTCGATCGCGGCGTCGATGTCCTCGACGGCGACTCCGATGTGGTCGATCCTTCCGAACAAGGCGGCGAAGTCTATGCGGCCGCGAACGGCGCGGCTCCCTCGGCCCGGAGGATCTCCTCCAGCGCCGCGATCCCGACCTCGAGCTGCTCGGGGGTCGGCTCCTTGGTCGCCACCCGGCGCTGGATCTCGCGGCCGGGGGTGTGGAAGGCCTCGGCCAGGGGCTCGCCGTGGTGGCGGTCGCTCCAGGCGAACATCTCGACCGCCAGCGAGGCACCGCCGAGGCCGACACCGGCGCGGGCGGCGGCGCTGGGGCTCTCGACCAGCCGCTCGAGCAGGACGGTGCCGCCGGCGGAGAGCAGCATCATCGGCACGATCAGGTTGGAGCCGCAGCGGTCGTGCTCCTTGGGGACGGCGGTGACCTCCTCGGCCCCCGGCGTGCCGTCCCCCTGCTCGTAGGCGGCGATCGCCTTGTGCTCGACTCCGTGGTAGGCGGCGAGGTCGCGATCGCTGAGGGCGACCAGCGCGGGAACGGCGCCGATCGCCTGCACGATCCCCTCGCGCACGGCGCCGGTCGGCAGGCGCTTGCGCAACAGGGAGGTGAGCGCGATCGTCCCCGCGGCGGCGGTCAGCACCCGCACGTCCTCGAAGGGCAGCCGCGCGGCCGGCAGCCGCCGCCGCGCCAGCGGCAGGACCAGCAGCGCCTCGGCCAGTTTCAGCGGCCCGCGCAGGCCCGGCATCTTCGCCACCAGGTTCGGCGCCAGCTCCGGCTTGCGCTCGGAGCCGACTTCGATCGCGCCGTCGCGGTCGCGCACCGCCGCGGCCCAGTGGGTGGGGCCGTGGATCAGCAGCCCGTTGCGGAGGGCCATCCCGCCGAGGCGGAGCTTCTGCGGCTCGTCACCGGCCATGGGTCCACGATAGGCGATCGGCTTCGGGCGCAGCCGAGGGCGTCGAGCCCAGTCCTCTCGACGCCCTCGTGCCCCCCTGTTTTTCGGCCAATCCGGCCGGAGCCCCCCAGTCCAGGTCTCCGGCCGGGTTGTCGGCTCTCCCTGGCTTAGCTTGGTGAGCCGATCTGAAAACCCGATCCGGGCCGGGAAGTTGCGCCCGGATTTACAAGCTGTCTAATTGTTTCCTTAAGGCAGCGAGCCGTCGTCCCAGCTCCTGCTCGAAGCCGCGGTCGGTCGGCGCGTAGAAGCGCTGGCCGCGCAGCCCCTCGGGCAGCAGCGGCTGGCCGCTGACCCCGCCCGGCTCGTCGTGGGCGTAGCGGTAGCCCTCGCCGCGACCGAGCTTCTCCGCGCCGGGATAGTGGGCGTCGCGCAGGTAGTCCGGCGGCGTCTTGGCGCCGTGGGCGCGGACCTCGGCGCGCGCCGCCGAAAGCGCCTTGTGGGAAGCATTCGACTTCGGCGCCAGGGCGAGGTAGACGGCGGCCTGGGCGAGGTTGAGGGCGCACTCGGGCAGGCCGACCCGGTCCACCGCCCGCGCCGCCGCGTCGGCGACCAGCAGCGCCTGCGGGTCGGCGTTGCCGACGTCCTCGGAAGCGAGGATCACCATCCGCCGGGCGATGAAGCGCGGGTCCTCGCCGCCCTCCAGCATCACCGCCAGGTAGTAGAGCGAGGCGTCGACGTCGGAGCCGCGCGTCGCCTTGATCCAGGCGGAGACGAAGTCGTAGTGGCGGTCGCCCGCTCGGTCGTAGTCGATCGCCTTGCGCTGCATCGCGTCTTCGACCGCGGCGACGCCGACCTCGCCGTCGGCCCGCTCGACCGCACGCTCGAGCGCGGAGAGGGCGACCCGGGCGTCGCCGCCGCTGCGCGTCGCCAGCATCGCCAGCGCCTCCGGGGCGACCGCGGGCGGGTCGGCGATCCCCCGCTCGGGATCGGCCAGCGCCCGGCGCAGCAGCTCTTCCACCTGCTCCGACGCCAGCGGCCGCAGCTCGTAGACCTGGGCCCGCGAGAGCAGGGCCGAGTTGACCTCGAAGTAGGGGTTCTCGGTAGTGGCGCCGATCAAGGTCAGCGTCCCGTCCTCGACCGCCGGCAGCAGCGCGTCCTGCTGGGCCTTGTTGAAGCGGTGGATCTCGTCGAGGAAGAGGATCGTCGGCCGCCCGTTCGCCCGCCGCCGCTCCCGCGCCCGCTCGATCACACTGCGGATCTCGGCTTTGCCGGCGTTGACCGCCGACTCCTCCTCGAAGGCCCCCTGCGCCCCGGCCGCCGCGATCCGCGCCAGCGTCGTCTTCCCCGCCCCCGGCGGTCCGTAGAGGATCGCGCTGTGCGGCTTGCCGGACTCGATCGCGCTCCGCAGCGCCGACCCCGGCCCGAGCACATGCTCCTGCCCGATCACCTCGTCGAGCGAGCGCGGGCGCATGCGGACGGCGAGGGGCGCGTCATTTGCCAAAGAGTTCGCGTGAGCGGCTTCGGAGGGCCCCGGGTCGAAGAGCTGGTCGGCCGTCATCGGCTCTCGCCCGCTCCGGGAACGAGCCCACTGGCGACCGTCTCCTTCGGCTGCCCGTCAGTCCGTTTCAGGAAGTCGGCTTGATGCATCTTGAAGGCAGCGGCGGTGTCCTGGACGGGCTTGAGGTCACGAGCATCCAGTACCCGCGCACCGTCCGTGGTCACCATCGCCAGCTGGATAGGTCCGTCCACCCCCTGCGCGGATACCTTGACCGCATCGTCGGTGACCATGTGCACGAGCATCTTGGCCGCCTCCAGGGGAAGGGTCTCGTATTCCAGGAAGCCGGAGCGGCTGAATCCAAAGAACGCGAACTGGGCAAGCTCTTTGCTGCTGGGACTACCGACGGCGCTGTACCGCTGGGTTTGCATCTCCACCACCCCGTCACTCCGCGCGTGGAGCAGATGGTGCTGGCCTTCGGCTTTCGAATACCACGCGAATAAGCCCCTGAAGGGGCCACCTGCCAACTGACCGTCGGAGCCCTTCATGTCCTTCGCGGCCGCGAGCATTACGTCGTGAACTCCCCTGCGTCCATCATCGCGGTCGGGATCGGGGTCGAGGATCAGTTCCTTGAAGCGAGTCTCGATTGCTTGAGCCGCCGCCACCGGGCCGGCGATGCCCCAGATAATTCGATGAGGCGAGAGAAACAGCTTGGGCACCGTCGCCTTTAGTCCCCCGTCAACCGTCAGTTGGCTGTCGGAGCCGAGTACGACCGCGTCGCTGCACCGGAGACCCGTGATGAGAGTCATCGCGGCTGAGCCTAATTGCAGGAGAAGCGCCTACTCGCCGCGCCGGAAAACCGACTTGGACGCATAGGCTGGATACCGCTCGTATACGTCCTCGAGCAGCGCCTTGAAGGTCTTCGACGCCACTTCCTTCTTGATTCTGTAGAGCTGCTTCCCGACTTCACGAGAGGGCTCCTTGTCGAGAAGCTTTTGACCGGCTTCCAAGCCCTTCTCAGTGGCTACGTATCGGGACCACGACTGACCCTGAACGGGAACCTCTTCGACCAGGCCCTCCGCCCGCAACTCATCGAGGTCGGAATAGATCTGTGCGCTCATCGGCCCGTAGTTGTAGGGGACGAAGGTGTATTTCTCGCCCTCTTGGGCATCGCTCTCCTGCGCGTCGAGAAACATGCCCTTTTGCAGGCGCACGGGATCCAGACCGCGCGGCGCGCCATCCAAGGCAACGAGTAAGAGGAGTCGATCGCGTGCCTGCATATGAAGGGAATGCTAGTGGCCACCCACGCCGTCAAGCTGAAGACGCGTATTCAGCTTGACGGCATGAGCGGACGGAACCCGAGGTAGATCCAACCAGCCGTATCATCGACGCTATGGAGAGCGCAACCGCAGTCCCGACGCCCACGTCCACCTCGACCCTGGAGTCGTTCAACCCCGCCACCGGCGAGCTGATCGGCTCGGTGCCGACGATCGTGCCGGAGGAAGTGCAGGGCGTGGTCGACGACGTGGCGCGGATCCAGCCCGCCTGGGCGGAGCTGCCGACGAAGACGCGCGCCGCCTACATGAAGCGCGCCGCCGACGCGCTGCTCGACGACATCGACGAGATCGCCAAGCTGCTGAGCGAAGAGCAGGGCAAGCCGCTGACCGAGGCCTACACGATGGAGCTGCTGCCGACCGTCGACGCGCTGCACTGGTGCGCGAAGCAGGGTCCGAAGATCCTCGCTGACGAGAAGGTGCCGATGACGCAGGCCTTCACGCTCTCCAAGAAAGGCCGCTTCAGCTACGAGCCGATCGGCGTCGTCGGCGTGATCGCGCCCTGGAACTACCCCTGGTCGATTCCCTTCGGCGAGGTGGCGATCGCGCTGATGGCCGGCAACGGCGTGGTCCTCAAGCCGGCCAGCCTGACGCCGCTGCTCGGCGAGCGGATCCGCGACGTGTTCGAGAAGGGCGGCCTGCCCGAGGGCCTGGTCCGGGTCGTCCACGGCGGCGGCCGGATCGGCGACGCGCTCTGCCGCTCCAGCGTCGGCAAGGTCTTCTTCACCGGCTCGGTCGAGGTCGGGCGCAAGGTCGGCGAGGTCTGCGCGACCAGCCTCAAGGGCTCGGTGCTCGAGCTCGGCGGCAAGGACCCGATGATCGTCTGCTCCGACGCCGACATCGACAACGCGATCTCCGGCGCCGTCTGGGGCGGCTTCGCCAACGCCGGCCAGACCTGCTCGGGGATCGAGCGCGTCTACGTGATGCGCGACGTCGCCGACCGCTTCGTCGAGGGCGTCGTCCGCGAGGCCGAAAAGCTCCAGGTCGGCAAC
>DASURF010000074.1:0-55470 GCA_036280195.1 Solirubrobacterales bacterium | reverse complement strand
CCCTCTTCGACCGCGATCGCGATCACTTCGGCGGTGTACTCGAGGTCGGCGCGGGTCGCGTCCATCGGCGAGAACTCGACGTCCTCGCAGTAGGACTTGGCCAGCGCCACCGCCGCCCGGGCCTGGCCCTTGACGTCCTCGCGGTCGGTCTGCAGCTGGTGCTCGATGTGGATGTCGGAGGTGGAGATGAAGGTGTGGATGCGTGGCCGTTCGGCTTCCTTGATCGCGCCCCAGGCGGCGTCGATGTCGGCCTTGTGGGTGCGGGCGAGGCCGCAGATCACCGGGCCCTCGACCACCTGGGAGATCTTCTGGACCGCCTCGAAGTCGCCGGGCGAGGTGATCGGGAAGCCGGCCTCGATCACGTCGACCCCCAGGCGGGCGAGCTGCTGGGCGATCTCGACCTTCTCGGCGGTGTTCAGCGAGATCCCGGGCGACTGCTCGCCGTCTCGCAGCGTGGTGTCGAAGATGTGGACGCGGTTGGCGTCGGATTTGGTGTTGCTTTGCGGTCCCATCGGACCTCTCCTTCTCTCTTTGATTCGAATGGCTTTTGTCTCTCGCGGCTATCGCGCCGCCCAGCGCTATTCCCCCCGAGGGGGGAGGAGAAGGAGTAGCGCGAGGCTGTCGAACCGGCGGTCCATTCGCTTCCGAACCTTAGCGTAGGCTGCCGCCATCGCCAAGCCGGAGAAGACCAACTGGCTCGCGCTCTTCGCGATGGGGATGGCCGTGGTCGTGATCGCCAACGACTTCACCGCGGTCAACGTCGCCCTGCCCACGATGGAGAGCGACTTCGAGACCAACATCAACACGATCCAATGGGTGATCAACGCCTACGCGCTGACCTTCGGGGTGATGATCGTCACCGGCGGGCGCCTCGCCGACATGTTCGGCCGCCGCAACGCCTTCTTCCTCGGCAGCGCGATCTTCGCCTCGATGTCGGCGCTGGGCGGCGTCGCGCCGACCGAGACCTGGCTGATCGCGGCGCGGGTGCTGATGGGGATCGGCGGGGCGCTGATGTGGCCGGCGATCCTCGGGATGACCTACGAGATCCTGCCGGAAGAGAAAGCGGGGCTGGCCGGGGGCATCATCATCGGCGCCGCCGGACTGGGGAACGCGGTCGGGCCGCTGCTGGGCGGCGTCCTCACCCAGGAGCTGAGCTGGCGCTGGATCTTCTTCCTCAACGTGCCGATCGCGATCTTCGCCGTCGCGGTCACCTACCTGCTGGTCCACGTCAAGGAGCCCGAGGCGGGCGAGCGGCGGATCGACTACGCCGGGATCTCGGTCCTCTCGATCGGCCTCGTCTCGCTGCTGATCGGGCTCGACCAGATCGCCGACTGGGGTCTCGGCGACCCGCGGGTGGTCGCGATGCTGGTCCTGGCGGCGGCGATGCTCGCCGCCTTCCTGCCGATCGAGCGGCGGGCCGGCACCCACGCCCTGGTCCCGCGCGAGGTGATGCGCAACGAGAGCTTCACCGCCTCCTGCTTCGCCGTCCTCTTCATGGCCGCGACCTTCTTCGCGGCGCTGCTCTACCTGCCGCAGTTCATGGAGAAACGGCTCGGCTACTCGGCGCTCGAGTCGGGGCTCGGGATGCTGCCCTTCCTCGCCGTCTTCGCCCTCTCCTCGTTCGCCGCCGGCCCCCTTTACGACCGGGTCGGCCCGAAGCGCCTGGCGGTGGTCGGCGCCGCCCTGATCGGCCTCGGCCCGCTCCTCTTCTCCTTCGTCGACGAGGGATCCGGTTACGGGGCGCTGGTCCCGGGCATGGTCGTGCTCGGCATCGGCGCCGGCAGCTTCGTCCCCACCGCCACCACCGCCGGGGTCACCTCGGTCGACGAATCCCAGACCAGCCTCGCCGGCGGCATCGTCTACATGTTCCAGATCGCCGGCGGCTCGATCGGGCTCGGCCTGACGACCACGGTCTTCTCCGGTGCCTCGCCGCCGTTCGTCGACGGCATCCAGGCCGCCTTCCGGCTCGACGCCGCGCTCTCCCTGGTCGGCCTGCTGATCGCGATCGCCTTCGTCGGCGGTCGGCTCTTCGCCCGGCCCAAGCCGGCCACCTAGCGGCTCAGGGGAACAGTTCGTTCTTGCCCGGGCCGCCGACGAGCTTGTCCTTGTCGGGCCCGCCTCGCAGCTGATCGTTCCCCGGACCGCCGAGCAGCGTGTCGGGACCGGGGCCGCCCAGCAGCCAGTCGTCCCCCCGGCGGCCTTCGACGAAGTCACGGTCGGGGCCACCGATCAGCTTGTCCGAGGCACCGCCGCCGACCAGCCGATCGGCTCCGGCGCCGCCGCGGGCCGTGACCGGCACCGGCACGTCGCTGCTGAAGTAGACGCTGTCGGCGCCGGCGCCCGCGTTGACCTCGAAGCCGGCGATCGCGGGCGCCTTGCAGAGCAGTTCGTTGGGAACGTCTTCGGAGGGGTGTTCGCAGATGTTGCCCCCGACTTCGAGCGGGTCGGTGGAGACGATCAGGTACTCGCGGCCGTCGGGGGTGAGCGAGATGTGCAGGCCGCTGTTGCCCGGGCCACCGCTGATCAAGAGCGTCACCGGCCCGGGTTCGGCGCGGGCGAAGGCCGACGCTGACTGCAGCGCGGCGAGCAATGCCAACACGATGAGGATCGACTTCTTCATGGGTCCCTGGTCTCAGTGGTCACGCGACCATCTCAAGAACAACGCTGCGGCGCCGACGTTGCGGCCAGGAAAGGCTAGAGGTCGACCGAGCGGCCCTTGGAGAAGCCCTCCAGGGCGAGGATCTTCTCGATCGCCTCGGGGCGCACCGGCGCGTCCGTGGTCAGCGCCATCACCGCCTGCTCCCCCCCGCTTTCGGCGCCGACGGCGGCGGAGACAATGTTGACGCCCTCCTCGCCGAACATGGTCCCGACCCGACCGATCATCCCCGGCTGGTCGGCGTAGCGGAAGACGGTGATGTGCTCGGCGAAGGGCAGGTAGAAGCTCTCGCGCCAGGCGGAGACGAGGTAGGGCTCGTTGCGCGGGCCGACGCTGGTGCCGGCGACCTCGACCTCGCCGTCGGCGGTCTGGACCCGGACCCGGACCAGCTCGGTGAAGTCCTCGGCGCTGGCGTCGGTGGTCTCGGAGAGCTCGATGCCGCGCTCCTCGGCCATCTGCGGCGCGTTGACCAGGTTGACCGGCTCCTCGGTGTGGCCGGAGAGCACCCCGACCATCACCGCGATGCCCAGCAGGCGGGTGTCGTGGGAGGCGATGCGGCCGCGGAATTCGGCGCTGACCCGCTCGACCGAGCCGTCGCCGAGGCCCTGGGCGAGGCGGCCGAGCTTTTCGCAGAGCGGCACGAAGGGCGCCAGCGCCTCCATCGCCTCGGGGCGGACGGCGGCGATGTTGACCGCGTTGGTGACGACGCCGCCGGTCAGCGCCGCGGTCACCTGCTCGGCGGTGACGACACCGGCGCGGTCCTGCGCCTCGGCGGTCGAGGCCCCCAGGTGCGGGGTGACGACGACATCGGCGCGGGCGAAGATCGGGTGCTCGGTGAAGGGCTCGGAGGGGAAGACGTCGAGGGCGGCGCCGCCGAGCTTGCCGGACTCCAGGCCCGCCAGCAGCGCGTCGAGGTCGACCAGCTCGCCGCGGGCGCAGTTGACGATCCGGGCGCCATCCTTCATCGCCGCGATCGTCTCGGCGTTGATCATCCCGATCGTCTCCGGCGTCTTCGGCGTGTGCAGGGTGACCAGGTCGGCCTTGCCGAGCAGCTCCTCGACGCTCTCCGCACCCTCGACGCCGAGGTCGCGGAAGCGCTCGGCGGAAACGAACTTGTCGAAGGCGACGACGTCCATGTCGAAGCTCTGCGCCCGTTTGGCGACCAGCTGGCCGATGCGGCCGAAGCCGATCACGCCGAGGGTCTTGCCGTATAGCTCCGAGCCCTTGAACTTGGCGCGGTCCCAGCGGCCGGCGACCAGCGATTCGTGCGCCTGCGGGACGTTGCGGAAGAGGGCGAGCGCCAGGGCAAGGGTGTGCTCGGCGGCGGCGACCGAGTTCGATTCCGGCGCGTTGGCGACGATGATCCCGCGGCGGGTCGCGGCGGGGATGTCGACGTTGTCGACGCCGGTGCCGGCGCGGCCGATCACCTTCAGGTTGTCGGCCAGCTCGATCAGCTCCGGCGTCATCTTCGTCGCCGAGCGGATCAGGATCGCGTCGTACTCGGAGATCCGCTCGCGCAGCTCCTCGTCGGACATCTCCAGCCCGAGGTCGACTTCGAACTGCGAGCGCAGCAGGTCGACGCCGGTGTCGGCGATCTTCTCCTTGACCAGGACCTTCACTTGGCGACGCCGTCCACGTTCTCGACGACCCAGTCGATGCAGGCGGTAAGCGCCTCGACGTCGTCGGGGTCGACCGCCGGGAACATCCCGATCCGCAGCTGGTTGCGGCCGAGCTTGCGATAGGGCTCGACGTCGACGATCCCGTTGGCGCGCAGGGCGGCAGCGAGGGCGGCGGCGTCGACCCCCTCGTCGAAGTCGATCGTGCCGACGACCAGCGACCGCTTGGCCGAATCGGCGACGAACGGCGCTGCGAACTCGCTGCGCTCGGCCCAGCCGTAGAGGCGGCCGGAAGAGTCGGAGGTGCGCTCGACGCAGCCGGCGAGCCCGCCGAGGCCGAGCATCCACTGGACCTGGTCGTTCAGCAGCAGCAGGGTCGCCAGCGCCGGGGTGTTGTAGGTCTGCTCCTTGCGCGAGTTGTCGAGCGCGGTCTGCAGCGAGAGGAAGGCGGGCTGCCAGCGGTCACCGGCGCCGTCGAGCTCCTCGATGCGGGCGATCGCGGCGGGGCTGAGGACGGCGAGCCAGAGGCCGCCGTCGGCGGCGAATCCCTTCTGCGGGGCGAAGTAGTAGGCGTCGGCCTCGATCATCGAGACCGGCAGGCCGCCGGCGCCGGAGGTGGCGTCGATCAGGACCAGCGACTCGGCGGCGCCCTCGGGGCGCTCGACGCCGAGCATGACGCCGGTCGAGGTCTCGTTGTGGGCCCAGGCGATGACGTCGGCGGCCGGGTCGGCGACGGGCTTCGGCGCGTCGCCGGGCTCGGCCTCGACCAGGATCGGGTCCCCCAGGAAGGGTGCCGCGGCGGTCGCCTTGGCGAACTTGCCCGAGAACTCGCCGTAGGTGAGATGCAGCGCCCGCTCGCGCACGAGCCAGGCCGCCGCCGCCTCCCAGAAGGCCGTGGTGCCGCCGTTGCCGAGGGCGATCTCGTAGCCGTCGGGCAGCGAGAACAGCTCCCCCAGCCCGGTCCGCACCTCCTTGACCAGGTCGCGCACCGGCGCCTGGCGGTGCGAGGTGCCCATCAGGTCGGAGCGCTCGGCCAGCTTCTCCAGGGCCTCCGGGCGCACCTTCGAGGGTCCGCAGCCGAAGCGGCCGTCGGCGGGCTTGATCTCGCCGGGAATCTGCAGGGTCGTCTGAGGCGCCATCGGGCTCGACAGGTTATTGACCGCGCGGACGAAGCAGCGGGTAGGCCTCTCCGACCTGCTTCCGTCGTAATCGCGGTTATGCTCGGGCCGAGATGGCCGCGGGCGAGTCGAAAGTGACCAAGGGCGACGGATACGCCGTCGCGCACCTCGACGACCTCGGCGAGGGCTGGGGATTTCGCAAGGTCCGCAAGGAGCTGGGCGTGACCGCCTTCGGCGTCAACGCGATCGTGATGCCGCCCGGCTACGAGTCCGGCAAGCACTTCCACGACGTGCAGGAGGAGCTCTACTTCGTCCACCAGGGGCGGATGGAGATCGACCTCGACGGGACCAAGCACGAGCTCGGCCCCGGCGGCTTCGCCTGGGTCGACGCCCAGGTCGTCCGCAGCCTGAAGAACCTCAGCGAGGACGAAGACGCGATCTACGTCTGCGTCGGCGGCAAGGACGGCTACGTCGGCCGCGACGGCCGCCTGCCCGAGGGCGAGACGGATCCTCGGGGGCCGATACACGGAGATTCTTAGCGGGGGTAGAGAGACGGGATGCACTCCCCCAGAGACCGTCGCGCAGCTGAGGCGGCCTGCAGGGCGCACTTGTGGTCTCAGGAGCCTCCGTGGGAGTGCATCCCGTCTCTCTAGGCGGTCAGCCTCGGCTCGGCACCCTCGTCGTTTGAGCTGAGGTTCTTCGGAGCCGTTCGGTTGGGGTCAGGGTGCCCTGACCCCTCCCAACGCCCTATTTCGTGTCTTTGAAGCCCTGGTCGATCCAGGGCATCAGGCTGCGCAGGTCGCCGCCGATGTCCTCGATTTCGTGCCCGGCCGCTTCGCTGCGCATGCGGTCGAAGTTCTCGTTGCCGGCACGGTTCTCGCCGATGAACTCCTTGGCGAAGTCGCCGGACTGGATCTCGGAGAGGATCTGCTTCATCGCCGCGCGGGACTCCTCGCCGATAACGCGTTTGCCGCGGGTCATGTCGCCGTACTCGGCGGTGTTGGAGATCGAGTAGCGCATCCCCTGGATCCCCTTTTCGTACATCAGGTCGGCGATCAGCTTCAGCTCGTGCAGGCACTCGAAGTAGGCGAGGCGCGGGTCGTAGCCGGCCTCGACCAGGGTCTCGTAGCCGGCGCGGACCAGCTCCGAGGCGCCGCCGCAGAGGACGGCCTGCTCGCCGAAGAGGTCGGTCTCGCACTCGTCTTTGAAGGTCGTCTCGATCACCGCCGCGCGGCCACCGCCGATCCCGGAGGCGTAGGCGAGGACCAGGTCGTGCGCTTCGCCCGAGGCGTCCTGGTGGACGGCCATCAGGCAGGGAACGCCGCTGCCTTCCTCGTACTGGCGGCGGACCAGGTGGCCCGGGCCCTTCGGCGCGACCATGCCGACGTCGACGCCCGCGGGCGGCTCGATCTCGCCGAAGTGGATCGCGAACCCGTGGGCGAAGAGCAGCAGGTTGCCGGGGGCGATCCCGTCGGCGATCTCCTCGCGCCAGACCTCCGCCTGCTTCTCGTCCGGCAGCAGGATCATCACCAGGTCGCCGCGGCTGGCGGCTTCGGCTACGTCCAGCACCTCGAGCCCGGCGCCTTCGGCCTTGGCGCGGCTGGAGGAGTCGGGACGAAGGCCGACGACCACCTCGACGCCGGAGTCCTTGAGGTTGAGAGCGTGGGCGTGACCCTGGGAGCCGTAGCCGAGGATGGCGACGGTCTTGCCGTCGAGCTTGCCCAGGTCAGCGTCTTTGTCGGTGAAGATGTCGTCGGTTCGCATGACGCGGCAGGCTAGCGGAGCGCTCTGCGCATCAGCTTCCCGGAGGGGGTGCGCGGCAGCGCCGCGGCCAGCTCGACGCGCTTGGGCACTTTGAACCCGGCCAGCGACTCGGCGCAGTGGCGGCGCAGCTCGTCGGGGCTGACCTCGGCGTCGCTCTCCAGCACCACCACCGCGGTCACCGCCTGCTGCCACTCCGGGTCCTCGCGGCCGATCACCGCCGCCTCAGCGACCTGCGGATGGCGCAGCAGCACCTCCTCGACCTCGGCCGGGACGACGTTCTCGCCGCCGCTGACGATCATGTCGTCGATCCGGTCGGAGACGTAGAGGAAGCCTTCCTCGTCGATGTGGCCGAGGTCGCCGGTGTGCAGCCAGCCGTCGGCGTCGGCGCTGCCGGGGGCGACGGTCGGCCCCTGGACGAGGATCTCGCCGTCCTGGATCCGCAGGTGGGTGGTCAGCAGCGGGCGGCCGGCGGAGCCGAGCTTGCGCCGGGCGTCGGCCGGGGCCAGGGTCGTCACCTGCGAGCAGGTCTCGGTCAGGCCGTAGGTCTGGACCACGGTCGCGCCCTTGGCGATCGCTTCTTCCAGCGGTTCTTTCGGCACCGGTCCGCCGCCGACCAGGATCGCCCGCGGGCCCGAGAGGTCGGCGCCCGCCTCCAGCAGCCGGGTCAGCATCGTCGCCACCAGCGAGACCTGGGTGATCCCCCCGCCCTCCAGCGCCGCCCCCACCCGGTCGACGTCGAAGCCGTCGTGGACCACAGCGGTGGTGCCGTAGATGACCGATTTGGTCACGATCCCGAGGCCGGCGACGTGGCTGAGCGGGACGCAGCAGAGCCAGCGGTCGCTCGGCTCGACGCCGATGTTGAAGGCGGAGCCGACTGCGTTCCAGAGGAAGTTGCCGTAGCTGAGCGGGATCGGCCGCGGTGTACCGGTGCTGCCGCTGGTCAGGACGCGGCAGCAGATGTCGTCCATGTCGTGCTCGCCGAGCAGCGGCATGTCGGCCTCGGTCTGGGTCAGCTGGCCGGGGTCGTCGAGGTCGATGATCGGCTCCTCGGCGTTGACGATCGTCGCCCGCTCCGCGGCGCTCAGCCGCGGGCCGAGCGGCAGCAGCGCCGCGCCGAGCTTCATCAGCGCGTGCAGGAGGACGACCTGCTCGCGGCGCGGGTGCATGGTCAGCGCCGCGGTCGAGCCGCGCCGCACGCCGTGGGCGGCGAGCCGCCGCGCCACCCAGGTCGCCTCCGCCTCGAGCTCGGCGTAGGTCATCTCGGCGCCGTCGGCGACCAGCGCCGTCCGGTCGGGACAGCTCTGTGATCTCTGCGAGAGCCAGTCGTCGAGCTTCATCGGGATATCGTCCCCATCATGCCCAAACGCCACAAAGGAGCCCCTTCCGACGACCAGCTCTACGCGCCGATTGAGTGGTCGGCGGGCGAGGGCAGCTACGAAGACATCCGCTACGAGACCGGCGGCGGGATCGCCAGGGTGACGATCGACCGCCCCGAGGTGCTGAACGCCTTCCGGCCGCAGACGCTGATCGAGGTCTCGGCGGCGATGGAGCTGGCGCGCGAGGACCCTGAGGTCGGCGTGATCGTCCTCACCGGGGCCGGCGAGCGGGCCTTCTGCTCCGGCGGCGACCAGACCGTGCGCGGCGACACCGGCTACATGGCCGAGGGCGCCTCGGTCGGGCGCTTCCACGTCACCGACCTGCAGATCCAGATGCGACGGCTGCCGAAGCCGGTGGTGGCGGCGGTCGCCGGCTACGCGATCGGCGGCGGCCACATCCTCCACCTCTGCTGCGACCTGACGATCGCCGCCGACAACGGCGTCTTCGGCCAGGTGGGGCCGCGGGTCGGCTCCTGGGACGGCGGCTACGGCGCCTCGCTGCTGCGCGACCTGGTCGGGACCAAGAAGGCGAAGGAGATCTGGATGCTCTGCCGCCAGTACGACGCCGAGGAGGCGCTGGAGATGGGCCTGGTCAACACGGTCGTGCCGCTGGCCGAGCTCGAGCGCGAGACCGTCGCCTGGTGCCGCGAGATGCTCGCCCTCTCCCCCTTCGCCCTGCGCCTGGTCAAGGCCAGCTTCAACGCCCACGAGGACGGCTACGCCGGGATCCAGCAGCTCGCCCACGACGCCAACCTCCTCTTCTACGGCAACGAGGAGGCGGCCGAGGGCCGCGAGGCGTTCAAGCAGAAACGGCAGCCCGACTTCTCCCAGTTCCCCCGGCGCGCATGAGGATCTGGCTGATGGCAGCCCGGCCGCGGACGCTGCCGGCGGCAGTGGCGCCGGTCCTGGTCGGGACCGCGGCGGCGGTGCAGTGGTACGGCAGCCTGCCGCGCTGGGGCGCCTTCTTCGCCGCCCTCGTCGGTTCGATCTTCATCCAGATCGGGACCAACCTCGCCAACGACTACTCCGACGCCAAGCGCGGTGCCGACACCGCCGACCGGCTCGGGCCGGTGCGGGTCACCGCCAGCGGCATGGTCACCCCCCAGCGGGTGATGACCGCGACCTGGATCGCCTTCGCGGTGGCGGTCACCTGCGGCATCTACCTGACCGCGGTGGCGGGCTGGGTGATCCTGGTGATCGGCGTCCTCTCGATCGCCGCCGGCGTGCTCTACACGGGCGGACCGCGGCCCTACGGCTACGCCGGCTTCGGCGAGGTCTTCGTCTTCCTCTTCTTCGGCCTGGTCGCGGTCAACGGCTCCTACTACGTCCAGCTGGAGCAGCTGGACGCGCTGCCGCTCGGGCTCTCGATCTCGATCGGGTTCCTCGCCACCGCGATCATCGTCGTCAACAACGTCCGCGACGTCGAGACCGATCGGCGGGCGGGCAAGAACACGCTTGCCGTGCGGGTCGGGCGCGAGCGGGCGGTGCAGCTGTACAAGCTGCTGGTCGGCGGCGGCTTCATGGTGCTGCCGATCGCCCTGGTCGCCGGCGACGCCAGCCTGCTGCCGCTGATCGGCCTGCTGGCGGCGCCCTTGGCGATCAAACCGACGAAGACGCTGGAAGAGCGGCGCGACGGGCCGGCGCTGAACGCGGTCCTGGCCCAGACGGGAGCGCTGCTCGGCGTCTTCAGCCTGCTGGTCACCGCGGGCCTGCTGATCTCCGCCTGAGAGACTGCGGGCGTGCGCCTCAGCTCGGTCGAGGTCATCCCCTACGCGCTGCCGTTCAAGGAGCCGTACGTGACTGCGCGGGGGGTACTGGAACAGCGGGAGATGGTGCTGCTGCGGGTGCGGGACGAGGACGGGGTCGAAGGGCTGGGCGAAGCGGTGCCGCTGGCGTTGCGGGGCGGGGTCGGGCTGGCCGAGGTGGTGCGGGAGCTCGAAGGGTGGGCGGAGACTCAGGAGGTGGGAGAGCTCTCGGCGCCGGCTCGGTGCGCCATCGCCACTGCACGGATGGATTTGCTGGGTAGGAGGGCGGTGGGATCAAAGTCTGCGGCGGGATCGACCGAAGCGGTTCCGTGTAACGCCACGCTCGTCTCAGGTGCTCCGGATGAGGTTGCCGCACAGGCGGAAAGGTGGGCCCAGGACGGTTTCACCACGTTCAAGCTCAAGCTCGGTGCCGAGACCGCGAGGAGCGTCGATATGCGACGGCTCTCGCGGTCTCGCGAGGCGGACGTAGAGCAGGCGCGTGCCGTGCGCGAGGCGGTTGGGAACGAGGCGCGGATTCGGGTTGATGTGAACGAGGCTTGGGACCTGGAGACGGCGAAGCGGACGCTGGCGGAACTGGAGCCGCTGGGGATCGAGCTCGCCGAGCAGCCTGTGGCGGGGTTGGAGGCGATGGCCGAGCTGGCGGATTCGACCTCGATTCCCCTAGCGGCCGACGAGAGCGTGGCTACGCCCGAAGAGGCAGAGCGGGCCGCGGCGCTCGGGGCCTGCGAGTTCACCGGGATCAAGCTCTCCAAGGTCGGCGGGCCCGAGGAGGCGCTGGCGATCGCCGACGTCCTTCCGGCCTACGTGACCAGCGCTCTCGACGGGCCGGTAGGGATCGCGGCCGCGGCCCAGGTGGCGCTCAGCCTCGCCGAGACCGCGCATCCCGAACGGCTCCATCTCGCCCACGGGCTCGCCACCCAGCGGCTGTTCGCCGCGACGGTCGCCTCGGTCGAGTGCGAGGTGCGCGACGGAATGTTGCACCTCCCTCCCGGCCCGGGCCTGGGCGTCGAGATAGACGAGGATGCCCTGCAAGCGCATCGCATCTAGGACGCCCCGTGGACCCGACCAACGCCAACACCGCTCTCGCCTCGGCCTTCGCCGAGGAGCTGGCGCGCGGCGGGCTGCGGCTGGCGGTGATCTCCCCCGGTTCGCGTTCGACGCCGCTGGCGGTGGCGCTCTGGCGACAGCCGGAGATCGAGGTGAAGGTGATCGTCGACGAGCGCTCGGCCGGGTTCTTCGCCCTCGGCGCCGCGCAGGCGGGCGGCGAGCCGGTGGCGCTGCTCTGCACCTCGGGGACGGCGCTGGTCAACTACCACCCGGCGGTGGTCGAGGCCGACGAATCGGCGATCCCGCTGGTCGTGCTGAGCGCCGACCGGCCGCCGGAGCTGCGCGGGATCGGCGCCGGGCAGACGATCGACCAGATCAAGGCCTTCGGCTCCTCGGTGCGCTGGTTCTGCGAAGTCGGGACCCACGAGGCCGACGACAGCGGCCTGCTCCACTACCGCTCGGTCGCCTGCCGGGCGCTGGCCACCGCCCGCGGCGAGGCCCGCCCGGGACCGGTCCACCTGAACATGCCCTGGCGCGAGCCGCTGGCGCCGGTGCCGGTCGAGGGCGCGGTGACCGCGACCGACCCGCTGGCACTGGAGGGGCGGGACGGCCGGCCGCTGACCGCCGTCACCCACATCGATCTCGAGCCCTCGACCTTCCTCCTCGACGAGGTCGCCGGCCACATCGGCAACGCGATCTCCGGCGTGATCGTCGCCGGCCGGCAGGTGAACACGGAGCTGCGCGAGCCACTGGCCCACCTGGCGCGGGTCTCCGGCTTCCCGATCCTCGCCGAGCCGACCTCGCAGCTGCGCTGCGGACCGCACGACCGCTCGCACGTGGTCGCCGCCTACGACCTGCTGCTTCGCGACGAGCGCTTCGCCCGCTCGGTCGTACCGGACCTGATCCTCCGCTTCGGCGAGATGCCGACCAGCAAGCCGCTGCGGGCCTGGATCGAGGCCAGCGACGCCGACCAGATCGTGATCGATCCCTACGGTGGCTGGAACGAGCCGAGCCGGCGCGCGGCGGCGATCCTTCGCGCCGACCCCACCGAGCTGGCCCAGGGATGGGCGGCGAGATTGGAAGGGCTGGAGGGCCGCGAACGGCCGCTGCCCGACCGCTGGCTCGAGGCCGAGATCGCCGCCCAGACCGCGTTGGACGAGGCGCTAAGCGCCGACGGCGAGATCAGCGAGCCCGCCCTGCACCGCTTTCTCGGCCGGGCGCACCGCGACGGCGACCTCGTCTACACCAGCTCCAGCATGCCGATCCGCGACCAGGAGGCCTTCCTACCTGCGTCGAGCACCGATGCCTACTTCCTCTCCAACCGTGGCGCCAACGGGATCGACGGCCTGATCTCCTCCGGGATCGGCGCCGCCCAGGCGAGCGGCCGGCCGACGACGATTATCAGCGGCGACCTCGGTCTGCTCCACGACGTCGGCGGCCTGGCTGCTCTGCGCGAGGTCGAGACCCCGGTTCGCATCGTCGTCATCGACAACGACGGCGGCGGCATCTTCCACTTCCTGCCGCAGGAGTCGACGCTGAGCAGCGAGGAGTTCGAGGCCCTGCTCGGCACCCCGCGCGGCGTCGACGTCGGCAAGGCCGCGGCGCTCTTCGACCTGCCCCACCGGTGCCTCGACTCCCTCGCCGAACTGCCGGCCGCGCTGGAGGCGGGCACGGGGCTGATCGAGGTCAAGACCGACCGCGGGGCCAACGTCGCGGCACACCGCTCGCTAATAGCGCGGGTACACAGCTCTCTCCCGGGTTAACAGGAGATCGATCCGGCCTCCCGACCAGGTCCCGGCTGCCAGGTGGCGCCGTAGAGAGTGACCCCGGGCACCGACAGCACCTTCGTCCTGCAGCTGCCGTCGGCATTGACCTCCATGATCGAATCCCCTGCTCCGAGAAAGGAGGCTTCGCCCAAGACGGGAGAGATCAAGGTGTAGGCGATTCGTTGCCCCGACGGATCCCAGCTGGGCATCAGCTCCAAGCTCCGCGTCCGGGTCAGCCCGGTCAACCCCGAACCGTCGGCGGCGGCGACAGCAAGCTCGGTCGGCGAGAACGTCAGGGATTCACCTTTTCGCCCGATGGTCCTCCGCTTGCCGATCGTGATCATGGCCAGTCGTGACCCGTCTGGGGAATAGACAGGGTCTCCGGCGTTCTGCGCGAGAACGGTTTCCCCCGAGCCGTCCAAGCGAATCGCCACCGCGGCGCGGCTCTGTCGCCGCTGACGAGTGATTGCCAGCGTCGAGCCGTCCGGGCTGAAAGACGAAGGAAAAGCAAAGAGTTCGTTCCTCCAGGGGGTCAGCTGGATAACCGTGCCCCGATCGAGATTCAGCAGCCAGATCGAAGCACTCCGGTAGTCGGTCGCCTTCCCTCTGCGAGGCTTTCCTGCCTCTCGTTCACGCTGGCGGGAAAAGGCAAGCATGTGCCCGTCCGGTGACAACACGGCGTCGAAACCGTTTCTAGTCCCCGGGAGCCTGGTGATCTCGGTCCCGTCGGCGGCGACCTCGTAGATATCGAAAACCGCTCTCTCCCCAGACCGCTTGAGCCCGGTGAAGACGACATGCGTACCGTCGCCCGACCAGTTAGGTCGGTTGAAGGGATAGGGAAGCAACCGTCTGGTGACATTGCCGCCGGCGATCACCTGCTGGTCTCCGCCCCCAGGATCGGCGCTGATCATCTTGAAGCCGGCATCCCCCGCTTCCATGAAGGTCAAGCGCGGGCCGGCCGGAACCTCAGCCGAAGCGCTGCCGACCCAGAGCGCCAAGCACCCGCAACCGATAAGCACCACCCCCGCCAGGCGTCGGATCACACAGGAGATTCTGCCCTACTCGGCCAGAAGCGGCAACAGCGCTCCCAACTTGACCTCGGTCTCGGCCAGCTCGGCGGCGGGGTCGGAGCCGGCGACGACGCCTACCCCCGCGAAGAGGTGGGCCTCGCGGTCGCGCAGCAGGGCGCTGCGCAGGGCGACGCAGAATTCGCCGTCCTCGGTCGCGTCCATCCAGCCGACGGGAGCGGCGTACCAGCCGCGGTCCATCCCCTCGAGGTCGGCGATCGCCTTGGCCGCCGCGGGCCAGGGCTCGCCGCCGACCGCCGGAGTCGGGTGCAGGAGCCCGGCCAGCTCGATCGCCGAGTGGGGTTCGGCCAGCTGGGCGACGATCGGCGTCGCCAGGTGCTGGATGTTCGCCACCTTGGCGATCTCCGGCTCGGCCGCGGCCTCGACCCAGACCGCGTGCGGGCGCAGGGCGCGGACGATCCGCTCGGCGACGATCCGCTGCTCGCGGCGGTCCTTGTCGCTGCGCAGCAGCTGCTCGCCGAGGTGGTCGTCGACCGCGGGGTCGGAGCTGCGGCGGGTCGAGCCCGCGAGGGCGACGGTCGACGCGCTCGCGCCCGAGCGGCGCACCAACAGCTCCGGGCTGGCGCCGACGAAGGCCGCCTCGGGGGTCCCGCAGCAGAAGCAGAAGCAGGCCGGAAACTGCTCGCGCATGGCGCCGAAAAGGGCGGCGGTGTCGTGCGCGGCGGCGGCGCTGACGATCACCTCGCGGGCGAGCACGACCTTCGTCATCTCGCCGGCCGCGATCCGCGATGTGGCGCCCTCGACCGCGGCTTCGAACTCGCGCGGCGGGCGGGCGCTGCGGATCTCGGCGTGGGCGGTCGGGTGCGGGTCGAGCAGCGGCAGCGGCGCGTCGAGCCGCAGGGCGGCGAGGCGGGAGGCCAGCCTCTCCCCCACCCGCTCGACGTCCTCACCCGGTTGCACCACCACGTTGACGCTGAGGAAGGAGCGGCCGCCGCTGCGGCAGATCGAGACCTCGGGCAGGACCAGCGAGGCGGGCAGGAGCGAGGACCAGGTGGGGGTCGCGCCGCCGTCGGGGTCGAAGGCGAAGCCGCCGAGCCAGACCGGCCCGGCCCCGGCCGGCAGGCCGCGCGGCTCGTCGAGTACGGCGCCGCCGCCGACCCGCAGGCACTCCTCGGCGACGTCGCCGAACCGCCTCTCCCCGCGCGAGCTCGCCTCGTGCGCTACCCCCAGCCCGGCCAGGGCGAACTCGCGGTCGGGCTGCTCCCAGCAGAACCAGCGGTCGGAGGCGAGCCGCGAGGCGAAGACCGCCGCGCAGGGATCACTTGCTTCGACCTCCTTGGTGACGCTGACGAGAGTGCGGCGCTTGCGCCCGGCGGCCTTGTCCAGCGCGCCGAAAAGAGCGTTACTCGTGGCCTCGGCCGATCGCAATCTCGCCCGTCCGGACCATTTCGACCAGGCCGTGCGGGCGGACCATCCGCTCGAAGGCTTCGATCTTGTCGGCGGAGCCGGTCACCTCGATCGTCATCGTCCGCCGCGCCACGTCGACGATTTTGGCCCGGAAGATCTCGGCGAACTGGATGATCTCGGCCCGGTTCTCGACCGCCGAGGAGACCTTGAAGAGGGCCATCTCGCGGGCGACCGTCTCCTCCGGCTCCATGTCGCGGATCTTCAGCACGTTGACGAGCTTGTGCAGCTGCTTGGTCACCTGGTCGATCGGGTGGACCGCGCCGTCCAGGGTGAGAGTGATGCGGGAGACGGTCGGGTCGTCGGTCGGACCCACCGCCAGGGTGTCGATGTTGAAGCCGCGGCGGGAGAAGAGCCCGGCGACGCGCGCCAGCACGCCCGGCTTGTTCTCGACCAGGATCGAGAGGATGTGCTTGCGGCCGCTGAGCTGGCCGGCCACGTGAAGGTCCTCCAGCTGGACGACCTGAGGAGTCCCGGCCTCCATCAGCCCACCGCCTTTCGGGGCGCCTCGACCATGTCGCGAGCGGCATTGCCCGGCGGGATCATCGGGTAGCAGTTCTCTTCGCGGGCGACGCGGACGTCGAGCAGCACCGGGCCGTCGTGCTCCAGCGCCGCGACCATCTGCTCCTCGAGATCGGCGCTGTTGTCGCAGCGCATCCCCTTCGCGCCGAAGGCCTCGGCCAGCTTCACCCAGTCGGGGCTCGAGCCCATGTCGACCGAGCTGTAGCGGCGGTCCCAGAACAGCTCCTGCCACTGGCGGACCATGCCCATGTAGCCGTTGTTCATCAGGAAGACCTTGACCGGGACGCCCTCGGTCACGCAGGTGGCCATCTCCTGGATGTTCATGATCAGGCTGCCGTCGCCGGCGATGCAGACGACCTGCTCGTCGGGGCAGGCGACCTTGGCGCCGATCGCGCTCGGCAGGCCGAAGCCCATCGTCCCCAGCCCGCCGGAGTTGATCCAGCGGCGGGGCTTGTCGAAGCCGTAGTACTGCGCCGCCCACATCTGGTGCTGGCCGACGTCGGAGGTGATGATCGCGTCGCCCTGGGTGGCGCGGTGCATCGCCTCGATCATGAACTGCGGCTTGATCTCGCCGTCGGTGCCGGGCTCGTAGTAGAGCGGGTGCGCGTCCTGCCAGCCGCGCAGCGTGTTCCACCAGTCGTCGAGGCGACTGGAGTCGGTCTGCAGCGCCCGGTACTCGCGGGTCAGCTTCGGCAGCACCTGCTTGACGTCGCCGACGATCGGGATGTGGGCGCCGACGTTCTTCGAGATCTCCGCCGGGTCGATGTCGATGTGGATCACCTTGGCGTGCGGGGCGAACTCGTCGAGCTTGCCGGTGATGCGGTCGTCGAAGCGGGCGCCGATGCAGACGATCAGGTCGGCCTTGTCCATCGCGTGGTTGGCGGTCCAGGTCCCGTGCATGCCCAGCATCCCCAGCCAGTTCTCGCCGGACGCGGGATAGCCACCGAGGCCCATCAGGGTCGAGGTGACCGGGAAGCGGTCGGAGGCGGCGAGCTCTCGCAGCTCCTCCGAGGCGTTGCCGTTGATCACGCCGCCGCCGGTGTAGAAGATCGGCCGCCGCGCGGTCGCCAGCGCTTTGGCGGCGATGCGGATCTGCTTGATGTTGCCCTCGGTCGAGGGCTTGTAGCCGGGCAGCTCGACCGGCTCGGTGCGCGGCACGTAGTCGATGTCGGCGCGCGTCAGGTCCATCGGGATGTCGAGCAGCACCGGCCCCGGTCGCCCGGTCGAGGCGACGTGGAAGGCCTGGTGCACGTACTCGGGGATCTGGCGCGGGTCGGTGACCGCGAAGGAGTGCTTGACGAAGGGCAGCGTGGCGCCGAGGATGTCGGCCTCCTGGAAGCCGTCGGTGCCGATCAGCTCGGTGCGGACCTGGCCGGTGATGAAGACGGTCGGGACCGAGTCCATCATCGCGTCGGCGATCGCGGTGACGAGGTTGGTGGCGCCGGGGCCCGAGGTGGCGAAGGCGACGCCGACCCGGCCGGAGGCCTGGGCGTAGCCCTCGGCGGCGTGGCCGCCGCCCTGCTCGTGGCGCACCTGGACGTGGCGGAAGTCCGCGTCGACCATCGCGTCGTAGGTCGGCAGGTTGGCCCCACCGGGGATCCCGAAGACGTCCTTGACGCCCTCGGCCTTGAGGGATTCCATCAACGTGTCGGCGGCGCGCATAAGGACTGGCGATGGTACCAGCGGCGAGGCCTCAGGCCCGCCGGCCGCTAGGGGCGGGCTACGCCTGGCCTGCAGGCGATTTGGCCGGGTTCCAGCGGGTCTGCGGGTCGATCGCGGTCTCGATCACGCGGCCTTTGTGGCGCTCGATCGCGTGGATGATCGACTCGACCAGCTCCTCGCCCAGCAGGGTCGGCTCGAGGCCGAGGTCCAGCAGCTTGGTGTGGATCGCGTTGTAGTAGTGCTCTTCCTTCTCGACCCGCGGGTTCTCGTAGTGCTGGATCTCGACGCTGTAGCCGAGGTGCTCGCCCGCTTCCTTGACCAGCCCGGCCAGCTCCAGCACCGAGAACTGCTCGGTGAACTGGTTGAAGACGCGGAACTCGCCGCGCTCGGCCGGGTTCAGGGCCGCCAGTTCGACGCAGGCGAGGGTGTCGCGGATGTTGAGGAAGCCGCGGGTCTGGTGGCCGGCGCCGTAGACCGTCAGCGGGTGGCCGATCACCGCCTGCAGGCAGAAGCGGTTGAGGACGGTGCCGAACAGCTCGTCGTAGTCGAAGCGGGTGACGAGGCGCTCGTCGCGGGCGGTCTCCTCGGTCTCGACGCCGTAGACGACACCCTGGTTGAGATCGGTCGCGCGCAGGCCCCAGGTGCGGCAGGCGAAGTGGATGTTGGTCGAGTCGTGGACCTTCGAGCAGTGGTAGAGCGAGCCGGGCAGCTTCGGGTAGGGCAGGGTGTCCCTGCGGCCCTTGTGCTCGATCTCGATGTAGCCCTCCTCGATGTCGATGTTGGGCTGGCCGTACTCGCCCATCGTCCCGAGCTTCACCAGGTGCGCGTCGGGGACGTGGTCGCGCATCGCGAAGAGCAGGTTGAGGTTGCCGATCACGTTGGCGTGCTGGGTTTCGACCGCGCGCTCACGGGAGACCATCGAGAACGGCGCCGAGGCCTGCTGGCCGTAGTGGACGATCACCTCGGGCTTGGTCTCGGCGACGACCTCGTCGAGGAAGTCGCCGTCCTCGACGGCGCCGACGTAGCTGCGGATCTGCTCGCCGGAGACCTCGCGCCAGGCGGCGATCCGCTCGTCCAGCTCCCGGATCGGGGTCAGCGAAGCGGTGCCGTGTTCGGTGTGCCAGCGGCGGCGGGAGAAGTTGTCGACGACCGAGACCTCGTGGCCGCGGGCCGAGAAGCGGAGCGCAGTCGGCCAGCCGAGGTAGCCGTCGCCCCCGAGGATGAGGATTCGCATGAGGGCGGCACTTTAGAGGTTCGGGCGGCCGGTTGTACGTGTTGAATCCGGGGGACGGTGAGCGGATTGGCGGCACGAAACGGCGGCTGGATCGGGCTCGCGGCGCTGATCGCGGTCCTGCTGCTGGGACTGGGGCTACGCGTCGGCGAGGCCTGGGACGGGCGGGCGCCGGTCTACGACGCCCAGGCCTACGCGGTCGTCGCCGGCAACCTGGAGCGGGGTGAGGGTTTCACGCTCGGGCCGGAAGCGACCCAGCCGGCGAGCAACTACTCGCCGGGCCTGCCGCTGTTCGTGGCCGGGATCTACGAGGTCAGCGGCGGAGTTCACGAACAGCTGGCACGGGTCGTGCTGGCGCTGATCGGAACGCTCTCGGTCCTCTTCGCCTATCTGCTCGGGCGGCGGCTGGCGCGACCCCGGCCAAACCGACCCAGTTCAAGTGAGGTCGGTTTGGCAGGGGTCGCCCCGGCGCTGGTCGGGGCTTTGGTTGTGGCGATCTATCCGGCGCTGTTGGAGTACCAGGGCATGCTGATGAGCGAGCCGTTGGCGGCGACCTTGCTCTCCGGTGGAGTGCTGGCGGCGCTCTGGGCTTGGGACGGCGGGCGGTGGCGGTGGCTGCTGCCTGGGGTGATGTTCGGGGCGCTGGCGCTTATGCGGCCGGAGTACCTGGCGATTGCGGGGCTCGTGGGGATGGTGGTGTTCGCGCGGGAGGCGCGAGACGATTGGCGCTCGTCGCTGGTGCGGGCCGCGATCTTCCTGCTCGGCTTGGTGGTTGTCGTCGCGCCCTGGACCGTCCGCAACGCGGTCGCGCTCGACCGCTTCGTCCCGATCTCCACCGGCGGCGGCCAGGTGCTCTACGCCGGGACCTACCTGCCCTCAGACGGGGACCCGGAAAGGGTCGGCGCCGAGGTTGTGGCTGAAAATCCTGACCTCTTCAAGCCTCAGGACGCCCGGCGGTTGCGCCTGGAGCAGATCCTCGCCCGGCTCGCCGCCGACCGCTATCCCGGAATGGAAACCGACCAGGCCCTCTCGAAGATGGGCAAGGAACAGCTCTGGGACGACGTGTCCGAGGGGCCGGTCGAATACGCGGGCTTCGTCGCGACGAAGGTCTGGCGGATCTGGTCGCACGGGCCGCGGGACGTAATGCGCGAGCCGGTCTGGGAGGTCCTGCACTGGCTCTTGGTCGCGCTCGGCTTGGCCGGGCTCGCGATCCTCGCCTGGCGGCGCCGCTGGGAGGCGCTGCTGGTCGGCACGATCTTCCTCGCGATCACGCTGGTCAGCGCCCTGCTCGTCGCCTCCCCGCGGCGCGTCCTGGTCCTCGTGCCGCTCCTCGCCCCCCTCGCCGGGGTGGCCATCGCACGATTGGTGAGTTCGTATCGCTATAGCGACGTTAATTCTCCAATCGCGGCGCCCGAGACCCCGGATAGCCTGGGCGCGCCTTGAAGGCTCTCTCGACCTGGATCCGGGCGCTGCCGCAGCGCTATGGCACGCGGACGCTGATCGCGCTGGCGGTGATCGCGCTGCTGGGGCTGGTGGTGCGCGCCTACGTGGTCGTCAACCCGGTCGAGCACCCGGCCGACGACTCGGCCGCCTACTACGCGATCTCCAAGGCGCTCTATGAAGAACAGAGCTTCGGGGGGCCGGAATTCCGTGACTCCAGCGACTGGTCGCCCGGCGCGCCCTTCCTCTACGCCGCCGCCTATTACGCGACGGGCGGCGCCCGCGAAGGGACGGCGCGGATCGTCGAGGCGCTGCTGGGGGTGGCGACGATCCTGGTCGTCTTCGCTTTGGGCTGGCGGCTCGGCGGGCGCGAGCTGGGCCGCTGGGTCGGCCTCTTCGCCGCCTTCGCGGTCGCCGTCTACCCGCCGTTCATCCACACCACCGGCGAGCTGATGAGCGAGCCGCCGGCGATGCTGACCCTGCCGGCGGCGATCCTCGCCTTCTTATGGGCGAGCGACCGTGGCGGCACCTGGCCGTGGCTGGCACCGGGCCTGCTCTTCGGCCTCACGGCAATGTTCCGGCCCGAGTACCTGTTCGTCGGCCTCGCCTTCGTCGTCCTCGCCGCCCTGCGGGCCGGCCTGGGCCGCGAATGGCGTGCCGGCTTGATCGCCGCACTTGTCCTCCTCGTCGCCTTCGCGCTGCCGATCATCCCCTGGACGATCCGCAACACGATCGTGCTCGACCGGGTGGTGCCGATCTCCACCGGCGGCGGCAAGGCGCTCTACGTCGGCACCTACCTGCCGGCCGACGGCGAATACCAGCGGGTTAAGGCGATCCTCGCCGAGCGCTACCTCGGCCGCGACCTCGAGCCGGGCTCCGCGGCGCTCGACGAGGTCAACCCGACCGAGCTCTTCGACGCAGTCGCAAAGGAAGTCCAGGCAGAACACCCGGACCTCTCCCGCGACCAGGCGCTCGGCCGGGCCGGCAAGGACAACTTCGACAGGTACTTCGACGAAGACCCCTGGGGCTACGCGGCGATGACCGTGCGCAAGGTCGGGCGGATGTGGAGCAGCGGGGTCGGCGAAGCGATGAGCAGCGCCGCCGGCCGCGTCGTCCAGGTCCTCCTCGTCCTCCTCGGTCTGGCCGGTTTCGCCCTGCTCGCCGTGCGCCGCCGCTGGTGGGAGTTCGTCGTCCTGGCGACGCCGATCGCGCTCGTCACCGCCGTCGGCGCGGTCTCGCTGGCGGCCCCGCGGCGCAACGAGGTGCTGATGACGCTGGTCTTTCCACTCGCCGGTCTCGCCCTCTCATCGGGCCTGGCGGCCATACTCTCCGGTCGCAAATGGTCCCCAGAGCAGGCATCTTCCCCGCCGAGCTGACGGCGCTGCGCAGCGCCGGGCTGCTGCTGGCGATCTTCCTGATCGCCTACGCCGTCGTCCGCCGCCACTCGCTGCGCAACGCCGACGTGCTGATCCTGCTCGCCTCCGGCATCGGCCTGGTGATCGTCTCCGGGACCGAAATCGTCAACGGCCTGCTCTCCGCCTTCTCCTTCGAGAAGGGCAACGGCGGCCGCATCCTCGGCCTCGCCGTCTTCGCCATCTTCATCCTCTTCCTGCTCACTCTGCGGGCGCTCTCGCAGTCGGCACGCAACGGGCGCCAGCTGGCCGCGGCGCTCGAGGGACTTGCCTGGGAGGAGTTCCGCCAGGCCGGCCTGCCGGAGCGCTTCCGCGGCAAGGTCGCGATCCTGATCCCCGCCTACAACGAGGCCGAGAACATCGGCGTCGTCCTCGGCCAGATCCCGGCCGCGGTCTGCGGCGTCGGCACCGAGGTGCTGGTCGTCGACGACGGCTCGCGCGACGGGACCGGCGACGTCGCCGGCGAGCACGGCGCCGCGGTCGCCCGCCACGTCACCAACCGCGGCGGCGGCGCCGCCCTGCGGACCGGCTACCGGCTGATGGTCGAATCGGGCGCCGAGATCGTCGTCACCCTCGACGCCGACGGCCAGCACCGTCCCGACGAGATGGAGCGCCTCGTTCAACCGATCCTCGACGGCGAGGTCGACATGGCCCACGGCTCCCGCGTCCTCGGCCACGCCGACCGCAACCACTTCGCCCGCGAGCTGGGGATCGTCTTCTTCAACCGCCTCGTCTCCTTCATCACCCGCACCCACGTCACCGACTGCTCCAACGGCTACCGCGCCGTCCGCACCACGGTCCTCCCCCAGCTGGTCCTGCGCCAGGAGCAGTTCCACACCTCCGAGTTCATGATCGAGGCGATCAAGCGCGGCATCCCCGCCAAGGAGGTCCCGATCACGGTCGACCAGCGGCTCCACGGGCACTCGAAGAAGCCCGCCGCCCTGCGTTACGGAGCCGGCTTCGCCAACGCGATCGTCCGCACCTGGCTGCGGTAGCGGCTACCTGACCCCTGGGTGGCGGACCGCCGCCGGGTCCGGCAGGTAGAGGTCGGTGCCGCAGCGCGGGCAGACCTGGACGTAGAGCTTCAGCGCCTTGTGGCAGTTGGGGCACTGGCGTTCGGGTTCGTCCTTGTCGACGCGGTAGAGGATCACGGCGATCAGGCCGAGCGGCGGCAGCACGATCCCGATCAGGAACCAGATGAAGAACGAGCTGCCCTTGCCCTTGCCGACGATGGCGGTGGCGAGGCCGAAGGTGAAGGCGATGACGAGGTACTCCACCGCCTCATTCTTGCGCTTCGGCCGAACTAGACCTAACGTCCAGCGGTGACCGCGCGGCGCTCAAGAGCGCCGTCCACGGTTCCGAGGAGAGTACGAGGCCCCTACGGGGCCTATTCGCGCATGGCGATCCCACAGGACAAACCAGTCGCAGCGAGGCCGAAGCACCGCCGGCGCAAACGCCGGCGCGTCTGGAAGGACAAGCACTTCCGCTGGGTGCCCGACGGGCAGGGCGACTGGAAGGTCCAGGCCTACGTCTTCCGCCACCGCCACAAGCCGAAGAAAGGGCACTTCCGCGGCCCCGGCCGCAAGCCGCCGCGACAGGCGGCAGCGACGACGCCCGCCCCCGCCGCTCCGCCCTTCGACCAGCGCCCTCCCGGCGCCTACCAGGGCGCCTTCGGGACCCCCCAAGCGGTCCGCCTGCTGCAGCGAGCCGGCTTCGGTCCCGTCCCCGGGCAGGCCGAGCAGCTGGTCTCGCTCGGCCTCGTCGGCGCGGTGCAGTCGCTGACCCGGCCCGGCGGCCCCGCTGCCCTCAGCGGCCCCGCCCCCCGCGACGACGAAGGCAACCCGCTGGCCCCGGCCGACGCCTGGGGTCACGACCACCTCTGGTGGCTCGACCGCATGGTCCGCACCAACCAGCCGCTGGTCGAGCGGATGGCGCTGATCTTCCACGACTGGTTCGCGACCTCGAACGCGAACGTCTCCAAAGCGCAGCAGATGATCGATCAGTCGAACCTCTTCCGGGCGCGCTGCTTCGGCTCCTTCCTCGACCTCTTCAAGGCGGTGACGGTCGACCCGGCGATGCTGCAGTGGCTGAACGGCAACGAAAACTACCGGTGGGCGCCGAACGAGAATTACGCCCGCGAGATGATGGAGCTGTTCTCGCTCGGGGCCGATCGCGGCGCCTACACCGAGGACGACATCCGCGAACAGGCCCGCGCCCTGACCGGCTGGCGCAACGACTGGTCGAGCGAGCTCGGCGCCCACAACTTCCGCTTCGAACCGAAATGGCACGACACCGGCAACAAGACGGTGTTCGGGAAAACCGGCAACTGGGGCTGGGAAGACGCCTGCCGGCTCTGCGTCGAGCACCCGCTCCACCCCTCCTTCTTCGTCGAGAAGCTGTGGAGCTACTTCGTTCCGGTGTCGCCCTCGACGGCGGTCCGCGACCAGCTGGTCCAGACCTACGTCACCTCCGGCCGGCAGATCCTGCCGGTGCTGGAGGCGATCCTGACCAGCCCCGAGCTCTACGAGGGGCCGCCGATGGTGAAGCCCCCGGTCGTCCACCTCGCCTCGATGCTGCGGGCGCTGGGCCGGCCGATCGACACCGAGGCGTGGATCTGGCTCTGCGACCAGGCCGGGCAGCAGCTCTTCTGGCCGCCCAACGTCTCCGGCTGGGACGACAACCGCTGGCTCGACACCTCGCGGATGCGGGCGCGCTGGCTGATGGTCACCTACGCGCTCGAGGAGATCGCGGCCGACCCCTGGAACGAGCCCTACAGCACCACCGAGACCCCGGACGAAGCGCTCGCCAAGGCGATCGCCTCCTGGAGCTCGCCGGCGCTGCGCGCCGAGCACCGGGCCGAGCTGCTCGACCTCGCCGCCCGCAGCGAGAAACTGATCGTCGCCAACTGGCAGAAAGGCCCCTACCGGGCGATGCGCCAGAACGCCCTCCTGCAACTGATCGGCGTCAGCCCGGACCTGATCCTGCAATGAGCCCCCGCCACCAACACCACTCCTGCTGCGACGGGTACACGCGCTCGCAGATCCTGCGCTCGGCCGCCGCCGAAGCCGGCAAGGGCCTGCCGGCGATCGAGCCGGGAATGCCCGACCCGGCGGGCACCGGCCTCTCGCGCCGTAAGTTCCTCTCCCGCAGCGCCGGCCTGGCGCTGGCCGTCTACGGCGCCTCGAAGATCCCGCTCTCGGCCTTCGAGACCGGGATCGCGCAGGCGGCCCCGACCGACAAGATCCTCGTCTCGGTCTTCTTCGACGGCGGCATCGACTCGCTCAGCGTATTGGCGCCGGTCAACGACTCCCGCTACCAGCAGCTGCGCCCGAACCTGAAACTGGCGCCGGGCGCGGGCACGTCCTTCGGCGAGGACCCGAGCCTGCAGTGGCACCCGGCGGCGGCGGCGCTGGCGACGCTGCACGGCGAGGGCAAGGTCAGCGCCTTCCCGGCGATCGGCTACGACCATCCGGACCAGTCCCACTTCACCTCCCGCCACTACTACGAGATCGGCGAGCTGCAGGTCGGCTACCGGACCGGCTGGCTGGGCCGCTACATCGACGCCGTCGGCGACGACGAAAACCCGCTGCAGGGGCTCTCGCTCGACGGCTCCCTCTCGCCGATGATCGCCACCGCGGAGAAGCCGGTGGCGGCGATCGACAGCGTCGACGGCTACGACCTCTGGTCGCGGGTCGGCAACCCGATCGAGGCCGAGATGTTCGACAGCTTCGCCCGCTTCGGCTCGCTGCCTTCCGACTCGCCGGCGATGGGCCAGGTGCGCCGCGCCACCGCGCAGACCGACAAGCTGCGCCAGGACCTCGAAGGCGTCGGCGACTTCAGCAGCCCGGTCACCTACCCGGACAACTGGTTCTCCCACAAGCTCGCCGGCCTCGCCGCCTACATCGCCGTCGGCCTGCCGATGCGGGTGGTGACGATCCGCGCCCCCGGCGGCTACGACACCCACGCCGACCAGGCCGGCGACCTCGAAGACAACCTGCGCGAGACCTGCGAGGGCATCCTCGCCTTCCAGCGCGACCTCGAAGCCCGCGGCCTCGCCGACCGGGTGATGATCGAGATGTGGAGCGAGTTCGGGCGGCGGCCCGAGGAGAACGGCTCGCTCGGCACCGACCACGGCGCCGCCGGCTGCGCCTTCGTGATCGGCTCGCAGGCCAAAGGCCAGATGGTCGGCGAGTTCCCCGGCCTCACTACGCTCGACGAAGACGACAACCTGCGGGCGACCAGCGACTTCCGGGGGATGTACTGCTCGCTGCTGGAGCAGTGGCTCGGCTTCGACGCCGAAGCGATCATCCCCGGCGCCGCCGGCTTCGCCCGGCCGGTCCTGGTCAAGCCGTGAGGCGGGTGACGACGCGGCTTGCCGTGACGGGAGCCGTCGCTCTCGTGCTGGCGCTGGTCGCGTCCCTGGCACCGCAGCCTGCTCGGACCCCGATCGGCCCCGACAACGCCGCGGCCGCCGACTGCGCCTGGCAGCGCCACGCGAAGCGAGTGGTGAAGAAGGTCCGCCGCCACGGCAAGATCCGCCGCGTGGTCCGCCGCAAGGTCTGGTGGAGCTGCGTCCCGCAGGCGACCGCGCCGGTCGCCGCCGCGCCCGCACCGCCGGCCCCGCCCGCGCCCGAACCGGAACCCGAAGCCAACCGGCTCGGGGTCGCCGCGCGTGAGTTCTACTTCGTCCTCTCGCGGCCGAGCGTCAAACCGGGCACGGTGATGATCGAACTCAACAACCAGGGCGAAGACCCGCACAACCTCAACCTGCAACTCGAAGGCGACGCGGGCGAGCCGCTGCAGATCCCGGAAACCGACTCCGAAGAGCGCAACGTCGCGAGCTTCGACCTGCCGGCCGGGAAATACAAGCTCTGGTGCTCCCTCCCCGAACACGAGGAAAAGGGGATGGCGGCGACGCTGCAGGTCGCCGAATAGGCCCGGTTAGGGGTCAGACGAGCGGCCGCGGGTGACCGATCGAGCCGACCTCGGAGAGGTCGCGGCGGAACGGCAGCCCGGCGGTCCAGTCGAGCACGGCACGGAATTTGCGGGCCCCGCCCGGGATCTGGCTCATGTGGTAGGTCCGCGCCAGCCACCAGGCGGGGAAGCCGCGGAAGGTGCGGTCGCCGATCTTGCCGACCGCCTTGTAGCGGCCGAGGTTCACGAACGCGGCTTCGGAGCGGTACTCGTAGGGCTTCGGGCTGCCGATTCCGAGCTCGGCGGCGATGTTGCGGGCCGCCACCGGCCCCTGCCGCACCGCGGTCTGGGCGGTCGGCGGCGAGGTGCCGCCGCTCGGGTCCGGGACCGCGGCGCAGTCGCCGATCGCCCAGACCGAGTCCATCCCCTGCACCCGCAGGCAGGAGTCGACCGGGACGCGGCCGCGCTCGTCGAGCGGCACGTTCAGCTGCTTGAGGATCGGCTGCGGGGCGACGCCGGCGGTCCAGACCACGGTCCTCGTGGGCAGCACCTCGCCGTTCGAGAGCCGGGCACTGTCCGCGGTCACCTCCTCCAGCGTCGTGTTGAGGCGGATGTCGATCCCGCGCCCGCGCAGCTCGCGCAGCGCGTACTCGCCGAGGTCGCGGTCGATCTCGGGCAGGACCCGGTCGGTCGCCTCGACCAGCACCCAGCGCATCCCGTGCAGGCGGGCGCGCGGATATGAGTCCATCGCGTCGGCGGCGAAGTCCTGCAGCTCGGCCAGCGCCTCGAGCCCGGCGTAGCCGCCGCCGACGAAGACGTAGGTGAGCAGCTGTTCGCGGCGCACCGGGTCCTCGGTCGCGTTTGCTTCCTCCAGCGTCTCGATCACGTGGTTGCGGAGGTAGATCGCGTCGGCGAGGCTCTTGAAGCCGACCGCGTGCTCGGCCAATCCCGGCACCGGCAGCACCCGCGAGACCGAGCCGAGCGAGAGCAGCAGCTGGTCGTAGGGCAGCTGCTCGGTTTCGCCGTACTTGGCCCGCAAAGTGACCGTCTTCGCCTCGGGGTCGTGACCGACGATCGAGCCGAGCCGCAGATAAGTCCGCTTGAGCATCTCCCGCAGCGGCGTCACCACATGCCGCGGCTCAAGGGTCCCGGCGGCGGCCTCCGGCAGGAACGGCGTGTAAAGAGCGAAGTTCGTCTCGTTGACGAGCACCAGCCGCGCCGACTGCTTCGGCATCGCCCGCTCCAGCTCCCGCGCAGCCGCAGCGCCGCCGAACCCACCACCAGCGATCACCACGTTCCAGGCCATGACTCCAACCTAGCACTTTGTAACAACGTGTTACAAAGTGCGCGAACGCACAAATCGAGCTACAGCTTCTCCTGGATCAGGCGGTTGACCTCGCCGCCGTCGGCGCGGCCTTTGGTCTCGCGCATGACGGCGCCGACGATGGCCCCGATCGCCTTGTTGTTGCCTTCGCGGATCTTCTCGACGGCGTCGGCGTTTTCGGCCATCGCCTTCTCGACGATCGCCTCCAGCTCGCCGGAGTCGGACATCTGGGCCAGGCCCTCGCGCTCGACGATCACCGCCGGATCGCCGCCCTCGGCGACCATGGTCGTCAGGACCTTGCGGCCGCTGCCGTGGGAGATCTTCTTCTCCGCCACCATCGCCGCCAGCCGGACGAGGCCGCCGGCCGGGACGGTGGGGTTGTCGAAGTCCTCCTCGTCGCCCTTCTTGCGCAGCTCGGCGGTCAGGTCGCCGGTGATCCAGTTGGCGATGACCCTCGGCTCGACGCCGCCGGCCTCGCCGCACGCCGCCTCGAAGTAGCCGGCCATCTCGGTCTCCCGCGCCAGCAGCGCCGCGGTGTCGTGGTCCAGCCCCATCCCTTCGTAACGCTCGATCCTCGCCACCGGCAGCTCCGGCAGCGCCTCGCGCGCCTCGCGCAGCATCTCTTCGGTCGGCACGATCGGCACCAGGTCGGGCTCGGGGAAGTAGCGGTAGTCGTGCGCCTCCTCCTTCGAGCGCAGCGGCGTCAGGGTGCCGCTCGCCGGGTCGAAGTGGAGCGTCTCCTGGACCACCGTCCCCCCCGCCCCGACCAGCTCGCGCTGGCGCGCCAGCTCGGCTTCGATCCCGCGCTGGAGGAAGCGGAAGCTGTTCATGTTCTTCAGCTCGGTCTTGGTCCCGAGCTGATCGCTGCCGGCCGGCCGCACCGAGACGTTGGCGTCGACCCGCAGGCTCCCCTCCTCCATGTTGACGTCGGAGACGCCCAGCTGGCGCACCGTCTCGCGCAGCAGCCGCGCCCAGTCGGCGGCTTCGGCGGCGCCGCGCAGGTCGGGCTCGGTGACGATCTCGACCAGCGGCGTGCCGCCGCGGTTGAAGTCGACCAGCGAGGCGGCGGAGCCGTGGATCCGGCCCGAATCGCCGACGTGGATCGTCTTCGCCGCGTCCTCCTCGAGGTGGGCGCGGTGGATGCGGACCTCGCCGAGCCGGCCGGGACCGCAGATCGGGATGTCGTACTGGCTGATCTGGTACGCCTTCGGGCTGTCGGGATAGAAGTAGTTCTTGCGGTGGAAGATCGAACGCGGGGCGATCTCGCAGTTCAGCGCCGCGCCGATCTGCAGCGCGTAGCGGATCGCCTTCTCGTTCGGCACCGGCAGCACGCCGGGGTGGGCGAGGCAGATCGGGCAGGTGTGGACGTTGGGCTCGTCGCCGAAGGACAGTTCGCAGCCGCAGAACATCTTCGTCTTGGTCGCCAGCTGGACGTGGATCTCCAGCCCGATCACCGCCTCCAGCTCAGCCATCGGAGCCCCCCGGACGCGCGTCGAAGCCGATCCCCTGCTCGAGCGCGTAGGCGGCGTCGAGCAGGCGCTGCTCGGCGAAGGCCGGGGCGGCGATCTGGAAGCCGACCGGCAGCTGCGGACCGCCGCCCTCGGGCGCGGCGAGACCGGCGGGGATCGAGATCGCGGGGATGCCGGCGAGGCTCATCGGCACCGTGAAGAAGTCGTTCAGGTACATCGCCAGCGGGTCGTCGCTCTTCTCCCCCAGCTCGAAGGCGACCGAGGGGGCGGTCGGGGTGATGACGAAGTCGACCTCGGCGAAGGCGCCGTCGAAGTCCTGGGCGATCCGCGTGCGGACCTTCTGCGCCTGGCCGTAGTAGGCCTCGTAGTAGCCCGAGGAGAGCGCGTAGGTGCCAAGCATGATCCGCCGCTTCACCTCGGGCCCGAAGCCCTCGGAGCGGGTCGTCTCGTACATGTCGACCAGGTCGCCGTCGCCGCCGGCGCGCATCCCGTAGCGGACGCCGTCGTAGCGGGCCAGGTTGGAGGAGGCCTCGGCCGGGGCGATCACGTAGTAGGCGGAGATCCCGTGCTCGCTGGAGGGCAGCGAAACCTCGGCGATCTCGCCGCCCAGCTCCTCGATCCGCTTCAGCGTCGCCTCGAACACCTCGCGCACGCCGGCGTCGAGGTCGTCGCCCGCGAGCTGGGCGGGGACGCCGAAGCGCAGGCCGCTCAGATCCTCGCGGCCGGGCAGCGAGACGCCGCCCTCGAGCCCGACCGAGGTCGAGTCGAGCGGGTCGCGGCCCTGCAGGATCCCCAGCAGCAGGGCGGCGTCGGAGACCGTGCGGGTCAGCGGCCCGCACTGGTCGAGCGAGGAGGCGAAGGCGATCATCCCGTAGCGGGAGATGGCGCCGTAGGTGGGCTTGAGGCCGACGATGCCGCAGAAGGCGGCGGGCTGGCGGATCGAGCCGCCGGTGTCGGTGCCGATCGACCAGGGGGCGAGGCCGCCGGCGACGACCGCCGCCGAGCCGCCCGAGGAGCCGCCCGGCACCCGCCCGCGATCCCACGGGTTGAGGACCGGCCCGTAGGCGGAGTTCTCGTTCGAGGACCCCATCGCGAACTCGTCCATGTTGGTCTTGCCGAGCACCGGCGCACCGGCCTCGAGCAGCTTGCGGACCGCGGTCGACGTGTAGGGCGGGCGGTAGCCCTCGAGAATGCGCGAGCCGGCGGTGGTCGGCACGCCCTCGGTGCAGAAGATGTCCTTGACCGCGATCGGGGCGATGCAGTCGCGCTCGACCGCGATCGCCTGCGCCTCCTCGCCGCCCTCGTCGCGCCAGAGGTAGGCGTTCAGCTCATCGCCCGCGGCGGCCTCGCGCCAGGCGGCGGTGTACTCCTCGGCGCCGAGCTCGCCGGCGACCATCGCTTCGTGCGCCTCGAGGGCGGTCAGCTCCAGAAGGTCCGGCATCTATTCGGCCTGCGGCGAGGGGACGCGAAAGGCGCCGTCCTGCGGTTCGGGCGCCGAGGCGAGGGCGACGTCGCGCGGCAGGCTCTGCCACGGCTCGTCGGCGCGCAGGACGTTCTCCAGCGCGATCACGTGCGAGGTCGGCTCGACCCCCTCCAGGTCGAGGTTGCCGATCCGGTCGACGTGCTCGAGGATCCCCGAAAGCTCGCCCACCATCGTCTCCACTTCCTCGTCGGAGAGGCGGAGACGCGCCAGCCTCGCCACGTGCAGCACCTGGTCGCGGTCGATCATGGCGGCGGATTCTAGGTGCGTGTGGAAACTGGCTGCCTGGCCAGTTAGAGTCACGCCGATGCAGGGACCCGCAGCCGAGAGATTCGTCGTCCTCAACCTGCGCCTGCTGGCCGCGACCTTCGCCGTGGTCGGGCTGCTCTTCCTGCTGGTCCCCAGCGGCGTCCTCGACGTCATCTCCGACGTCGGCGAATGGTTCGGCAACGACCACCGTGCCCCCCACACCCAGGAGTACCTCTGGCTGGCGCTTGCCTTCGCCTACATGGTGGTGATCACCGGCATCTGCCTCGTCGCCCAGGCCGACGTCGTCCGCTACCGGCCGCTGCTGCTGGTTCTCGCCGCCGGCAAGACCGCTTCCTCGCTCGGCTCTCTGGCCTTCTTCCTGATCCAGGAAGAGGTCTTCATCTACCTGCTCAACTTCCTCGTCGACGGCTTCCTGGCGCTGCTGGCGCTCTGGCTCTGGGTACTGGCGGGACGGGTCGGCCGCCCCGCCGCCCCCGGTTGACAGCGCCCGCCAGGGCTCTCGGCCGCTGAGCAACGCACCCTGAGCGCGATCTGCGCGGCCCAGGCGCCGGGCATCGACGGCCTGCCGGCGGCGGAGCGGGACATCGACGTCTCCGGCCCGGTGGCCGAGTTCCTCCGCTCGCTCTCGCCGCAGGTACTCCTGCGGCTGCGCCTCGGGCTTCGCGCCTTCGAGTGGCTGCCCTTCCCCTGGCGCTTCAGCAAGCTCGACCAGGAAGCGGCCGAGGACTTCCTCCACAAGCTCGATTCCTCCCGCTTCCCGCTCCACCACGACCTGCTGCTGATGGCGAAGCTCTTCTCCACCCTCGGCTACGCGGTCGCGCCCGAGGTCGAGGCGAAGATCGGCGTCCGCACCGATTGCGCTCTGGCCGACGGCACGCTGCCCGAGCCTGCCGGCTCGCTCGGCGACACCGAAGCCCGCGGCGAGGGCGAGGAGTGCGAGGTGGCGATCGTCGGCTCCGGCGCCGGAGGCGCCGTGGCGGCGGCGATGCTGGCCGAGGCCGGGCTCGACGTGCTCGTGCTAGAGGCCGGGGGCCACTACAACCGCGACAACTACCCCGCCGGTCGCCTCGAAGCGATCACCGAGCTCTACCGCGAAGCCGGCCTGACGATCGCCGAAGGCCGCCCGCCGATCCCGGTCCCGGTGGCCAAGGTGGTCGGTGGCACCACGGTGATCAACTCGGGCACCTGCTTCCGCGCCCCGGACCCGATCCTCGAGAGCTGGCGCGAGCAGTTCGGCGTCTCCTGGGCGATGGACCTCGACCAGGACTTCGCCGAGGCCGAGGACTTCCTCCGCGTCACCCCGCTCGACCCGAACCGGATGGGCCGCAACGGACAGCTGGCGATGGAGGGAGCGGCGGCACTCGGCCTCAGCGGCGGTCCGATCTCGCGGAACGCGGGCAGCTGCGTGCAATGCAGCTCCTGCCCCTACGGCTGCGCGATCGACGCCAAGCGCGGGATGCACGTCAGCTACCTGCCCCGGGCGGTCGCCGCCGGGGCGCGGGTGCGCGCCGGGGTCGAAGCGCAGCGCGTCCTGGTCGAGGACGGCCGCGCCGTCGGCCTCGCCTGCTCGGCCCGCGACGCCGGTGGCCGCAGCCGCCCCTTCACGGTCCGGGCCAGCCGGGCGGTGATCGCCGGCGGCGGCGCCCTCGGCACCCCGGAGCTGCTGCTGCGCTCCGGCCTCGGCGGCAAGCAGGTCGGCCGCAACCTCCGCATCCACCCCGCCTGTTGGGTCGGCGCCCGCTACGAGGAGGACGTCCACGGCTGGGAGGGCGTGATGCAGAGCTACTACGTCGACCAGTGGGAGCACGAGCAGGGCGTCCTGCTGGAGGCGACCTTCACGCCGCTCGCCTTCGGCGGCGCCTGGCTGGTCGGCACCGGCGCCGAGCACCAGCGGGCGATGCTCGAGTTCGGCCGCATCGGCTCGATCGGCGTGCAACTGCGCGACGTCTCGGTCGGGGCCGTCGGCCTCGCCAACGAAGGCGCCCTGCGCGCCGGCTACCACCTGAACGACGAGGACGTCCGCAAGACCATCTTCGGCATCGCCCGCGCGGCGGAAGTCCACTTCGCCGCCGGCGCCGTCGAGGTCTACCCGAACATCCCCCGGGCCGGGGTGCTGAAGCCGGGTGACCTGGCGACCTTCGAGGCCACCCGCTTCAAGGCCTCGGAGCTGCGCCTCGAGGCCTTCCACCCGATGGGAACGGCGCGGATCTCAGCCGACCCGCGCCGCGGCGTCTGCGCCCCCGACGGCTCGGTCAACGGGACGCGCGGCCTCTACGTCGCCGACGCGTCCCTCTTCCCGACCGCGCCCGGCGTCAACCCGATGATGACCATCATCGCCTTCGCGAAGCAGGTCTCCCGGGAAGTCGCCGGGGGCGGTTCCTCCCTCAGCTACTCGGGGGAGGCGGCGGTGGGCTCGGCGGCGTAGAGGACGGCGGCTGCGGCGGGCCGGAACCGGGGCCGCCGCGGTTGGAGAACTGGTCGCCGATCTCGCCGAACGAGGTCCCCTCTTCCTGCATCGCCCGGTAGGCACCGTAGGTGATGCCGGCTGCGGCGATCAGGCCGAGGAAGGCGCCGATCGCGGGGTTGATGTCGACGCCGGAGAGACCGCCGGTGTCGCCCGGCGGGTCGATGATCCGGTAGATGATCAGCAGCACCGAAACCGCGCCGAGCACCGCCGCCACCGCGTTGAGCGAAACCGGCGGCTCGACCAGCGCGTCGGAGAGGCGAATCACCACTACCGCCACGACGACGATGATCGTCAGCAGCAGGAAGAGGTCGGTGTAGCTGAACGCTTCCCAGGCGCTGCCGCCGATGCTGACGCTGAAAAGGCCTTCACCGCCCTCGATGTCGACCTTGAACCAGTCGAAGAACATGAAGATGAAGAGAAGGACAGCCGACCCGCCGGCGATCTTCTCCCCCGTACTGAGCCTGTCCATCTGTCTCCTCCTCGGAGTTCGGGGTGGGTCGAACGACCCTATTCCTGATCAGAGGGGCCTTCGACGCGGATAGCCGGGTTTCCTACCCGGCCGCCGACCGCTGGCGCGCCGCTTGCAGCGTGTTCGAGAGCAGCATCGCGATCGTCATCGGGCCGACACCGCCCGGAACCGGCGTGATCGCGGCGGCCACCTCGGCCGCCGCCTCGTAGTCCACATCGCCCACCAGCCCCTCCTCGAGGCGGTTGACGCCGACGTCGATGACGACGGCGCCGGACTTGACCGCATCGGCACCGAGCAGGCGCGGCACGCCGACTGCGGCGACGAGAACGTCGGCCCGGCGGCAGACCTCGTCGAGATCCCGGGTGCGCGAGTGGCAGGTGGTGACCGTCGCGTTCGCCAACAGCAGCAGGCGGGCGACCGGCACCCCGACCAGCTTCGAGCGGCCGACCACCACCGCTTCGGCGCCCTCCAGCTCGACGCCCTCGTGGGCGAGGAGCTCCATCACGCCGCGCGGCGTGCAGGGCACGAGGTTCGGGTCGCCGTGGGCGAGCCGGCCCGCGTTTACCGGCGTCAGGCCGTCGACGTCCTTGGCCGGGTCGATCGCGGCGACGACCGCGTCCTCGTCGATGTGGGCGGGCAGCGGCAGCTGCACGAGGATCCCGTCGACCCCGTCGTCGGCGTTCAGCTCGGCGACCAGGTCAAGCAGCTCGGTTTCGGGGATCGAGGCGTCGACGCCGTGATGGATCGAGCGCATCCCGACCTCCTCGGAGAGGCGGCGCTTGTTGCGAACGTAGACCTCCGAAGCGGGGTCGTCGCCGACGAGCACGGTCGCCAGCCCGGGCGAGCGGCCATGCTCCTCGGTGAAGGCCGCGACGTCGACCTTGACCCGCTCGCGCGCCGCGGCGGCGACCGCTTTGCCGTCGATCACCCGCGCCGCCATCGCCCTACCGCCTCCGGATCGGGGCGTAGTCGGCCATCAGCTTGCGCTCGGCGCCGTCGCCGGAGAAACGGACGACGACCACGCCGCCCGGCTCGACTCCGGTCACCACCCCGTCGCCGAAGCTGGCGTGGACGACGTCGTCGCCGGTCTGCAGCTCCAGCGCCGGACCCGGGTCGACCGCCTGGGCGGGCGTCACCT
Organism: Solirubrobacterales bacterium; assembly: GCA_036280195.1. Lineage (GTDB taxonomy): Bacteria > Actinomycetota > Thermoleophilia > Solirubrobacterales > 70-9 > VAYN01. The sequence continues at coordinate 20,071 of DASURF010000074.1, read as the reverse complement.
CGTTGGTCACCGAGGTGCTCCAGCTGGTCCCCAGGCTGCGCGCCGCGGTCGAATGGCTCTCGGTCAGCTCCGGGGGCAGCTCGTCGACGAAGCGCGAGGGCAGGTTGTGCTCGGCCCGCCCGAACAGCCGCCGCTCCCGCGCCCAGGTCATGTAGAGCCGCTTGCGGGCGCGGGTGATGCCGACGTAACAGAGGCGCCGCTCCTCTTCTTCGCCGCCCTCTTCCAGCGCCCGCATGTGGGGAAACGCGCCCTCCTCGCAGCCGACGATGAAGACCGTGTCGTACTCGAGCCCCTTGGCGTTGTGCAGGGTCATCAGCGTCACCAGCTCCTGCTCGGAGCTGAGCCCGTCCTGCTCGGTGTAGAGAGAGATCTGCTGCAGGTACTCCTCCAACGGAGAGACTTCGCTCTCGCCCTCCCGTTCGCGCTCGATGTCGAACTCGGCGGCGCCGCCGATCAGGGTCTCCAGGTTTTCGGCCCGGCCTTCGGCCTCGATCGTCCGCTCCGCCGCCAGCGCGTCGAGATAGCCGGTCTCGTGCAGGACGGCCTCCAGCAGCGTCGCCACCGGCCCGCCTTCGTCGGCGCGTTCGCGCAGCCCGGCCATCGTCTCGTAGAAGCGGCCGCAGGCCTTGATCGCGGCGCCGCTCAGTCCGGGCACCTCCTCGATTCGTTCCAGCACCTCCCAGACCGGCAGGCCGGTGGTGTTGACGTGGGAGGCGATCCGACCCTGGGTCGTGTTGCCGATCCCCCGCCGCGGCGAGTTGATGACCCGGGTGAAGGAGACGAGGTCGGCCGGGTTGACCAGCAGGCTGAGGTAGGCGACCGCGTCCTTGACCTCGGCCCGTTCGTAGAACTTGGTGCCGCCGATCACCTGGTAGGAGACGTCGAAGCGCTGCAGCGTGTCCTCCAGCACCCGGCTCATCGCGTTGGTCCGGTAGAAGACCGCGACCTCGGAGCGGGCGACGCCGTCCTCCTCCTCCAGCCGTTCGATCTCGCCGGCGACCCAGCGTGCCTCCTCGTGCTCGTCGGTCAGCTCGTTGAGCTGGACCTTCTCGCCCTCCTCGCCTTCGCTCCACAGCTCCTTCGGCCGCCGTTCGCGGTTGCGCTCGACGACGGCGTTGGCGGCGGAGAGGATCGTCTGCGTCGAGCGGTAGTTCTGCTCGAGCTTGACGACCTCGGCCCCTTCGAAGTCCTTGTCGAAGTCGAGGATGTTGGAGACGTCGGCGTAGCGGAAGCCGTAAATCGACTGGTCCTCGTCGCCGACCACCATCAGGTTGCCGTGCTCGGAGGCAAGAAGCTGCAATAGCCGGTACTGGGCGTGGTTGGTGTCCTGGTACTCGTCGACGAGGACGTGGCGGAAGGTCCGCTGCCAGCGCTCGCGCACCTCGGGGAACAGCTCCATCGCGTTGACCGTGCGGACCAGGAGGTCGTCGAAGTCCATCGCGTTTGCTTCCCGCATCCGCTTCTCGTAGAGCGGGAAGGCTTCGGCGACGATCTCCTCGAATTCGCCGTGGGCGGATTCGTTGTAGGAGTCGGAGTCGATCAGCTGGTTCTTGGCGCCGGAGATCTTCGCGTGGATCGCCCGCGGCGGGAACCGTTTCGGGTCGACTCCCAGCTCGGTCAGGCAGCGTTTCAGCATCCGCAGCGAGTCGGCCTGGTCGTAGATCGTGAAGCCCTTCGAGTAGCCGAGCCGCTCGGCGTCGACCCGCAGCATCCGCGCGCAGGCGGAGTGGAAGGTCGTCACCCACATCGCCCGCACCGAGCGACCGACCAGCCGGCCGACCCGCTCGCGCATCTCCGCCGCGGCTTTGTTGGTGAAGGTGATCGCCAGGATCTCGCCGGGCCGGGCGGCGCCGGTGGCGAGCAGGTAGGCGATCCGGTGGGTCAGGACCCGGGTCTTGCCCGACCCGGCGCCGGCGAGGACCAGCAGCGGCCCCTCGCCGTGTTCGACCGCCTCCCGCTGCGGGCCGTTGAGGCCGGCCAGCAGCCGCTCGGCCCGGTCGGCGCCGGGCTCGGTGGGCGCGCCCTCGGGGACCTGCGACTGGTCTCCCGCCAGCTCGAACTCGCCTTGGAGGCTCACCCGCCGAGCATAGCCAGGCGCTCGGCGGGCCCTACCGGGCCGCTACTGGCCGGATTCAGGCGCGCAGCCTTCGACCAGTTCGAAGATCGGCTGCGTGGAGCCGCCGATCAGCATCTGTTCGGCTTCCGCCTTGGGCAGCTTGCGCAGGGCATCGCCGAGGCAGCTGGTGATTTCGGGGTCCAGCGGTTCTTTGCCGCTTTTCACGGCGCCTTCCAGCGAGGCCGCGAACTTGCCCTGGTCGAACTTCGCAAAGGCGGTGATCTTGTCGAGCTTCCAGTCGCCGTCTTCTTCGACGAGCGCCACGGTGAGGGTCTGGCCGTCGAAGACGCCGCCACGGACGGTGGTGTCGGCGGTCGCCTGCGAGCCGTCGACCTTGACGTTAGAGACCTCAGCGGCGTCGGGGTGGTTCTTGTCGTCGGCGTCCTCTTCGCAGTCTTTAACCGCTTGCGTGCCTTTGCTGAACTGCGTCTGCTCGAGGAAGGCCTGCGTGGCCAGCTTCTCGCAGTCGGCGGGATCGGTGCTGGTCACCGACGTTTCGATCACCTCGACGACCTTGTCTTCGTCGCTTTCGCCACCGCCGCAGGCGGCAAGGCCGAGCGCGAGCGCGAGCAGGGCAAACGGCAGAAGTAGGCGGAGATGTCTCAACGAAATTCCCTTCAGACGCTGACTTGAGCGATCAAAATACATCAACCACCGGCAGACGAGCGGCCGGTGCGCGGCTCGATCTTCGCCGCCTCGCCGCTCGGGCCGTTGCCGCCGTCCAGCTGCGCCAGCCGCTTCTCGACGTCGGCGATCCGCTCCGAGAGGGCCTTGATCGCATCGGCGATCGGGTCCGGCAGGTGGATCCAGTCGGCGTCCGGCCCTTCGACCCGCCGGCCTTCGAGCCTCACCGGGTGGCCGGGGTTGCCGACCACGGTCGCCCCCGGCGGCACGTCCTCGACCACCACCGTGTTGGCGCCGATCTTCGCCCCGTCGCCGACCGCGATCGGGCCCAGCAGCTTCGCCCCTGAGCCGACGGTGACGTTGTTGCCGAGGGTCGGGTGGCGCTTGCCGGGCTGGAAGCCGGTACCGCCCAGGGTTACCCCCTGGTAGAGGGTGACGCAGTCGCCGATCGCCGCGGTCTCGCCGATCACCACCCCGGAGCCGTGGTCGATGAAGAACTCGTTGCCGATCCGGGCAGCGGGATGGATCTCCACGCCGGTTACCGAGCGGGTCAGGTAGGCGATCGTCCGCGGCAGCAGCGGCACCCCAGCTTCCAGCAGCGCGTGGGCGGCGCGGTGGGCGAGCAGCGCCTGCACCCCGGCCCAGCTGGTGAGGATCTCGAAGCTGGAAACGCCCTGGGCGGCGGGGTCGCGCTCGCGCGCCGCCTTGAGGTCGGCGCGGATCTCCTTCACCACCCTCTTCCAGCGGCTCATGGTGAGAAGAAGGGTAAGGACATGTAGCGCTCGCCCGAGTCGCAGACGATCGTCACGACCCTTTTCCCCGCCATCTCCGGCCGCGCCGCGACCTCGAGCGCGGCCCAAATGTTGGCCCCGGCCGAGATCCCGGCCAGCACCCCCTCCTCCTTGGCGACGCGGCGAGCGGTCTCGAGCGCGTCCTCGTCGCCGACCGCGAGGATCTCGTCGACCACGCTCCGGTCGAGGTTCTCGGGCACGAAGCCGGCGCCGATGCCCTGGATTTTGTGCGGGCCGGGGGCGCCGCCGGAGAGCACCGGCGAGCTGGCCGGCTCGACCGCCACCACCAGCGCCTCCGGCGCCCGTTCCTTCAGCATCTGGCCGACGCCGGTGATCGTGCCACCGGTGCCGACGCCGGAGACGAAGGCGCCGATCTCGCCCTCGGTCTGGCTCCAGATCTCCTCCGCCGTGGTGCGACGGTGGATTTCGGGGTTGGCGGGGTTGGAGAACTGCATCGGCATGAAGCCCTTGCGCTGCTCGCGGATCTCCTCGGCCAGGGCCACCGCCTCGTTCATCCCGCCCAGCGAGGGGGTCTCGCGGACCTCGGCGCCGTAGGCGCGCAGCAGCTTGCCGCGCTCCCGGCTCATCCCCTCGGGCAGGGTGAGGATCAGCTCGTAGCCACGCGCGGCGCAGACCATCGCCAGGGCGATGCCGGTGTTGCCGCTGGTCGGCTCGACGACGACCGCCCGACCGGGCTCGATCAGCCCCTGCTCTTCGGCAGCGTCGATCATCGCCACCCCGATCCGGTCCTTGACGGAGCCGCCCGGGTTGAAGTACTCGAGCTTGGCGCAGACCTGGCCACCGAGGTCGGCGGCGAGCCGGTCGAGCATGACCATCGGCGTGTTGCCGACCACGGCCGAGGCCTCCGCTCCGATGCGCATCGCGCGCAGTCTAGGAGGGATCGCCGAGACCCGTGCAAGGACTGGGCCAATTCGTCCTATTTCTACTTCTCAGATTTGCCTGAGCGTCGGCTCATTTTCAATAGGTACGGGGTAGTACTCGGGTGCCCCTTGTTACCCCAAGGAGGATGGGATCATGAGGATCAATAAGACCAGCGGTGCCATCCCGGCGATCAGCGTCAGCAAGACCTGCTGATCTCCGGACGCTACGGGCGGGCCCCATGTCGGGCCCGCCCGGATCCTCAGATGAAGTACATCCCGGAGCCGGACTCTTCGGCCTCGCGGCGGGCGACTTCGGCGATCGTGGTCTGGGCGAAGACCTTGCGCAGGGCGGCGACCCCCTCGGCCCAGATGCCGCCGGCCTCGTCGGCCTCGTCGCCGACTTTGCCGTCGAGGGCCTGGACGACTTCGAGGACCGTGATCTCCTCGGCCGGGCGCGAGAGCGTGTAGCCGCCGCGCATGCCGCGGTGGCTGGTCAGCAGACCGTTGCGGCGGAGGGTCGAGAAGAGCTGCTCGAGGAACTGCTCGGGGATGTCGCGCCGCTCGGCCAGCTCCTTGATCGGTACCGGGCGATCCCCGGCGCGCGCAAGCTCCGCCAAAGCGACGACCGCATATCTCGACTTTGAGGTAATTGAGATCACTTGGGACTTTCTACCGCACCCCTCGGCTGGGTAGGATCGCCTCGCGGAGGTGCTGCCCGGCCCAGCAGCCTCCGTCCAAGCGAAACGAGCGATCGGATTCTGTCCTGAGCGAGCCCCCACATTGCCTGGTGATCGACGGCCACCCTCTCGTCCGGGTGGGGATCCGGGAGACGCTCGAGGGCCGGTTCGTCGTCCACGAGGCACCCACCCGCGAGGAGGCGCTCGACCTCGTCCGCGACATCGGCGACTTCGACGTCGCGATCGTCGACATGCGCCGGGGCGGCAACGGCGACGGCAGCTCGATCAGCGGCGCCGAGGCGATCAAGATGCTGCACCGCACCACCCCGGGGCTGGGGATCGTCGCCCACGGCGAGCTGCCGGAGCGCCACCTGGCAAGCGCCGCGATCCAGGCGGGCGCCTCGGCCTACGTCGCCCGCACCGCCGGGCCGGCCGAACTCAGACGCGCGGTCGAGGCCGCCGTCGAGCAGGAGAGCTTCATCGATCCGGCGGTACCGCCGAAAGGCAGCCGCGGCAAGCTGACCCGGCGCCAGCGCCAGATCCTCCAGCTACTCGCCGACGGCGAGTCGACCACGGTCGCGGCGCGGCAGCTCGACCTCAGCGAGGAGACCGTGAAGACCCACACCAAGCACGCCCTCGCCCGGCTCGGCGCCAGGAACCGCACCCACGCGGTGGCGATCGCCGTGCGCGAGTGCCTGATCGACTAGCCGCTACCAGGCGATGTCGTCGTGGGTTGTATGCGCCTTGGATGCGGGGGCTTCTGGCGTAATCGGCTGCTCGTTGCGCTCGGCTTCGCCCTCGGCGGCATGAGCCGACCAGGCGGGGCGCCGTACCCTGACCAGCGAGTGGCGGCGCCATTCGTGCGAGAGCGGGCGACGGGACTTGGTCGTCAGCGGCGTCATCAGATCCAGCCGCGATCTCTGGCCATGAGGACGGCCTGGGCCCGGTCGACGGCGCCGATCTTGCCGTAGACGTTGTGCAGGTGGGTGCGGATGGTCGAGACCGAGAGGTGCATTTCGCTCGCGATCTGCTTGTAGACCATGCCCTCTGAGAGGTGGCGCAGCACGTCCAACTCGCGAGCCGAGAGCGGGCAGGGCTCGCTGACCCGGGTCGCGTCCTGGGTCGGCAGCGGCAGCTCGTAGAGCAGATCGCGCAGCGCCTCGGGGCCGAGGCCGCAACGCTCGGCGCCGGCGCGCAGGCGCTCGGGCGCGATCGCCTCGCCCTGGCAGTAGTGGGCGACCATGTCGGCGGTCGCGACCATCGCCGCCAGGCCCTCGGCGTCCTCGGCGTGGTGGCGCTCGATCGCCACCGCGATCCGCGAAGGCAGGTTCCAGCGGCGGGCGAGGACGCCGCCGACCAGGGCGTGGTCGATGCCGAGCTGCTCGCGTTCCTCACGCAGGCGCTGCTCGGGGGTGCGGGAGATCGCGTCGAAGTAGACCTTGTAGCCCGGGTGCAGGCGGGAGATAACCAGCCGGCCGACGTCGTGCAGCAGCGCCGCCACGGCGAGCTCGTCGCGTTCGGCCCAGCCGACGACCCGGCCGATCCGATCGGCAGCCCGCTGGGTGGCGAGGGCGTGGACGCGGAAGCGCTCGGGCTTCAGCTCCCAACCGCCGTTGGACTCGAAGAAGTCGAAGCTGGGGGCGGTGCCGGCCAGGGCCAGGACGCCGGCCGGCTTCAGCACCTCGAGCGCGGCGGGGACCCCGGCGACGCCGCCGGCGACGAGGCCGCCGCGGTTGGCGTGGCGCAGCACCGAGATCGCCAGCGAGACGTCGCTCTCGACCGCCTCGATGATCTCGCCCACGCGGGCGTTCTCGGCGGTGGCGGCGGCAATTACCCGCTCACGCGACTCGAGCAGGACGGGGAAGCGCTCGACGGCCTCGAAGGCCTCCGCCAGGCGGCTGCCTGGCGCGGCGGCGTTCCTCGATCCCGTTTTCGCGTCTCCTTGCAGGGACGCGGCACGGCTGGTCTGCGCAGTCGTGACGCTCATTGGCCAACTCATCGGCAGCAAAAGCGCCGGGGTTTAGCCCAAGCGTTCTTTTGCAACCCGGATGCGCTCCAGCGAGCGCTCCTGGCCCAGCACCGCAAGCGACTCGAAGATGCCCGGAGACACCGAAGTGCCGGTGATCGCAACGCGAATCGGCTGGTAGAGCCGGCCGGGCTTGAGGTCGAAGCGGTCGAGCAGCGGTTCCAGTGCCGTCTCGATCTGCGACGGCTCGAACGGTTCGACGCCCTGCAGCGCGTCGGCAACCGCCGCCAATACCTCTCCCGACCCCTCTTTCATCACCTTCTTCCAGGCCTTCTCGTCCTCGACCGGGGGCTCGAAGACGAAACGGATCAGGGGCCAGACCTCCTCCAGGGTCTGCGCTTTCTCCTGGGCGATCTCACAGGCCGCCCGCAAACGCTCGTCGGCGTCGCGGCCGAGATGGCGGGCGACCGCAGCGGTGTACTCGTCGAGCGGCATCTCACGCATGAAGCGGCCGTTCAGCCAGCGCAGCTTCTTCTCGTCGAAGATCGCCGCCGACCTGCCGACGTCCTCGACCCGGAAGCGGCGGACCAGCTCCTCGGTTGACATCAGGGTGGTGTCGTCGTCGGTCCCCCAGCCGAGCAGGGCGAGGTAGTTGCGCACCGCCGCCGGCAGGTAACCGGCCTCGCGCAGCTCCTGCACCGAGGCGGCGCCGTGGCGCTTGGAGAGCTTCTTGCCGTCGGGGCCGTGCAGCAGCGGCAGGTGGGCGTAGCGCGGCGGCTCGTGACCCAGCGCCTCGAGCACGAGCAGCTGCTTGGGCGTGTTGGAGAGATGGTCGTCGCCGCGTACGACCTCGGTCACGCCCATCTCGGCGTCGTCGACCGCGACGGCGAAGTTGTAGAGGACCGAGCCGTCGGCGCGGGCGATGACGAAGTCGTCGTAGCTGGCGTTGGGGAAGGCGACGGGGCCGCGGATCAGGTCGTGGACGACGGTCTCCCCCTCGTCCGGGACCCGCAGGCGGATCGCGGCGCCCGGGTCGTCGGTCGGGGTGCCGCGGTAGCCGCTGCCGGCGCCGTGCTCGGCCTTCCAGGCCTCGACCTCCTTGGCGGTGGCGTGGTCGCGGTAGGCGTGCCCGGACTCCAGCAGCTTCTGCAGAGCGGCTTCGTGCTGCGGCGCCCGCTCGGCTTGCGAGACCGGGCCGATGTCCCAGTCCAGCTCCAACCAGCGCATCGCGTCGAGGATCTGCTCGACGTTCTCGGTCGTCGAGCGCTCGCGATCGGTGTCCTCGATCCGCAGCACCAGCTCCCCCCCGTCGTGGCGGGCCGCAAGCCAGTTGTAGAGTGCCGTCCTCGCTCCGCCGATGTGCAGCGCACCGGTCGGCGAGGGGGCAAACCTGAGACGGGAGTTATCGCTTGGCATGTTGATCGGAGCGCATGTATCCACCGGCGGCGGACTCGCCAACGCTGTCCAGCGCGGCAGGGAACGCGGCTGCGAATCTATCCAGATCTTCCACCAGAGCCCGCGGATGTGGCGGCCGACGAATCACACCGAGGAGGATTTCGCCGCCTTCCGCGAGGCGATGGAGGCCTCCCCGGTCGAAGCGGTGATCATCCACGCGGTCTACCTGATCAACTGCGCGACCAAAGACAAAGAGCTGCGGAAGAAGTCGCTGACCTCGCTCACCCATGCCCTGCGGGTCGGCGACGGAATCGGCGCCAAGGGGGTCGTCCTCCACCCCGGCTCTCAGAAAACCGACCCGCTCAAACCGTCGCTGAAACGGGCGTCGAAGGTGATCGCCGCAGCGCTTGAGGAAACCGACTCCTGCCCGCTGCTGATCGAGCAGACGGCGGGCCACAAAGGCCTCCTGGCCCGCGATTTCGACCAGACGGCGGAGTTGATCGAGCTGGCCGGCAGCGGCCCCCGCCTCGGCCTCTGCCTCGACTCCTGCCACCTCTTCGTCCAGGGCTACGACATCACCGACGAGGCCCACCTCGGCGCCGTCCTCGACGAAGCCGACGCCAAGGTAGGGATCGAGCGCCTCGGCGCGGTCCACGTCAACGACGCCGCCGTCCCCCTCGGAGCCTGCCTCGACCGCCACGCCAACATCGGCAAGGGCGAGATGGGCAAACGTGGCCTCTCAGCCTTCCTCTCCGAGCCCCGCTTCGAGGGCCTCCCCGCAACCCTGGAGACCCCCGGCCCGGAAAAGAAAGGCTCCAGCAAAGCCGAAGTAACGCTCGCCAAGCGCCTGCGGCGCGAAGGCCTCAAACGCCGCGTCCGGTAACGAATTCCTGGCAGGCGACAAGGACCGGTGCCCTGCGCACCGGTCCTTGCTTTCTCCCGCCGTAAACCTTGGTTATTTGATGTGGAAGCCGGAGATCGCGCGGGAGATGACGAGGCGCTGGATCTCTGAGGTTCCCTCGAAGATCGTGTAGATCTTCGAGTCGCGGTGCATCCGCTCGACCGGGAACTCGCGGGTGTAGCCGTTGCCGCCGAGGATCTGGATCGCCCGCTCGGTCACCCAGACGGCGACCTCGCCGGCCTTGAGCTTGGACATCGAGCCCTCGGCGTTTTCGAATTTGTGGCCGTTGCGGCCCATCCAGGCGGCGCGCCAGACGAGCAGGCGGGCGGCGTCGATCTCGAGCTTCATGTTCGCCAGGTCGAAGGCGATCGCCTGGTTCTCGACGATCTTCTTGCCGAACTGTTCGCGCTCTTTGGCGTAGTCGAGCGCGACCTCGTAGGCGGCGCGGGCGATGCCGAGCGCCTGGGCGCCGACCGTCGGCCGACTGGCCTCGAAGGTCTGCATCGCCGCCTGCGATTTGGCCTTCTTGCCCTCGCGGACGCGGGCGAGCCGTTCGTCGAGCTTCTCTTTGCCGCCCAGCAGGCAGGAGCCCGGGATGCGGCAGTCGTCGAGGTGGACGTCGGCGGTGTGGGAGGCGCGCAGGCCGTGCTTCTTGACCTTGGCGCCCTGCTCGCAGCCCTTGGTCCCCGGCGGGATGACGAAGGCGGCGTGGCCGCGCGAGCCGAGCTCGCGGTCGACCGAGGCGATGACGACGTGGACGTTGGCGATGCCGCCGTTGGTCGCCCAGGCCTTCTGGCCGTTGAGCACCCACTCGTCCGTGGCTTCGTCGTACTTGGCGGTGGTGCGGATGCCGGAGACGTCGGACCCCGCGTCCGGCTCGGAGGCGCAGAAGGCGCCGAGCTTGACGTCGTCCGGGGTGCCGAAGCACTGCGGGATCCACTCCCCCATCTGCTCCGGGGTTCCCTGCCCGAAGATCGCTGCGACCGCGAGCGTCGTGCCCATGATCGCCATGCCGATGCCGGCGTCGCCCCAGAACAGCTCCTCGTTGGCGATCGGCAGCGTCAGGCCGGTCTCGTCAGCCCAGAACTGGCCGACCGCTTCGAAGCTGTAGAGGCCGATCTTGGCGGCCTCCTCGATCACCGGCCAGGGCGTTTCCTCGCGCTCGTCCCACTCCTCGGCAGCCGGGCGGACGACGTTCTCGGCGAAGCCGTGAACCCAGTCGCGGATGTCCTTCTGGTCTTGGTTGAGCTCGAGCGTGAACTTCGGTTCGCCCTGAGCGTCGGATGCGGAGTTGGCCTCGTCGAGCAGCGCTTGCGCGTCGACGTCGGCGACAGAGGAATCAGCCATGACGGCGAAGTCTACACCGAACGATGTCGAATCAAACGTCGCGCAGATCGAACGCCCGCAGCCCCTCGCTGCCCCCGTCGGTGCAGTCGAAGAAGCGGCGGTTGACGCAGCCGTAGGACTCGCCGCTCCCCTCGTAGGCGCGCTCGACCGTGAACTGGCAGTGGGGCAGCGGCTCGCCGGTCATCTTGACGCCGCCGAAGCCGTCGGGCTCGAGCACCGCGGAGAGCTCCACCTCGGCCGCGTAGACCTCCTGCATGCAGCCCACGTACTGCTCGCCGGTGAGGCGGTCGACGTAGCTGTAGAGGAAGCGGCAACCGAGCTCCACGCAGCCCCGCGGCTCGACCATCTTGTCGCAGAAGGAGCGGCACTGGCGGCACTCGCCGACCGTGGTGCGCGTTGCGGTCATCGGCAGATTCTAGGGAGCCGAGACCGCGGAACCAAGCGGTTTGGACTGGTCACGCAGCCAGGGCGGGAGCGCTGAGAAGGTGGTCCAGCTCCGAGCGCAGCATGCCCGACGGCTTGACCCGGAACCGCTCGCCGACCTTGTAGCGGCGCTCGCCGACCACGAGGTGGACCTCCTGGTCGCCCTTGTGGTGCTCGAAGATCGCCTTCAGTTCCTCGCAGAGCTCGTCGCTCCAGCGCGCCAGGTCGATCGGCACCTCGAACGGGCCCGACGGCGCCGCCGCCGGCGCGGGCGCCAGCCTCGCAGCCTTGGCGATCTCCGCCTCGTCGGGCTCGAACCGCTGCGCCTCCTGGACGACGAGCTTGGTCTCGCCGCGGTCCTTGTGGTCGAGGCGGCCGCGGACGAGGACGATCGCGTCGGGCTGGATGATCTCCGCGCTCTCGGCCTGGTCGGCCTTGAAGACCAGCATCTCGACCTGCCCCTCGACGTCGTCGAGGGTGGCGAACATCATCTGGCTGCCGCTCTTGGTGCGGATCTTTTTGCAGGCGACAACGATCCCGCCGACCGTCACCCAGGCCCCGTCGGGCTTGCCGGCCAGCTGGGCGATGCTGCAGTCGACCCGTGCCCGCAAGGCCGGCCCGACTTCGGTCAGCGGATGCGAGGAGAGGTAGGTGCCGAGCGTCTCCTTCTCCATCGAGAGCATCTCGGCGCGGTCGAACTCGGCGGCTGGGATCGGCGGCCGGTGCTGGGCTTGCGACTGGGCTGCCCCTCCCCCGGCTTCGTCGCCGAAGTCGAAGATCGAGCCCTGGCCCATCTGCGCGTCGACCTGCGCCTTCTGCCCGGCCGACTGGGCGGCGGGCAGGGTCTCCAGCATCCCTTTGCGGCTGTCGCCGGTGGAATCGAGAGCGCCGCACTTGATCAGGCATTCGATCGCCCGTTTGTTGACGGCGCGGCTGTCGACCCGCTCGCAGAAGTCCCAGATCGACTCGATCGGCTTCTCCTCACGAGCGCGGAGGATCGCCTCGACCGCCTGGTGGCCGACGTTCTTGACCGCGTCGAGGCCGAAGCGGATCGCGTTCTCGGAGACGACGAAGCTGTGGTCGGAGGAGTTGACGTCGGGCGGCAGCACGTCGATCCCCATCTCCGAGCAGCGGTTGACGAAGAACGGCACCTTGTCTTTGGTGTTCATCACCGAGGAGATCACCGCCGCCATGTACTCGGCCGGGTAGTTGGCCTTCAGGTAGGCGGTGCGGTACGCGATCAGCGCGTAACAGGCGGCGTGGGACTTGTTGAAGGAGTAGTCGGCGGCCTTCTCCATCAGCCCCCAGAGGTCGGCCGCGACCTTGTCGGCGGTGTCGGAGGCCTTCATCCCTTCCAGGAACTTGCTCTTCATCGTCGCCATCAGGTCGCGCTTCTTCTTGCCGATCGCCTTGCGCAGGTCGTCCGCCTCGGCGGGGCTGAAGCCGGCCATCTGCTTGGAGATCTCCATCAGCTGCTCCTGGTACAGGACGCAGCCGTAGGTCGGCTCGGTGATCGGCCGCAGGCGCGGGTCCGGATAGGTGACCCCGGCCGGGTTGCGCTTCCCCTTGGCGTAGGCCGGGATGTAGTCCATCGCGCCGGGCCGGTAGAGCGAGACGAGGGCGACGATGTCGTCGAATTCGGTCGGCCGCACCTTCTTCATCGCCTCCCGCATGCCCTCGGACTCGAGCTGGAAGACGCCGGTCGAGTCGCCCTTGGCGAGCATCTCGAAGGTCTTCGCGTCGTCCATCGGGATCTCGGCGATGTTCAGCCGGGTGCCGCGCGAGCGCTCGATGATCTCGATCGCGTCCTCGATCACGTCGAGGTTTCGCAGGCCGAGGAAGTCCATCTTCAGCAGACCGAGCTCCTCGACCGGGCCCATCGAGTACTGGGTGACGATCTTGTACTGGCGCTCGGGCTTGCCGTTGCCGTTGGAGGCGGCGGGAGCGCTGCGGTCCTCGGCCAGCTGCAGGGGGACGATCTCGTGCAGCGGGCGGTCGGCGATCACGACCGCGGCGGCGTGGATCGAGTTGTTGCGGATGATCCCCTCGAGACCCTGGGCGACGTCGATGATCTTCTTCGCGTCGGGCTCGGCGTCGTAGGTGCGGCGCAGCTCCTGCCCGGGCTTGAGGCAGTCTTCGAAGGAGGGGTTGCGGCCCATGATCGGCTCCGGGATCTGCTTCGCCAGCTTGTCGCCGGTCGCGTAGTCGAAGCCGAGGACCCGGGCCGCGTCGCGGGTGGCGGCGCGCGGCGCCATCTTGCCGAAGGTGATGATCTGGGCGACCGACTCGCGGCCGTATTTCTCGCCGACGTAGCGGATCATCCGCTCGCGGCCGCGGACCGAGAAGTCGATGTCGATGTCCGGCATCGATTTGCGGCCGGGGTTGAGGAAGCGCTCGAAGAGCAGGTCGTTGGCGAGCGGGTCGAGGTCGGTGATGTTGAGGCAGTAGGAGACGATCGATCCGGCGGCGGAGCCGCGGCCCGGGCCGACCGCGACGCCGTTCTCCTTCGCGTACCGGACGAAGTCCCAGACGATCAGGAAGTAGGAGGAGAAGCCCATCTCCTCGATCACGCCGAGCTCGAACTCGAGCCGCTCGACCGCCTCGGCGGGAGGCGGGTCCCCGTAGCGGGCGCGCAGGCCGTCGGCGGCGATCCGCCGCAGCATCTCCTCCGGCTCCTCGCCGTCGGGGGCCGGGTAGCGCGGCAGCAGCAGCTTGCCGAGCTCGATCTCGATGTCGCAGCGCTCGGCGATCTCCAGCGTCGTCGGGATCGCCTCCGGCCACTCGGCGAACGAGTCGGCCATTTCCTCGTTGCTCTTGATGTAGAACTCGTTCGTGTCGAAGCTCATCTTCGGCATCTGCAGGGTCGACTTCGTCTGCACGCAGAGCAGCGCCGCGTGGTTGTCGAAGTCCTCGCGCCGCAGGTAGTGGACGTCGGCGGTGCCGACCAGCGGCCGGCCCAGCTCGCGGGCGAAGCGGGCGATTCCCTCGTTGGCCTTGTCCTGCTCGGGGATCCCGTTCTTCTGGACCTCGAAATAGACCTGCTCGGGGCCGAAGGCCTGGATCAGGTCGTCGAGGTGGGCGCGGGCGTCCTCGTCGCGCTCTTCGACCAGCCGCCGGCAGAAGCGCGACTGCAGGCAGCCGGTGAGGACGATGACGCCCTCGGAGTGCCGGGAGAGCAGCTCCATGTCGACGTTGGCCTTGCCGCGCGAGAAACCCTCGAGGAAGCCGGCCGAGGTGAGCTTGACCAGGTTCGAGAAGCCCTGGTTCGTCTCGGCCAGCAGGGTGAGGTGGTTGCGCTCGTAGCGCGTCTGCTCCTTGATCGCGTGGCGGTCGTCGACCAGGTAGGCCTCAAGCCCGGCGATCGGCTTGATCCCGTGCTTCTTGCAGGCCTTGTAGAGGTCGACGGCGCCGTTCATGACGCCGTGGTCGGTCAGCCCCAGCGCCGGCTGGTCGAGCTCCGCCGCCCGCGCCGCCATCGCGTCGATCTTGCAGGCGCCGTCAAGTAGCGAGTACTCGCTGTGGGCATGAAGATGTACGGCTGACGCGGAACTCACGAGGCCATCGATCATGCCAAGCCGGGCAGATGGCACCGTCGCCTCACGAGACGCTTCCGCGCTAGTTCCGGGGTACTTCAGAGCTGGCCGGCGAGGATGGCGCCGATGACGCTGGCGGCGATGCTCGCAAACAGCGCCACGAAGCAGACGATCATCGACCGCTGCATGGTGAGCAGGGCCTGCTGCGTAGCGTGTATGGACTGCTGCGTGGTGTGCATGCCCTGCTGCGTAGCGTGTATGGCCTGCTGCATCGAATCGAAGCGGGCGTTCATTTCCGATCGCAGCTCGCGGAGCTCGCCTTTGACTTCGCGAACTTCCCCCTTGACCTCGTCGAAGCCCTTCTCGACCCTCCTGTTGAGGTCGTCGAGTCGCTCGTCGGTCCACGCTTCCCTTGCCATGACTGCCACGGAAGAAAGCATACGAAGCCTGCTGTCTACATAGGCGCGCACAGACAAAAACCCCTGTTGCGGCTTACGAGCGACTTCGTGACCTACGCGCAGACCCAGGCGCTGGGGCCGGAGTCGGCCCAGATTTCGGCGGCGATCCGGTCCTGTTCGGCCTTCGAGGCTTCGTGCGGCAGGCCCTTGCCGCCGTAGGCTTCCCAGGTCGAGGGGATGATCTGGTAGGCGCCGCCGGCGCCGCTGCTCGGGTTGAGGGCGCTGTAGTTGCCGCCCGACTCGCACATCACGATGTAGGTCGGGATCGAGTAGGGACCGCCCAGCCAGCGCCCGACTTCTTCTTCGGCTTCGGCCTCCGTGGCTTCGCGCGCTTCGGCCGCGCGCACAGCCTGGATCTCGTCGACCCACTCGCCGATGTCGCTTTTCAGGCTCGCCAGCGAGGCTTCGCGCTCGGCGCTGAGCGACTGCAACCGGGCGGCCGACGCCTGCGCTGCTTCGCGGACGGAGCCGATCTGGACCCGGGCGGCTTCGAGTCGTTCGCCGTAGGCGATCGCCTCCGCCTTCAGGTCGGCGACCTTCGCCACCTGTCGCTCGACCGTCGCCCGCACCTGGGCGATGCGGTCGGCGAGGGCGCTGTCGGATTCGGAGATCGCCTGCAGGTAGTCGGCCCGGGTGGTCAGGTCCTGGTAGTCGTCGGCGGCGAAGACGAGGTCCGTCGTGCTGGGAACGCCGCTTTCGTAGATCGCGACCAGCCGCTCGGCGAGGACCTCGCGGGCGCGCCGCAGGCGCGCCTTCTCTTCGGCGAGCTGCTCCCTCGTGGCTGCCAGCTTCCGCGCCAGCTCGGCGGCCCGTTCCCGACCCTCGACCAGCAGCGCGGAGAGCTCTTCCTCGCGCGCCGCGGCATCCTCGGCTTCCGCTTCCGCGCTCGCGAGCTCGGCCGTGGTCGCCTGCAGCCGCGTGGAGATCGCACTCGCCTCCTCACGGGCGGCAGCCAGCTTCGCTTCCAGCTCGTCAGCCTCGGTCGCACCCGCCCTGCCGACGGCAGCGGCAACGATCACCAGCAGCGCGAAGAGCAGCGCCGCGGCACCGATCCCGAGGAAATCCTTTCTGAGCCCGAGCGGCCGCACGAGCGGACGAGGCTAGCGAGCGGGCCTGGAAATTCCTGCAAGTAGACGATAAACCGCAAGAAAGCTTGCGATGCCGCCCTCAGCCTTCGGGAACTTCGCGGGTGGCGAGGTAGGCGGCGATCGCCGCGACGACCACCGCGACCCCCAGGCCGATCCGCGCCTGGCGGCGGTAGCGGCGCCGGACGTAGCGGAAGGCGAACTTCATCGAGGCCCTGCCGAGCCGGTTGTACATCAGCCCTCCCCCTTCTCGCGCAGGCGGTGGGCCATCCGCGACTGCAGCGACCAGAGCTCGATGAAGCCGGGCGAGGCGTTCTGATCGAAGAGGCCGCCCGACTCGGCGAAGGTCGCCAGCTCGGCGTCGTAGACCGCGTTCGGCGAGGAGCGGGTGACGACGCGGACGCTGCCTTTGTAGAGCCGCAGCCCGATCTCCCCCGTCACCTGTGCGTTGACCGCGTCCATGTAGGCGTCGAGGTCGGCGCGCAGCGGCTCCCACCAGAGGCCGGCGTAGACGAGGTAGCCCCACTTCTGGTCCAGCGCCGGCTTGAACTGGTTCTGGTGGATGGTTCCGACCAGGCGCTCCAGCTCCTCGTGGGCGGTCAGGACGATCGCCGCCGCCGGCACCTCGTAGATGTCGCGGACCTTGAGGCCGACGATCCGGTCCTCGATGTGGTCGACGATCCCGACCCCGTGGCGGCAGCCGATCTCGGCCGCCTCTTCGAGCAGCTCGACCAGGCCCAGCCGCTCCCCGTTCAGCGAGACCGGCAGCCCGGCCTCGAAGCCGACCGTCACCGTCTCCGCCTCGTCGGGCGCGTCCTCGGGACGGGTGACCAGCTGGAAGACGTCGTCCTCGGGGGCATGGTCCAGTTCCTCGATCCAGCGGCCCTCCGAGGAGCGGCCCCAGAGGTTGTCGTCGATCGAGTACGGCGTCACCTCGGTCCCGCCCTTGACCGGGATGCCGTTCTCGCGGGCGTAGGCGATCTCCTCCTCGCGCCCCATCGCCCAGGAGCGGACGGGGGCGATCGTCTTCAGCTCCGGCGCCAGGGTGGCGACCGTGGCCTCGATGCGGACCTGGTCGTTGCCCTTGCCGGTGCAGCCGTGGGCGATCGTGTCGCAGCCGGACCGGCGCGCGTACTCGACCGCGAGCTGGGCGATCAGCGGCCGGCCGAGGGCCGTGAAGAGCGGGTAGCCGTTGCCGTAGACGGCGTTGGCCTTGATCGCGGGAGCGAGGAACTCGGCGGCGAAGCGCTCGCGGGCGTCGACCACGTGGCACTCGAGGGCGCCGAGCCGGCGCGCCTTGTCTTCGATCACGCCGTAGTCCTCCCCCGGCTGCCCGAGGTTGACGGTGAGGCAGACGACCTCGGCCTCGTAGTGGTCCTGGATCCACTTCAGCATCACGCTCGTGTCGAGCCCGCCCGAGTAGAGCAGGAGGACGCGGTGGACCTCGGAGGGGTCCGCCTCGTAGCTGGCGGTGGGCTGATTCTGCGGCGGTTGGAGACTCACGGGGGCGGAAGTCTCGCACGCCGAGCCCTATGGAGCTTCGATGCCTCCAGAGCCGTCTTCTTCTTCGGGCGGAAGCTCTTCTTCGGGTTCTTCTTCCGGCGGGACTTCTTCGTCTTCTTCGACCGTCGGTTCTTCTTCGGTCGTCGTCGTTTCCGTCGTGGTGGTCGGCTCGGTCGTTTCCGTCGTGGTCGGCTCGGTCGTCGTGGTTTCGACGGTGGGGACGGTCGTGTCGCCGCCGCCGTCGTCGCTGCCGGCGATGACGATCACCGCGATCAGCAGGCCGACGATCACCGCGACGAGACCGGCGACCAGCATCCGCATGTTGCGGTTGCCGTCATCGGGGCCGCGCCCACCCGGCCCGCGGTCTTCGGGTCCCATCAGCCGGGTCGGATCCTCATGCATGCTCTAGTGCTCCTCGGGTCCCAGGATCGCGTCGAGGATCGCATCGGCGTCCTCGATCTCGAACCGGTTTCGGAGCCGGAGCTCGATTTCCTCCCTGCTGCTGCCGGATACCGCCATCTGCGTCGCCAGCAGGCGGGCACCGGCGGCGTCGCTGCGGCGACCCTCCCCCTCGCCCTGTGGCTCCTCGCCGTCGGAGACCGCGCGCAGGCGCGGCGGCTCCGGCTGCTCCGCTTCGGCGGGCCCCTCCTGGCGTGGCGGAGCCGGCGCCGCCCCGCTCTCGATCAGGCTCTTCGCCTCTCCCAGCGTCGCCTGCAGCCGCTCCGCCTCCTGGCGCAGGGACAGCGCCTGCCCGAGCAACGAGTCGATCAGCTCCTCCAACCCGGAGATACGGCCCTCGGCGAGACGATCGGCCTCCGCCCGAGCCTGCGCGAGATAGCGCCGCGCCTGCGCTTCGGCGTCGTCGATGACGCTCTCCGCCGCGCGCTCGGCGGCCTCGACGATCGCCTCCAGGCGCTCCGCCGTGTCGGCTCGCAGCGCGCGCTGCTTGTCGGATCCGTCGCTGGGCTTGCGGGCGCGGCTCATCGCCCGCTGAAGGCTAGAAGCGATTCGCCGATCAGGTTGACGGCGCGGTCGGCATGGTCGGAATCGATCACCAGCGGCGGCAGCAGCCGCAGCGTGTCCGAGCGGGGGACGTTGACGACCAGCCCCCGCTCGAGCAGGTCGGCGCCGACCGCGGCGGCGTCGATCCCCTCCTCCAGGCCGACCCCGACCATGAGGCCGCGGCCGCGGGTCTCGCTCACCCCCTCCAGGGCGTCCAGCCCCTGGCAGAGGTAGGCGCCGAGCTCGCGCACGTGCCGCAGCAGGACCGGGTCGTCGACGACGTCGAGAACGGCGAGCGCCGCTGCGGTGGCGACCGGGCCGCCGGCGAAGGTCGAGCCGTGGTCGCCGGGCTCCAGCACGTCGGCGGCGCTGGGCGCGGTGACGCAGGCGCCGATCGGGACGCCGCCGCCGAGGGCCTTGGCGGTGGTGAGGACGTCGGGCCGCACGGGCGTCTGCTCGTAGGCCCAGAGCGAGCCGGTGCGGCCGACGCCGGTCTGGATCTCGTCGAGGATCAGCAGCGCGCCGACCTCGTCGCAGGCCTCGCGGGCGGCGAGCAGCGCCTCCTCGCTGGTCGGCCAGACGCCCGCCTCGCCCTGGATCGGCTCGATCAGGACCGCGGCGGTGTCCTCCCCCACCGCCTCGCGCAGGGCCGTCGCGTCGTTGTGCGGCACCGCGCGGAACCCCGGCAGCATCGGCCCGAGCGCCTCGTTCGCGGCCAGGCCCGGCGTCGCCGCCAGGGCGCCGTAGCTGCGGCCATGGAAGTCCCCCTCGAAGCTGACGATCTCCGGCGCGGAGACGCCGCGCCGGTGGGCGTGCTTGCGCGCCACCTTGATCGCGCACTCCATCGCCTCGGTGCCGGAGTTGGAGAAGAAGACGCGTCCCCCGAGGCTCGAGTCCGAGAGGCGCTGCGCCAGTTGCGCCATCGGCTCGGTGTAGAAGAGGTTGGAGACGTGCATCAGCCGCTCGGCCTGCTCCTGCACGGCCCTGACTACCTCCGGGTGGCAGTGCCCGACCGAGCAGACCGAGATGCCGGTGAGGAAGTCGAGGTAGCGCTTGCCGTCGGCGTCCCAGAGCAGCGCTCCCTCGCCGCGGACGAAGTCGACCGGCGCCCGCCTGTAGGTGCGCATCAGGTAGCGCTCCTCCAGCGCCCGCGCCTCGGCGAGGCCGATGCCGGCGGCTACGCCGCTCACGGCGTCACCATCGTCCCGATGCCGGCGTCGGTGAAGAGCTCGAGCAGGAGGCTGTGCGGCACCCGCCCGTCGATGATGTGGGCCGACTGGGCGCCGCCCCGGATCGCGTCGGCGCAGGCCTGCAGCTTCGGCCGCATGCCCCCTCCCAGGCTCGGGAGCTTCTCCTCGACCTCGCTGAC
>DASURF010000073.1:0-10449 GCA_036280195.1 Solirubrobacterales bacterium | reverse complement strand
GACCTGGACCGAGTGGTCGATCACCAGGTCGACGTCGACCAGCGGGTTGATCGCGGCCGGGTCGCCGCCGATCTCCTCCATCGCGTCGCGCATCGCCGCCAGGTCGACGACGGCGGGGACGCCGGTGAAGTCCTGCATCAGGACGCGGGCGGGCTGGAAGGGGATCTCGACGCTGGGCTCGGCGGCGGCGTCCCAGGAGGCGATCGCCTCGACGTCGGCGGCGCTGACCGAGACCCCGTCCTCGAGCCGCAGCACGTTCTCCAGCAGGACCTTGATCGAGTACGGCAGCCGGGCGACGTCGAAGCGCTCCTGCAGCGAGTCGAGGCGGAAGACCTCGAACTCGCGGCCCCCCACCTGGAGGCTGGAACGGGCGCCGAAGGAATCGCTGCTCACACGTCCATCCTAGGCAACGGGCGTGGTCGCGGGCGGGGCACCCCGCTCGCGGATTCAGCGCTTGTCGGGGGAGTGGCCGGAGGCGATGTCTTTGGCGGCCTTCTGGCCGGCTGAACCGCTCTGGACCTTGACGCTGAGAGAGGGGCTGACGAGAGCCAGGTGGGCGCCCGCGCGCTGGGTCAGTGGGGCGATGGTTACCTCGACCTTGTTCTTCTCGATTGCCTTGACGGTGGCGGCACCGACCTCCTCGGGGGTGGAGGTGCCCATCCCCGGCGGTGGCTTGGCGCCGGCGTCGGCGAACATGCCGGCTTCGCGGATGAAGCCGGGTGAGACGATCGAGACGCCGATCCCGCGCGGTCCGAGGTCGGCGCGCAGGCCGAGCGAGAAGCCGCGCAGGCCGAACTTGGTCGCGTTGTAGACGGAGGACCTGGGGCTGGCCGCCTTGCCCGAGAGCGAGGCGACGAAGACGAGGTGGCCGGAGCCGGCCTCGACCATCGCCGGGTAGAGCGCGCGAGCCATCAGCATCGGCGCCTCGAGGTTGACCCGCAGGGCGCGCTTCACCTCCTCGGCGCTGAACTCGTCCAGCTTGCCGGCGCCGGGCAGGCCGGCGTTGGCGACAAGGATCTCGGTGCCGGCGGCTTCGTCGGCGAGGCGCTCGGCGGCGCCGGGCTCGGCCAGGTCGGCGGGCAGCACCGAGTGGCCGCTGCCGGGCAGCTTGGCGGCGAAGGCTTCCAGGGCCTCGCGGTTGCGGGCGCTGAGGGCGACCTGTGCCCCGCGCTCGGCCAGGGACCTGGCGATCGCCCTTCCCAGGCCGCCGGTTGCCCCGGTTAGCAGCGCTTTTCGGCCCGAAAGGTTCATCCCAGGGCGCAAGCTACCAGCGATCGCGTCGAACAGAACCCTGATGGGGAAGGGAATCTCGACCAAATATTTGCGTTTTGTGAGCAGAACGCCGGTCGATCGTCTACACTGCCCGCGTTCGATAACCGGAACGCCGAATCCCTTGCGCAGAGGGCGCAAAGGGAACGGGGGAACCAAGTTTCCGGGGCGAGCCCGCCACTCAGGCGGGGGCGCAAGCTCCTTTCGCGCCAGCCCGACAGCTAACCCCGTAGGCCGACGAAGGAGAATCGGTTTGCTTCACAACTTCAGGTTGGCTGGGCTGGCGCTTGTCGTGGCCATCATCGCAACCGTCTTGATCGCGCCGGGCACGGCTTCCGCCCGCTGCACCACCGGTGGCATGTCGCCCGCCGAAGTCGACGTCTGCACCCCGACCGCGAAAGCGAAGCTGCTCGACAACGGGATGCTGATCCCGCCGAAGAGCGCTCCCGCCCGGGTCAAGGCGGTCATCGCGGCGGCCAACAAGATCCGCAGCAAACCGTACGTCTGGGGCGGCGGCCACGCCCGCTGGTGGGACCGCGGCTACGACTGCTCCGGCGCCGTCAGCTACGCCCTCCACGGCGGCAAGTTCCTCGAAAGCCCGATGCCCTCCGGCCCGCTGGCCAAATGGGGCGAAGAAGGCGAAGGCCGCTGGATCACCGTCTTCACCAACCCGGGCCACGCCTACGCGGTGATCGCCGGCTGGCGCTGGGACACCTCCGGCAGCACCAACGGCGAAACCGGCCCCCGCTGGCGCGAAGAATCGCGTAGCTCCGCCGGCTTCGTCGCCCGCCACCCGACCGGCTACTAGACAGAGCTCACTGGTCGGGAGGGGTTGGACCCCCTCCTCTCTCAACTTGCTCGGGTGGGTCGTCGGCTGTCGGTCAGCGTTTGCTTCTGCCCGAGAAGTACAAGCCGTTCGGAGGGGGTCCAACCCCTCCCCCCGACAGCTATTGCCTGGACGGCCGGTTGACGGGCGCCTTGCTGCGAAAGATGGATCGCGTGGTTCCTTTGTCCTGAATAAGAGGACAAAGGAACCACGACTTGCTGAATCCGTACCTCCTCCCGATCCCTAGCTCGCGAGCACGTAGAGCGGGGTCGGGTCGGTGACCGTCAGCGAGGCGGTCATCGAGCCGGGGTTTGCGCAGAGGAAGCCACCCGAGATCAGCGGGACTTTCGCGTTGATGCTGATCGTCGGGCTGGTGCCGCCGTTGAGAGTGATGCCCGAGCTGATTTTGCCTCCGTAGACGCAGTCGACGCCCAAGGCGCTCCCTGTCACTTCCATCCCTTCGGCTGTGAAGGACCCGTTCGTTTTGCTGGTCCAGTGGATTTCGCCGGTGCCGGTTTTGAGGACTTTGAATTCGGCGTTACAGCCGCCGAAGCCGAGGGTTTTTGTCACCCCTTTGACTGTTTCCGTCGCGCTGCCGCCGGTCGTCATTTCGACCGAGCCGCTGCCTTCGCTGCATTCGATCGTCATGAACCCGGCTTTGAAGACCGCGGTGGTCCCGGGGGTCAGCACCGCGTTGAAAGCGGTGCCTTTCGCGTAGGGCGATCCGCACGGGCTCGTTTTCGTTTTGCAGATCACCGTCGCCGAAGCGGTGCCAGCTCCGAAGACCATGAGTACGGCCGCCATCGCCGCGGCAATTGCCAGCCCTTTCAGGTACTTCATCTTTACCTCCCGTCCGAGCGCCGACTGGCAAGCGCTCTATTGATTAAGAAGGCTTGAGCATATTTAAACGAGGCGTGTGTGTACTCCACAGCGGCTAAGACGAGGCGGCCACTTTGTTCTTGCAATCCGCACCTTCCCGGATAACGTCAGGCGTATAGACGCCTCCGTTCCCGACATCCGTCTCACCGGCCTCACCAAGCACTACGGCGAGGTAGCGGCGGTTGCTGGGATCGACCTGGAGATCGCCCAGGGGGAGTTCTTCACGATGCTCGGGCCGTCGGGCTCGGGGAAGACCACGACGCTGCGGATGATCGCCGGCTTCGAGGACCCGAGCGAGGGCACGATCGAGCTGGCCGGCGAGGACGTCAGCGGCGTCCCGCCCTACGACCGGGCGGTCAACACGGTCTTCCAGGACTACGCGCTGTTCCCCCACATGAGCGTCGGCGAGAACGTTTCCTACGGGCTGAAGGTCGCCGGCGTCGCCAGGGCCGAGCGAGCCGAGCGCCGTGACGAAGCGCTGGAGATGGTCCGCCTGCCCGGCTACGCCGACCGCAAGCCGGGCGAGCTCTCCGGCGGCCAGCGCCAACGGGTCGCGCTGGCGCGGGCGATCGTCAACCGGCCCAAGGTCCTGCTCCTCGACGAGCCGCTCGGCGCCCTCGACCTGAAGCTGCGCGAGGAGATGCAGACCGAGCTGAAGTCGATCCAGGGCGAGGTCGGGATCACCTTCGTCTACGTCACCCACGACCAGGACGAGGCGCTGACGATGAGCGACCGCATCGCCGTCTTCAACAACGGCCGGATCGAGCAGGTCAGCCCGCCGCTGGAGCTCTACGAGCACCCGGCCAACGAGTTCGTCGCCGGCTTCGTCGGCGTCTCCAACCTGATCGAGCGCGACGGGCAGCGGATGACGATCCGCCCCGAGAAGATCGAGCTGCTCGACGCGGGCGGCGCGAGCGACGGGCTCCATACCGAGAGCGGCCGCGTCGTCGACGTCGCCTACGCCGGCTCGGTCACCCGCTTCACGATCCAGCTGGACACCGGGGAGAAGCTCCAGCTCGTAAGGCAGAACGTGGAGAGCGCGTCCTCGGGCGCGTTGCCAGTGCAGGGAAACGATGTCCTAGTCGGGTGGCGACCCGAGCACGCGGCCGCCGTCGGCGGGAAGTCAACGAAAGAGGAGGTAGCACCATGAGGAGTAGGGATGCCAATCCTGCCCGCACGGCGTGGCTCGTCGTCGCCGGCCTGGTCGTCTTCATGCTCGCGCTCGCCGGCTGCGGCGGCGGAGACGACTCGACCACCGGCGGCAGCAGCGATGAAGCACTGCAGAAGCTGGGCAAGGGAGAGGGCGAAGTCTCGCTCGTCTCCTGGGCCGGTTACGTCGAACCCGGCTGGAGCAAGCCGTTCGAACAGAAAACCGGCTGCAAAGTGAACAACAAGGAAGCCGGCACCTCGGACGAAATGGTCGAGTTGATGAAATCCGGGCAGTACGACGGCGTCTCCGCCTCCGGCAACGCCACCGCCCGCCTCGTCGCCGCCGGTCTCGTCGCCCCGGTCAATACCGACCTGGTCCCCAACTACAAGACGGTCTTCGCCGACCTCAAGGACCAGCCGTACAACACCTTCGACGGTGTCAACTACGGGATCCCACACGGCCGCGGCGCCAACCTGCTGATGTGGAACCCGGACGACGTCAAGCCGGCTCCGGAATCGTGGAACGTGACTATGGATCCGGAAGTCGCGGCCAAGTACAAAGGCAAGATCAGCCAGTACGACGACCCGATGTCGATCGCCGAAGCGGCCGTCTACCTGAAGACCCACGAACCCGACCTGGAAATCGAAAACCCCTACGAGCTGAACGAAGAACAGTTCAACGCGGCGGTCGACCTGCTGAAAGAACAGCAGCCGAACGTCGGCGAATACTGGGGGGAAGCGGCCAAGCAGATCTCCGGCTTCGCCAACGGCGACAACGTGGTCGGGACCACCTGGCAGTACCAGTACTTCGCGCTGAAAGCCGAAGGCGTGCCGGTGGAAGCAAGCCCGGCGAGCCAGGGCTTCCTGCCGGAAGAGGGTGCGACCGGTTGGTCGGACACCTGGATGATCGCCAAGGACGCCCAGCATCCCAACTGCATGTACGAGTGGATGAACTGGATCATCGAACCGAAGGTCAACGCCGAAGTAGCGGAATGGTTCGGTGAGGCGCCCGCGCAGGAACTCGCCTGCAAAGAAACCGAAAACAAGAATTTCTGTGCCGAATACCACGCCGAAGAACCGCAGTTCTGGGAGCGGGTCTACTACTGGGAAACCCCGCTCGCCGATTGCGGCGACGGCTCGGAAGACTGCATGGACTACAACGACTGGGTGAAAGCCTGGACGTCGATCAAAGGCTGACGACGGTCTGATCGATGGCGTCTGAAGCGGTCGTGGAGAGGAGGTCGGTCGGCCACAGGCTGGCCGACCTCTTCCACGGCCGCCGGCGCCTGCAGGTAGGGGCGCTGCTGGCCGGCCCGGTCGGCTGGCTGGTGATCGGCTACCTGGGCTCGCTGGCCCTGCTGCTGGTCGCCGCCTTCTGGTCGGTCGACCCGCTCAGCGGGCTGACCGAAAAGAGCTTCACCCTCGAAAACTTCGAAGCGCTGGTTCAGGAACCGGTCTACCGCGACATCGTCTGGCGGACCGTCCGGACGGCGCTGCTGGTGACGATCACCGACGCGGTGATCGCCTTCCCGATCGCCTTCTACATGGCCAAGGTGGCGAGTCGCCGCGGCAAGGCGCTGCTGGTGATCGCGATCCTGCTGCCGCTCTGGTCGAGCTACCTGGTCAAGGTCTACGCCTGGCGGACGCTGCTCTCGGCCAACGGGGCGATCAACTGGGCGCTGGAACCGATCGGGCTGAGCGGGCCGGGCTACGGCACCACCGCGGTCTGGCTGGTCTTCAGCTACCTCTGGCTGCCGTACATGATCCTGCCGATCTACGCCGGGCTGGAGCGGATCCCCGACTCGCTGATCAGCGCCTCCGAGGACCTCGGCGCCTCGCCCTTCACCACCTTCCGCCGGGTGATCCTGCCGCTCAGCTTCCCGGCGGTGGTCGCCGGCTCGATCTTCACCTTCTCGCTGACCCTCGGCGACTACATCACCCCCCGCCTCGTTTCCAACGACCAGTTCATCGGCAACGTCATCTTCAGCAACGTCGCCAACAACCAGCCCTTCGCCGCGGCCCTGGCGATGGTGCCGATCGTGGTGATGATCGCCTACCTGCTGGTCGCCCGAAGACTGGGAGCGTTCGAGCATGTCTAGGAGGACGAGGCGATGAGGCTCTCGAAGCGTTCGCAGATGATGCTGCGGATCGCGGTCGCGGTCGCTCTGGCGTTCATCTACATCCCGCTGATCGTGATCGGCATCTACGCCTTCAACTCGAGCAAGATCCTCGAGTGGCCGCCGCCGAGCTACACCACCCACTGGTTCGACCAGGCGTTCAGCAACGAGGCGGCCCGCCAAGCGTTCTTCACCTCGCTGAAGGCGGGCGTGGCGGCAACCGCGATCGCCCTGGTGCTCGGCACCCTGGCCTCGCTGGCGGTGGCGCGACACCGCTTCTTCGGGCGGGAGACGATCTCGTTCCTGGTGATCCTGCCGATCGCCCTGCCAGGGATCGTCACCGGCGTCGCGATCAGCAACACCTTCACCCAGGTCCTCGACGTGCCGCTCAGCCTCTTCACCGTGATCGTCGGCCACGCCACCTTCTGCATCGTCGTCGTCTACAACAACTCCGTCGCCCGCCTGCGCCGCCTCTCCGGCTCCTTCGAGGAGGCCTCCGCCGACCTCGGCGCCCACACCTGGCAGACCTTCCGCTACGTCACCTTCCCGGGGATGAAAAGCGCCCTCATCGCCGGCGGCCTGCTCGCCTTCGCCCTCTCCTTCGACGAGATCATCGTCACCAACTTCACGATCGGCGCCGGCGAACAGACCCTCCCCATCTGGATCTTCTCCAACCTCTTCCGCCCCCGCGAACTCCCGATCGTCAACGCCGTAGCCGTGATCGTGATCCTGATCTCGATCATCCCCGTCTACCTGGCCCATCGCCTAGGAGCCGAGGAGGGCGGCGCCACCGCCGGCCGCGGCGCAGGAGGTGTCAAAGGCGGCGGCGTCGAGGCCGAGGCGACCGCGGTCCCATGATTCGCACGATCGTGCGAGAGTAGCGTTATCTGCTCTGGGTGAGAAGTTATTCGCACGATCGTGCGAGAGTTGCCTCTAAGAGCCCCGGAATCGACTACACTCGCACGATCATGCGAGATAACGAGCGACAACGCGAACGAGCCGATCCCTCCACGATCGTGATCGGAGAAGCCGAAGCGCTCGGCCGGCGGGTCCGGGACGCCCGGCGCCGGCAGGGCATGAGCCAGGACGACCTCGCTTTCGCCGCCAACGTCAGCCCGCGGACCGTCTTCGCGATCGAGCAGGGGAAGCCGACGGTGCGCTTCGACATGCTTGCGCGCGTCCTGGCTGCCGCCGGGCTGCGACTCTCGGCCGAGCCGCGCGACCTCGTCTGGCTCCCTGATCGGAACCTGTGATGGCGCTTGCCGTCTACCTGTATGGCCGCCGCATCGGAACGCTGCGGCCCGGCACCGGGACCGACTACACCTTTGCCTACAGCAGGGAGGTGGTCGAGGAGGCTGGCCATGGCGCAATCGTCCTCAGTCATTCGCTACCGGCGCAGGAGGAGCCGTTCGATCCGGTGGCCACCAGGGCGTACTTCGAAGGCCTCCTCCCGGAGAGCGGTCGACGAGAAGAGCTGGCCCGCGAGCTCCAGGTCAGCATCCACGACAGCTATGCACTCCTCGCTCGTGTCGGCCGCGATTGCGCAGGGGCGGTCGTCATCCTCCCCGAGGAAGAGGACCTCCCGGGCGCTGAGACGGGGGTCGAGTGGCTGACCGACGAGCAACTGAAGGAGCTGGTCGACGAGCTGCCGCGGCGGCCGCTCGGAGTGACCAGGACCGGCGGAAGGTTGCGGCTCAGCCTGGCCGGGGTGCAGCGCAAGCTGGCACTGGTCCGCGACGAGAGCGGCCGGTTCGGAGAACCGATCGGGGACGAGCCCAGCACCCACCTGATCAAGCCCCAGTTCGGGGACGAGTACCCCGATCTGGCCGTCAACGAGATGTTCTGCATGGCCGTTGCCGACCGCATCGGGCTGGACGCCGCGCAGACCAGCCTGGCAACGATCGGCGGCCGCACCTGCCTCATCTCCACCCGCTTCGACCGAGCCGAGCAGGGGGAGTCGATCGTGCGCCTCCACCAAGAGGACCTCTGCCAGGCCCTCAGGATCCCCACCAACCTCAAGTACGAGGAGAACAGCGGCCCCGGCTTCCGCCACTTCCACCGTCTGCTGACCGAGATCGGGCGCGGTGGCGACATAGGTTCGATGGTGAGGTCGGCGGTCCTCAACTTCGTGCTCGGCAACAGCGACGCCCACGGCAAGAACTTCGCAATCCTCTTCACCCGCGAGGGACGGCGGCTCGCTCCTCTCTATGACCTCGTCTCGACCGCCGTCTACGACCTCGATCGGAACATGGCCATGGCCATCGGAGGCAATTTCGACCCCGACACCGTCCAGCTCGCCGACTGGCTCGACATGAGCGCCGACTGCGACCTGCCGCCGCGGCGGTTCTTCCCGCTGGTGCGGACGACCGCGATCGAGACCGTGGAGGCCGTCTCGGCGGTCAAGGGACAAGCCGAAGCCGAAGGCTGGCATGCGCCGGTGATCGCCTCGATCGAGGCGGTGGCCCGGGAACGAGCCGATCGCATCGGCGAGGAAATCGAGAGCCGCGAGGAGGCCGCCTAAAGCGGGATGTTGCCGTGCTTGCGCTTCGGCTGCTCGACCCGCTTGGTCTGCAGCATGCGCAGGGCGCGGATCAGCTTCGGGCGGGTCTGGCGAGGCTCGATGACGTCATCGATGTAGCCGCGCTCCGCCGCCGAGTAGGGGTTGGCGAAGTGGGCCTTGTAGTCGTCGATCAGCTTCTGGCGCCGCTCGTCGGGGGTCGGCGAGCTGGCGATGTCCTTGCGGTAGATGATGTTGACGGCGCCCTCGGGCCCCATCACCGCGACCTCCGCAGTCGGCCAGGCGACGTTGTAGTCGGCCAGCATGTGCTTGGAGTTCATGACGTCGTAGGCACCGCCGTAGGCCTTGCGGGTGACGACGGTGAGCTTCGGCACCGTCGCCTCGGTGAAGGCGTAGAGCAGCTTGGCGCCGTGGCGGATGATCCCGTTCCACTCCTGGTCGGTGCCGGGAAGGAAGCCCGGCACGTCGGTGAAGGTGAGGATCGGGATGTTGTAGCAATCGCAGGTGCGGACGAATCGGGCCGCCTTCTCGGACGCCTCGATGTCGAGCACGCCGGCGAGGAAGGCGGGCTGGTTGCCGACGATCCCGACCGGATAGCCGTCGAGGCGGGAGAAGCCGCAGACGATGTTCTTCGCGAAGTGCTCGTGGACCTCGAAGAACTCCTCGTCGTCGACGACCAGGGAGATCACGTCGCGCATGTCGTAGGGCTTCTGCGGGTCGTCGGGCACGACCGTGTCGAGCGCCTCGTCTTCGCGCTCGGGGTCGTCGCTCGGCTCGAAGCGCGGCGGCGCCTCGAGGTTGTTCGAGGGCAGGAAGCTCATCAGGTAGCGCACGTCCTCGAGGCAGCTCTCCTCGTCCTCGGAGGCGAAGTGCGCCACCCCCGACTTCGAGTTGTGGCTCATCGCCCCGCCCAGCTCCTCGAACTCGACTTCCTCGCCGGTCACGGTTTTGATCACTTCCGGGCCGGTGATGAACATGTGCGAGGTCTCTTTGACCATGAAGATGAAGTCGGTCATCGCCGGCGAGTAGACGGCGCCGCCGGCGCAGGGGCCCATGATCAGGCTGATCTGCGGGATCACGCCCGAGCACTTGACGTTGCGGACGAAGACGTCGCCGTAGGCGCCGAGGCTGACGACGCCCTCCTGGATCCGCGCCCCGCCGGAGTCGTTGATGCCGATCACCGGGGCGCCGACCTGGGCGGCCAGGTCCATCACCTTGCACATCTTCTCCGCCATCACCTCGCCGAGGCTGCCGCCGAAGACGGTGAAGTCCTGGGAGAAGACGAAGACGGTGCGGCCGTCGATCGTGCCGTGCCCGGTGACGACGGCGTCGCCCCAGGGCCGGTTCTTCTGCATCTCGAAGTCGTAGGTGCGGTGGCGGACGAAGGTGTCGAGCTCCTCGAAGGTGCCGGGATCGAGCAGCTTCTCGATCCGCTCGCGGGCGGTCATCTTGCCCTTCGCGTGCTGCTTCTCGACGGCGGCCTCGGAGGCCGAGTGGATCGCGGCCTCGCGGAGCTCGCGCAGCTGGGAGAGCTTCTCCTCGTATGTCTCGGGTGGCTTGTCGCGCATCGGATCACCGGCCGTGCAGCTCAGCCGTGCCGGGCGCGGGATTGTAAGGGGACGCCGGGAAGCGTGGCGGGGTGGCGCCGCGGCGCCCCCGCCGCGGCTCAGAGGTCGCGCTCGAGCTCGAGC
>DASURF010000072.1:0-9842 GCA_036280195.1 Solirubrobacterales bacterium | reverse complement strand
CCAGACCTGCTCGGGGATCGAGCGCGTCTACGTGATGCGCGACGTCGCCGACCGCTTCGTCGAGGGCGTCGTCCGCGAGGCCGAAAAGCTCCAGGTCGGCAACCAGCTCGACTGGGACACCGCGATCGGCCCGATGACCTCTCTGGACCAGTACGGGATCGTCGTCGACCTGATCGAGGACGCGGTCGCCTCGGGCGCGACCAAGCGCTGCGGCGGCCCGGTCGACCCGCCCGGCCTCGCCGACGGCCGCTACATCGCCCCCACCGTCCTCATCGGCGTCACCCACGAGATGCGGATCATGCGCGAGGAGATCTTCGGCCCGGTGCTGCCGATCGTCGTCGTCGACTCCGAGCAGGAGGCGATCGACCTCGCCAACGACTCCGAGTTCGGTCTCGGCGCCTCGGTCTGGACCAAGGACCGTCAGCGCGGCGCCCGCATCGCCCGGCGAATCGAGTCGGGGATGGTCTGGGTCAACGACCACTCCTTCAGCCACGGCGCCTGCCAGTGCGCCTGGGGCGGCGTCAAGGACTCCGGCCTCGGCCGCTCGCACTCCAAATTCGGCTTCTACGAGTGCGTCAACATCAAGATGAACGCCTGGGAGCCGGGCCTGACCCGCGACTTCTGGTGGCACCCCTACGACCAGACCCTGGGCGAGGCGGTCAAAGCCTCCGCCAAGATCCTCTACGGCAAGGGCGAGGTCCGCGCCAAGGCGCTGCGCGAAGGTGCGGCGCCGCTGATGAAGGTCGGGCGCCGCACCCTGCGGAAGAAGCGCCGGTAACGGCGCGCGGAATCAGCCGCCGCCGATTTCCACCGTCTTGGAGACGGCGGCGAGGCACTTGTAGATCGGCCCCGCGGTCGCCTGGGTCGAGGGCTTCACTTCGGCGTAGACCATCGCCGGGATCTCGATGTTTTCGTTCAGCGCGTCGAGGTCGGCCTTCCAGTTGCCGTTCGGCTTCGACTTCGAGCGGCTGAGGACGCCGTTGCCCTTCTGCTTGAGGACGACGGTCCGTTCGCCGACGCAGTTCGGGTTGGCGGCTTTGACCTTGCCCTGGTAGCCGCTGGCGCCGAGGGTGATCGTCGATTTCACCTTCACCGTCTCGCCGGGCTGCGGCGCGGCCACGGCGGTCGCGGCCATGGCCAGCAGCGCGGTCAGGGTCAGCGCGGCGACCCGCTTCCTCTTCCTCATCCATCCTCCTTGTCTTTGACTGGATCTGCCCCCTGGGAGGCTGCGGCAGCCTAGACGACCGGCAGGCATCAGAATCCGCTTTGCAGATGCCGCCCCTCCAGGAGAAGGCCGCGCCCGCGATTCGTGTCGCGGCGCTGCGGCGCGACTACGGCGACCGACCCGCCCTCGACGGCGTCGGCTTCGAGCTGCCCGCAGGCGCCTCGCTGGTCGTCCTCGGCCCCAACGGCGCGGGCAAGACGACGCTGCTGCGGATCCTCGCCACCCTGCTGCGTCCGAGCGGCGGCGAGGTCGCCGTGCTCGGCTGTGCGCTGCCCAGGGAGGCCTGGAAGCTGCGTGGCCGGATCGGCTACCTCGGCCACGAGCCGCTGCTCTACCGCGACCTCTCGGGCCGCGAGAACCTGCGCTTTCAGGCGCGCCTGCACGGGATCGGCCGCGAGGCGGCCGAGGCGCGAATCGAGGAGCTGCTGCGAGCGGTGGGGATGGAGCGCCGCGCCGACGAGCGGGTCGCCGAGCTCTCGGCCGGGATGCGGCAGCGGCTCTCGATCTGCCGCTGCGTCCTCCACCAGCCGGAGCTGCTGCTGCTCGACGAGCCCGACTCCAACCTCGACGCCGAGGGACGCGAGCTGGCCCGCGCCCTGATCGGCCCCGGCGAGGGCCGCACCCGCGTCGTCGTCACCCACGACCCCGAGCGCCACCTGCCCGAGGCCGACCAGGTGCTGCGGCTGGGTATCGGCGAGACGGCGGTGGTCTCGTGACCCCCTCCCGCACCGCCTTCGCCGCGATCCTCGCCAAGGACCTGCGCTCGGAGCTGCGCACCCTGCAGTCGCTGCCGGCGATGGCGCTCTTCGCCATCACCACCTTCGTCATCTTCCGCTTCGGGCTCGACCGCACCGCCCTCTCCGGCAGCCTCGCCTCCGGCGTCCTCTGGGCGACCCTGCTGTTCGCGGCGGTGCTCGGCATCAACCGCCTCTTCGTCGCCGAGCGCGAGGAGGGCGGCTTCGACGCGATCCGCCTGGCGCCGATCGACCGCAGCGTCCTCTTCGCCGCCAAGGTGACGGCCCTGCTCGTCTACCTGCTGGCGCTGGAGCTGGTGACGGTGCCGATCTTCGCGGTCTTCTTCCTCGACGACGCCGCCGGCCTGGGCCCGCTCCTCGCCGTCCTCCTGCTCGCCGACCTCGGGCTCGCCGCCACCGGCACCCTGATCTCCTCGATGGCGGTCAACTCGCGCGCCCGCGACCTGCTCGTCCCGCTCGTCCTCCTGCCGCTGGTGGTGCCGCTGATGATCGCCGCCACCGGCGCCACCGAGCCGCTGCTGGCGGTGGGTGGTCCCTCTTACGACCGCTTCGGCACCTGGCTGATGGTGCTCGGCCTATACGATCTGATCTTCGGCCTGGTCGGCTACGCCGTTTTCGACTTCCTCCTCGAGGACTGACCGGGCAACCGACTTCCCCGACCCTCCTGGGCATGTACGGCAAAGGACTCAAGCCCCTCTCGATCGCCACCGTGGCGATGCTGGCCCTGTCGCTTTCGCTGGTCTTCTTCTACGCGCCGCTCGACGGCGACCAGGGCTTCGTCCAGAAGATCTTCTACATCCACGTGCCGCTGGCGATCGTGGCGCTGATCGGCTTCGTCGTCGGCGGCATCTTCGCGATCGCCCACCTGCGGACCGACGACCGCAAGTGGGACGCCTACTCCTACGTCGCGATCCACCTCTCGGTGATCTTCGGCGTCGCCGTGCTGATCACCGGCGCGATCTGGGCCAAGGCCTCCTGGGGGCACTGGTGGGTCTGGGACGAGCCGACCCTGGTCAGCTTCCTGATCGTCTTCCTCCTCTACGCGACCTACTACCCCTTCCGCTACGCGATCGAGGACCGCGACCGGCAAGCCCGCTACGCCTCTGTCTTCGCGATCACCGCCGGCGCCTTCGTGCCGCTCAACTTCATGGCCGTGCGGATGGCCGAGAGCCTCGTCCACCCCCGCACCTTCGCCACCGCCGAAGGCGGGATGCCGGGCGAAATGATGCTCACCTTCCTCTGCATGCTGGTCGCGATCGGTCTGCTGTGGACGACGCTGGTCAAATTCGAGCTGACCGCGAAGAGCGCCTCCGGCCAGGTCAAGCGCCTGCGCCGCGCCCTCGACGCGCCGGTCTCCGGCGGCAGCTCCCGGATCGCCCCGGAGGTGAGCTGATGCTGGAGCTCGCCGTCCTGCTGCCGCTCGGCGCTCCGGCGCTGCCGCTCGACGAGGCGGGCAAGTACGTGGCCGGCGCCTACGTCGTCTTCGTCGTCCTCCTCGTCGTCTACGTCGCGATCATGGCGGCGAAACTGGGGCGGATCGAGCGCGAGCTGCGCGAGGTGGCGGAGATCGCCGAGCGGCGCGAGGAGAACCAAGCCGCCCCCGGACGCGAAGCGGAGGCGGCGCCTCATGCCTGAGCTGCTCGCCCTCGGCGTCTCCCACAAGACCGCGCCGCTGGACCTGCGCGAGCGCCTCTCGCTGACCGAGGGCCGCGCCGTCAGCGCCCTGGCCGAGCTGACCGCCGCACCGGAGATCCACGAGGCGGCGGCGATCTCGACCTGCAACCGCACCGAGCTCTACCTGATCGTCTCCGATCCGGTCGAGGCCGAGTCCGCCGCGCTCGGGGTCCTCACCCGCCAGGCGGAGATCCGCCCGACCGAGCTGCTCGGCCACCTCTACTCGCTGCGCGCCGGCGACGCCGCCCGCCACCTGCTGCAGGTGACCGCCGGGCTCGACTCGATGATCCTCGGCGAGGCCGAGATCCAGGGCCAGGTCAAACGGGCGTATGAGCTGGCGATGGTCGAGGGAGCCACCGGGCCGATCCTCAACCGCCTCTTCCGCGGCGCGCTCAGCGCCGGCGGCCGCGCCCGCGAGGAAACCGGGATCAGCGAGAAGGGGGTCTCGATCCCCTCGGTGGCCGTCGAGCTGGCGCGGCGCACGCTCGGCGACCTCTCCGACCGCCGGGTGCTGGTCGTCGGCGCCGGCGAGACCGCCGAGCTGGTCGCCAAGGCGCTGGTCGCCCGCGGCGTCGCCACCGTCTTCGTCGCCAACCGTCACTACGACCGCGCGATCGGCCTCGCCCAGCGCTTCGACGGCACCGCGGTCCGCTTCGACGAGCTGCCCGAGCAGCTCACAGACGCCGACATCGTCGTCTCGGCGACGAACTCGCCGCACCACATCGTCGAGCGCGACGGGCTCGAGCACGTGATGGAGCAGCGTCCCGAGCGGCCGCTGCTGGCGATCGACCTGGCGGTGCCGCGCGACATCGAGCCGGCCTGTCGCGAGATAGACGGCGTCACCGTCCACGACATCGACGACGTCCAGCAGATCGTCGAACGCAACACCAGCGGCCGCGAGGCCGAGGCGCGGCGGGCGGAGCTGATCCTCGAGGCCGAGCTCGACCGCTTCGAGCGCTGGCTCGGCCTGCAGGGGGTGGTGCCGACGATCAGCGCCCTGCGCGAGCACGGCGACGAGGTCGTGCGGCGGGTGCTGACCGAGAACGAGGGTCGCTGGGAGAGCCTGTCCGACGCCGATCGCGAGCGGCTGGAGAAGATGGCGAAGGCGATCGCCTCGCGGCTGCTGCACGACCCGACCCTGCGGATCCGCGGCTCGGCCTGCTCCGGTGAGTCCTATTACCTCGTCAGCGCCCTGCGCGAGCTGTTCGGCCTCGACGCCGAGACCGAGCCCGAGGTCGAGGCGCATGTCGACAACGTCACCGAGCTGCGCCGCCGCAAGGACTGAGGCGTGCGGATCGCTACCCGCGGTAGCGCCCTCGCCCTGACCCAGGCGCGCTGGGTCGGCGACCGCCTCGGCGGGGCGGAGCTGGTCGAGGCGAGCTCCGACGGCGAGCCGGGCGACAAGTCGCGCTTCGTGCGCGGGGTCGAGCGGGTGCTGCTGGCCGGCGACGCGGAGCTCGGCGTGCACTCGGCCAAGGACCTGCCGGGGACGATGCCCGAGGGGCTGGAGATCGCCGCGGTGCCCCCGCGCGAGGACCCGGCCGACGTCTGGATCGGTCCCGGCACCTCCCTCGACGACGCGCCCGAGGGGGCGCGGGTCGGGACCGCGAGCCTGCGCCGGCGGGCGCAGCTGCTGGCGACGCGGCCGGACCTGCGGATCGAGGAGCTGCACGGCAACGTCGACACCCGCCTGCGCAAGCTGGAGGAGGGAGAGCTGGACGCGATCGTCCTCGCCGCCGCCGGCCTGCGCCGGCTCGGGCGCGAGGACGAAATCGGGTTTGCGATCCCGGTCGACCGCATGGTGCCCGCCGCCGGCCAGGGAGCCCTGGCGCTGCAGGTGCGGACCGAGGACGAGGCCACGACCGATGCCGCGGCGGCGATCAACGACCTCGACGCGATGCGCGAGCTGACCGCAGAGCGGACCGTCGTCACCCTGCTCGATGCGACCTGCGCCAGCCCGCTCGGCGCGCATGCCAGGGTCGAGGGCGGGCGACTGGCAATCGAGGCTTTCGTCGGCCTGCCGGACGGGAGCGAGTGGCTGCGCGACCGGCTGGAGGCGAGCGCCGAGGAGCCGGCCCTGGCCGGAGCCGAACTGGCTCAACGCCTGCTCGGCGCCGGCGCCCGCGAGCTCCTCGACCGGGCGGAGGAGATGTCGTGAGCGCCCGAGCGGGAGTCGTCTACCTGGTCGGCGCCGGGCCGGGCGATCCCGGGCTGATGACCGCGCGCTCGCTGGAGCTGATCGCAACCGCCGACGCGATCTTCTACGACCGGCTGATCCCGCCGGGCGCGCTCGACGGCGCCCGGGAGGATGCCGAGCTGATCTACGTCGGCAAGCAGCCTGGAGTTCCCTCGGTGCCGCAGGAGGAGATCGGGGAGCGGCTGGTCGAGGCCGGGCGAGCCGGAAAGAGCGTCGTCCGCCTCAAGGGGGGCGACCCGTTCGTCTTCGGCCGCGGCGGCGAGGAGGGCGAAGCGCTGCGCGAGGCCGACGTCGAGTTCGAGGTGGTGCCCGGGGTGACCGCCGGGGTCGCCGCCACCGCCTACGCGGGGATTCCGGTCACCCACCGCGACGACGCCTCCGCCGTCGCCTTCGTCACCGGCCACGAGGACCCCGAGAAGGAGGAGAGCGCACTCGACTGGGCGGCGCTCGCCCGCTTCCCCGGCACGCTCGTCTTCTACATGGGCGTCAAGCGGCTGGCGGAGAACGCGGCGGCGCTGATCGAGGCGGGGCGGGACCCGAAGGAGCCCGCGGCCGCGATCGAACGCGGGACCTGGCCGGGACAGCGGACCGTGACCGCAACCCTGGGGACGATCGCCGAGACCGTCGCGCGGGAGGAGATCAAGGCGCCGGCGCTGATCGTCGTCGGCGAGGTCGCACGGCGCCGTGCGGAGCTCGAATGGCTGGAGCGCCGTCCGCTGCACGGAAAGCGCGTGGTCGTCACCCGCGCCCGCGCCCAGGCCAGCGGGCTGGCGGCAACCCTGCGCGACCTCGGCGCCGAGGTGGTCGAGCTGCCGGCGATCCGGATCGAGCCGCGGATCGAGAGCGAGGAGGTGCTGAAGGTCGCCGGCGCGCTCGGGGTCTACGAGCTCGTCTGCCTCACCAGCCCCAACGGCGTCCGCCTGCTCTTCGAGGCGATGGAAGCCGCCGGCCTCGACGCGCGCGCGCTGGCAGGCGTCACCGTGGCCGCGATCGGTCCGGGAACTGCGCGGGCGCTGGCGGCGCGGGGAGTTCTCGCCGACGTGGTCCCGGAGCACTTCGTCGCCGAGGGGCTGATCGAAGCGCTGGAGGACACGGAGGTCTCGGGCACCCGCGTCCTCGTCGCCCGCGCCGCCGAGGCCCGCGACGTCCTCCCCGACGCGCTGCGCGAACGCGGCGCCGAGGTCGACGTCGTCGCCCTCTACGAGACCGTCCGCGAGCAGCCTGGAGACGCGGAGGTCGAAGCCGCCCGGAGCGCCGACTACGTCACCTTCACCTCCTCCTCGACCGTCACCAACCTCGTCGAGGCACTCGGCGACCGCTTCCCGAAAAGCGCGCGGATCGTCTCGATCGGCCCGATCACCAGCGAGACGGCGCGCGCCGCCGGCCTCGAGGTCCACGTCGAGGCCGAGCGCCACGACGTCGACGGCCTCCTCGCCGCCCTCCTCGCCGATGCCGAGGCGCTTTAGTCAACCTATGGTTGACCAAGTCGCCTTGCGCTTCGGCTTCCCGCACCGGCACTTCGCGAAAACCGACTCGACCAACACGCGGGCGCGCGAGCTCGCAGCGGCCGGCGCGCCGCACGGCACGGTCGTCACCGCCACCGAGCAGAGCGCCGGCCGCGGCCGTCAGGGCCGCACCTGGACCGCACCCCCCGGCAAGGCCCTCCTCTACTCCGCGATCGTCCGCCCCCTCGAAGAGCACCACACGATGCTCCCCCTAGCCGTCCCCCTCGCCGTCTGCGAGGCCGCCGAGCAACTCAACCCCGACCTCGAGTGCAAGGTCAAGTGGCCGAACGACATCCACGTCGAAGGCCGCAAGCTGGCCGGCGTCCTGATCGAGGCAAGACCACAAGACGGCTGGGCGGTGATCGGCATCGGCCTGAACCTCTTCATCGAAGAGCACGAGTTCCCGCCCGAGCTCCGAGCCACGGCAGTTTCACTCTTCCCAGCCGCTCGACGGACCGACGGGAGGGGGTCCGCCGGACCCTCCCCGCCGTTGTCCGCCGGACCCCCTCCCGTCGGTCCCCTCAACCAACGCCTGAACCACTGGGTCCAAGCAGAGCCCGACAAAGTCCTAGAGGAGTGGCGCCGACGCGACGCCCTAAAAGGAAGGGAGATCGCCTGGGAGGGCGGCTCAGGAGTCGCCGACGGCGTCGACGACCGGGGTTATCTCGTCGTCGTCACCCCCGGCGGCGACCGCATCGCCGTCGGCGCCGGCGAGGTCCACCTCACCCGCTTCTGAGCGCTCGCGCGAGCGGCGCCTGCCGTCCTTCTCGGGCGCGGCGCCGTTGCCGTCCGCGCCCCCCTGTTTGCGTTTGCGCTTGCGGCGGCGCTTGCCGCCTTTGGGGAAGTTCTTCAGCAGCTCGCGGGCGACGGCCGAGGGTTTCCGCGCCATCCGCATCCGCGCCCCGCGCAGCACCTCCTCGCCCTCGGGCGTGTGCGAGACAGCGGCGGCCAGCAGCGCCACCGCCAGACGGCGGTCCTGTTTGCGCGCCGCGTGCACCAGTCGCCGCGCGTTGCGCCCGTGGGCGCGGCCGGAGGAGTTGACCAGCAGGCCCAGCAGCCGCTTGGTCTCCGGCCAGCGCTGCACCGCGTACTCCTCGTGCAGTTCGCGGGTGTAGCCGGCCAGCCGCCAGACCCACGCCTGCGCCTGGTCGCGGCGGCCGATCCGTTTGTCGACCAGCGCCTGCAGGCAGGTCTTCGTCCCCGCCCGTTTGTCCTCGCGGCTCCAGGTGCCGACGATTTCAATCGCGTCGTCGAAAGCCTCGGGATCGCCCAGGTCGGCGATCTCGCCCAGTGCTTTCAGCCGCAGCTGCGAGTTGCGGTTGCGCTGCACGCAGGTCAGCAGGAAGCGCTTGCGCAGCTCCTTGGTGCGGTCGTTCTGCAGCATCGCCCGCGCCCGCCGCCAGCCCTGGGTGTTGACCCGCGCCCCGGCCAGCGCCGCCCAGGCGTGCTGCTCGGGGTAGTCGAGGTTCTCGACCGCGATCCGCCAGATCTCCCGTTCCAGCACCTCCATCCGCCGCTCCTCGACGTCGGAGACGGGGACGATCCGCCGCTCGACCCGGATCTTGCGCCCGCGCCCGCGCCGCACCGGTCCGACGACGATCGCGCCGCCGCGATAGACGTCGCGGTCGAGCAGGCTGTGCAGGGTGACGATCGTCTCGTCGTGGGTCGTCGCCGGGTGGACGAAGTCGAGCACGATCCCCGCCTCCTTGCCCGGCGCCCGGCGGGTGACGCGACCGACCCGCTGCTGGTAGATCCGCCGCGAGGCGGTCGGCGCCAGGTGCATGCAGATCGTCGCCCGCGGGCTGTTCCAGCCCTCGGCCAGCAGCATCGCGTTGCAGAGGACGTCGACAGTGCCGCGCTCGAAGCCGGCGAGGATCTCGGCCAGCTCGCGCTTCGGCGTCTCGCCGGAGACCGCCTGGGCGTTGATGCCGGCGTCGCGGAAGGCTTTGGCGACGTTCTTCGCGTGCTGGACGCCGGCGGTGTAGACGACACCCGGGATCTTGCGGAAGCGCGAGCGGTAGAGGTCGGCGATCGCGACGTTGAAGGGCTCCTGGTCGAGCAGCGCGGCCAGCTCCTCCTGGTCGAAGTCCTGGTCGACCTCGCCTTTGCGCAGCGGCACTTTGGCGATCGTCCGCACCCCCGGCCCGGGCGGTATCCGCAGGCACCGCAGCGGCGCGATGACGCCGCGGCGGGCGGCCTGGGCGAGGTCGAAGCGCGAGGTCTGGGTCGGGAAGAGGTCGGTGACGTGGCGCGCGATCAGCGCCCCGGTCGCGGTCATCCCGATGTAGAGCGGCGCCGTCCAGTTGCGGATGCAGGCGCTGGTCTTCTCGCCTAGGGCGGTGTGCGCCTCGTCGCAGATGACGATCGAGTAGGCGTTGGAGATCTTCCCGGCGTTGCGCACGAACCACTGGTAGGTCTCGACGGTGACCGGGCCGTAGGGGTGGTCGGAGTTGCCCAGGAGCGCCGGCGAGAGGCGGTCGGCGTAG
>DASURF010000071.1:0-51994 GCA_036280195.1 Solirubrobacterales bacterium | reverse complement strand
CCATCTATCTCTGCGGCCTACCTGGACCTCGCCGAGCCGGGTCGACGGTCCTGCTTGGCCTTGCACCGGGCGGGGTTTGCCTGGCCGCCGCGTCACCGCGACGCCGGTGCGCTCTTACCGCACCATTTCACCTTTGCCTGTGCGCGACGCAGCTGCAGTCGCGCCATCGGCCGTGTCATTTCTGTGGCACTTTCCCGCGGGTTTCCCCGGGTGGGCGTTACCCACCGCCCTGCCCTGTGGTGTCCGGACTTTCCTCGAGGGGTTTTCTCTCCCCCCCGCAGTCGCTCGGCCCGCCCCTTGATGGTAGCTCGGCGAATCCCTCCGGCCAAGCGGATCGCCGGTTATGGTGGCGGGCATGCGAACGGCGGTTGTCACCGGCGCCGGCAGCGGCCTCGGCCGCGCGATCGCCGCCGACCTCGCGGGGCGCGGCTACCGCGTCCACGTAACCGACGTCGACGCCGGCGCCGCCGATCGGGTCGCCGCCGAGCTGGGCGGCGAGGCGCGCGGATCGGCCCTCGACGTCCGCGACGAGGCCGCCTGCCGAGGGCTGGCCGAATCGATCGGTCGCACCGGCTCCCTCGACCTCTGGGTCAACAACGCCGGCGTCTTCTTCCCCGGCCCGCCCTGGGTGCAGAGCGCCGAGGCTCGGCAGCTGATGCTCGACGTCAACGTCACCGGCCTGATGAACGGCACGGTCGCCGCGCTCGGGCCGATGCGCGCCGCCGGCCACGGCCACGTCGTCAACGTCGTCTCCCTGGCCGGGATCGTCGCCGCGCCGGGAGAGGTCGCCTACTCGGCGAGCAAGCACGCGGCGATGGCCTTCACCCTCGGCACCCTCTTCGACCTGCGGCGCATGGGCATCAAGGGGATCCGGGTCTCAGCCGTCTGCCCGGACGGGATCTGGACGCCGATGCTCGAGGACAAGCTCGACGACGTCGACGCGGCCGCCTCCTTCTCCGGCCACCTGCTCACCGCGGAGGAGGTCGCGGCCCAGGTCGGCAAGCTGACCGAGCGGCCCCGGCCGATCCTCATCGTTCCCCGCTGGCGCGGCCCGATGCTGCGCCTCGTCAACCTCTTCCCGCGCGTCGCGATACGGCTGCTGCCGGCGCTGCTATGGGATGCGCGCCGCCGCCAGCGGCGCTACAAACGCCTCATCGAATCAGGCAACTGGCCCTAGGGCGCAGCCGCTGAATGCGGGGAGTCAGACCTTCCTGAAGACGCCGACCACTTTGCCCAGCACCCTTGCCTCGGTGGTGAGGATCGGCTCCATTTCCTCGTTTTCGGGCTGGAGCCGAACGTGGTCCTTTTCGCGGAAGATCCTCTTGACCGTCGCCTCCTCGCCGATCAGGGCGACGACGATCTCGCCGTCGATCGCATCGTCGCTCGGCCGCACGATCACGTAGTCGCCTTCGAGGATGCCGGCGTCCTTCATGCTTTCGCCGCGGATCTGGAGGATGTAGTCGCCGTCCTCGCCGCCGATCACGTCGGGAACCTCGAGGTACTCCTCGATGTTCTCTTCGGCCAGGATCGGCGCGCCGGCGGCGACCTGGCCGACCAGCGGCAGGCCGTTCTCGGGCCGGATCGTCCGCTTGGCTTTGTCGAAGAGCAGCTCGATCGCCCGCGGCTTGGAGGGATCCCGCTTGACCAGCCCAAGCTTCTCCAGGTTGGCCAGGTGGGCGTGGACGGTGGAGGACGAATGCAGGCCGACGGCTTTGCCGATCTCCCGCACGGTTGGCGGATAGCCGGTCTTCGCCGCGTACTTGCCGATGAAGTCGAAGATCTCCTTTTGCCGCTTGGTCAGGTCCAGTTCCATCGTCGTCTCGGTTTCCTCCGCTGCCGGGTCAAATAGGCGCAAATTGCCTTCGAACACTTGTTCGCAGGCTAGCGCCTCCTCCGGACGCCCGCAACCTGCGGCCTCCCCTTGCACGCAAACATCTAGAATCCCTCGCCCTCGAGCGGCTGTGGCGGAACTGGTAGACGCGCAAGGTTGAGGGCCTTGTGGGTGGAAACACCCGTGGAGGTTCGACTCCTCTCAGCCGCACTAGACCAGACCTGGAGGGCATCTCCCCTCCTCGAGAATCTCTCCCTCCCCGGGGCCCTCGGCCCTCTCTTCTGTCTCGGCATCTGCAGGGAAACCCTCGTCTGCGTTTGATCAGGAAATCTTGACTATTGACCCGGTCGACGCTAAAGAAGGGGGAACCAGTCGTTCCTAAAGAGCCATAACAAGGAGAGAAGATGAAGCACCTGAAGATGTTCCTGATCGTCGTCTTCGCGATGGCCACGTCACTGGTCTTTGCGAGCACTGCCTTTGCGACCTATGCGACATCGCCCGCCGGGACGATTTACACAGGCACCCTCGCCGGCACCTCAGAGGGACATGTGATCTGGGATACGCCGATCATGCAGTTCGAATGCAACTTCAGCATGGAAGGGAAAATCGAAGTCCACGGCGCCGGCGTGACAGGTCAAGGAAAAGCCACGAACTACACCTACAAAGAATGCAACAGCAACATCGTCATCCACACCGTAAAAACGGGCACGCTTGAAATCCACTCCGCCGGCAAAGGAGTGGGGACAATCACATCGAGCGGCACAGAAGGACGAGCGACACTCCTGTCCTTCGGGATCGAATGCGTCTACTCGACCAACAACACCGATCTCGGAGTCGTGACAGACAGCAGCATCACCGGCGGTCCGGCGACACTCGACCTCAGCGCGACGGTCCCCCGCACCGGCGGCAGCGCCTTCTGCGGCACCTCCGCAACCCTGACAGCGGCCGCAGTCGTCAACACGCCGGAAGAAGTGTTCATCGACTGATCGCTCAGCGATCTTCAGATACCACGGCGCGGCCGCTTCCGAGCGGCCGCGCTCGCCGCTAACGAAGCTCGAGGACTCCCCAGGAGCGAACGTAGCCGCCGCCGTCCTGGGCGGTCCTGGCGACAGCGACGAAGCGCTTGGCCGTCGAGCGGGCGCCCAGCCGCACGCTGAGGCTCTGGTGGGTGCCGGCGAGGACCGAGAACGGCACATTGTGCTTCTTGCCGTTCGCCGTCAGCGTCAGCGTGCCGCTGCAGCTGCTCGCGTCCGAGGCCGAGCACTCGACCCAGAACGACGCCCGGGAGCCTTCCACGTGGGCCTCGTCCGAGGGGAAAGTCAGTTCGGAGGACGAGGCCAGCCCGGAGGCCGCCGCTCCGGCGGCCCCCGGGATCGCCAGCGCGCAAAGCATCGCGATCAGACCGATGGACGCCTTGAACGGGGTGCAAGGAGAAAACACAGGAGACATGGCACCACATTTGTTCGAAAAGATCTCTAAAACATTCGGCCAAATCGCCTCTCAGGGCTAAAGTTTTCCTCTCCAGGCAGGAATGCCTAGCCGTTTTCGGCCAGCTCGCGCTCCATTTCGTCGGCCAGGACCGGATGGCTGTATGGACCGTCCTCCCGCAGCGCCGCGATCACGTTGCGACGGGTCTCCTCGTCTTTGTTCTGGCTCAGCTTGCGCTTCATCTCGAAGCGGTCGACCGGGATGCGGAGGCCGACGGTTCCCTTGGCGATCGGGGCGTCGGCGGGATCGAGGAAGGCGGGGCGATCGAGGCGCCGCTCGAAATGTGCGACCAGCCTGGTCAGCACCTCGAAGTTCTCGTCTTCGCCCAGGACCTGCGGCGTGCCGTGCAGGTGGGCGACGGTGAAGTTCCAGGTCGGCACCTTGCGCTCCTGCGCGGAGTACCACCCCGGCGAGACGTAGCCGTGATGGCCCTGGACGATCACGAGAACCTCTCCCCCCTCGATCTCGAGCACCTCGTC
This sequence comes from Solirubrobacterales bacterium, assembly GCA_036280195.1. Lineage (GTDB taxonomy): Bacteria > Actinomycetota > Thermoleophilia > Solirubrobacterales > 70-9 > VAYN01. The sequence continues at coordinate 48,196 of DASURF010000071.1, read as the reverse complement.
GTCGGGCCGACCGAGATGGGTGAGAAGCGTCAGCCCTGGCGCGTCCTCGTCGAGCAGCACCGGGTAGTGAGAGGCGACGAGGCCGGCCGCGGTCGAGGTGACCAGCGTCGCCCAGGGGTGCTCGCGCACCAAGGCCCGCACCAGCTCCGGGTCGTCAGAGGCGAACAGCGGGTTCGGGCGCATGCGCCATCTTCCCAGCTAGGAGAGAGGTCGCACGCCGGGCGCGCGACCTCCCGCTCGCTTCAACGCGGATAGAGGCTGTTGACGATCGTCGGATCGCCGAGCTGATCGAACGCGACCAGCTTGCCTTCCCCGTCGTAGGTGAGGATGTCGGCCGCCTCGTTGGTCTGACCGTCGAGCGTGATCGTGGTCAGAACAACGACCTTGTCGCCGTCGGCGATGTAGTCGTGAGGCTCGGTCTTGAGCCCTTTTTCGCCGAGTTTCGCCCACAGAGTCGCAATCTCTTCCTTGCCTCTGTAGGTACCGGTGAGGGAGCTGTTCCCCCGGGCCGTCCAGACCACGCCGTCGTCCATGTTCTGCATCGCGGCGGCGGCGTCGCCGTCGGCAAATGCCCGGTAGGCGGCTTCGGCCGTTTCCTTGTTTGCCTGTGCGCTCATACGACCTCCTTTGCGCTTGCATCGACGCTAACCCGCAGCGCCCCCGCAGGCAAAGGCCGCCCCGGCCAAACAACCGGGTTCATTTGTTCAAACGGGGGTGCTCCCCCACTCCTGCGCCAGCATCCCGTACACCACGCTGTCGAGGTAGCGGCCGCCGACCAGCTCGGTCTCGCGCAGGTGCGCTTCCTCGCGGAAGCCGAGGCGCTCGGGAATCGCGCGGCTGGGGCGGTTCTCCGGGGCGCAGTGGATCTCGATGCGGTGCAGTTCCAGATCGTGGAAGGCGTGGTCGAGGAGGGCGCGCACGGCGGTGGTCATGAGGCCCCTGCCGCGGACCCTCGCGGTGAGCCAGTAGCCGATGCTGGTGCTGCGGTTCACCCAGTCGATCGTGTGGAGGCCGACGACGCCGACGATCTCCTCCTCCCGTTCTATCGCGGCCTGGAATCCCTTCCCGTCGCGCAGTTGCTCCTCGGCCTCGGCGATGAAGCCCTCGGTCGCGGGCAGGTCCTGCTCGGCCGCCCAGGGCATCCACTCCTCCAGGTCGGGGTTTGCCTTCACCAGCGCGTAGAGCTCGGCCGCGTCGCCCGCCACCAGAGGACGGATCCCGAGTGTGATCAGCGTCGGCGAAAAGTCCATCGACCGAGCCTAGACTCGCAGCGATGTCGCGGAGCGACTACTACGCCTCCCCCTTCGGCGTCGCCTTCTCCGCCTACATGGAGCGGCCGCGGCTGAGCCGGCTGATCGCGCGGACGTTCTGGGGCAGCGACATCCGCCCTTACTACGAGAGCATGGCGGCGGTGGCCGAGGCTCCCCGCGGCGGCACCGTCGTCGACTGCCCCTGCGGGGCCGGACCGGCGCTGCGCGGCCTGGCGCCGGGACAGTCGGTGCGCTACCTCGCGGTCGACCTCTCCCCCTCGATGCTGCGGCGAGCGCGCCGGCGAGCGGAGGCCCGCTCGCTCTCCCGGGTCGAGCTGGTCGAAGCCGACGCGACGAAGGTCCCGCTGCCCGACGACAGCGCCGACCTCTTCCTCTCCTACTGGGGGCTGCACTGCTTCGACGATCCCGCCGCCGCGCTGCGAGAGGCGGGGCGGATCCTGAAGCCGGGCGGCCGGCTGGTCGGCTCGACCTTCGTCCTCGGCGGAAGCCGCCGCCGGGGACGGCTTCTCGTCAAGCCGGGCCGTGGCGATTTCGGCAGGCCCGGCAGCGGAGACGACGTGATGCGGTGGCTGGGCGAAGCCGGCTTCGCCCAGCCCGATATCCGTAGCTCGGGATCGATGCTCTACTTCGACGCGCGGCTTCGCCGGGCGTCGGGCCCTACTCGACCGCCGAGCCGAGCGCCTTCTCGATGAAGGGGCCGAGCAGGTCGGCGACGCGCCTGGCGGTCTCCTCGGCCGACTCGCCCGGCGTCGTCACGTAGCTGATCGCCAAACGGACAAGGCTCTCGGACAGCATCTTCACGTCCGCCGCCGGCGCCTGGGGCCAGCCTTCTTCGATCACCGCCGCCAGCCGATCGGTGGCCCACTGAACGACCGGCAGGCCCTGGGTGGTGACGAAGGGCAGCATGCCGCCGGTGCCGTCGTCGCTGAGCAGGATGCGGATCAGGGGGTCGCCGCCCGCCGCCTGCAGGAAGTGCTCGAGCGCGGCCAGGATCGCCGCGTGCGGGTCGTCGAGGTGCTCGCGCACCGCTTTCTCGACGTCGTCCATGAAGCGTTCGGCCTCGTGGATGACGAAGGCGAAGCCGAACTCGTTGCGGTTGCCGAACTCGTTGTAGAGGGTCTGACGGCTGACGCCGGCGCCGGTGGCGATGTCGGCCATCGTGATCTCCGACCAGGGCTTGCTGCCGAGCTGGTCGCGGGCGGCGTCGAAGACCGTCTGGCGCAACAGCTCCCTCGCCGCCTCCTGGTAAGGGGTCCTCCCGTTCGGCATGCCCCCTATGGTCGCAGCGGCGACGGTCAGGCGTCGGCCGAAAGCGAGAGGGGTTCGAAATCGATCTTGTCCCGCACGCCGCAGTCGGGGCAGGGCCAATCGTCCGGGATCTCGGCGAAGGGGGTCCCGGCCGGGAAGCCCTCGCGCGGGTGACCCGCCTCCTCGTCGTAGACGTAGCCGCAGCTGGGGCAGCAATAGGCGCTCATGCGGGCCGCCCGTGGCGCTCCAGCACCCGGCCGAGCTTGCGCGGGTGGATGTTGGCGCGGGTCACGTCGCCGTCGTAGTGCTCGAGCAAGCGTGGGTCCATCACCCGGCGCCAGAGCGGCGGGAACCAGGCGAGGACGATCATCCCCGCGTAGCCGGTCGGCAGCTGGGGCGCTTCTTCGACGTGGCGCAGCGCCTGGTAGCGGCGGGTCGGGTTGGCGTGATGGTCGCTGTGCCGCTGCAGGTGGTAGAGGAGGACGTTGGAGGCGACGTTGTTGCTGTTCCAGCTGTGTTCGGGGAGGCAGCGCTCGTAGCGCCCGTCATCGCGCTTCTGCCGCAGCAGGCCGTAGTGCTCGAGGTAGTTGACGACCTCCAGCAGCGAGAACCCGATGACCGCCTGGACCAGCAGGTAGGGCAGGACGACCGCGCCGAAGACGAGGGCGAGGCCGGCGAAGAGGACGATCGTCATCGCCCAGGCGCTGAGGACGTCGTTGTGGATGCCCCAGTGCGACCTGCCCAGCCGGTCGAGGCGGGCGGCCTCGATCCCCCAGGCCGAGCGCAGGCTGCCGACGACGGTGCGCGGCAGGAAGGCCCAGAAGCTCTCGCCCAGGCGCGAGCTGGCCGGGTCCTCCGGGGTCGCGACTTTGACGTGGTGGCCGCGGTTGTGCTCGATGAAGAAGTGGCCGTAGCCGGTCTGGGCGAGGGCGACGCGGCTCAGCCACTTCTCCGAGCTGGCCCGCTTGTGGCCGAGCTCGTGGGCGGTGTTGATCGCAATCCCGCCGACGACGCCCATCGTCAGCGCCAGGCCGATCGATTCGATCGTGTTGATCTCCCCGCTCGACCAGATCCAGCAGGCGAAGATCAGCCCGCCGTACTGGATCGGGATGAAGAGGTAGGTGCACCACTTGTAGTAGCGATCCTGCTCGAGGAACTTGAGGACGCTGTCGGGCGGGTTGGTCGAGTCCATCCCGATCGCGAAGTCGAGCAGCGGGAAGATGCCGAAGACGAGGACCGGGCCGATGAACCAGAAGGCGCCGATCCCGGTCAGCGACCAGTAGAGATAGGCGAAGAACGGCGCCAGCGGGACGACGATCCCCAGCAGCCAGGCATAGCGCTTGCCGTCGGTCCACTCCGCCGGGTTGACCTCCGCGTGCTCATGGTGGTGATGGTGATGCGCGTGCTCCGCGTGTGCCTCCACAGCCCCCTCCTTGTCAAAAACCCGTGTGTCGTGCGTTATTTTGACACAGATCGGATTTTTGTCAAGAAAACGTACGTTTGACCTTGATTTGTCCCGGCGCTGGCCACAGCGGTGTGCCTTTTCCCGCTATAAGGCGGAAAAGGCACACCGCTGAGATCGTTCCCGTTCAGAGAGCGTTCGAGCTACTTGCCGTCGCGCTTCTTGATCGCTTCGCGGACGCCGAGGGGCAGGTTCGCGAAGACACCGCGCCGCCGCTTCGGCTTAGCGATCATTTCCTCAACGACGAAGTTGAGGAGATTGAAGAGGGCCGTCGCAGTCTCTAGGTCATCAGTCAGGTCCATCTCGCCCGGATGGACCGCGTTGTTGCCGATCACGCGCAGGGAGTCCATCGCTTCTTGGACTTCCTCCGGAAGGCCCTTCTGAACGAGGCTCTTGATGTCCTCGTTGATGTTCTCGCCCTTCTCGCCGAGGTCTTTGCAGAGCTTCTGAACCGACAGGCGAAGCAACGCGCAGGCACCGCGCGGAGACTGGCCGACGATGCGGCGAGCCTCTTCGTAGTCGGCCTTGACGTCGCCAGGCATCTCGACGTGGGGACGAGGACCGCCACCGATCACCGGATCGACGCACCGCTCCTCCCGCACATTCCATAGTGACTCGGTGTTGCAGTTTCTGCAGGTACACAGGCTGTACCCGGGGTAGTACGCAGAGTGTCCGCTTCGAAGCCTCTGCCACATCTGCTGGGCGAGAACCCCGCAGTTCATGCAGTGAAAGGAATCTCCGTTCAGATGCGGGGCCACATGCTCGCCCTCGCGAGCCAGCGGCTCGAACTCCTCGACCTGCCCCTCCTGCTCAGCCATGCCGAGCCAGATTAACGCCTAGATCTTCAGCAGCAGGAAGGTGTTCAGGGTGAAGAGGACGGCGACGATCACCGTCGCGCGGTCGAGGTTTTTCTCGACCATCGAGCCGCCGCCGATGCCGCTGCCGCCGGCACCGCCGACGCCGAAGGCGCCCGAGAGCCCCGCGTCTTTCCCCGAGTGCAGCAGGATGAGGAAGATCAGGACGACGGCGAGAAGCACCTGGATGACGCTGAAGAACGTGAACACGGCGGCGAATTCTAGGCGATCTAGGACTGCTCGACCTTTTCCGGCTCCTGCGGGTGGGCGCCGCTGCCGTTCCCGTTGCCCGGGGTGCTGTCGGTGCGGTCGAGGATCTCGAGCGCTTCGCGGCGCAGCTCGGCGTCGAGCGCGGCGAAGTCCTCGTCGCTGAGCTTGCCCGCGGCGTGGTCGAGCTCGGCGTCGCGGATCTCGCGGTACTTGGCTTCCTTGCGCGCGTCGGCTTCGGTCCGGACCAGCGCGCCGCGCCGCCGGCCGCGGGTCGGCCAGAGGGCGATCAGGGCGCCGGCGAGGGCGATGATCCCGCCGATCCACATCCAGGTCACCAGCGGGTCGACGATGATCCGGAAGGTGGCCGGCGCGTCGTCGTCGAGATAGCTCTTCGCCACGCGCTCAGCGGCCAGGGCCTGGAGCTGGGAGATCTGCTCGAAGGCCCGTGCCCGCAGCGCCGGGTTGGCGGCCGCGGCCCGCATCAGCGCCCCCAGCGCTTTGCACTGGGGAGGCGTCCCTGGCGCCCCCTGCACGCAGGCTTCGAAGCCCTTGTCGGCGTCCCGCCCGCGGCCCTGGACAGCGGCGATGTCGGGTTGCTCGGCGATCCAGAGGTCGGCGCCGAGCCCGGCCCGCAGGCCGACCTCGCTGGTCGCCTCGCCGGCGAAGAAGCTCGAGATCAGCCCGGTCTCCTGGCCGGTGGGCCGGAAGTACTGGCGGCTCGGGCGCAGGTAGCCGACGACCTCCCCCTCTTCTTCGACCCGCAGCAGCGAGCCGAAGCCGAGCTTCTCTTCGTCGACCGCGACGGTCGGCTTCACGTAGGTGATCGTGCGGCCGTCGACGACCGTGCTCTCCCCCGGCTTCAGCTCGACGTCGCGGTTGGTCTGGAAGCTGGAGGAGGCGGCGATGCCGATCAGCAGGACGATGACGCCGACGTGGACGATGTAGCCGCCGTAGCGGCGGCGGTTGCGGCCGACCAGGCCGACCAGCGCCTGCGGCCCGGGTTCGCCGGTCAGCTTGCGGCGGGCCGAGGCCCCGCTCCAGAACTCCTGCCCCAGGCCGGTGAGGGCGAAGGCGGCGAAGGCGAAGAGCGCCAGCGCCCAGAGGTTGTCGGCGGCGTCGGTGAAGGCGACCAGGCCGAGAGTCACCACGGCGGCGACCGCGAGCGGCAGCCGGAAGACGCGCCTGGCCGACTCCCAGCTGACCCGGCGCCAGGCCAGCAGCGGCCCGATCCCGGTGAAGAGGACGAGCCCGATCGCCAGCGGCGTCGTGTAGCGGTCGAACCAGGGCGCCGCCAGCGAGGCCTTCTCGCCGGTGAAGAGCTCGGAGATCAGCGGGAAGAAGGTGCCCCAGAAGATCACCGCGGTCATCCCGACCAGCAGCAGGTTGTTGACGAGGAAGACCGACTCGCGCGAGGCCAGCGAGTCGATCCGCTTCTCCGAGCGCAGGTCGTCGAGGCGGCTGACGATCAGCGTCGTCGAGCCGACCAGGACGACGCCGATCAGGCCGAGGATGTAGGGACCGACGGTGCTGTCGCCGAAGGCGTGGATCGACTGCAGGACGCCGGAGCGGACCAGGAAGGTGCCGAGCAGCGCCATCGAGAAGGTGCCGACGATCAGGCTGGCGTTCCAGACTTTCAGCATCCCCCGCTTCTCCTGGACCATGATCGAGTGGAGGAAGGCGGTGCCGAGCAGCCACGGCATCAGCGCCGCGTTCTCGACCGGGTCCCAGGCCCAGTAGCCGCCCCAGCCGAGCTCGGTGTAGGACCAGCGGGCGCCGAGCAGCAGGCCGAGGCCGAGGAAGGCCCAGGCGATCAGGGCGAAGCGGCGGGTGGCGCGGATCCACTCGGCGTCGAGACGGCGGGTGACGAGGGCGCCGATCGCGAAGGCGAACGGCACCGTGAAGGCGACGTAGCCCGAGTAGAGCATCGGCGGGTGGATCATCATGCTCGGGTGCTGGAGCAACGGGTTGAGGCCGACCCCGTCGGCGGGCGCCGGGTCGAGCGTCGCGAACGGGTCGACGTTCGGCGCGAACAGCATCAGCCCGGTGAAGAAGGCGGCGACGCCCATCATCACCGCGGTCGCCCAGGGGACCAGGTCGCGCAGCCTGTTCCGGGTCGCGTAGAGAGCCGCGGCGGCGGCGATCGAGAGCACCCAGGCCCAGAGCAGCAGCGAGCCCTCCTGGCTCGACCACATCGCCGCCATCTTGTAGAAGGACGGCGTCTCGATCGAGGAGTGCTGCTGGACGATGTTGAAGGAGAAGTCGTTGGTCGCGAAGGCGTGCTCGATGATCACCACGCAGGCGGTGAGCAGGGCACAGAAGCCGTAGGCGACGCGGCGGGACTGCAGCAACCGGCGCTCGTCGCCATGGCGACCGGCGAGCGCGAGGGCGCCGGCGCCGAGCGCGGAGAGGAAGGCAAGGCCCAGGAGGGCGCTGCCGAAGCTAGCCATCAGACTTGGTCGTGAACTTCGACGGGCACTTCGTGATCAGGGTGTCCGGTTCGCCGACGAAGACCCCGTTCTCGACCGCCCCGGTGAGGATGATCTCGCGGCCGCCGCGGAACGGGTCGGGAATGGTCCCGGTGTAGGTGACCGGCAGGCTCTTGCCGCCGCCGTCGCGGTCGACGACACGGAAGGCGATGCCGGTGCCATCGCGTTGCACCGAGCCTTTGACGACGCGCCCGGTCATCTCGTAGCTGGTTCCGGGCGTGGCGGCGAGCAGCTCCGAGGGCTCCTTCGCCTCGGTCGAGGCCGAGAAGGAGGTGTAGATGAGCGCCACCGCGAGCAGCACGGCAGCGCTGAGCGCTACGACCAGCCGGATCTTCCGCTTGCGCTGAGGGTCCACAGGCAATTGGGATTATCGCAAGGCGGCGACCTGGGACAATTCTCCGCATGGCTGACGACCCCGTACTGCTGATCACCGGCGCCAGCAGCGGCATCGGCGCCGCGACCGCGCGCGCGGCGGCCGGGAAGTACCGCCTGGCGCTGGCGGCCCGCCGCGAGGAGGAGCTGCAGGAGCTGGCCGCCGAGCTGGGCGGCGAGGAGCGGGCGATCGCGATCCGCTGCGACGTCACCGAGTGGGACCAGGTCGAGGCGATGGCGGCGGCGACGCTGGAGCGCTTCGGCCGCATCGACGCGGTCTTCGCCAACGCCGGCTTCGGCGCGACCCGCGGCTACCTCGAGGAGAGCCCCGAGCACTGGCGCTCGATGGTCCTCACCAACGTCTACGGCGTGGCGCTGACGATCCGCGCCACCCTCCCCCACCTGCTCGAGCGCGGTGACGGCCACTTCCTCGTCACCAGCTCGATCGCCGGCCGGCGGGTCCTGCCCGGCTCGCTCTACTCAGCGACCAAGTGGGCGGCGACGGCGATCGGCGAGGGCCTGCGCCAGGAGCTGCGCCAGATGCACGACAACCACGGCATCCGCGTCACCCTGATCGAGCCGGGGATGGTCGACACGCCGTTCTTCGACAACCGCCCGGGCGACAGTGCGCTGAGCGACGACGACATCGCCCGAGCGGTGATGTACGCGCTCGAGCAGCCGCCCCACGTCGACGTCAACGAGATCCTGATCCGCCCGATCAGCCAGTCGAGCTAGCGCAGCAGGGCGCGGACCAGGCGCCAGTAGCCGCGCAGCAGCAGCCGGGCCGGCCAGGAGCGGACCAGCGGGCTGATCAGCGCCGAATCGAGGTCCGGGGTTAGCCAGGCGGCGAACTCGTCGGCGGTGATCGCGCGTTGGCGCTGCACCGCGCGGCGCTCGCCCAGCAGGCGCGGCAGCCAGCGGAGGAATTCGAGGTCCGCCCGCAGCTTCTGCTTCCCCCACCCCCCGCTCGCCGCGACCGCGAGCAGGGCCAGCTCGGTGGCGAGCAGGGCCGGCGCCAGCAGCAGGAGCAGGGCACCGGGATAGGTGCGGACGAGGAAGGCGAGGCGGTTGCGCTCCAGCCAGCGCCACTTGTCGGCGTTGGCGCCGAACTCGTAGTCGTGGGCGACGACCGCCGCCGGCTCGATCCCGACGACGCCACCCGCGGCCCGCAACCGGACCGAGAGGTCGACGTCCTCGTGGTACATGAAGAACTCGGCGGGGAAGCCGCCGATCCGACGCCAGCTCGCGAGCGGGATCGCCAGGCAGGCGCCGGAGGCAGCCGGGACCTCGCCCGCCGGCGGCGCCTCGCCGACCGGCCGCCCGTGCCCCCCGGCCCAGACGATGCCGGTGAAGTGGATCGGGTTGCCGGCCGAGTTGACGGCGGTTCCCTCGCCGTCGGTGACCAGCGCCTGCCAGGCGGCCCAGCCACGCCCCTCCATCCAGGGGCGGCGGATCGCCTCGCCGAAGCCGGGTTGCGGCGCGGCGTCGGGGTTGAGGATCACCAGCAGCTCGCCGCTCGCCTCGGCGGCGCCGGCGTTGCAGCCGCCGGCAAAGCCGCTGTTGCCCCCGGTCGTCACGATCCGCGCCGCCGGGACCAGCTCGCGCACCAGCTCGGCACTGCCGTCACCGGGCTTGTTGTCGACGACGATCAGCTCGTCGCCGTCGCCCAGCTCGGGAAGCAGGGCGGGGAGGGTCTTGCTGAGATCGTCGCGGCTGTCGTAGGCGACGATCAGGACTGAAAGCGTCGGGCGCACCGACGCGGAGGCTATTCGGCCATCCGCGCCGGTGCGATCGACTCGCTTGCTGGAACTGCTCCTACTACTTGCCCTTCTTCTTTCCGCAGGAAGCGATGTTCAGCTTGAACTTGTTGTTGTTCTTCTTCTTGCCGTTCTGAGCCTTCATCTTCACGATCGCCCGCTGCGGCTTGGCGCAGGTGTTGACCGAGTTGACGAGGAGGCTCTTCTTGCCGCCCTTCATGTTGAGGACGAACTTGCTCACCGGTACGTCGGGCACCGTCCGGAAGACCGTCTTCAGGCCTCCGGTGCTACCGCTGCTGATCACGCCGCGCAGGTAGATCTCCACCTGGCCACGCAGGTCGACCAGCAGGTCCGGCAGCTTGTTGTTGGAGGAGACGAGGTACACCTTCCCCTGCAACTTCTTGCTGAGCAACGGCGACTTCGCCCATGCCCTGCCGTAGACCGAGGCCTTCGGGCAGGTGTGCGAAGCGAGCTGCGGCCGGGTGCAGACGGTGCCGATGTGCCCCTGTTCGAGGAACAGCGAGCGCGGCATCGTCACCGCGGTGCGGGCCATGTTGGCATCGCCCTTGCGCGCGGTCAGGGTCGCCTTCAGACGCGGGTACTTGTTCCGCTTGGTGCCGCCGAACAACTGGATGTTGAGCTTCGGCTTGAAGGCGAGCTTGTTGCATTCAGTCGCCTGGAACGGATCGTTGACGGGATAGGAGCTGAACGCGGCCGGATTGGTCGGGTCGGCCCCGCCGCCGTTGATCGCCCCCGTCGTCGCCTGCGCGGAGCAGTTCGTCGGGTTGAGCATGAACTTCTTGCGGTAGATGTCGAGATCGATCGACCGCAGGTCCAGCTTCACCCCGCCGAAGACGTCGGGGATGAGGTCGGAGACCGCATGGATCTGGGCGGTCTCCGGATCGACGTTGAGCGCCACCCGGACGACCACGGTGCCGAGGTCGAACGGGCCGGCCACCGCCGGCGTGGTTACGACCAGCGAGAGCGCAGCTCCCTTGTATGGACCGGCGAGATAGACGTTGCCCGCCAGCTTCAACGGGCTTGCGCCGCTGCCGGAGAGGGTGGATGCCGTGCCCAGGAAGCTCTTTTCAGGGCAACCGGGGCTGGCGATCTCCGCCCTGCCGCTCTTCTGCGCGATGGCCGCGATGACGTCCTCCGGGCAGTAGGGGATGCCGGCGAGCTTGCCGGTCAGGCCCTTCGGCAGGGTGACGTCGACGACTTTCAGCTCCTGCTCGCCGTCATTGCGTCCGATGCGGACATGGAACGGCGAGTAGGCGCCGCCTTTGCTGCTGTCGGTGTTGGCCTTGTAGGTCGGAGCGAACTTCCGCTCGGCCATCGTTTTCGGACAGCCGCCGCCGGTCGGGTCGCTGGTCAGCGTGACGGAGGATTTCGCCCCCACGCTGGTTCCAGGCCGGGCCCACGGTTCGAACTGGCTGGTGCTCTCCGCCGAGCAGACCGGCGGGCTGGTCAGCGTGTTTTTCGCCCCGTCGAGGTGGAGCCTTACCTCCTCGAACGGAACCTGCGGCAGACCTTCGGGCAGCGGTCCGGCGAACTCACCGGTCAGCTGGTCGGTGATCATCGCGGTCAGGTTGCCGGTCGTTTTGTTGGCCTTGACCAGGCCGACGAGCCGGGCGTTGATCCCCTCGGTTTCGCTCTTTGCTTCGAGCAGGATCCGGAACAGCTTCCCGGATTCGGGGTCGTTGCTCTGCTGCTCGCCGATGTAGACGTCGCCCTCGAGCGGCTCCGCCAGCGGCGGCGATTCAACCTCGACGGTGCCGATCTTGGACGCCGCCGGGCATTCGTTGGTGTAGGTGCGAACGCCCTTCTTGAACTGGGCGTCGGTGCAGGCGACGAGGCCGTTGGCGCCGGACGGGTTCAGGCCCATGCCGGCCGGCAACGAGACTTCGGCCTTGCGGACGTGCGACTGCGATTGTTTTTCGTTCCCTTCTTTGGCGGGATCGAACGGCAGTTTCGCCGTCACCGTCGCGGCGGCCGGAGAGTCGACGTCGCTGGTGCCGGCGTTGACGTCAACCGACGGTTCGAAAGGCACCGTGTCGCAACCGGTCTGCTGGACCCGTTTGCCACCGACTTTCGGCAGCTTCGCCTCGACCGGGGTCGACCCATGCGGGAATTCCGGATCCGGATCGCCATAGCTCTCGGCCCGGAACCAGGTCGAGTAGATGTGTTCGTAGGCCGCTTCGTTCGGGTCGTAGCAGGTGGTCGGGTTGGTCAGGTACGTACCGTTGCCCGCCCGGCCGTTGGCTACGAGGCGGCTGATCAGGGTCGAGAGACCGCTGACTTCCGCCGTGTTCGGCAGTTTGATCCTGAAGCTCTCGTGGAAATCGCTCTCCCACGCCACTTCGGTTTCGAGGAAGATCGGCACTTTTTTGCCGATCACGAAACCGAGTTTCGCGGGTTCGCCGGGAGCCGGCACCAGGTTGTAGACCGAGACCAGGGTGTTGCCCGGCGTCGGCGGGATCACGAAGCCTTTCGGCGGTTTGAACCCCGGTGCGATTTCGACTTCGTTTTTGTTGGTCACCAGGGTGACCTTCTCTTCACCGGTGATCGTCTCCGGATCGCAGAGCGGTACGAATTCCCCTGGCGTGGGCTGGTTCAGGAACGACGAGAGCGGGCACCGCGAAGGCGTCGCCTCGGGGTTCACCGTCAGACCAGGCGGCAGATCAGTCCGCAGGGTTTTGATCGTCCGTTCGCTGATCGGTTCTTTGATCGGCGCCAGCAGGCTTCCCGCCGGGAACGGCGGCGAAGGCAGTGGCGTGAACGGTTCGTGCTGGATGATGTACTGCGTGAAACCGACCGGCGGATGACCCGCGGCAGTGGTGTAGTAGATGGTCGGCGTTTCCGGTGAACAGTTTTTTCCCGCTTCCTGTTCCTGCGTACAGGTTCCCGACTGGAAACCCTGATCGCTGGTTTCATTCTGCGGCTGGATGATGTCCGTGGTATCCGCCTGTGCCATTACCGGCAAGACGGCCAATACCCCGAGACAGATGAGAAGCAGCGCAAGCGAGCGCTTAGCCATCAATTCCCTCCTCGTTGTTCCCTTAACGAGGACGCCCCCTGAAGCGCCCATACAACTCTCCCGCTAAAGAACATACAGGTCCTTGCAGGTCTTTCAAGTAACTACCCGAGTTACTACCGAGGTAACCCTGACACCATTCTGTGATGTAACACCGATCGGTGCTTACTCACTTCTTATGGTTCTTACCCTTGCCCTGGTTGCAGGGCGTCCGAAGCTTCGGCTTGCGGTTCGCTTTCCTGCCGTTCTGGGCTTTGATCCGGATGATCGCCCGGACCGGCTTCGCGCAGAGATTGGTCGAGTTCACCAGCAGACCTTTTTTGCCGCCGGGCAGCGTCATCACGAACTTGCTCACCGGCACGTCGGGGACGCGGCCGAAGGTGGTGCGGATGCCGCCGCGGAAGCTGTCGATGCGCCCCACCAGGTCGATCGTCACCTGGCCCTTCAGGTGGGCGACCATGTCCGGCAGCGTGTTGTTCGAGGAGCGCAGGTAGACCGGGCCTTCGAGCGGTTTGCCGAGCAGCGGCGAGAAGGCGCGGGCCTTGCCGTAGACAGAGCGCTTGGGGCATTTCTCGGCGGCGAACTGGACCCGGGTGCAAACGGTGGCGAGGCTCGCCTGGTCGAGGAAGAGCGCGTGCGGCAGGGCGACCGACGCCTTGCGGATGTTGGCGTCCTTGCCGCGCGCCTTCAGCACCGCCCGCAGCTTCGGGTGCTTGGCGCGCTGAGTCTTGCCGAAGAGGCGGATCTTCAGCTTCGGGCGGAACTTCAGCTTGCGGCAACCGGTCGCCTGGAACGGGTCGGAGACCGGGAAAGCCGAGAAGGCGGCCGGGTTGAGCGGGTCTCCCCCGCCGCCCTTGATCGTCCCCGCGGTCGCGTTCTTGCGGCAGTTGGTGCCGTTGAGGGTGAAGTCCTTGCGGTTGAGGTTGAGGAAGACCGAGCGGATGTCGAGTTTGGTGCCGCCGTAGACGTCCGGGATGTCGTCGGTCCTGGGGTGGACCTGGGCGCTCTCCGGGTCGAGGAAGAGCGGCACGCGGACGACGACGTTGCCGAGGTCGAAGGGACCGGCGAGGGCCGGCGTGACGACCACGACCGAGAGCGGCGCACCCTGGTAGCGGCCGGCGAGGTAAGCCTCACCCTCGATCTTCAGCGGCGAGGGGCCGGTGCCCGCCTGGACTTTGGCGTTGCCGATCTTGCTCTCGTCCGGGCAGCTGGCGTTTTTCTTCTCGGCTGCGCCGGAGCGCTGCTCTGCTTTGCGGATCGCGTCGGGCGGGCAGTAGGGGACGCCTTTCAGCTTCGCCGTCGCCCCCGGCGGCAGCGTCACGTCGATCCCTTTCAGCTCCTGCTGCCCGGGCGGGCGGGTGACGTGGGCGGTGAACGGGGTGAAGGTCTTCGCCGCGTCGCTTTTCGGCTTGGCGGTGAATCCGGGTGCGAACGGGCGCTCACCCATCGATTTCGCGCAAGCGCCGCCGCCCGGAGCGGAGCTGAGGTCGAATTTGCTCGAGGGCGTCGCCGGCGCGTTCCCGGACCACGGGGTCAGCTGACTCGTGGTGGCGTTCGGCCCGCAGGTCGGCGGGCTGCTGAGCGCCGCTCTGTCGCCGCCGTCGATGCTGAGGCGGAAGGTGGTGAAGGGCACCTGCGGCAGGCCGTTGGGAAGGTTGTCGTGGTTGCCGCCGCGCAGCACGTCGGTCTTGGCCGGTTCGTCGAAGACCGCGGTCAGCCGGCCGGTCCTGGCGTTGGCGACGATGTTGCCGACCAACCGCACGTCGACGCCATAACGACCGGAGGCGGCGTTGACGAAGATCCGGTACTCGTCGCCGGATTCAGGGTCACGGCTCTTCTGCTCGCCGACGTAGATGTTGCCGGTCAGCGGGCCCTCCGGCAGCGGCGGGGTGACGACGCTGACCGTGCCGATCTTCGAAGCCGGCGGGCAGGCGACCGGATTGCGGGTGCCCTTGCCGAACTGGGCGTCGCTGCAGGCGGCGAGGCCGTTGGCGGCCGAGGGATTGATCCCCATCCCCGCCGGCAGCGTCACCCGCGCGGTCCGCATCGTCGAGGTTTCCTGCCCCGTCGGGCTCGGTTCGACCGGCAGCTTCACCTCGGTGGTGGCGCCGGCCGGTGAGTCGACCTGGTTGGTCCCCGGATCCACCGCGATCGACGGGTTGAAGGGAATCGTGTCGCAGGATTTGGGGCTGGTCCCCGGCGGCAGCTTCGACTCGACGAAGGGCGAGCCGGCGGGGAAGCTCGGGTCGGGGTTCTGCAGCGAGTCCGCCCGGGCGTAGGTGGAATAGGTGTGTTCGAAGGTCGGCTGATCGGGGTCGAGGCAGGTACTGGGCGCGGAGAGGAAGAAGCCGACCCCCGGATCGACGTGCGCGGTCCCGTCGAAGATCAACCGGTTTTTCAGCAGTTTCACCGACGGCACCTTGGGCACGTTGATCGTGAACCCCTCGTGGTAGTCCGAGTCCCAGGCGACGTCGGCTTCGAGGAAGATGTCGCTCGGCGGCAGGAGCGGGAGGTCGGGCACGGCTTCGACCGTGAACCCGAAGCGCGCCGGCTGCCCCGGTTTCGGGACCAGGTTGTAGACCGGCGCGGTGATCGGCACCGGTGGCAGCAGCGGCACTTCCGGCGAGGCGAAGACGATGCTTTCGCCGACCCGGGTGGTGACCGGGCAGTCGCCCGGTTTCGGCTCGGCGCACTGCGGGGTCGCCCCGGGGTTGACGCTGAGCCCGACCGGCAGGTCGACCCGCAAGGTCTTCATGTCGACGTCGGGTTCTTCGTGTGCCAGCACCGTCGTGTGCCGGACGATGAACTGGGTGATGCCGAACGGCGGGTGGCCGGCGGCCGTTTCGAAGAACTCGGCTTTGGGGCTGTCCGGGGCGCAGGTCGGCGTGTTGCAGGTTCCCGCCTGCCAGCCGTCCTGAGAGTTCGGCGGGTTGTTCTGCGGCGTGAAGACGACTTCGCCCGCCTGCGCGGCAGGGACCAGCAGGGTCCCGAAGAGGACCGCAAACAGGATGATCTGCGCGACCGGTTTCCTCACTGGCAGGTCCGTACCCAGGTGGACGGCGTGTTAATCGCCGTCCATGCCTAGCGACCGCGGCGCTTCTTGCCCGCCTTGCAGCTCGGCGTCCGAAGCGGCAGCTTCTTCACCTTCAGCTTCTTCCCGTTCTGGGCTTTGAAGCTGAGGAAGGAGCGGTTGGGGTGCCCGCAGAGGTTGCGCGAGTTGACCAACAGGCCCTTCTTGCCGCCCTTCATGTTCAGCACGAACTTGCTCACCGGCACGTCCGGGACCGAGGAGAAGACGGTCTTCATCCGCTCCTTGGAGGAGCTGATGACCCCGCGCAGGCGCACGTTGACCTGGCCGTGCAGGTCGGCGAGCAGATCGGGCAGTTCGTTGTCGGAGGCGACCAGGTAGACGGGGCCCGTCACCGGCTCGTCGAGCAGCGGCGTCTCCGCCCGGGCGAAGCCGTAGACGGAGCGCGCCGGGCAGTCCGCGGCGGCGAGCTGCACGCGGGTGCAGATCGTGCCGATGTGGTTCTGGTCGAGGAACTGCGAGTGCGGCAGGGTCAGCGCCGCCCGCTTGATGTTGGCGTCGCCGGCGCGAGCCACGAGCACCGCGCGGAAGGCCGGGTGGCCGTTGCGCCGCATCTTCTTGCGGCCGCCGATCAGCTTGGTGAAGAGCTTCGGGCGGAATTTCAGCGCCGCGCAGTCGCCGGCCTGGAAGGGCGAGTTGACGCCGAAGGCGCTGAAGGCAGACGGATTGGCGGGATCGCCGCCGCCGCCGTTCAACGCACCGGCGGTCGCGGA
Organism: Solirubrobacterales bacterium; assembly: GCA_036280195.1. Taxonomy (GTDB): domain Bacteria; phylum Actinomycetota; class Thermoleophilia; order Solirubrobacterales; family 70-9; genus VAYN01. Next base: position 31,701 of record DASURF010000071.1, on the reverse strand, counting down.
CGCCTCGCAGCTGGTCGGGTTGAGGGTGAAGCTCGGCCGGTCCATCTTCAGGTCGACCGAGCGGATGCTGAGCAGGGTGCCGCCGAAGACGTGCGGGATCGGATCGGAGACCGCCCGGATCTGGGCCGTCTCCGGATCGACGAACAGCGCCACCCTCACCACGACCGTGCCGAGGTCGAACGGCCCGGCCGTGGCGGGGGTGATCACTGCCAGGGAGAGAGGGGCCCCCTTGTAGGGGCCTGCGAGGAAGACCTTGCCCTGGATCCCGTAAGGAGCGGGGCCGCTGCCGGCGGCTACGCCGGCGGTGCCGACCTGGCTCTCCGCCGGGCAGCTCGAGCCGGCGGCCTCCTCCGCCCCGGCCCTGCCGGCCGCCGCGGCGATCGCCGACTCCGGGCAGTAGGGGATGCCGCGCAGCTTGCCGGTCATTCCCGGCGGCAGGACGACGTCGGCGCCTTTCAGCTCCTGGGCGCCGTCGGGACGGGAGATCCGGATCGAGAGCGGGCTGAAGGCGCCGGCCTTGGAGCTCTCCGGCGCGGCGGTGAAGCCAGGGGCAAACGGGCGCTCGGCCAGCGTTTTCGCGCACTGCCCCCCGCCCGGAGCGCCGGTCAGGGCAAAGCTGTCGCCGGGGTGCGCCGGCGCGTTGCCGGTCCAGGGGACCATCGTCGTCGCCGTCTGGTTCGGGCCGCAGGTCGGCGGGCTGGTCAGCACCGCCCGGGCGCCGCCGTTGAAGGAGAGGTCGAAGGAGGTGAACGGGACCTGCGGGGTATCCGAGATCGTCGTCGTCAGCTGACCGGTCTGCGGATCGGCGCGGACATTGCCGACAAGGCGCACCGAGATCCCGTAACGATCCGATTTGGCCTCGATGAAGATCCGGTACTCGTCGCCGGAGGTCGGATCGCGACTCAGCTGCCTGCCGACGTAGACGTTGCCTTCGAGGTTTTCTTCGAGCTGCGGGTTGGCCTGGTCCTTCAGCGGCGGCGATTCGATCTTCGCCCGGCCGACGATCGACTCCGGCGGGCAGGCGATCGGGTTGCGGGTGCCCTTGCCGAACTCGGCGTCGGTGCACGTCTTCAGCCCGTTGGCGGCGGAAGGATTGAGGCCCATCCCGACCGGCAGGGTCACCGTCGCCTGCTTGGTGTGGGAGCTGTCCTGTTCGTTTTCTTCGGCCAGGAAGTCCGGGATCAGGTGAGGGACGGTGACGTCGACGTCAATCCCGGCGGGCGAGTCCGTCTGGGCGGTGCCGGGGTCGACGGCGATCTCCGGCTCGTAGGGGATCGTGTCGCAGTCGGTCGGTTCGGTCCCGGGCCCGCCCGTTTCGCTTTTCGGCGGGATCGGCGACTCGAAGAACGAGGAGCCGTTGGGGAAGTTCGGGTCCGGGATGCCGACCGAGTCGGCCCGCAGGAAGGTCGAGTAGATCTGCCCCGAGGGACCGCTGGGCTGCTCGCCCGGTTCCCAGTCGGTGGCGTAGGCCGGGCCGAGGCAGGTGGTCGGGGTGGTCAGGAAGGTGCCGTCGCCGGAGCGCCCGTCGAAGACGAGGCGGTTTTTCAGGATCAGCCCTTTCTGGCCGAGCACCCCGCCGATCAGCGGCGCGAGCGCTTCCGGCAGCGCCTCGGGGACGTGGATCGTGAATCCCTCGTGGTAGTTGCCGGACCAGTCGACATCGCCTTCGAGGAAGACTTCGTTCTCGGCGAGTTCGAGGCCGAAGCGGGCGGCCTCTCCCGGTTTCGGTTCGACGTTGTAGACCGGCACTTCGGTCGTCGGCGCGGTCGGGGGCGTCGGGACGCCGAGCAGCGAGGCGGTCACCTGGCTTTTGCCGACTTCCGAGCCGGCGGGGCAGCCGGAGGCGCCGGCTTCGAAGGTCGCCAGTTTGCAGCGCACGGTCGCTCCCGGGTTGACGCTGAGGCCGACCGGGAGGTCGACCCGGACGGTCTTCAATTCGTCGACCGGGGTTTCGCCGGGCGGTTCGTTCTTGATGATGAACTGGGTGAAGCCCCAGTTCGGGTGGGCACCGGCCGTTTCGAAGAACTGGTCGGGAGTGGCGATCGAGCAGAGCGCGGCGCCCGGTTCCGGCGGTTCGGCGTTGCAGGTGCCCGCCTGCCAGCCGGAGTTGACGCTGGGATGGGTGGGGTCGCTGGTGGCGATGATGTCACCGGTGTCGGCAAGCGCCGCCGGAGCCGCCGCCAGCAGCACCACGCAAAGGCAAAAGCAGGTCTTCAATGCTGCGCGCACCGCACCGTCATGCATCAGATTTCTCCTCCCGAAGCTCCCAAAAAGCATTTCTCGACGAATAACCTACCCGAAATTGATGACATGAGTCAATAATTTTTGGTAATGTCGGCTCATGTCACCCCAAGACGGTTTTCCCCACAACGGTCACACCTCAAACGGCAATTCCGCTGCACAAAGAGCGGAAAACGGCCATAACGGCGGCAACGGCGCGCGCTCGTCGGTTCCCGTGAACTGGGAGCGGCTGGCCCGGGCCACGGCCCACCCCCTGCGGGTATCGATCCTCGAAATCCTCGGGATCGACGGCGGCAGGGTCCTCTCCCCCAGCGATCTCAGCCGCGAGCTGCAGATCCCCCTCAGCAACACCAACTACCACGTAACCGAGCTGGCGAAAGCAGGCCTGATCGAACTGGTGCGAGAGCGGCAGGTGCGCGGCGCGACCGAGCACTTCTACCGCCTGCCGGGCAGCAGCCAGGCAGAGAGCCGCGACGAGCAGCAGGTCGAGGATTCGGAGCGCGCCTGGGCGATGGCTTGAGGGCCACGCCCAGGCAGTGCCTCAAGCGTCGAGTTCGATCGCCACCTCATATTTGTCGACACCGGCGCGCTGGCCCATGCCGTCTCCGGGCGGACTCATCGAGTTGAGGGTCTCGTCTCCCTGCCGGTAGTCGTCCTCGGTCTCGAACAGGGTGATGGCCATCGACCGCCCGCCCTCCTTGTCCACGAGCAGGAGCAGCTTCTTCGCCGGCAGACCCTCGGGCGGCCCCGACTCCGCGTCTTCGCGGATTCCGGCGGCGGCCTGGTCGAGGGCCTCGGCGCTTGCGTTCTCCCAGCGTGCAACCCGTGCGTACATGACGGCTCCTCTTTCGGGTTTTTCGGGTAACCGCCCTAGCGGAACACGTTCCCAGGTCTAAATCAAGTGCCGTTCGCGGCCGATTCTGTTGGGGATGACGAGCGAGCGTTCGAACGCCCAGCTGCGCGAGATCATCCGCACCCAGACCGAGATCGCCAGCAGCGATCTCGACCCCGAGGCGATCATGCAACTGATCGCCGAGCGGGCGCGGGAGCTGACCCGCTCGAGCAGCGGCGTGATCGAGCTGGCCGAAGGCGACGACATGGTCTACGCGGTTACCACCGGCGAGGCGACGCCCTACCTCGGGACCGCGCTGAAGAGGGCGACGAGCCTTTCCGGCCTGTGCGTACGCGAAGGCAAGGTCCTGCGCAGCGACGACACCGGCACCGATCCGCGCGTCGACGCCGTCGCCTGCCGGCGGGTCAACGCCGCCTCGATGATCTGCGTGCCGCTCGCCCACCGGGGCGAGACGGTCGGCGTGCTCAAGGTCTACTCGCCGCTGGCCAACCATTTCGACGACGGCGACGTCGAGACCCTCGAACTTCTCAGCGAACTGATTGCCGCCCACCTCTCCCACGCCAACCTCTACACGGCGGAGTCGCGCGAGAGCCGCCAGGACGCCCTCACCGGCCTGCCCAACCGGCGCGCTTTCGAGGAGCGGCTGCCGGTCGAGCTCTCCCGCTATTCCCGCTCGGGGCGGCCGCTTTCGCTGGTCCTCCTCGACCTCGACGGCTTCAAGGGCGTAAACGACCGACTCGGCCACCCGGCCGGCGACGAGGCCCTGCGCGAGGTCGCGGCAATCCTCGAGGGCTCCCGCATCGCCGACGACTGCTTCCGGATCGGCGGCGACGAGTTCGCGATCCTGATGCCGGGGACCAACGCCGAGGAGGCCGGGATCGCCGCCCGGCGGCTGGCCGATGCGGTGCGCGGCGCCGCGGTCGGTGGCGGCGAGGTCGGCGTCTCCTTCGGCATCGCCACCAGCGAAGACATGGACGGCGAGGCGCTGGTCGCCGAAGCCGACCGCGCTCTGCTGGCGGCCAAGGACAGTCTCTACAGCCGCTAACGCCGCTTGACGATCACGGTGCGGCCGTCGGCCAGCCGGTAGACGGTGCCGACCGCGACGCCGCGGCCGACCACCCGCTGCCCGGCTCGAGCTTCAGCGATTCACCCGCTTGCGCAGACAAATCGGGTCGGGTTGGGCCTAGGCCCTATCGTCCGAGCATGGGCATCACGATGGAGCCGCAGGTGGCACCCGAGCCACCGACGGCCGAGCAACTGGACGAGGAGCGCAAGCGGTCGCGGCTGAAGAAGCTTGGCGGCCTTCTGATCCCGCTCGTCTTCCTGGCAAGCAAGGCCAAGGTCCTTCTCTTGGCGCTGACCAAGGTGAAGGCGGTGACGACGCTCGGGACGATGTTCATCTCGATCGCCGCCTACGCCTGGGCCTTCGGCTGGCCCTTCGCCGTCGGCTTCGTCCTGCTGCTCCTCGTCCACGAGATGGGCCACGTCATCCAGCTGCGCCGCGAGGGAGTCGAGGCCTCGGCCCCGATCTTCATCCCCTTCCTCGGCGCGGTGATCGCGACCAAGTCCCTGGGCGAGGACGCCGCGGCGGAGGCCCGGGTCGGGCTGGCCGGCCCGATTCTCGGCACCGCGGCGACCCTGGTCCCGCTGGCGATCTGGCTGGCGACCGGTAGCGACCTCTGGCGCGCCCTGGCCTACGTCGGCTTCTTCATCAACCTGATCAACCTGCTGCCGGTGCTACCCCTCGACGGCGGACGCGCGATGGCCGTCCTCGGCCCGAAGGTCTGGATCGCCGGCATCCTCGTGGCCGTCACCGCCGCCGTCATCTTCCTCGGCCCGTTCATGCTCCTGATCGTCGCCCTGCTCGGCGGACCCGAGCTCTACCACCGTTGGAAGAACCGGCACTCGGAGGAGAGCCGGACCTTCCACGCGGTGCCGACGAAGACGAAGGTCGCCGTCGCCGCCATATATCTGACCCTCGCCGTCCTTCTCGTCGTCGGCGTCGCCGAGACCTACGTTCCGCGCACCCTCTAGCCGACGAGGCAGATGGCGGGGACGTCAAGCTTCTAGTAATCGGCCTCTAGCTAGGAGCGGTAAGTGGATGCCGAGGTCAGCCTTCGGCCGTAGATAACAACCAAGGCAACCATGGCTCCCACAAATACGGGCGCGGCGATGGGGCTTGCGCTGCCATGACCAAGCAGCCCTTGCAAGAACAGCGACGCTAGACCGAGGCAGATGACAATGGACTCGATCTTCCGTTCGGCCTCGGCTGACTCTATGAGCTGTCGAATAGCTGCCACCAACAGGAGTAGCGAGACGAGCCAGAAGGTCCCGAAAAAGATATAGGCAATCAGAGGCAATCAGGCTCGTGGATGAGCCAAGCAGGACTCGTATCGCCCCTGCGGTTACCCACGCGATCAGAAGAAGCGGAAGCGACGGTCTGGACACGGACACCTACGCTATTTCGACTTTCAGCGCGGTTCCGAAGCACAAGACGCCGGTGTAGCCAAACCAGTCTAGAGCGGCAAGGCACCGGTACCCGAGCTTGCTGGCTGCGTTTGCTGCAGGTGGAGTTTCTGAAAGGGCTAGGTCACGAGGGCTGCCCCCGAACCATCTCATTCGGCGCTTTCCGGTCCAAACGAAGGCGCAGATCGCGAAGAGGTACAGCAACGCACCTGCAATGAGGCCGATGATCGAGGTAAGCAAGCCACGGCTGCTCCCTCTTTGGATTCAACCATCCTGACGCTTTTCGACTCCCTCGCTGATCTGACCAGCCCCTTTGCCAATTCTCCGTGCAGCAGGACCGGCGACCACAATGGCCATTGCAGCGACCACGACCCCGAGGGCCACGACGCTTTGCCCCGTAAAAACCCAAAAAGCAATGCCGATTACAAGCGCCACTCCGAACAGCTTCGGCCCGTCATACATTTGCAACCACCGGTTTGGTTCGTCTACCAGAGCAAGATCATGGCCCTGGCGAAGGTCGATGTAACGCCTGCAACCCAAGGTAATCCAGTAGATAGCCCGCAGGCCATTTACGATGCCAACGTCATTTTCCTTAACCCTGGGGGCGCATTCGAACTGCGCTCGCTCGTTATCACCGAGATCAAACTGCAACTTTTCACTAGCTGCCCAATCCTGCTTCAGCTGTAACTCATGTTGACCTGGTGGAACAGTGAAAGCCTTAGCCTCGCCAACTCTGATGCTTCCGACGCTTTTCCGATCAATTAAAATCTTGTACTCACGCCCGCTGTCAACTCGGAAGCCGCTTTGCCTTGTTAGATGGATCTCCGACATGCAAGGTATGTCCTTCCTGGGATCGAGATCTACTCCACTAGTCCATTAACCACGCCAAACGCACAGCCACCAAGAGTTCCAACCGCTCCTCCCATGAACGCGCCAGCAGCTCCGCTGACCGCCCCAACCCCAATGGCGCGCCCTCCTAGGTCCCCCACGGCCGACGAGGTCCCGATCACGAAACCGCCGGCACCCCCTGCAATGCCGCCAATCGTACGCGCAGGGTGGCCGCTGCTGTAGCAATCCGCAAGCTGCTCCCTCTGAGGCAGTTTGTTGCTCTTCATGTAATAGTCGAGGCGGTCAGGATTGACTGCGAGGTCGACCATGCTCACTGCAGGGCCAGCGACATAGGACAGCGGACTCTCACTGTCGACCCAATATTCCTGTGCATTGGAGACCATCTCTCTGGGGTATCCAAAGGGATCGTCCACGAATGATTCCACCATTCCGCCGCCCCCCTCGGCAATGTCTTCGAAGATGCTTCGCCCCGTGAGGTCGGTGAGATTGGGGGGCGTGTTCGCGGCGTAGGTGTAGCGATCAGCCAGCTGCCCTAGGCCGATCGTGACAGCTATCGGGTCCTCGGTCAGAAAACGACCAAGCGTCGGATCGTAGGACCGAATGCCCATCTGGACTAGTCCAGAAGCTACGGCGCTCCGCCGCTGCTGGGCGCCGAGCCACCCCATTTCGAGGCTAGGTCCCGAGAGCTGAACACCCCAGGGATCGTAGGTCTGCCGCGAGGCCACTTCGCCTTCCCCGTCGGCGAGGGTGGTGATGTCTCCGTGGGCGTCGCGCAGCGGGAAGCTCGTCGCTTCGCCCGATCGCTGCTCGACCAGTCCCGCGGGGCCTTGCACGTAGCTCATCGTCGGTTCGCCTTCTTCATCGGTGTCGAGTATCGGAAGGTCGGAGAGATCGCCGTAATGACTTAGCCGAATGGCTGAACCGTCATCGCGGGACGCCTGCCGGCCGAGCGCGTCATAGGCGTAGTCGATTTCCTGGGCACCGGTGTCGACGCTGATCAGCTCATCGAGGGGGTTCCAGGTGTAAGTGGTGCCGGCTTCTCCCACGTCGACTTCGATCAGACGACCGGCATCGTCGTAGTCGTAGCTCGTGCCGTCGGACGCGGAGGTCAGCTGATTCAGGTCGTTGAAGCTGAAGGTCGTGGCTCCTGCTTTGGTTCTGTTGCCGGCCGGGTCGTAGCCGTAGGCAGTCGAGCCTTCGCCGGGTGGGTCGAACTGGGTCAGGCGGTCGAGGGCGTCGTAGGCGTAGGTCGTTTCCTGTGAGAGCCGATCGACCTGGGCGACTCGGTTGCCGGCGGGGTCGTATTCGTAGTCGAGGGATTCGAGAACGGCTTCTTCGGGGCCCAGCGAGTCGATCGCGGCGACCCGGCCGGCATCGTCGTATTCGGTGGTCGTGACGACTCCGTTCGGCAGTTCGACTTCGGTCAGGTTGCCCTCCGGGTCATAGCCGAATTCCAGGACCTCGCTCTGGGGATCGGTGAGGGAGGTCATCCGGTTGAGGGCGTCGTAGCCGTATTCGAGCGTGCCGCGGCCGTCTACCTGTTTGACCACGTTGTCGCGCGAGTCGTATTCGCGCGAGACGGCCTGGCCCCGGCCGTCGTCGATCGAGACCACGCGGTTATCGTCGTCGTAGCCGACTTCGATCTCGTCGGCCTGCGCGTCGGTGGCGCCGGTCAGTCGCCCCGCCGGGTCGTAGTCGAATGCGCGCAGCACCGATTCTCCGGCGCTGATCTCTTCGAGCTGATTGATTGCGTCGTAGCCGTATTCAAGAGTGCCGGCAGCGGTCGTCCGCGTCAGTCGGTTGCCGACCCCGTCGTAGGTGAAGCTGGTCGTCTTTTCGAGCGGCTGGTCGATCTCGGTGAGCCGCCCCAGCTCGTCGTAAGCGAGTTCGGTCGTGTTTTCACGTGGGTCGGTGAAAGACGTGAGATTGCTTGCGGGGTCGTAGGTGTAGCTCGTCTCCGTTTCCAGCGGCTCATCGACTGCCGTCATCCGGTTGAGCAGATCGAATTCGTAAGTCGTTGCGTTCTCGCGCGGTTCCCCCACTTCGACGCGGTTGCCGCGAGCGTCGTAGGCGAATTCCCAGTCGCCGCCTTCGGGCCTGATGATCTCGGTCACCTGATTGGCGAGGTCGTAGGCGTAGCTGGTTTTCTTGCCGCGCCGGTCGCTGACGGCGACCTGGTTGAGGTTGCCGTCGTAGCCGATTTCGGTTTTCCGTTCGAGCGGATCGACGTATGCGATCGGCCGCTCCATCGCGTTGTATTCGATTTTCCAGAGGTTGGCCGCGGGGTCTTTGACCTGCGTCGGCATCCCGTTGGCGTCGTAGGCGTATTCGGTTTTGCTGCCTTCGGGCGTGGTCGTCGAGAGCAGGTCGCCGAGCGCGTTACGGCCGTAGGTCTCGGCTTTCAACCCCGGCTCGGTCTTCGAGATCAGCTGGTTGCGGTTGTTGTAGGCGTAGGCGGTCGTATTTTCGAGAGCGTCTTTGGCGGTGAGCCGGTTGCCGCGGGCGTCGTAGGTGAAGGTGGTCGTATGTTCGTCGGGATCGGTGAGCGTCAGCGGCAGGCCGGCCGCATCGTGGGTGAAGGTGGTCTCCCCTTCAGCGGGGTCGGTGACCTTGACGAGGTCGTTGCCTTCGTCCCATTCGTAGCTCCAGGTCTCGCCGCGCTCGTCGGTGAAGCTCGTCAAGCGATTAAGAACGTCGTATTCGTAGGTCCGTTCGCCTTCCTCGGGATCTACGACTGAGGTCAGGTTGCCGTCAGCATCGTGGCCGAAGGTCCATCTGGCGCCGCCGGGCTCGACGATTTCGTCGATGTTGCCGGCGGCGTCGTAGCCGGTCGTCGTCGTGTGGCCGAGCTGGTTCTTCTCGGAGACGACGCGGTCCTGGCCGTCGAAGCCGTAGGTGAGTTTCCCGCCCTCGGGTTCGGTGACGATCGTTTCGCCGGCTTTGTATTCGAGGGTCCAGAGGTTTTCGAGGCCGTCGCGCTGTTCGACCACCCGGCCCTGGCCGTCGTAGGTGTTTTGGAGGATGACGTTGCCGCGCGGGTCCTTGATCGTTTTCAGGCGATGCGTGGAGTCGTAGGTGTATTCGGTGACGCCACCGAGAGCATCGGTGACCGTCGCCAGGTCGCCGGCTGCCGAATAGCCATATTTGACTTCGCGGCCGGTCGAGTCTTTGACCAGCGTGATGTGGTTGGAGGAGTTGTAGGAGAAGGTGAGCGTCTGGGCCGAGGGGTCGGTGATCGTCGCCAAGCGACCGTTGGCGTCGTAGCCGTAGGTGGTTTTCAGGCCGTGGTCGTCGGTGATCGAGGCGATCCGGCCGCTGGCGTCGAAGCGGTAGACGGTGCGCTCGAGGGTCGTCAGCTGAAAGGTGCCTTCGACCTTGGTTAGCGTGCTAGTCACGCCCGAGGGCGCTTTGTAGCCGGATTCGGTTTTGGCGAAGAGATCCTGGCGGCCGTCCTGGCGCTGGATCAGAACCTCGCCGGATTCGAGCTCCGTGGCGCTGGCCAGCCCCGTCTGCGACCAGCCCGGGCCGAGGCCGGTGTCAGCGCTCGAGCCCGAGCTGTAGGAGCGGGCGAATTCGAGGGGAACCTTGCTCTTGTTGGTCAGGAGCAGGTCCCGATGCGAGTAGGAGAGGTCGCCGGTGGCGAGACTGACCGGATCGGCGCCCTCGCCGCATTGCGAGTCGCCGCCGCGGCAATGGCCCGCCAGTTCGGGAAGGGTGGCGGCCGGTTGCCAGTTGACATACGCATTCACCGAGTCCCCGCAGCCGGACGGACTCGGCCCGCTGGCGCAGCCCCAGTCGTTGCCGGGTGCGCTCAGTTTTCCGGTGCCGTTGTAGTAGAGCCCGTTCGCGTTGCCACGGAAACGGTTCAGGGTGATGACCGGCGAGCCCGATTCGGTCACCTTGATGCCGTAGTACTTGGACTTGCGGATCGTCGAGTTGACGATTTTGGGGCTCGAGCCTTTGACTTCGATCATCCCCGACCCGCTCGTTTTGCCCCCGTAGGCGACTTCGGTGTAGCTGAGAGTCGAGGGGCCGCTGCCGGGTTCGAATTTGATGCTCGTCCATTCCCCGCTGCTCGCCTCTTTCGGGCCGGTGAGGACGATCGGTTCCGACTGGGTGCCTTCGGCCACCAGCCGGCCTTTGACGATCAAGGCCGGATTGATGATGTAGACGTCTTTGGCGAGGGTGAGGGTTGCCCCCGAGGCGACCGTCACGCTGCCGGCGATCGACATCGCGGCGCTGCCGGCGTGCCACGTCGAAGAGGAGGCGACGGTGCCGTCGACTTCGATCAGGTTGACCACGTTCGCCGACAGGCTGTTCTGGGTGACGTCGTCGGGGATGTCTGGGCCGGAGAACTTGAGCGGTTCCTGATTGGTGCCGCTCACCGTGTTGGAGCTGAGGGTTTTTCCGGTGACGGCGGAGCCAGAGGTGTTGACCACGATCCCGGCGTTGGCGCCTTCGATCGTGTTGCCGTGGATGTCGACCTGGCCGGTGTTGCCGGCGGCGGTGGCGGTGTAGAGGATGCCGGCGTTCGCGCTGTCGGTGATTTCGTTGTCGGCGATCTCGGGGCTGCCGCCTTCCTTGACTTCGATGCCGCGGAAGGCGGTTTCGGTGATCGTCGAGTTTTTGATCGTCGGCGAGGATTTCTTGATCAGGATGGCGGGGCGGCTGTCCCCGCAGCAGGCCGTTTTGCCGGCGTGAAGGACGTCGACGTGATCGACGACAGAGGCGCCGCTGCCCGGTTCGAAGGTGAGGGCGGCCGCGGCTTTGCCGTTGAAGACGATCGGGTCTTCGCTCGTGCCTTCCGCCAGCAGGGTGCCTTTGACGACGAAGGCGGCTTCGGTGAAATAGATGCCAGGAGAAAGTTTCAGCGTCGCCGTAGCCGCGATCGTCGTAGTGCCCGTGAGCTTGACCGGAACGCCGCTGTCTTCCCAGGTGGAGGAGTGGGCGACGGTGCCGCTGACTTCGATCAGGTTCACGGCATTCGCGGCCAGAGTGTTCTCGGTGATGTCGCCCGGGATATCCGGGCCGGAGAACTTGAAGGCTTCCACGGTGGTGCCGGTCACCGTGTTCGCACTCAGCGTTTTGCCGGTCACCGCGGAGCCCGCGGTATTGATCACGATCCCGTAGTAGGCATCGTTGACGGTATTGCCGTGGATGTTGACCTCGCCGGTGTTGCCGGCCGCGGTGGCGACATAGGCGATGGCGACGTTGGCGGTGTTGCTTATCTGGTTGCCGGCGATCTCGGGGCTGCCGCCTTCCTTCACCTGGATCGCGTGATAGGCAGATTCGTCGATCGTCGAGTTTTTTATCGTCGGCGATGATTTGGTGATCAGGATGGCGGGACGGCTGTCGCTGCAGCAGGCCGTCTTGCCGGCGCGGAGGACTTCGGCGTGATCCACCACCGAGGCGCCGCTGCCCGGTTCGAAGGTGAGGGCGGCCGCGGCTTTGCCGTTGAAGACGATCGGGTCTTCGCTCGTGCCTTCCGCCAGCAGGGTGCCTTTGACGACGAAGCTGGTTTCGGTGAAGTAGAGGCCTGGATCGATTTTCAGGGTCGCCGCGGCAGCGATAGTCGTGGAGCCGGTCAGTTTGACCGGGGCGCCCCCGTCTTTCCAGGTCGAGGAGGAGGCGACGGTACCGTCGACTTCGATCAGGCCGACGACGTTTTCCAGCAAGGTGTTCTGGGTGACGTCGCCGGGGATGTCGGGTCCAGAGAACCTGAGCGGTTCCTGGGTGGTGCCGCTCACCGTGTTTGTGCTGAGCGTTTTGCCGGTGACGGCGGAGCCCGAGGTGTTGACGATGATGCCGGCGTTGGCGCCTTCGATCGTGTTGCCGTGGATGTCGACCTGGCCGGTGTTGCCGGCGGCGGTGGCGGTGTAGAGGATGCCGGCGTTGGCGGCGTCGGTGATGAGGTTGTCGGCGATCTCGGGACTGCCGCCTTCCTTCACCTGGATCGCGTGGTAGCCGGCTTCGTCGATCGTCGAGTTTCTTATCGTGGGCGAGGATTTCGTGATCAGGATGGCGGGAGCCGGACTGCAGCAGACGTTGTGGCCCGCGTGGTTGACCTCGACGTGGTCCAGCACCGAGGCCCCGCTCCCGGGTTCGAAGGCGATAGCCGCCGGACCGAAACCTTCGAAGACGACCGGCTGTTCTGCGGTTCCTTCGGCTTTCAAAGCGCCGTTGACCGTGAAATACGCTTCGGCGAAGACGACACCCGGTTCGACGGTCAGGGTGGCTCCGGAGGAGATCGTCGTGCCACCGGTGTAGGGGTTGCCGGCCGCAGACAGCGTCGTGTCTTCGGTGATGGTTTTAGGGAGAGCGGTGGCGAAGGCCGGCGTTGCCGGGATCAGAAGCAGCAACAACGCGACCAGCGGCACTCCTGTTCCTCGTCTCAGCGTGGATCTCAAGTAAGCGGACGACGGGGGTCGAACCCGCGACCTCAAGCTTGGGAAGCTTGCGCTCTACCAACTGAGCTACGTCCGCGTGATGGGGATTCTAGGGCCCGGGCGGCTGCCGGGGAACGGCGGCATCTAGGCTTCCGGGTCCCGTGAGCGCTCGCTCTTTCATCGTGGTCATGGCCGTGCTGGCAGTCGTCGGCCTGCTCGTCTACGGGCTGGCCAGCAAGGGGGGCTCGCGCCTGGAAGAAGGCGAGGCGGTGCCGACGGCGTCCCTCCCCCGGCTCGGAGGCGGCGGCAGCGAATCGCTCGCCGACTACAGGGGCAGATGGGTGCTGGTCAACTTCTGGGCCTCGTGGTGCCCCCCCTGCCGGGCCGAGACGCCGGCGCTGGAGGAGTTCCAGCAGCGCCACGGCGGGCCCCGCTTCACGGTCCTCGGCATCGACACCCAGGACCTGACCGACGACGCGCAGGCCTTCGTCGAGAAGTTCGGCGTCTCCTACCCGCAGCTGCGGGACGGCAACGGCGACATCGCCGACGAATACGGCACCACCGGCGTGCCGGAGACCTTCCTCGTCGACCCCGCCGGCAAGGTCCGCCTGGCCGTCCCGGGAACGGTCGACGAGGAGTACCTGCGCGAGGAAGTCGAACCGTTGCTGCCGGGCGGCAAGTCGTGAGGGTTCGGCTCCTGCTGATCGCAGTCTTGGCGCTTGCGGCGCTGGCGCCGGTCGCGGCCGGCGACGAGCGCGCCTCGCTGACCGAAATCGAAAAGCAGGTGATGTGCCCCGTCTGCGGCACCCTGTTGCAGCTGGCCGAATCGCCGCAGGCCCAGCGCGAGAAGGCCTTCATCCGACGCCTGATCGCCGAAGGCAAGACCGAAGCGCAGATCAAGGACGTGCTGGTCGCCGAGTACGGCGAGGAGGTGCTGGCGCTGCCGCCGGACTCCGGCTTCAGCCTCTCGGCCTACGTGGTCCCGATCGTCGCCTTCCTGATCGCAGCGATCGCGCTGGCGCTGGGCGTCTGGCGCTGGCGGCGAGCCGGCGGCGACTCCAAGGGCGGCGGCATGCCGCGGGCGGCGGGGCCGAGCGGCGAGGACGCCGACCGGCTCGACGCCGACCTGGCGCGCTACGACCTCTAGCCGGCGACGGCGATCGCGCCCGACGCCGGCACCGGTAGCTGTCGAATCGCCTTCTTGACGGCACGATCGCTTCCCTTCACCTCGCCGGCCACCACGGCGTCGGCCTGCGCCGCGACCGCCAGACAGGCGGCCGGTTCGGAGAGCACCGGCGGCGCCAGCAGCAGCACCAGCTCGTAGGCACCGCGCAGCTTGGCGACCATGTGGGCGAAGCTCTGCAGGCCGAGCAGGGTCTCGGCTTTGGTCGCCGGCCGGCCGCCGCAGACGCAGACCAGGTGCGACGCGTCCCCGGCTCCGGGGCCGACGAGGGCGACGGGCTGCAGGACGTCGCGCGGTTCGGCCTCCCAGCGCAGGTACTCGTGCAGGCCCGGGGTGGCGGCGAGGCCGACGCTGCCGGCTAGCCGCGGCCGGGCGAGGTCGCAATCGACGAGGATCGTGGAGCGGCCGCTCGCCGAGGCCGCGGCAGCGATGCCGATCGCCGCCACGGCGGGCGCCTCCCCCTCCCCCACGACCACCAGCACCCGTTGCCTGGTCAGCCGCGGCAGCGCCTCGCGCAGGCTGTCGAAGTCGCCACGGCGCAGCGCCCAGGCGCGCCCGTCCGCCGGGCCGGAGATCTCCGCCAGCAGCGGGAGCCTGGCTCGCCCCCGCAGCATCACATCCGCTCGGGAGCCGAGATCCCTAGCAGGCCCAGAGCGGCGGCGATCGTCCGCTTGGTCGCCAGGCAGAGCGCCAGGCGCGAGGCCTCGACCCCCTCGCCCTCGGCCCCGACCACCTGGCAGTCGCGGTAGAAGGCGTGGAAGTCGGCGGCGACCGCGGTCGAGTAGGCGCAGATCCGGTGCGGCGCCCGCCGCGCCGCCGCCGTCCGCACCTCCTCGGGGAATTCGAGCAGGCGCTTGACCAGGGCCTTCTCGCTCTCCTCCAGCGGCGCCCGGTCGACGGCGACCGCCGGCTCCGCCCCCTCCCCCGCTTTGCGCAGGATGCTGGCGATCCGCGCGTGCGCGTACTGGACGTAGTAGACGGGGTTCTCGCTCGACTGGCTGCGGGCCAGCTCGAGGTCGAGGTCGACGGTCGTCTCGTGGCTGCGCCAGAGCATGAACCAGCGGGTCGCGTCGACGCCGATGTCGTCCATCAGCTCGTCGAGGGTGACGAAGTCGCCGGTGCGCTTCGACATCTGCACCCGCTCGCCGCCCTCGACCACGTGGACGAGGCTCATCAGCAGCGCCTCGAAGCGCTCCGGGTCGGCGCCGAGCGCCTCGATCGCGGCCCTGATCCGGGCCACGTAGCCGTGGTGGTCGGCGCCGAGGACGTTGATCAGGCGGTCGAAGCCGCGCTGCAGCTTGTCCCAGTGGTAGGCGATGTCCGGCGTCAGGTAGGTCGCTTCGCCGTTGGAGCGGATCAGGACCCGGTCCTTGTCGTCGCCGAAGTCGGTGGACCGCAGCCAGAGCGCGTCTTCGCTGCGATAGGTGTGGCCGCGCTTCTCCAGCTCGGCGAGCGCCTGGTCGACCTCGCCCTTGGCGTAAACGCTGCGCTCGGAGAACCAGTTGTCGAAGTGGACGCCGAAGCGCTCCAGCGTCTGGCCGACCTCTTCGAGCATCAGCTCGATGCCGCGCACCTCGAGGGTCTCGCGGTCGGCGGGGTCGACGCCCTCGGCGGCGATCCGCTCGGCGACCTCGGTCACGTACTCGCCCGCGTAGCCGTCCTCGGGCGGCTCCTCGCCCTTCATCCGCGCCGCGATCGAGTCGGCGAAGCGGCCGATCTGGCTGCCGGCGTCGTTGACGTAGTACTCGCGCTTGACCTCGTCGCCGGCCGCCTGCAGCAGCCGCACCAGCGAGTCGCCGTAGGCGGCGTTGCGGGCGGTGCCGACGTGGATCGGCCCGGTCGGGTTGGCGGAGACGAACTCGACCAGGACCTTCTCCGGGGTCTCGGTCGGCGCCGGGCCGAGGTCGTCGCCGGCCCCCAGCAGGGAGTCGAGCGCCCGCAGGTACCAGGAGTCGGCGAGGAAGAAGTTGACGAAGCCGGGGCCGGCGACCTCGATCCGCTCGAGGTCGGGCGCCAGCGCCGCGTCGGCCTCCAGCTCGCCGCGCAGGCGCTCGGCGACCGCGCGCGGGTTGTCGCCCAGGGGGCCGGCGAGGAGCATCGCCGCGTTTGAGCTGTAATCGCCCAGCTCGGGCTTCGGCGGGCGCTCCAGGGTGGGGCGCTGCGCGGTCGGCTCGCCGTCGCGCAGGGCCCGCGCGGCTCCTTCCACGGCGCCCCGCAGGAGGCTGACTGAATCGGTGGCGGTCACCGGGCAATCGTATGGACCGAGGGGCGACCACGTTACGCTCCCCTGCTTGCGCGCGGCCGTCATCAGCGACATCCACTCCAACCGCCATGCCCTCGAGGCCGTCCTGCGGGCCGTCGACGCGGCCGGGCTCGACGAGATCTGGTGCCTCGGCGACATGGTCGGCTACGGCGCCGAGCCCGATGCCTGCACGGCGCTGATCCGCGAACGCAGCTCGGTTTGCCTGGTCGGCAACCACGACCTGGCGGTGCTGGGCGCGCTCGACATCTCGAGCTTCTCCGAGGCGGCCTCCGCCGCGGTCGAGTGGACGCGGGAGAACGTCGGCGAGGAGACGCTCGAGTTCCTCGCCTCCCTCGACCCCGCCGGCTCGAAGGATGGGGTCGGCCTCTTCCATGCCTCGCCGCGCGACCCGATCTGGGAGTACGTCCTCTCCGCCGACCAGGCCGAAGCCGGCTTCGAAGCTCAGGACGAGCGGGTCGGGCTGATCGGCCACTCCCACGTCGCCCTCTTTTTCGTCCGCGCTCCCGGCGCCCGCGGCTACGCCCAGGGCGCCCAGGCGACCGACGGGGCCGAGGTCGAGATCGTCGAGGGAAACTGGCTGCTCAACCCGGGCAGCGTCGGCCAGCCCCGCGACGGCGACCCGCGCGCCGCCTGGCTCGAGCTCGACACCGAGGCGTGGAGCGCCCGCTACCACCGGGTCGAGTACGACATCGAGGGGGCGGCGGCGGCGATTACGGCAGCGGGCCTGCCGAGCCTTCTCGCCGAGCGCCTGGAGGTCGGGCGATGAGCCCGAATTGCAGGGCAAATATCGATCCCAAGCCGTTGTCTAGACTCGAATCATGGCCCGCCTGAGCGCACTTCTGCTCGCCGTCGTCCTCGGTGCGGCCAGCGCCGTGGCGCTGGTCTCCTGCGGCAGCGGCGACGACGCCAAGCTGCTTCCCGGGACGACCGCGGACGAGATCGAAGCCAACCTCGACCAGGTCGAGCAGCTCGCCGCCGCCGGCGACTGCTTCGGGGCCGAAGACGCGGTCGCCGAAGTAACCGCCGAGGTGGAAGCACTGGAAGGCGTCGACGTGAGGCTGAAGCGGGCGCTCGAGGACGGGACCGCGAAGCTGAGCGAAGTGGTCGGCCGCTGCGAAGAAGAACCCACCGAAGAAACGGAACCAACGGTGGAAACCGATGTTGAACCCGAAGAAGTGGAAGACGAAAAGGAAAAGAAGCCGAAGAAGGAAAAGCCTGAAAAGGAAGAGGAACCGGCCGAACCGAAGGAAGAACCCTCCGAAGGCGAAGGGCCGGAACTGCCTCCGCCGGCAAACGGCAAAGGCGAGGAAAAAGGCGGCGGCCCGACGACCGAACCGGAAGGCGAAGAAACCGAGCCCTCCGGCGGTGTAGGTCCGGGCGTGGGAGTCGAATGATGGAGGCCGGCGCAGGCACCCTCTCTGGTCGCTACGAAACCGGCGAGAAGCTCGGCACCGGGGGGATGTCGAACGTCTACAAGGCGACCGACCGCATCCTCGAGCGGACGGTGGCGGTGAAGATCCTCGCCGAGCACCTCTCCGACGACGAGCGCTTCGTCGCCCGCTTCCGGCGCGAGGCGTTGGCGGTGGCGAAGCTGATCCACCCCAACATCGTCCAGGTCTACGACACCGGCATCGACGACGGCCGCCACTACATCGTCATGGAGTACGTCGAGGGGCGCAGCGGCGCGCAGATCCTGCAGCGCCACGGCCCGGTCGAGCCGGAGATCGCGGCGGAGATCGGCATCCAGGCCTGCGCCGGGCTCGACTACGCGCACCGGCGCGGGATCATCCACCGCGATGTCAAGCCGGGGAACCTGATGATCGTCGGCGGCCCGGTCGGCGGCGGCGAGATGGTCGTCAAGCTGACCGACTTCGGGATCGCGCGGGCGATCGAGCAGACGCGGATCACCCAGGTCGGCTCGGTGGTCGGCACCGCCGCCTACCTGGCGCCCGAGCAGGTTCGGGGCGAGGAGGCGACGCCGGCGACCGACGTCTACGCGCTCGGCGTCGTCCTCTACCAGTTCCTCACCGGGCGACTGCCCTACGAGGGGTCCTCGCTTGCCGAGCTGGCGGTGCGCCAGCAGAACGAGAAGCCGCTGCCGCCCGACACCTACAACAGCGAAGTGCCCGAGACGCTGGGCGCGGCGGTGCTGCGGGCGCTGGAGGGCGACCCCAGCCGCCGCTACGCGAGCGCCGACGAGCTGGCTTCCGGGTTGCGGCTGGGGCTCGAAGGCACCGACGTGACCCTGCCGCTGGACGAGGGAACCTCGGCGACCCGGGTGCTCGGCGGCGACACCGCCGCCACCCGCCACATGGGCCGCGACACCGCCCAGACCGAGTATCGGCCGGCGCAGTCGCAGACGCGGCGGCCGCAGCCGCGGGCCGCGCCGCCGGCGCCGCGGCCCGCCCAGGCCCCCGCGCAACCCCGCGCCGCCGCGCCGCAGCGGCGCGGCGCCTTCTCCCGCTTCGTCCGCTTCGTCCTCGCCGCCGTGGCGCTGATCCTGGTCGCCGCCGTGGTCGCCACCGCGGTGATCGTCACCACCGACAAGGCCGCCGGGGTCAAGGTCTCCAAGGTCGCCGGCGACACCGTCGACAAGGTGGTCGAAGAAGTGAAGGAACTGGTCCGCGACAACACCGAATAGCGGTGGGGGAGCCTGGACACCCCCTTCACTCAACTTGCTCGGGTGGGCGTCAGTCGCCGTCCGAGGCTGAATTGCCCGAGAAGCACAAGCCGTTCAGGGGGTGTCCAGACTCCCCTCTCGGGCCACCCAGGGAGAGACACCGCCCAAGATCGCTGAGCGGTAGCTGTCGAAGGTGCCGCTCGTGATTGCTGCCCGGGCCCCGGTGGTCAGCTCGCGCATGTAGGTGAGGTTGTGCTGGACGATGAGGCGGACGGCGGTCAGCTCCTCGGCGCGGGAGAGGTAGCTGAGGTAGTCGCGGTCGTGGCGCCGACAGGCCGGGCAGGGGCAGCCCTCGACCAGCGGCTCGCGGTTGCCGACCCACCTGCCCTTGCGCATGTCGAGGCGCCAGCGGGTCTCGGGCGAGGGCGCCAGGGCGACGCCGTGGCGGGCGAGGCGGGTCGGCACGGCGCAGTCGAAGACGTCGAGGCCGAGGGCGATGCCGCCCAGCAGGTCGTCGACCTCGCCGATCCCGAGCAGGTGCTTGGGCGCCTCGACCGGCAGCAGCGGAGCGGTCATCGCCAGCACAGCGGCCATCTCCTCCTTGTCGCGGCCGAGGGTGCCGCCGATTGCGATGCCGTCGACCCCGGCCGCGGAGACCACCTCGGCCGATTCGCGGCGCAGGTCCTCGTGGGTGCCACCCTGGACGATCCCGAAGACCGCCTGCCGCTCGGGGCCATGCTCGCCGTGCCAGGCAAGGCAGCGGTCGAGCCAGCGGTGGGTGCGCTCGGTCGAGCGGGCGGTGTACTCGCGGTCGGCGTGGAAGGGGGTGCACTCGTCGAAGACGAGGGCTATGTCGGAGCCGAGCTGCGCCTGCACGCTCATCGAGACCTCGGGCGAGATGAACAGCTCGGCCCCGTCGCGCGGCGACTGGAAGCGGGCGCCCTCCTCGGTGATCTCGACCTTGGAGCCGTGGTCGCCGGAGCGGCCCGAGCCCTTGACCTCGTTGGCGACGCCCCCGTGGGCGAGCGAGAAGACCTGGAAACCGCCCGAGTCGGTGATGATCGCCCGCTCCCAGTTCATGAACCCGTGCAGCCCGCCGGCGGCCGCGATCCTCTCCGGCCCCGGTGAGACGAACAGGTGGTAGGTGTTGCCGAGGATCAACTGGTAGCCCATCTCGGCCACCTCCGCCGACTCCAGCCCCCGCACCGTCCCCTTGGTCGCCAGCGGGATGAAGGCCGGCGTCTCGATCGGCCCGTGGGCGGTGTGGATGACGCCCGCGCGGGCGCTCCCGTCGCGGGCGTCGATCTCGAACCGGAGCCTGTTCTCGTCGCTTCTCATCTCGACGATTGGTGATTTAGCTTCGCTATAGCGATGTCAATTCGCCAATGGCTCACTCGACCAGCGAACGTCCGGTCATCGCCTCTGGCTGAGGGATGCCCAGGAGGTCGAGGGCGGTCGGGGCTACGTCGGCGAGGATGCCGCTGTCGCGCAGGTTCAGGCCCTTGCTGGTGACGATCAGGGGGACCGGGTTGAGCGAGTGGGCGGTGTTGGGGGAGCCGTCGGGCTCGAGCATGTGGTCGCAGTTGCCGTGGTCGGCGGTGACGATGCAGGCGCCGCCCTTGGCGGTCACCGCCTCTACGACCTTGCCGAGCTGGGCGTCGACCGTCTCGACCGCCTTGACCGCGGCGGGGATCACGCCCGTATGTCCGACCATGTCGGGGTTGGCGAAGTTGATGATCCCGAAGCGGTAGCTCCCTTCGCTCCACTGGGTGACGAAGGCCTCGGCCGCGTCCTCGGCGCTCATCTCCGGCTTGTGGTCGTAGGTGGGGACGTCGCGCGGGGATTCGACCAGCGCTCGCTCTTCCCCCTCGACCTCCTGCTCCCTGCCGCCGTTGAAGAAGTAGGTGACGTGGGCGTACTTCTCGGTCTCGGCGACGTGCAGCTGGTTGCCCCCGGCGCCGGCGATCGTCTCCGCCAGCGTCGTCTTCGGCCGCTGCTCGGGGAAGGCGACGGGATAAGGCCAGCCCTTGCGGTACTCGGTCATCGTCGTCAGATCCAGCACCGGGCCGCCGCCGCGGGGGAACTCGTCGAAGTTCGGCTCGGCCAGGGCGCGGGTCATCTGCCGGGCGCGGTCGGGGCGGAAGTTGATGAAGATCGCGACGTCGCCGTCGGTGGCGCCGTCGTAGTCGCCGATCACCGTCGGCTTGACGAACTCGTCGGTCTCCCCGCGCTCGTAGGACTCGGCGATCGCCGCCGCCGAGCTCGGCGCGTGCAGGCCCTGGGCGTGGACGATCGCGTCGTAGGCGAGCTTGGTCCGCTCCCAGCGGGTGTCGCGGTCCATCGCGTAGTAGCGGCCGCTGACGGTGCCGACCCGTCCGGCCTGGCGCAGCCAGCGCTCCAGCTCCTCCAGGTAGCCCTTGCCGCCGTGCGGAAGCGTGTCGCGGCCGTCGGTGAAGGCGTGGAAGACGACGTCGGGGACGCCCTCCTGGGCGGCGAGCTCGATCGTCGCCTCGATGTGCTCCCAGCCGGAGTGGACGCCGCCGTCGGAGACGAGGCCGAGCAGGTGCAGGCGGCCGCGGGGGCTGTTACGGGCCCGCTCGCAGGCGGCGAGCAGAGCCTCGTTCTCGAAGAAGCTGCCGTCGGCGATCGCGTCGTCGATCCGGGCCAGGTCCTGCTTGACGATCGCGCCGGCGCCGAGGTTCAGGTGCCCGACCTCGGAGTTGCCCATCTGCCCCTCCGGCAGGCCGACGTCGGGGCCCTGGGCGGAGAGCTGGGTGTGGGGAAACTCGCCCCAGAGTCGGTCGAAGACCGGCGTCTCGGCCAGCGAGATCGCGTTTCCCGGCCCCGGCTCGGCCAGCCCCCAGCCGTCGAGGATGATCAGGGCAAGCGAAGGAACGAGCGGGCTCATCCGCTCAGTCTGCCGCCTCGACGATCGCGGCGAATTCCTCGGCGTCGAGGCTCGCCCCGCCGACCAGAGCGCCGTCGACGTCCGGCAGGGCCAGCAGCTCGGCGGCATTGGCGGGCTTGACCGAGCCGCCGTAGAGGATCCGCACCCTGTCGGCAGCGGCCCCGCGGGCGCGCAGCACGTCGCGGATGAAGGCGCAGGCCTCCTGGGCCTGCTCGGGGGTCGCGGTGCGGCCGGTGCCGATCGCCCAGATCGGCTCGTAGGCGACGACGACGCTCTCGATCTGCCCCGCCTCGAGGCCGGCGAGGTCGGCCTGCAGCTGGCGCTCCAGCACTTCCTCGGTCTCCCCCGCGTCGCGCGCCTCCTCGCTCTCGCCGACGCAGAGGATCGGCTCCAGGTCGGCGGCGAGCGCGGCGGGCACCTTGCGGGCCAGCGCCTCGTCGGTCTCGGCGAAGTACTGGCGCCGCTCGGAGTGGCCGAGGACGACCGCCTCGACGTCGAGCTCGACCAGCATCGGCGCCGAGATCTCGCCGGTGAAGGCGCCCGAGTCCTCCTCGTGCATGTTCTGCGCGGCAACCTTGACGGCGGTGCCGTAGCGCCGCTCGACCACCGCGGTCAGCGCCGTGAACGGCGCGCAGATGACGACGTCCGACTGAGTCGCGGCGATCCGCGGCAGCAGCGCGTCGATGAACTCGGCCGCCTCGGCGACCGTCTTGTGCATCTTCCAGTTGGCGGCGATGTACGGCGTGCGATCAGGCATCGGTCTTCTCCTCCTCGGCATCGAGCAGGGCCTCGACGCCCGGCAGTTTCTTTCCCTCCAAGAGCTCCAGCGAGGCCCCGCCGCCGGTCGAGACCCAGTCGACCTGGTCCTCGAGGCCGAACTGGTTCAGCGCCGCGACGCTGTCGCCGCCGCCGACCACCGTCGTGCCCGGCGCCGCGGCGACCGCTTCGGCGACCGCGCGGGTGCCGGCGGCGAAGGGCTCCAGCTCGAAGGCCCCCATCGGCCCGTTCCAGAGCACGGTGCCGGCGTCGGCGATCGCGGCCGCGTAGGCGTCGGCCGTCTTCGGGCCGATATCGAGGCCCATCCAGCCCTCCGGCACCTCCACCCCGTCGCTTTCCTTGTGCTCGGTGTCGGCGGAGAACTCGCGCCCGAGGACGAGGTCGACCGGCAGCATCAGCTCGCAGTCGGACTGCTCGGCGCGCTCCAGCGCCTCGCCGGCCAGCTCGACCCCCTCGACCAGCGAGTTGCCGGTCTCGATCCCCTGCGCCTTGAAGAAGCCGAAGCACATCGCGCCGCCGATCAGGACCCGGTCGGCGACCTCGAGGAAGCGGTCGATCACCCCGACCTTGTCGGAGACCTTCGCCCCGCCAAGCACCACCACCAGCGGCCGCTCGGGCGACTCGACGACCCTGGTCAGTTCGGTCACCTCGCGCTCCAGCAGCAGTCCCGCGTAGGCGGGCAGGTAGTCGGCGACGCCGACGGTGCTGGCGTGCGCCCGGTGCGAGGCGCCGAAGGCGTCGTTGACGTAGAGATCGCCGAGCTGGGCCAGGTTTTCGGCCAGCTTCGGGTCGTTCTTCGTCTCCCCCGGCTCGAAGCGGACGTTCTCCAGCAGCAGCACGTCGCCGGGGCCGAGGGCGCCGCAGGTGAGGTCGACGTCGCCCTCGATCACGCCCGGCGCCAGCCTCACCTCGGCCCCCAGCAGCTCGCCGAGCCGCCTCGCCACCGGCGCCAGCGAGAGCGCCGGGTCCGGCTTGCCCTTCGGACGTCCCAGGTGCGACATCAGGATCAGCGCCGCGCCGCGTTCGCGCAGCAGTTCGATCGTCGGCAGCGCGGCCCGGATACGGGTGTCGTCGGCCACCTCGCCGTCGGCCAAGGGGACGTTGAAGTCCACCCTGACGAGGACGCGGCGGCCCTTGACCTCGGCGTCGCGGACGCTTGCCTTGGCGAAGGACATCAGCGGTTGAGAGTCCGCAGCCTCAGGACTACAGGACCTTGCCGGCCAGCTCGACGCAGCGGTTGGAGTAGCCCCACTCGTTGTCGTACCAGCTGATCACCTTGACCATGCGGCCGTCGCCGATCACCATCGTCGACGGCGCGTCGACGATCGAGGAGTGCGGGTCGCCGACGATGTCGCTGGAGACGATCGGGTCCTCGGTGTAGGCGAGGATGCCCTTCAGCGGGCCGTCCGCGGCCGCTTTGAGGGCGGCGTTGACCTGGTCTGGGTCGACCGGGTTCGGGGTGGTGAAGACGAGGTCGACGGCGGAGCCGGTCGGGACGGGGGCGCGCATCGAGAACCCGTTCAGCTTGCCGTTCAGCTCCGGCAGCACCAGCCCGACCGCCTTGGCGGCGCCGGTCGTGGTCGGGATCAGGTTGAGCGCCGCGGCGCGCGAGCGGCGCGGGTCCTTGTGCGGCATGTCCTGCAGGCGCTGGTCGGCCGTGTAGGCGTGGATCGTCGTCATCAGACCCTGCTCGATCCCGAACGCCTCGTGCAACACCTTGGCCAGCGGCGCCAGGCAGTTGGTCGTGCAGGAGGCGTTGGAGATGACGTGATGGTTCTCCGCGTCGTAGGTGTCGTCGAAGTTGACGCCGAGGGCGACGGTGACGTCCGGTTCGGTCGCCGGGGCCGAGATGATCACCTTCTTGGCGCCCGCGTCGAGGTGCTTGGCGGCGTCTTCGCGCTTGGTGAAGAAGCCGGTCGACTCGATCACGACGTCGACGCCGAGGTCCCCCCAGGGCAGCTGCGCCGGGTCGCGCTCGGAGAGGACCTTCACCCGGTCGCCGTCGGCGACGATGGTGTCTCCGTCGACCTCCACCCCGCCCGGATAGCGGCCGAGGATCGAGTCGTACCTGAGCAGGTGGGCCATCGTGTCGGTGTCGACGAGGTCGTTGACCGCGACGAAATCGATGTCCGCGTTCGCCGCCTTGGCGGCACGGAAGACGTTGCGCCCGATGCGGCCGAAACCGTTGATGCCGACCTTCACAGCCATGAACTCAATCCTCCTGATTCGTGTTGGTGAGGCGGGTCGTTTGGGGAAGCCGATCCTATGGACTCGGCGCTTCCGGCTCCGAGCTAGTCGGAGCCGATGGTGATCTCGATCTCGTACCCGTCCGGGTCCTTGAGGAAAGCGGAGTAGGAACCGGACCCGTGCGAGCGCTGCTCGCCGGGGTCGGCGACGCTGACGCCGCCCGATTTCACCCCGTTCTCCCAGGCCGCCTTGACCGCGACGATCCCCAGCGCCGAGAAGCTCAGCAGGCCGAAGCCGGGCGCCGGGTCGTGCTTGCCGGAGACGAAGAAGACGGGTTTGGCGATGCCCCAGCCGATCGTCTGGTCCTGCTCGAAATGGCGTCGCCAGCCCAAGGGGGCCAGCATCGAGTCGTAGAAGGCCGCGCTGCGATCGAGGTCGGCGACCTCCAGGAGGACGTGGTGGAGCATTGAGGGTGGGAGGCTATCGGGGCGCCTCCCGGCAAGGTCGGGCGGTTCAGCCCGACCTCGGGGTCCACCTGAAGAAGCGGATCGCGAGCAGCAGGCCGGCGACGCCCCAGATCGCGACGACAGCGAGGTTGCCCCAGTCGAGGCCGGAATCGCCGCCGGGCAGGTAGACGGTGAAGAAGGCCTGGAAGAAGTCGCGGATCGGGAAGTGGTTGGCGAACTCGATCACGCCGCTGGGGAGCTCGTCGTCGGGAATGAAGATCCCGGAGAGGAAGTAGAGCGGCAGCAGCAGCGCGTTGACGATCGGCGCGGCGGCATCCTGCGAGGGGATCAGCGCCGTGAGGGCGATGCCGAGGCAGCTGAAGGCGGCGGCGCCGATGACGAGCGTGACGAGGATCGCCGGCAGTTCCTCCCAGGGGATCGGCACGCTGTAGAGGACCCGGCCGAGCAGGGCGATCACCGCGAGCATCAGCAGCGCGACGACGATCGAGTTGCCGACCCGGCCGGCGATGAAGACCCAGGCCGGCATCGGCGTGCCGCGACCGCGCTTGAGGCGGCCGTCCTCGCGGGCGATCACCAGCGACATCGCCAGGCTCTGCATCGTCGCCGAGATCACCGCCAGGGTGATGATCGCCGGCACGTAGTAGGCGGTGATCTCGATACCGCCGTCGACTTCGATCGTCTGGCCGTTGAAGACGGTGGCGAAGATCAGCAGCAGCACGACCGGGAAGGCGACGGTGAAGAAGACCGAGGCCGGGTTGCGCCAGAACGCCTTCTGGTCGTAGCGCAGCTGGTGGAGGAGCAGGCTCACGAGGTCAGCTCCAGGTAGACGTCCTCGAGGCTCGGCCGCTTCACTTCCAGCCCATCCAGCTCGAAGTCCTCCGCCAGCGCCTTGCCGGTCAGCTCGTTGAGGGTCTCGACAGGCGTCGTCGTGGTCAGCGAGACCTCACCTTCGGGGCCTCGGTAGGTGATGACCGTCGGCTGTTTGTCGCGGTCGCCGAGCTCCTCCGGAGCGCCCCGGGCGACCACCTGCCCGCCGGAGAGGATCGCCACCCGGTCGGCGAGGCGCTGCGCCTCGTCCATGTAGTGGGTGGTGAGGAAGACGGTCTTGCCGAGCTCGCGCAGGCCGGCGATCGTCTCCCAGGCCTGCCGTCGCGCCGCCGGGTCGAACCCGGTCGTCGGCTCGTCGAGGAAGAGCAGCTCCGGGTCGCCGACCAGCGCCATGCCGACGTCGAGCCGGCGCTGCTGGCCGCCGGAGAGCTTGCCGGTCCGCTCGTCGGCCTTGCCGGCGAGGCCGACGAGCTCGATCACCTCCTCGACCGGGCGCGGGTCGGGGTAATAGCCGGCGTAGAGCTCGAGCGACTCGCGCGCGGTCAGGTAGGGGTCGAGACGGCAGCTCTGCAGGACGATCCCGATCCGCCCGCGCCACTCGCGCCCGGCGCGCTCCGGATCCTCGCCCAGCACCGCCACCTCTCCCCCGCTCCGCTGCCGGTAGCCCTCGAGGATCTCGACCGTCGTCGTCTTGCCGGCCCCGTTGGGGCCGAGGAAGGCGAAGATCTCGCCCCGGTTCACCTCGAGGTCGATGCCGCGCACGGCCTCGGTGTCGCCGTAGCTCTTCCGCAGGCCCTTGATGGAGATGACAGGTTCAGGCAAGGACCGGCGATTCTAGAGTTGCGGTCGTGATGGGACAGGGGTCGCTGGTGAAAGCGCCGGACGGGCGCACCTGGAGAGTGCGGCGGCGCTGGGTGGAAGGACCCCGGCCGAGCTTCCGCAAGCGGTGGCGAAGCCGGAGGAAGGAATTCGACGGCTGGGACGTCGTCGACGGGCTGTTCCTCGCCGATTTCGTCGGCGGCTTCGGCGCCATCGGCGGCGCGGTCGCGGTCGGCGTCCTCGCCCTGGTCCTGCTGCCCCTGGTGGGGATCGCGCTGGAGCTGGTCGTGCTGCTGCTGCTCGTCGGCTACGGCCTTTTCGCCCGGGTGATCCTGCGCCGGCCCTGGGTCGTCGAGGCGGGGGACGTCGAGGACGCCGAGGAAAGGGTCGCGTTCGCGGTGGTCGGCTGGCGCGACTCCAGCACGGCCCCTGCGCGAGCTGCGCACCGCGATCGCCGCGTCAGGCCCACCGGAGCGCCTCACCGTCGGCCGCCCGCTGGCGACGAAACCAGCAGGCCGACGGGACGAAAACCGCTCCATGTAAGCGGTTTTCGTCCCGTCGGCGATCAGTCCAGCTCGACGTCTCGGTGCTTGACGCGGACGATCACGTCCTCGCGTGACGCCAGGTCGCGGCGGATGCGGTCGGCGACGGTTATCGAGCGGTGGCGGCCGCCGGTGCAGCCGACCGCGATCGTCAGGTGGCTCTTGCCCTCGGCGACGTAGGCGGGGACGAGGAACTCGAGCAGCGGCAGCAGGCGGCCGTAGAACTCGCCGGCCTGGGTCCCCTGCTCGACGTAGGCCTGCACCTCCGCGTCGAGGCCGGTCATCGGCCGCAGCTCCTCGTCGTAGTGCGGGTTGGGCAGGAAGCGGACGTCGAGAGTGAGGTCGGCGTCGCGCGGAGGCCCGTTCTTGAACCCGAAGGTGAGCAGGGTCAGGGCCAGCTTGCCGGTCTCCTCCTGCCCCAGCAGCTCTTCGGTGATTTGGCGGCGCAGCTCGGCGCCGGTCAGGTCGCTGGTGTTCATCACCTTGTCGGCGCGCTCGCGCAGCGGCGCCAGCAGCTCGCGCTCGGCCCGGATCCCCTCGACGATCCGCCCCTCCGGCGCCAGCGGATGGCGGCGGCGGGTCTCCTTGTAGCGGTCGAGCAGGGTCTCCTCGTCGGCCTCGAGGAAGAGGACCATCGGCCGCAGCCCTTCGGTCTCGAGGTCGTCGAGAACCTGCAGCAGGTCGGCGAAGTATTCGCCGCCGCGCACGTCGGAGACGACCGCGGCGCGCTCGACGCCGCTGCCTTCGTGGCGGAACAGCTCGCCCAGCCCGGCGATCATCCGCGGCGGCAGGTTGTCGACGCAGAAGTAGCCGCCGTCCTCGAAGGCGGCGATCGCCTCCGACTTGCCGGCCCCCGAGTGGCCGGTGATGACGACCAGCGTGACCTGCTTGGCGGGGCGGCCGTCGTCGCCCGCGTCCTCCAGTCTCGTTTCCACCCGCTCCGCCATCAGATTCCTCAGTTGGTCCGGTTCAGCTGCTCGTGTATCTCGCGGCCTACTTTGCCAGGCAGACCGGGCACCGCCTCGAGCTCCTCGCGGGTGGCAGCGAGGAACCGCTCCGGCGTGCCGAAGTGTTGCAGCAGGGCGCGCTTGCGCGCCGGGCCGACGCCGGGCAGGTCGTCGAGGACCGAGCCTTCGAGCATGCCGCGGTCGCGGCGGCCGCGGTGGTGCTCGATCGCGAACCGGTGCGCCTCGTCGCGCACCCGCTGCAGCAGGCGCGATGCCTCCGAGTCGGCGGCGAGCTCGAGCGGCTGCGAGCGGCCGGGGACGTAGACCTCCTCCAGCCGCTTGGCGAGGCTGACGACGGTGACGCCGCGCTCGGCGAACGGCTGCAGCGCCCGCACCCCCGCCGCCAGCTGGCCTTTGCCGCCGTCGATCAGGATCAGCGAGGGGAGCGAGGCGAAGCTGGCGTCGCGTTTGCGGTCGTGCGGAGAGAGGTCGGCCTGTTCCAGGTAGCGGGCCATGCGCCGCGAGAGCACCTCCTCCATCGAGGCGAAGTCGTCGGGGCCGCCGTTGCCGACCCCGTCGGTGCGCAGGTCGCCGCGAACCTTGAAGCGGCGGTAGTCGGACTTCTTCGTCGCCCCGCCCTCGAAGACGACCATCGACGCGACCGTGTGCTCACCGCCGATCGTCGAGATGTCGAAGCCCTCGATCCGCACCGGCAGCTCCTCCATCCCCAGCGCCTCGGCAAGCGCCGAGAGCGACTCGACCCGCCGGGTACGCCGGTGCTCGCGGCGCAGCTTGTCCTGGTCGAGGGCGAGCTTGGCGTTGCGCTCGGCCAGCTCGCGCAGCCGCCGTTTGTCGCCGCGCTCGGCGGCGCGCACCTCGACCGGGGCACCGCGGCGCTCGCTCAGCGCCTCGGCCAGCAGCTCGGCGCGGTCGCGCAGGTAGGGACCGACGATGATCGTCCGCGGCATCGCCGGCGAGGCCGCGTAGTACTGGGAGATGAACTCCTCCGCCACCTCGGCCGGCTCGCGTTCGCCTTCGTTCTCGAGGTAAAAGCTCTGCCGCTGGGCGAGGATCCCGTCGCGGACCTGGAAGACCTGGGCGTTGGCGTCGGTCCCCTCGACCGCGACCCCGATCAGGTCGGCGGTCCCCATCGCCGCGCCCGCCACCCGCTGGCGCTCGAACAGCGAGCGGATCGCTTTCAGCCGGTCGCGATGGATCGCGGCGCGCTCGAATTCCTCCGCGGCGGCCGCGGCGGCCATCTTCTCCTCCTCCTCGCGCTCGATCTGGCGGTAACGGCCGGAGAGGAAGTCGACGATCCCGTCGATGTTGCGGCGGTACTCCTCCTTGCTGACGTAGTCGACGCAGGGCGCCCCGCAGCGCTTGATGTAGTAGTCGAGGCAGGGGCTGCCGGAGCGGCGGCCCGGCTCCTTTCCCTCGCAGGTGCGGAACTGGAAGAGGCGGCCGAGCAGGTCGAGCGTCTCCCGCACCCGCCGGGCGCTGGAGAAGGGGCCGAAGTAGGCGCGGTTGGAGCGGTGCTTCTCGCGGGTGAAGTAGACGCGCGGGTAATCCTCGTCGAGGCTGACGGCGACGTAGGGGTAGGACTTGTCGTCCCGCAGGCGGATGTTGAAGCGCGGGCGGTGGCGCTTGATGAAGCTCTGCTCGGTCAGCAGCGCCTCCGCCTCGTTGGCGGTGACCAGCGACTCGATCCGGTCGATCCGCGAGGTGAGGCGGGTGTCGCCGCCGGAGAAGTGGGAGGCGATCCGCTTGCGGATCGAGCGCGCCTTGCCGACGTAGAGCAGCTCGCCGTCGCGGTCGTAGAAGAGGTAGACGCCGGGCTGGTCGGGAAGGGCCTTGCGCTGCTGGGCGATCCGTTCGGCCCGCGAGAGGGCGCCGCTGTCCTTGCCTTTGGCCATCGCACTAAGGGTAGGCTGCTGGCCACTCGGCCAAACCCCGACGCAAGAGGAAGAGAGATGACCAGCGAGACCATCGCCCCGCCGCAGCTGAACACCCTTCGGATCGAGATCGACGGGGAGATCGGGACCCTGACCCTCGACCGCCCCGACGCCTTCAACGCGATGAGCCCGGAGATGATCGGCGAGATGATCGTCGCCTTCGGCTGGCTCGCCGACCGCGCGCCGCTGCGGGGGCTGATCGTCACGGGCGCGGGCAAGGCCTTCTGCGCCGGCGGCGACGTCACCTGGTTCCGCAAAGGGGTCGAGTCGGACGAGATCGACCTGCCCTCCGACGTGCGGCGCGGGGCCGAGGCCCTGCACCAGGCGATCATCGACCTGCGGCGGATCCCCTACCCGGTGGTGGCGGCGATCAACGGTCCGGCGGCGGGGGCCGGCTTCTCGCTGGCGCTCGCCTGCGACATGCGGATCTCCTCCAGCGCCGCCTTCTTCGCCCCCGCCTACGGGCGGATCGGCGCCTCCCCGGACGGCGGCATGACCTACTTCCTGCCGCGCGTGGTCGGGCCGAGCAAGGCGCTGGAAATCCTGCTCGAGGACCCGAACATGAGCGCCGCCGAGGCCAAAGAGCTGGGACTCGTGCGCGAGGTGGTCGAGCCCGACGAGCTGATGACCAGCGCCCGCGCCCTGGCCGACGAGCTGGCGAAGAAGGCACCCCACTACGTGCGGATGGCGAAGCTGCTCTGCGGGGTCAGCATCGAGAACTCGATCAACGACCACCTGCAGCTGGAGCGGCACGGGATCGCCGACTCGATGGCGACCGAAGACCTCCGCAACGGGGTCGAGACCTTCTTCAGCGGCGGCACCCCCGAGTTCCACGGCCGCTGAACCGGGGAGCGGCAACGCACGTATCGCGGCTAGATTCCGAGTTGACCAGTCCTTCGCGGGAAAGGAATGAGATGAAGAAATTCGCAGCAATGTTCGCCGTCCTCGTCGCAGCCCTGGCGCTCGTCGCCTGCGGCGGTGGGGACGACACCACCTCCGACACGGCGGCCGAAACGCCGACCACCCAGGAAGAAAACGGCGGCGGAGGCGAAAAGGAAGCCGAAGGCGGCACCGCCGGCTCCGCCACCGTCGACTTCGAAGCCGACCCCAGCGGCGCCCTCGCCTACACCACCGACAGCGCCACCGCCAAGGCCGGCGAGGTGACGGTCAACTTCACCAACTCCTCGTCGGTCCCCCACGACGTCGCGATCGAAGACGAAGCGGGCGAAACCATCGCCGAGACCGAAGTCCTCGCCGAAGGCTCCGATTCGACCACGGCCGAACTGGAACCGGGCGAATACAAGTTCTACTGCTCCGTCCCGGGCCACCGCCAGGGCGGGATGGAAGGCACCCTGACCGTCAAGTAGCGCTGCGATGCACAGCGGTGGGACTTTTCCGCGCTATAGGCGGAAA
>DASURF010000070.1:0-16044 GCA_036280195.1 Solirubrobacterales bacterium | reverse complement strand
GGAGGGAGTCGACACCCCTGAGGCGGGCATGTTCGGCGATATGCAATCTGATGCTGGGCGCGCGAAGCGCGCTGTTCGATTGCAGCTAAGCCGCGAAGCGGCGTGCTGCGCAATGCCCGGGGAAGGGGTGTCGACTCCCTCCCGGCGCTAACGCTTCAAACCGAGTTTCCTGCGCCAGTCCCGTGCCCCGAAGAAGCGGGAGATGGGGGAGAGCATTCGGCGGCGGCCCTTGGTGTAGGGGTACCAGGTCGGCTCGCGCTTGCCGCCCATGCGGGTGATCACCAGCGACTCGCTGCGGCAGAACTTCTTGATCCCCGGCTCACCGTGGCGGTAGCCGATCCCCGACTGCTTCCAGCCGCCCATCGGCACGTCGGTGGCGAAGTAGTTGACGAGCACGTCGTTGACGTTGATCGCCCCGCACTCGACCCGGCGCGCCACCTGCTCGGCCCGCTCGCGCTCGCCGAAGACCGAACCGGAGAGGCCGTAGGGCGTGTCGTTGGCCAGCCGGACCGCCTCCTCGGCGTCGCGCACCTTCATCACCCCGACGACGGGGCCGAAGGTCTCGTCGCGCATCACCTTCATCGAGTGGTCGACGTCGACCAGGACCGTGGGCTCGAAGTAGTCGCCCGGACCCTCGACCCGCTTGCCGCCGGTCAGCGCCCTCGCTCCCGAGGCGAGCGCGTCGGTGACGTGATCCTCGACGATCCCGATCTGCCGCGGCGAGGTCATCGCCCCGACGTCCTTCGGGTCGGCGGCGGTGTCGGAGCCCTGGCGCAGCTTGCCCACCTCGGCGGTGAGCTTGGCGAGGAACTCGTCGTAGGCGGGCTCCTCGACGTAGATCCGCTCGACCGACATGCAGATCTGACCGGAGTTCATCATCCCGCCCCAGGCCGCGGCGTTGGCGGCGCGGTCGAGGTCGGCGTCGGCGAGGACGATCATCGGATCCTTGCCGCCGAGCTCGAGGCTGACCGGGGTAAGGGTCTCGGCTGCCCGCGCCATCACTTTGCGACCGGTGCGATCGGAGCCGGTGAACTGGACGAAGTCGACGGCGTCGACCAGCGCACCGCCGGTCTCGCCGATGCCCTGGACGCAGTCGAAGACGTCGGGGCCGCCGATCTCGTGCTTCCATGCCTCGACCACCTCGGCCAGGCCCAGCGGGGTGAACTCGGAAGGCTTGACGACGACCGCGGCGCCGGCCTGCAGGGCGGGGATCGCGTCGCCGAGGGAGAGGATCAGCGGGAAGTTCCAGGGACTGATGATGCCGACCACCTGATGGGGCCGGTACTGCACCCGCAGCTTCTTGGCGGCGAGAAGCGGGGTGTGGGGGCGGATGCTCTCCTCGCCGATGTAGCCGGCGGCCTTTTCGCCGTAGAAGTTGATCAGGTCGGCGAGATAGGCCGGCTCGTTGGAGGCGTCGGCGCGGACCTTGCCGGTCTCGGCCACCATCGTGTCGAGCACCCGCTCTTCGTTGTCGAGCAGCCAGTCGCGCAGCTTGCCGAGCCAGTGGTAGCGACCCTCGATGCCCATCGCCTCCCACTCGGGCTGGTTGGAGCGGACCCGCGCCACCTTCTCGGCGACGGCCGCGGGCGAGTCGACGGGGATCGCCTTGATCAGCGCACCCGTCGCCGGGTTATGGACCTCGATCGTCTCCGTCGCGAGGGCCGAAGCCCCGCTGCTCTCGGTGCTCTCGGCAACCGTTCCGCTCTCCACCACTGCTCCCTTCGCCCGTTTGGCTGGTCAGCCAAACTCTAGCGACGATTCACAGCTGGATCGTGAGTAGGGCCGCAATCAAGCCCAAGATGCCGGTGAGCACTGCTCCGATCAGACCGAAGCCGACCTGCAGCGTCCGGTTCATGCCTTTGATCTCGGCCTTGACTTCGCCCAGTCCTTCGCGGACCTCACCGATTTCCTTTTGGACTTCGACCATCCCGTCTCGCAATGCCCCGGTCTCGGCTCGCAGTGCACCCATCTCCGTCTTCAGCTCGGCTCGCAGTTCGCGAAACCCTTCGTCGGTTCGGTTCGCCAAGGCGTCGAGGCGCTCGTCCGTCCGGTTCTTTTCTGGTGCCATGACGACCATGAAACCAACTGTAGACAAAAAGATGCTACGAGAAACGCGCGGAATGTAAATTCTTCCGCGCGTCAGCGGGGCACGAGCCGGAAGACGGGACCTTCGAGCGAAGTCACGTAGAGCCGGTGCTGCTGGTCTTCGCCGAACGAGCTAGGGGTTTCGACTCGCAGCCCGAGCTTGCGGTCGCCGCTCGCCCGGTTCAGGTGGGGAACCAGCGAGCGCAGCTGTCCCTCGCAGAGGTCGGCATAGACGTAGCGCCCGCGCAGTCCCGGCAGGCGCGGGTCGCGGACCACGTAGCCGCCGATGATCGAGCAGCTGTTGCCGCGGCGGTGCGGGTAGGCGAAGATCGGCTTGACGGTGCCGCCGGGATCCGGGGTGCCGCTGCTGACTCCGTCGTAGGTCCCGAACCCCTCGAAGGCGTCCCAGCCGAAGTTGGCGCCCCTGGCTTTGGCCACGGTCGTGTAGTCGAGCTCCTCGACCTCGTCCTGGCCGACGTCCCCGATCGCTATCCGCGGCCGGCCGTGGGTCGTGTCGAAGGAGAAGCGGAAGGGGTTGCGGAGCCCGTAGCTGTAGATCTCGTCGCGTCCCGGCTTGCCGACGAACGGGTTGTCGGCGGGCACCGAGTAGGGCTTGCCGCCGCCGGCGCGCGGGTCGATCCGCAGCAGCTTGCCCAGCAGTACGTCCTTGTTCTGGGCGTTGTTCGGCGGGTCGCCGCCCGAGCCGCCGTCGCCGGTCCCGAAGAAGAGCAGGTTGCCGAGGAACTGCAGATCGCCGCCGTTGTGGTTGGCGTTGACGGGGTGGGGGATCGTGATCACCGGACGTCGCGAGCCGAAGGCCGCGCGGGTCGCGCTGCGGCGGCGGAACTCGTCGACCTGGATGTTCCCGGCGTTGTCCGTGTAATAGACGTAGAAGCGCCTGCTGCGCGCGTAGTCCGGCGCGAAGGCGAGCGAGAGCAGGCCGCGCTCGCCGCCATAGCTGACCAGGCCGCGGATGTCGAGGAACGGCCGCGCCCGCTTCCTGCCGCCGGCCAGGACCCGGATCCGCCCTTCCTGCTCGACGACGAAGAGGAGCTTGGGGAAGCCGGGTGCGCCGGTGACCTCGACCGGACTGGAAAAGGAGCCGATCCGCTTCAAGGCGACCCCCTTGTCGGCGCCGGCGGCCGCGTTGCCCTGCGGGGCTTGCCGGCCGGCAGTCTGATCCTGGTCGCTGGCCGAGCCGCAGGCCGGCAGCACCAGCGTCAGCGTGACCGCCAGAGCGGCCGCCGCTGTCGAGGCCCTACTTGCCTTTCTTGATCTCAACGACTTCGCCGCTGTCGGTGACTTCGGTTTCCGGCAGCGCGTCGGCGATCACGGTGGCGAAGGAGCCGCCCGGGGCGACGCCGCCGCTGGTGACGGCCTTCGCCTTGCCGCCGAGCCCGGCGTCGATGCTGTAGAGCAGGTCGTACTGGCCGGGGCGCACCGCGCTCAGCTTCCAGACCGCTTTCGTCGTCTCGCCCGGCTTCAGCGGCCCGAAGGCGAAGGTCTTGCGGCTCGTGGTCGAGGCGCCGCCCGGGTCGGAGGAGCCGTGCAGGCGCGGGTAGGTCGCCGACAGGACCCAGACCGGCCGTTCCGGCTGTGCGAGTTCCGGCTGGGGGTCGTTGACGCCGAACGGGAGGGGCGAGTCTTCGCCCGCCTCGCCGGCGATCGTGAAGCTGACGTTGAGCACCGGCACCGTCCGCTTGCCGGTGTTGCGGATGCCGAGCCGCAGCAGGGAGGTCTGGCCGAGCTGCTGGGTGGAGGGGAACTTCGCTTCGGTCACCTTGACGTGGAACTTCCCTTCCGGTTCGTCGGCATCGCTGGAAGAGCCGCCGCCGCAGGCGCCGAGCAGCGCCGCCACCGCCAGCGCGGCGAACCCGGTCGCGATGGCTCGGAGGCGGGCGTTCCGGGAATGTCGTCCGGTCCCCCGCAAAGCGGCCCGAACATAGCACGGGGTTTGGCCGCTTTCGCAGGCATTTCGAGCGCCGGCGAGGGGTTAGCCGGATCTCAACACGCGGCTAACGGTCGGGGCCCCTGCATCCCCTAGACTCCCGCAAACCGGGTGGAGTGCCGCGCGCGTGCGGTGCGCCCGGACGGAGGAGCAGATGGTCGGATCCGCGGTCAACAGGGCTTTCTTGCCCGCCAAGTCGCTGTTCGAACAGGTGGGGGAGATGATGATCCTCACCGCTCGCACGATCGTTTCCGCGGTCAAGCCTCCATATCCCTACGGCGAGGAGTTCATCGGCCAGTTCCTCTTCGCCCTGCAGCTCTGCTGGTTCCCGCTGCTGGTCTCGACCGTGGCCTTCGGCTTCGGCGCCCCCGGCCTGCAGGCGGCCAACTTCCTCTCGCTGTTCGGCGCCCTCGACCGGCTCGGCGGCTTCTTTGTCCTCGCCTCGATCCGCGAGTTTGCGCCGTTCGTGACCGCGGTCGTCGTCGCCGGCGTCGCCGGCACCGCAATCACCGCTGACCTCGGAGCCCGGAAGATCCGCGAGGAGCTCGACGCCCTGCAGGTGCTCGGCGTCGACCCGATCAAGAACCTGGTCGTGCCGCGCTTCCTCTCGCTGATGCTGATCACCGGCCTGCTCGACATCTACGCGCTGGTCTTCGGGATCAGCGGCGGCATCCTCACCGAGATCCTCTACAACCAGCCGCTCGGCGGCTTCTTCGCGACCCTCTTCTCCAACGCCTCGATCACCGACCTCTGGGGCTCGGTCGTCAAGTGCACCCTGTTCGGAGCGCTGATCGCGGTCGTCTGCTCCTACAAAGGGATGACCGCCTCCGGCGGCGCCGCCGGCGTCGGCCGCGCCGTCAACGAGGCCGTGGTCATCTCGTTCATGGGCGTCTTCGCCTTCAACTACGTCTTCACCCAGACCCTGCTCGCCACCAACCCGGAGCTGCAGACGATCCGGTGAACGCCTGGCTGGAAATCCCGCGCAGCTGGCTCGACTCGGCCGGCGAGATCGCCCGCTTCGGCTCGCGCGTCGCCGGGCTGGTCTACTCGGGCCGGGTCCTGCGCTTCTTCGGCGAGAGCCTGCGCCAGGCCGGGATCCTGATCCTCGGCTCGGCCCTGATCATCTGGGGCCTGGTCTTCACCCTCGGCCTGCAGTGCGGGATCGAGGGCGCCTACCTGCTGCGCGCCCAGGGCGCGCCCGCCTACGCCGGCGTCTTCTCCGCCTGGTGCGACCTGCGCGAGATCATGCCCTACGCCTTCGGCTACATGCTCGCGGCCAAGGTCGGGACCGGGATCGTCGCCGAGCTCGGGGCGATGCGGATCTCGGACGAGATCGACGCGCTCGAGGTGATGGGCGTGCCGCCGGTCACCTTCCTCTGCGCGACCCGCCTGCTCGCCGCCTGGATCGCCTTCCCGTTCATGTACCTGGTCGGGATCGGGATCATGTACCTGGCCAGCTACCTCGCCGTCGTCGAGCAGATCGGCGACGTTTCGTCCGGCGGCTACCTGCTGATCTTCTGGATGTTCCAGAACCCGCCCGACCTGATCTTCAGCTTGATCAAGGGAATGGTGATGGCGACCGCGATCGTGCTGGTCGGCTGCTACTACGGGTACACCGCCTCGGGCGGGCCCGTCGGGGTGGGGACCGCGACGGCGAAGTCGATGGTCCTCAACATCGTCTTAGTCCACATCATCGGAATGCTCGGGACCCTGGTCTTCTGGGGTGCCAACCCACGTGCGCCAATAGGAGGCTGAGGTGTCGATCGAGGAAGAGAACCGCCGGTCCGAAGAGGAGATCCGCGGCGAAGAAGAGGAGCTGCGGGACGAGGCGACCTCGAGCGCCGAAGCGCCGCCGGAGGTCGTCACCGACGCCCGGCCGGCCGACAGCGGCGAAGGCCCTTACGTGAGTGAGGACGGCGCCGTGATGGGCCGCGACTTCGTCATCCCGGGCGTCAACCCGTCCGACCACGACCCTTACAAGTTCCACACCGGGACCAAGCGCGACCACGGCGGCGAGGACGCGATCGAGATCATCGACCTGGTCAAGCAGTTCGGCCGCGCCCGCATCCTCAACGGCCTCAACCTCGGCCTGCCCGAGGACCAGGTCTCGATGGTGCTCGGCCCCTCGGGAACCGGCAAGAGCGTGCTGATCAAGCACATCGTCGGCCTGCTCTACCCCGACTCGGGCGACGTCCTGGTGCACGGCGAGTCGATCCCGAACATGACCGACGACGAACTCTTCGAGGTGCGGAAAAAGTTCGGCCTGCTATTCCAGGACGGGGCGCTTTTCGGCTCGATGAACATCTACGACAACGTCGCCTTCCCGCTGCGGCAGCACACCGACAAAAGCGAGGAAGAGATCGGCGAGATCGTCAACCGGCGGCTGAAAGAGGTCGGCCTCACCGAGGCCACCTACAAGATGCCGAACGAGCTCTCCGGCGGGATGCGCAAGCGCGCCGGCTTCGCCCGCGCGCTGGTGCTGGACCCGGCGATCGTGATGTTCGACGAGCCCGACTCCGGCCTCGACCCGGTGCGGACGGCGCTGCTCTGCGAGCTGATCCGCGAGGTCCACGCCGAGAACGGCGGCTGCTACCTGGTGATCAGCCACGACCTCGGCACCGCGCGGCGGATCGCCGACTTCATCGCGGTCCTCTGGAGCGGCAAGATCGTCGAGTCGGGGCCGAAAGAGGAGCTGTTCGACTCCAGCAACCCGTTCGTCAGCCAGTTCCTCAACGCTGACGTCAGCGGGCCGCTCTCGATGGACTGAGGTTTGTCCGCCGGACCCTGGTTCGGGCGCGTCGCGGCCTGGGCGGCGAGGCATGCCCGCCCGCTGATCGCCGTCAGCGCCGCGCTGGCGATCGTCGCCGCGGTCGGCGCGACGCAGCTGCCGACCGACGCCGGCGTCGACACCCTCGTCGACGCCGATTCGCCCACCGCCGAGGCGACGCAGCGGGTCCGTGAGGACTTCGGCGAAGAACCGGTCGTCGTCCTCGTCAAGGGCGAACTGCCCGAACTCGTCCTCGGCGACGACCTCTTCCGGCTGCTGCGGCTGGAGGGCTGTCTCGCCGGCAAGGTGCCGAAGGGAGCCGAGGCGATCCCTGGACCCTGCGCCGAGCTCGCGGAGATGGAAGCGGTCGAGTTCCTCACCGGGCCGGCGACCTTCCTCAACGAGTCGGTGGTGCAGATCGACAACCAGCTGCGGCGACTGGCCGAAAACGTCCCCGCCGAGCGCTTCCGCGAATACCTGCTGGCGGTGGCGACCAAATACGGGATCACCAGCGTCCCCAGCATCACCAACGAAGACTTCGTCGCCACCGTCGTCTTCGACTTCTCGCGCCCTCGGGGGACGCCGAAGGCGCGACTCTCCTATCTCTTCCCCAACGCCAGGTCGGCCCAGATCGTCATCCGCCTGCGGCCGGACCTGACCGAAGCCGAGCGCCACCGGGCGATCGGGCTGATCGAAGCCGCCGTCGCGGACACGACCCCGCGCGCCGCCTGCAAGGAGGAAGGCAAGCCGGCTCCCTGCTTCGAGCTGCAGGGCGGCAGCTACGTCGTCTCCGGGGCGCCGGTGGTGATCGACGGCGTCTCGCGGGCGCTGAAGGACGCCCTGCTGGTGCTCTTCGCCGTCGCCCTGGCGGTGATGGCGCTCGTGCTGCTGCTCGTCTTCCGCTCGCGCTGGCGGCTGCTGCCGCTGGGAATAGGGCTAGCCGCTACCGCAACCACCTTCGGCCTGCTGGCCCTTGTAGGTGGGTCGCTGACGATGGCGTCCATCGCCGCCCTCCCGATTCTCATCGGTCTCGCTGTCGACTACGTCATTCAGTTCCAGGCTCGCTTCAACGAGACCCGGTCGGTCGAGGAGGCGGCGTCCCGGAGCGGGCCGACGCTCGGCGCTGCCTGTCTTGCGACGCTCGCCGGCTTCCTGGCCCTTCAGCTGTCGCCGATCCCGATGGTGCGCGAGTTCGGCTGGGTCCTCATCGCCGGCGTCGCTATTGCTTTGAGCCTGGCTCTGACCCTAGGGCCGGCGATCCTCACGCTCCTTGCGCGGGTGGCGCGGGGAGGGGATGCCGAGCATCCAGCGCAGGCGTCCCCTCCCCGCGACAGGACCCGCGCGCCAGAACGACTCCTCTCGCTGGCCCTCGAGTACCCCGTCGCGGTGATTGCCGTGGGCATTGGCCTGGCGGTCATGGGATGGGCAGCGGGGACCCGGGTGGAAACGGTCTCCGACATTCGCGAGCTGGCGCCGCAGAACATCAAGGCAGTCGAGGGGCTCAACGAGCTGCAGGACATCACGGGCGTGTCCGGCGAGTTGGACGTGAGCATCGAAGCCGAGGATCTGACCGACCCCGACGTCATCGAATGGATGGCGGGGTTCAAGAAGCGGGTTCTCGATGCGAACGGGTTCGGCGGCGAAAACCCCAGCTGCAACGACGCCGATATCTGCCCGGGGCCGGCGTTGTCTGACTTCTTGGTCCGTGGTGGGGAAACGCCTACCGCTGACCGCATCGATGCGACGCTCGCAGCGCTGTCTCCTTACGCCCTGCGGCAGGTCGCGCCGGTCGATCCCGAGACCGGCGAAGTCGGAACCAAGGCGCTGATTTCCTTCGGGATCCGGGCGCAGTCGCTGGAGGACCAGCAGAAGCTGGTCGACCGGGTGCGGGACGAGGTCGGGGAACCGCCGGAGGGGGTGGAGGTGCAGCTGGCCGGCCTCTCCGTGATCGCGGCCGAATCGGCCGGTGACCTTTCGAGCAGCCGCTACTGGTTGACGCTTGCGGGGCTGGCTCTCGTCGGTGCCGCCCTGCTGCTGATCTACCGCTCCTGGCGCCGTGCGCTCGTGCCCTTGGTGCCGACCGTGCTGGCCACCGGCTGGGCCTCCCTGCTGCTCTGGATCACCGGCATTCCGCTCAATCCGATGTCGGCTGCACTCGGGGCGCTGACGATCGCGATCGCGACCGAGTTCGGGGTGTTGCTGGTCGGGCGCTTCCATGAGGAGCGCGGTGGGGGGGCTGACGTCGAAGGCGCGCTGGAGCGGGCCTACTCGCGCACCGGTGCTGCCGTCCTCGCCTCGGGTGCGACCGCGATCGCCGGCTTCGCCGTGCTCATCGCCAGCGACGTCCGCATGCTGAGGGATTTCGGCTTCGTCACCGTCGTCGACCTCGGTGCCGCCCTGGTCGGAGTGCTGCTCGTCCTGCCGGCGACCCTGCTGCTCCTGGAGCGGCGATGAGGGACCGCTACACGCTCGTCGTCGGCCTGCTCTTCCTGGTGGTGATCGTCGTCGCCACCGTCAACTCGATCGGGGGCGGCGGGGGCGGGGAGACGCTCGGCCTCGACCGGCTGCCGGCCCGCTGGCCCCTGCCGGAGTTCGCCGTCCCGGCCGCCGCCGGCGAGCTCGAAGGCGATGCCAACGTCGCCCAGGACGACTGCGAGACCTCGGCGATCCCCTGCCCGGAGGATGCGCAGCGGACTCCCGCCTGTCGCGTCGACCTGCCGGAAGCGATCCGCATCTGCGACCTCTTCGACCGCCCATTGGTGATCTCGTTCTGGTTCTCCAAGGGCGGCGACGACTGCGTCCAGCAGCAGGACCTGGTCGAGCGGGCGTACCGGCGCTACCGTGGGCGAGTGGGCTTTCTTTCGCTCGACATCCGCGACGATCGCGACACGGTGCGAGAGCTGATCGGCCAGCGCGGTTGGACGATGCCGGTGGGCTACGACCGCGACGGAGCCGTCGCCGGCCTCTACGGCGTCGGTCTCTGTCCCACCTTCGCCTACGTCTATCCGGGGGGAACGCTGGAGAGCGCGAGCGTCGGCGAGCTCACCTTCGCCCAGCTGAGCGGCCGCGTCGACCGTCTGCTGGCGGCCACCGACGCGGCGGAAGCGGGTTGAGATGCCGGCCGGGGCCGCCGATCAGCGGATGGGCTGGGTCCCGGCCCCGCGGCAGGGCTGGGTCGCCCCGCACATCGCCTCCGAGTTCCCCGGCCTCGGCATCGCCTGGGTCGAGGTCGACGCCAAGCCCGGACGCAGCCCGGACCCCGTGCGCCGCCGCCTGCGCGACCTCTCCGACCGCACCTACGGCTCGCAGGCGATCCGCCTGCGGGAACGCCCGATCCCCTGGGCCTACCGCGTCTTCTTCCGCCAGATCGGGCTCGACCCCGACCGCACCCGCACGCCGGTCGAGCAGCTGACGCTGGACCGCCTCCACGACGGCGGCTTCCGCAGCCACGGCCTGCCGGCAGACGCGCTCGACATCGCGATCGTCGAGACCGGGGTGGCGCTGCGCGCCTTCGACGCCGAGGGAATCGAGGGTCGGCTCTGCATCCGCGACACGGCGCCGGGGGAGTCGCTGGCCGGGCAGTCGGTCGAGCTGGCGAAGGGGACGCTGACGATCGCCGACGAGAAGCGGCCGGTGGCGATGCTCTTCGGCGCCGACGCCGAAGGGGTCGAGGTCGGCAAGGCCACCCGCCGGATCGCCGTCGCCGCGGTTCAGGTCAAGGGCGTGCCGCAGATCGCCGTCGAGGAGGCGCTGTGGATGGCCGCTTCGACTCTGGAGGCGGCGTGATTACACTTTCGGTGATGCCTCGTCTACTCGATCAGACGGTTCAGGGACCTGGCGTCGCGGTCGACGAGCGCGAGGCACGACTCCAGCTGCGCCGCCAGATCGTCCGGCTCGAGGCCGAGCTCGCCGGGCTCTTCGGCGAGGCCTTCGGCCATACCGAGGTGCCGCACCGGATCGACCCGGTCGCCACCGCCCCCCGGGTCCTCGATCTGGGCGAGCTCGAGGTGATCCGCGACCGCCTCGCGGACCGCGTCGCCGAGGCCCGCGCCGCCCTGGCGGAGCGGGCCCGGGTCGAGGCGGAGAACGCCGAGCTGATCGAGCGGATGCTGGCGGCCCCGCAGGACTTCAAGTGGGTGCGGGTCTCCAGGCAGGACCTGGGGCTCCACGGTTGCGGCCACTGGCACTCCCGCCCTCGTCTCGGCCCGATCGGCATGCTGATGGGCTGGTGGCGGGTCAAGGTCTCCTCCGGATGCCCCTTAGCCGGGCGGCTGGCGGCCGTTGACCGAGAAGACCCGGCCCGCCAAACGGGTCGCAAAACCTGACGAGAGACCGCCGGCCCCCTGGGGCTCGGCGCCGCTTGCCGAGCTGGTGATCCTGGCCGGGATCGTCTCCCTGGCGATCGGCGCGATCGGCGGCCACCCGACCGCGATCGCCCTCGGCGTGGCCCTGGCGGGGCTGGGAGGCATGGAGGTGGCGATCCGCGAGCACTTCGCCGGCTACCGCTCCCACACCACCCTCCTGGCCGGCTTCGCCTTCGTCCTCGTAACCGGCCTCGTCTTCTACGCGGCCGGCACGATCCTCGCCGTGGCCCTGGGAGCCGGAGCGATCGCTTTCGCGATCGTCTTCTACCTCGCCCGCCGAGCCTTCCAAAGGGCCTCAGGAGGCCTTAGCTACAGAGTCGGAGGCCTCCGCGGCTAGAACCTGTGCCGGCACCACCTTGCTATCGAGCGGGTGGCGCAGGCGGGCGGAGAGGAGGTGCCGAGCATCCAGCGCAGGTACCTCCTCTCCGCCACCACCAACGAGCCAACCAGCTAAACCGCCAGCGGCTCCCGTCCAATCGACCCAGCCGACCGCGTCGAAAGCTCAGCCGCCAGCAACCGCCGCTGCCGAGAAGTGAGCGTCCCCAACTGCTTGTTCTCGTTCAGCGAGAGCGGCATGAGAAATTTGCGCGCCCGGGTCCGACCCCAACGCCGCTGGCTGGTGAGCAGCTCGGCGATGGTCATGCTCTCGGTCTCCCACGGGCAGTCGCGAACCACCTCCGCGGCATCGACATCACCTCGTGCGATCGCGCGCTTCAGCTCTGCGCGGGCCAGCCGCACCATGTTGGCTCTTTCCAGCGCCCTCATGTGTTGCGGGGCCTCTACCGAGGCGATGGTCTTTGCGGGTGCCGTTGAGGCAGCTTCCACTGGGACTCCTCCCTTCAAGGAATCGATTTACTGGGGTATTAGGCGTCCGAGCGGATCACTGCCGGGCGAATCCAACCGGACAAGTCTCTCTCTTCCCAAAACTCCCCGCCTGGGTCGTTTCGGCGAGGAGGCCAAGCTACGTCTTCGAGGTACCGGGCGTCAAGCCAGCTTCGCCAAATTGGCGTCCGACCCATTCGCTAAGAGCAACAATTTCGGCCCCTCGGCCCGCTTGTCCGATTCTGGACAAGCCTGAAACTACCCCCGCCGGGGGATGTCAAGAACCCGTTACCCGTCGGTTCAGGAACGGGGAAGCTCGGGGAAGTCCTCGATCACCCGGGCGATCGTGCCGAGCGCTCCGTCGAGGTGCTCGCGCTCGTGGGTCGCCATCAGGCTGGTCCGCAGCAGCGCCCCGCCGGGGGGGACCGCCGGGTGGATCGCGACGTTGGTGTAGACGCCGGCGTCGAACAGCGCCTTCCAGAGCAGCACCGCCTGCCAGTCGTCGCCGACCATCACCGGCACCACCGGGGTGGTGGCGGTGGTGCCGTCGGGCAGCGTGCCCGGCTCGACGACCTGGAGGCCGAGGTGGCGCAGGCCCTCGCGCAGGTACTTGGCGTTGGCGAGCAGGCGGCGGAACAGCTCCGGGCCGTCGCTGCGGATCACCCGCAGCGCCCCCAGGGCGGCGCCGACTGCCGCCGGCACCGCCGAGGCGCTGAAGATGAACGAGCGGGAGGAGACCCGCAGGTACTCGATCACGTCGGCCGGGCCGGCGATGAAGCCGCCGCAGGAGGCAAGGCTCTTGGAGAAGGTCCCCATCCGCAGGTCGACCTCGTCCTCGAGGCCGAAGAGCTCGCAGGCGCCGGCACCGCGGGCGCCGAGGACGCCGGCCCCGTGCGCCTCGTCGACCATCAGCCGCGCCCCATAGGCCTTGCAGAGCTCGACGATCCGCGGTAGGTCGCAGACGTCGCCCTCCATCGAGAAGACGCCGTCGACGATCACCAGGACGCCGCCGCCGTCCTCCGCCGCGCGCTGCAGCATCTTCTCCAGCTTGTCCATGCGGTTGTGGCGGAAGGGCCGCAGCTTGGCGCC
This sequence comes from Solirubrobacterales bacterium, assembly GCA_036280195.1. Lineage (GTDB taxonomy): Bacteria > Actinomycetota > Thermoleophilia > Solirubrobacterales > 70-9 > VAYN01. The sequence goes on along the minus strand of DASURF010000070.1, from coordinate 2,969 downwards.
GGAGAGGCGGCAGCCGTCGAGGATCGAGGCGTGGTCGCCGGAGTCGCAGATCACCGTGTCGCCGGGGCCGAGGATGGTGCCGATACAGCCGACGTTCGACTGGTAGCCGGTGGTGTAGACGATCGCGTCCTCGGTCCGCATCCACTCGGCCAGCTCGCGCTCGAGGTCGAGGTGCAGCGGCGTCGTCCCGTTCAGCAGGCGCGAGCCGGTGACGCCGGTGCCGTAGGCCTCCAGCGCCTCGCGCGCCGCTCCCTTGACCCGTTCGTCGCCGGTCAGCCCCAGGTAGTTGTTGGAGCCGAGCATGATCGTCTCCCGGCCCTCCATCTCGACCACGGGGCCGGCCTGCGAGGTGAGCAGGCGGAAGTAGGGGAGGAGGTCGTGCTCCTTGGCGGCTTCGAGCTGCTCGAGGCGGTCGTGGCTGCGCGCCTTCTCGAAGACGTCGACCGGAGCCTTCGCGGTCTCGTCCATCGCCACAGAGTGTAGGTTGCGGCTCCCATGGCAAGCGTCTCGATACGGCCGGTGCGGACCCGGCGCGAGCTGAAGCGCTTCGTCAAGGTCCCGTTCGGCCTCCACCGCGACAGCGAGCAGTGGGTGGCGCCGCTGATCTTCGAGCGGATGCAGTTCCTCGATCGCAAGAAGAACCCGTGGTTCGAGCACGGCGAAGCGGAGTACTTCCTCGCCGAGCGCGACGGCGAGCCGGTCGGCCGCATCAGCGCCCACGTCGACCACCGCTGGGACGAGTACCAGGGCGGCAAGGACGCGATGTTCGGCTTCTTCGAGGCGGCCGAGGACCCCGAGGTCGTGCGGGCGCTGTTCGACGCCGCTACCGGTTGGGCGGCCGGCAGGGGGCGGGAGCGGATCCTCGGGCCGATGGACTTCACCACCAACGACGAGATCGGGATCCTGATCGAGGGCTTCGAGCGGCAGCCGATGATCCTCGAGCCCTGGCACCCGCCCTACTACCAGCGCCTGATCGAGGCCGAGGGCTTCGCCAAGACGATGGACGTGCTGATGTGGGAGCTGCGGATGGGGCAGCTGAAGGAGGGGGAGAAATTCGATCCCTCGATCCACGAGGCGGCCGAGAAGGCGCTGCGCGACGAAGGGATCGTGATCCGCAACATGCGCAAGCGCGAGATGGCCGCCGAGGTGCGCCGCTTCATGGACGTCTACAACGAGGCCTGGGGCGAGAACTGGGGCTTCGTGCCGATCACCGACGCCGAGGTCGAGTTCCAGGCCAAGAACCTGAAGCAGGTGCTCGACGAGGAGTGGACCTTTATGGCCGAAAAGGACGGCGAGGTCGTCGGCGCGGCGCTCACCCTGCCGGACATCAACCAGGTCCTGGCCGGCCTCGACGGCCGGCTGCTGCCGTTCGGCTGGGCGAAGTTCCTGCTCGGCCGGCGCAAGATCGACCGCCTGCGCGTCTTCGCCCTCGGCGTCAAGCACGACTACCGCCACACCGGCGTCGCCGCCGGCCTCTACCTCGAGCACATCAAGCTGGCGGCGCAGCCGGACAAGATCCACTGGGGCGAGATGGGCTGGATCCTGGAGACGAACAAGCCGATGAACCGGGCGATGGAAGGAATGGGCGGGAAGATCGTCAAGAAGTACCGTCTTTACGAGCGATCCCTGGACGGGAGCGACCCCTCGCCGCGCTAGAGTCGCCGGGGTGAGTGAGCTGCACGTAGACGCCGAGGTCGTGGCCGAAGAAGACGCCGGCCCGGCCGACGCCACCGACCCCGTCCGTCCGCTCCCCTCGAGCTACGAGCCGGGCGAAGGCTCGGCGCTGCCGGCGCTGCGACCGGAGGTGAAGACCGCGGTCCTCGCGACCGCCGGCGGGGTTCTCGCCGGCGCCGCCACCGTCGCCGCGGTCCGGGCGGTATCCAGCGCGGCTTCAAAGGCGCGGCCGTCGCGCCGGCTCGCCGGCCGCCGCCGCCAGCGCCAGAACGTCGTCGCCAGCCGGTCGTTCCTGGTCGATGTACACCTGCTCGGTCGCTGAGGCCGAGGTCCGGCCGCCTTCGCCGTATCGGCTGCCGCGCGGCAGCTCGGACCGGACCCTGCGGGTGCGGGGCGGGGTGGCGGCGCGGCTGCTCCACGTCGACGGCAGCCCGGTGCTCGTCCGCGCCTGGCAGCCGGGGCGCGGCCGGGTCCGGTTCCGGGCCGAGGCGATCGACCCGGGCCGGATCACACGGCCGCGGATCGCGATGCCGCCCTGTCCCGGGCCGGCGGGGCGTGAGCAGCTCGAGGAGGCGATCGCGGCGATGCGCCGCGCTCTCTGGGTCGACGTCGACCTCGGCGACTTCTACCGGCGCTTCCGCCGCGACCCCCTGGTCGGCCCGCTGATCCGGCGCCGGCCCGACTTTCGCCCCCAGGGCCGGCCGTGGCCCTGGGAGGCGTTGGCGGCGGCGGTGGTGGGACAGCTGATCGAGGCCAAGCTGGCCGCCCTGATCGAGCGGCGCATCGCCGGCCGCTGGGGCTGCCGCCTGGGGGAAGGGCGGGAGGCGCTGCGCGACGTCCCGGGGCCGGAGGCGATCGCCGGCCGGGCGCCGGCGGAAATCGAGCAGCTGGAGCTGGTCGGCAAACGGGCGGTGGCGCTGCGCCGGCTGGCCCGCGACGTCGCCGCCGGACGCTGCCGGATCGAGAGCGCGGACGGCGATGCCCGCCTGCTGGCGATGCCGCAGATCGGCCCCTGGACGGTGCAGTGCCTCGGCCTCTTCGGCCGCAACGACCTCGACTCCCTGCCGGCGGGCGACCTCGGCTACATCAAGCTGGTCGGGCGCCTGCGCGGCGGCGGCCGCCGGGCGACGATCCCCGAGGTCGAAGAGTTCTACGCGCCGTATGAGCCCTACCGCGGCCTGGTCGGCGCCCTCACCCTCTCCGGCCTCCACCGGCTGGTCGCCCAGGGGCCGCCGATGCGACTCGCCGCCTGAGGGCATCCGCCCAGCCTCAAGCACCTTCGCCCCCTGGCCGAT
>DASURF010000069.1:0-14612 GCA_036280195.1 Solirubrobacterales bacterium | reverse complement strand
CTCCATCAGCGCCCTGTGCACCGCCCGGGTGCCGATATCCGACGGCAGCCCGACGTGGCGGAGCGCGTGCTGGCGCGCCGCGCCGGTGCCGCCCTCGAAGCCCGAGAGCGTGATGATGTCGGCGCCCGCCTTCGCGATGCCGAGGCCGATCGTGCCGATGTTCGGAACGACGGGGACCTTGACCGAGACCCGCACGTCGGGGTTGACGGTCTTCAGCTCGTCGATCAGCTCGGCGAGGTCCTCGATCGAGTAGAGGTCGTGGTTGTTCGAGGGTGAGATCAGGTCGGTTCCCGGCGAGGCGTTCCGCGCCGCGGCGACCTTCTCCGAGACCTTCTTGCCCGGCAGGTGGCCGCCCTCGCCCGGCTTCGCGCCCTGGCCGATCTTGATCTCGGCGACGTAGGAGGCGTTGAGCATCTCGGCCGAGACCCCAAAGCGGCCCGAGGCGACCTGCTGGCCGCGCCACTTGCGGTAGCGGCCGTACATGTCCTGGATCTCGCCGCCCTCGCCGTTGATGCAGAGCACGTTGATCGCCTTCGCGGCCTCTGCGTACGCTCGGAAGGCGGGCTCGGACTGCGAGCCGAAGCTCATCGAGGAGATCACGATCGGATAGTCGTGGTGGCCGACCCCGGGATCGACTCGCTCGGGCTCGATCGGCTCGCGGTCGGAGCGCAGGCCGATCACGTGGCGCATCGAGATCGGGTTCTCGCGCTCGAGCTGGCGGACCTTCTCCGAGTACTCCTCGAAGCTCGACGTCTGGTTCGCCGCCGCGATCGCCGCCTTGTAGACCTTCGGGTAGAAGCGGAAGGTCTTGGCCGGTTTCGCCTCGGTCTCGGCGGAGAGGATGCGGGCCCGCAGGTTGCTGTCCTCGTCGAGGTCGGCGAATCCGGTGCCGCCGCGCTCGGAGGCGGCGAAGGCCTCGGTCTGGAAGATCTCGGCCAGCTCGGGCTTGACACCGATCGAGGAGAACTGCCGCGCGTAGCCCCGGACCTCGTGGATGCCGATCGTCGAGATCACTTTCTCGATGCCCTTGGTCAGCGCCGCGCAGAGGTTGCCGATGTCGGTCTCGTAGTCCTCGACGCAGATCACCTCGACCATCGTGTACGGGCAGACGCCGTTGGCGCCGAGCCCGAGGGCCAGCATCACGTCGTGGACGTTGCGGATCGCCGCCGAGCGCAGGACCAGGCTGCAGCGCCGCCGCAGGTTGACTTCGCCCTTCTCGACCTTGAACTGCTTCAGCGCCTGGTCGATCGCCGAAGTCGCCAGGTGCGGGTCGAGGTAGCGCCGCTCGGCGTCGTAGACGGTGCGGTCGGTGAGGACCAGCAGCTCGCAGCCGTTGCGGACCTTCTTCACGGCCTCCTGCTTGACGCGGTCGATCGCGCCCTTGGTCGTCTCCGACTCGAGCAGGGAGATGTCGACCGCGGCGGCGCGGCCGCGGAACTCCTCCCAGAGGTCCTCGAGCAGGTAGGTGTCGTGCTCGCGGGCGATCCGGCGGTAGGTCTCTTCGGCCAGCGGCGCCAGCTCGTGGTGACCGCCGAGGATCACCGGGAACCCGGTTTCGACCGTGCCGGTGTCCTCGCCGGCGTTGTCGAGCGAGGGGCGACGACCGAACAGCGCCCGGGTCGAGAAGTGCTCCATCTCGCGTTCGCGGTCGATCGCCGGGTTGGTGACGACGGCGACCGTCTCCTTGAAGTAGTCGGCGAGGTTCTGGCGCTCGGGCGAGAGCGCCGCCAGCGGGCCGTCGTAACCGAGCGAGCCGACCGGCTCGGCCCCGTTGGAGGCCATCTGCTGGACGAGTTTGACGTCGTCGCGCTGCCAGCCGAAGCCGGCGAGGACGCGGTCGGAGACCTTGACCGGCTCCTCGGGGCCGGCGTCGGAGTAGCCCGGGACCGCGGCGCCCTCGAGCGGGCCGCCGGTCTCCAGCGCGCGCTCGTAGCCGGCGACCGCCTCGGCGCCGTTCCGCGCCAGCCAGCGGTCACGGACGATCCGCAGCATCTCGTCGTGCGGGTGCAGGGTCGAGCGGCGCTCGCCGCGGTCGATCAGGACCAGCGCCTTCTCGCCCGGGGCGAGCGGCTTCGGCTCCGAGCACATCTTTCCGACCGAGACGACCCCGGGCTCGGAGCTGAACACGTAGTCGTCTTCGGTCTCGACCTGCCAGAGCGGCCGCAGACCCATCGCGTCGGCGCTGAAGACGCACTCGTCGGTCTGGCGCGCGATCAGCGCCACCGGGCCCTGCGCGAACGGCCCCATCGTCTGGTGCAGGTACATGTAGAAGCCGTGCAGATCCTCGGGCAGGCCCTTGACCTCCTCGACGATCGGCGGCACGACCATCTCCATCGCCTCGGCGAGGCTGAAGCCCTCGCGGCTGACCAGGGTGTCGATCGTGCGGTTGAGGTCCTGCGAGTCGGAGGAGTCGGGCTGGATCGGGACCGCCAGCATCTTCGCCTCCTGGCGCAGCTGCTGGATCGTGTTGATCTCGCCGTTGTGGCCGAGGACCGAGAACGGCTGCACCCGCTTGAACGAAGGCCAGGTGTTGGTCGAGTAGCGGTTGTGGCCGAAGCAGCCGATCGTCTCGAAGCGCTCGTCGCGCAGGTCCGGGTAGTACTCGCCGAGGACCTTCGGCGCGCCCATCACCTTGTAGACGCAGGTGGTGGCGGAGAAGGAGGGGACGTGGACGCCGAGCTCTTTCTCCAGGCAGATCATCAGGTCGAAGAGGACCGCGTCGCGGGTCGCGGCGTCGGCGACGAGGCCGCCGAGCTGCCAGAAGACCGGCTCCTCCTCGCGCGCGGTCGGGCCGAGGGCGGGCGAGTCGACGACGCCGACCCGCTCGGCGAGGACGCGGAAGCCGCCTTCGGCGAGCAGCTCGCGGGCGTCGTGCTTGATCTTCTCGACGTCCTGGGAGCGCTCGACGAAGACGTGGGCGACGGCGAAGGCGTCGTCGGTCGCCAGCGAGGGGTCATGGCCGCCGGAGCGGACCTCCTCGGCCCAGATCTTGCGCGGGATGTCCAGAAGCAGGCCGCAGCCGTCCCCCTCGCCGTCGACGTTGCCGGCGCGGTGGAGCATCTTCTGCAGGGCGGGGATCGCCAGCTCGATCGGTTCGTGGCTCGGCGTCGCGTCCTTGCGCACGGACGCGTAGATGGCACAGGCGTCCTTGTCCTCGACGCTGGGCGGCGAAACAAGGGGGCGGTAAGGGCGCTCTGGCGAGTAGCGCTCGACGCGAGCGCCGCGATCGGACTGGGACTTCATCTGTACCTCCCGGGTTCCACGCCTTCTTCGAGCGGGCGCGCGACGGGTTAACGAGTTACGGGATTATAGGGGCAGGGGTCAAGCCCAGGACATCGGCTCGTAGCCGCCCTCGGGCTGGACGCCGATCAGCATCGCGAGGACGGTGGCGTCGGAGCGGTTGAGGATCGTGCGGGTCGCGGCGGGCTCGATCGAGGCGAAGGTGCCGGCCGGCGCCGGGTGGTCCTCCCCGTCGAGCCGCATCACAGCCTCGCCCTCGAGGATCAGGTAGAGCTCGACCTGGCCGCTCCCCGACTCGTCGTGCTCGGGGATCTGGCCGCCGGGCGCGATCTCGACCAGGTTGTAGCCGAAGGCGCCGGTGCCGAGGGCCTTGCGGGCCAGCAGCCAGGTGCACTCGCCCGACCCCTCCATCCGCTCGAACTCGTCGCGGTGCTTGATCGTGTAGTTGCTCGCCATTAGGTTCGACCCTAACCGCTGATGACCGACCCGAGCAAGGACTCACCCGAAGCACTGCAGGAGGCGATCGACCGCTACAACGCCGCCTGGAACGCCCACGACCTCGACGCGATCATGGCGATGCACGCGCCGGACATGGTCTTCGAGAACCACACCGCCGGCGAGTCGGCCGAAGGCGAGGCGGCGCGCGCCCACATCGCCTCGATCTTCGCCACCTGGCCCGACATCGCCTTCGCCACCCGCCGTCTCTACGTGCGCGATGGGCTGGTCGTGCAGGAATGGACCGCCTCGGCGACCCACACCCAGACGATGCGCCGCGGCGACCTCGTCGCCGAGCCGACCGGCAACCGGGTCGAGTGGGACGGCCTCGACGTGATCCCCTTCGAGGACGGCCTCGTCAAGCGCAAGGACGTCTACTCCGACAGCGTCTCGATCCTGCGCCAGGTGGGCCTGCTCGATTAGGCGTGTCGCCTTTGTTCGGCATATCCGAACAAAGGCGACATCTCACCGGTTCCAGCTCGGTTCGAACGCTTCTTTGACCAGCGTCTTCGGTTTGCCGCCGCCGTAGGGGACGGTCTGGACCTTGTGGTTCTTCAGGCCCGGGTCGAAGCCGCCGTTGAAGCCGAGGACGAGGCTGCCGTCGGCGGAGAGGTCGGTGCCGACGAAGCCGGTCTCCCCCTTGCCTGCGACGGCACGCTGGGCGCCGGTCTTCGGGTTGACGACGACGGCGTAGCTGGTGTCCTGGCCCTGGAACTCGGCCAGCAGGCGACTGCCGTTGGCCGACCAGTCGGTCGGGAAGAGGCCCTGCAGCAGCGCCGGCACCTTGGTGTGGGTCAGGCGCTTGACCCCCTTGCCCTGCGCGTTCATCAGGAAGAGCTCGTTCTTCGGCCCGTACCTGCGCTTCTTGCCGTCCACCGTCTTGACGAAGACGATCTTCTGCGGACCCCAGAGCGGCTGGGAGGAACGGTGGTCCTTGGTCAGCCGAACCGGTTCCGGTGCCCGCACGTTGACCACGCCGGGGATCGGCACCGGGAAGCGGAAGACGTCGCTGCGCGGCGGGTACTTTTCGCTGCCCGCGACCGCGTAGGCGATTTCGCTGCCGTCCGGGGAGAAGCTGAAGCCGCCGAAGAAGCCGGTGGCGATGACGCTCTGCAGGCCGGTGGCGACGTCGATCACGACCAGCTTGCGCTTGCCCAGTTCCGGCCCGCGCAACGCCGCGATCGTCTTCGAGTCCGGCGACCAGGTGACGTAGAAGGCTTCGCGCAGGTTGGTCATCAGCGTTTTGCCCGGACCGCCGGTCGCCGGCGCCAGCTTCAGTTCCTGCGCGTTCTTCGCCCCTTCGTGCAGGTAGGCGACCGCGAGCCCGTCGGGGGCGACGCGCGGGTTGTGCCCGGTCTCGACCTTGCGGGCGCCGCTGCCGTCGTCCGCGGCGACGAAGACCGTCGAGTTGAACGGGTTCTTGACGTAGCTCAGCGTCGCGCTCGCGCCCGAGGGCAGAGCCAGCAGCGCAGCGATGACGAGGGCGGACAGAAGCAGCTTCGGCTTGGCGAGAGGGCGCATGTGGCGACTCTATCCCCGGGGCCGAGGATGCCGCCCGGCCCCCTCGGCGAGGCCCGATCAGCAGCCGCCGAGATCAGGGTCGTAGGCAAATTCGGCCAGCGGCTGCATTGTTCCGCCCGCCACGGGAACCATGCCGACCTTGTGATTCGCAAGCGCTCCGCGCGGGCCGCTGGAGCCGAGGACCAGGCTCCCGTCGCACGAGAACGCGGTGCCGACGAAGTGCGCCTTGCGGTGGATGAGGCGGCCCAGCGCGCCGCTATGCGCGTAGACGACGACCGCGAATTCCCCGCTTCGCGTCGAGTAGTCGGCGAGCAGCTTGCTGCCGTCCGGCGACCAGTCGACGGGGTAGAGACCGCGCCACCGGTCCGCGTGCCTGGTGTGGGTGAGACGCCTCACGTCACCCCCGTCGGACCTCATCGTGAAGATCTCGGGCTTGCGCTTCTTGCCCACCGCTTTCAAGAACGCGATCCGCCCCCGTGGGCCCCAGAGCGGCGCCCGCGAGCGATGATCGTAGGTGAGCCGCTTCGACCCGTGGCCGCCGACCGCGAAGCGGAAGACGTCGCTGCGCCCTCTGCGGACCCACGAGTAGACCAGCTGGTCGCCTTCGGGCGAGAAGCTGACGCGGCCGAACTTGCCGCGGGCGACGACATGCTCTCCGCCGCCGCTCGGGACGTCGATCAGGACCAGCTTCTCAGGGCCTCGCGCCGGGGTCCGCACGGCGGCGATCCGGTTCGATTCCGGCGACCAGGTCACCGAGGAGATCCGCGCGGCGTCCATCAGCAGGTCCGCTGCGCCGCCATAGACGTGCTTGACCTTCAACCGCTCGCGCTTCCCGCGTGCGCTGACGTAGGCGACCAGGCTCCCGTCGGGCGAGACCTCGGGGTCGGTCCCGCGGCCTATCGGGATGTCGTCGAAGCCGTCGTCGTCCGCAGTGAACACCTTCGGCACGAAGGGATAGTGGCCGTACTTCACGTAGGCGAGCGTCGCGCTCGCCGCAGCCGGCAAGGCCAGCAGGGCGACGAGAACGAGGGCGAACACGAGCAGCTTCGACTTCATGCGGATCATCATCTGCACGATCCTATCTGAAACTTGTTCAGTATTTAAAGAAACTGTCCTGTAATCGTGCAGCGCTAGGCGGGACCCGAAATCGCTGCTATCAGCAGGCCTCCGCTGACGCCGATGAAGCTGACGACGGCCAGCGCCCGGTACCAGAGGTGTTTATCGATCTCGGGATCGAAGGCGAGCGGGACGAAGAGGAACGGGTTGACGAGGGTGCCGAAGACGAGCGCGGCGGCGACCGCGGTGGGCAGGTCCGGCACCGCCAGGCCGACCCCGATCAGGATCAGGCCCATCATCACGTAGTCGAGGTGGACCTGGCGGATCCGCTGCGGCGCGACGACGCCGATCCGCCGCAGCCACTCGGGCCGCTCCTGGCGCATCACCATCGCCCAGCCCAGCAGGCCACCCAGCGCCAGCTCGACCAGCCCGATCTGCACCACCCAGTCCATGGTCAGAGCTCGGGGACGTCGGCGCCGAGGGGGCTGAAGGGGAGGCGGCGAACGGCGGCCCAGCCGGCACAGCGCCGCTCCAGGGCGGCGGCGACGTTGCCGGCGTCCTGCCAGGTGGTCCAGACCAGGACCGTCGGCCCGGCGCCGGAGATCGTCGCCCCCAGCGCCCCCAGCTCGCGGGCCGAGTCGACGATCTCCATCGAGCGCGGGTAGAGGTCGCGGCGGCGATCCTGGTGGATGCTGTCGCGAAGGCCACGGGCGAGCAGATCGAGATCGGCGCTGCGCAGCCCCAGCACCAGCATCGCCGCGGCGGAGACGTTGGCGACCGCGTCGGCAAGCGGCACCTCGGCCGGGATCGCCTCCCGCGCCCGCTCGGTCGAGACCTCCTCGGGCGGGATCACGACGATTCCCTCCAGCCCCTCGGGCGGGTCGAAGCGGGTCGCGTTCGGCGCCCCGTCGGCGTCCTTGCCGCAGACGACGAAGCCGCCGTAGATCGCCGCGGCGACGTTGTCGGGATGCCCCTCGATCGCGGTTGCCTCGGCCAGCATTTCCTCCTTGCTCAAGGCCAGCTCGTAGAGGTGGTCGGCGGCAAACAGCCCGGCGACGATCGCCGCCGCGCTCGACCCCAGCCCCCGCGCCAACGGGATCTCGCTGCGCAGCCGGAAGGCGATCCCGTCCGCCGGCCGCAGGGTTTCGAAGGCCCGCACGATCAGGTTGTCGCGCCCGGTCGAGACCTCCAGGCCGCCGGGGTCGAAGGAGAACTCGCCGGCCTCTTCGACCTCCAGCTCCAGGTGCATCGCCATCGCCGCCGCCATCGCGTCGTAGCCGGGGCCGAGGTTGGCCGAGGAGGCGGGGACGCGGACGAGTCGGTGGCGCGCGGTCACAGGCCTAGTCGAACACGGCGCGCTCGACCGCGCCGAGGTCGTTCTCGCAGTTGATCACCGCCGGCGCTTTCGAGAGCGCGGTGTCGGGGTCCTTGAGGCCGTGGCCGGTGAGGACGCAGACGACGGACTCGGGGCGGGGCGTTCCCTCGACCACCGGCAGGCCGTGGGCGAGGAGGCCGGCGACCGAGGCGGCGCTGGCGGGCTCGCAGAAGACTCCTTCGTTGTCGGCCAGCCAGCGGTAGGCGTTCAAGATCTGCTCGTCGGAGACGGCGGCGACGCGGCCGCGGCTGGCGGTGAAGGCGGCCATCGCCTCCTCCCAGCGCGCCGGGTTGCCGATCCGGATCGCCGAGGCGACGGTCTCGGGATGCTCGATCGGTTCGCCGCGGACCAGCGGCGCCGCGCCCTCGGCCTGGAAGCCGTAGAGGACCGGGGCCGCGTCGACCTCCTGAAATCCGCGCCAGTAGGCGGTGACGTTGCCGGCGTTTCCGACCGGGATCGCCAGCGCGCCCGGCGCCTCCCCCAGGTCCTCGACGACCTCGAAGGCCGCCGTCTTCTGGCCTTCGATCCGGTGCGGGTTGACCGAGTTGACCAGCTCGATCGGGTGCTTCTGCGAGAGCTCGCGGACGATCCGCAGGGCATCGTCGAAGTTGCCCTGCAGGGCGACGACCCGGGCGCCGTGCATCAGCGCCTGGGCGAGCTTGCCGATCGCGATCTTGCCCTCGGGGACGATCACCGCCCCGCGCATCCCGGCCCGCGCCGCGTAGGCGGCGCAGCTGGCGGCGGTGTTGCCGGTCGAGGCGCAGATGATCGCCTCCGCCCCACGCCCCTTGGCCCGTGAGACGGCCACCGTCATCCCCCGGTCCTTGAACGAGCCGGTCGGGTTCAGGCCCTCGAACTTGAAGTAGGCGCGGGCCTCGATCCGCTCCGAGAGGCGCGGCGCCTCGATCAGCGGCGTCGAGCCCTCGTTCAGGGTCACGACCGGGTCGCCCGGCTCCAGCGAGAGCCGGTCCCGGTAGCGGTCGATCAGCCCGGCCGCCATCAGCACCTCCCCCAGACCGTCGACACGCCCCAGGTCATGCCGAGTACTCCTCCTCGATGACCCGTATCGAGCGCGGCGGCGAGCGCAGCTCGTCGAGCTTCCCGAGCGCCTCCAGGGCGGCCGCGAAGCGGGACTCGAGGCACTCGTGGATCACCATCACCAGCCGCGCCTCGTCGCCGATCCCGCGCTGGACGACGCTCTTGACCGAGATCTCGTGGTCGCCGAGCACGGTCGCCACCCGGGCCAGCACGCCGGGCTGGTCGGCCACCTCGAGGTGCAGGTAGAAGGAGGAGGTGACGTCCTCGACCAGCGGCAGCTCGACCCGCGTCTCGTGCACCGGCGCATCGCCGGCGAGGATCGAGACGACGTCGCCGAGCACCGCCGAGGCGGTCTGCAGGCCGCCAGCGCCCGGTCCCGACATCGTCACCTCGCTGATCGCCGGCGCCTCGACCATCACCGCGTTGAAGGCGCCCTCGATCGGCGCCAGCGGGTGGCCGGGATAGAGGAAGCAGGGAAAGACGCGGACGCTGATCCCCCCGTCGCGTCGCTCGGCGACCCCGAGCAGCTTCAGCGACAGCCCCAGCTCCTTGGCGTAGGCGAGGTCGTCGGGCTGGATCGCCTCGATCCCCTCGTAGGCGACCTCGGACAGCGTCACCGGCGTGTGGAAGGCGAGGCGGGCGAGGATCGCCATCTTCGCCGCAGCGTCGGCGCCGCTGACGTCGTCGCTGGGGTCGGCCTCGGCGTAGCCCAGCTCCTGCGCGCGGGCCAGCACCTCGTCGTAGCCCGCGCCGCTGGCCGCCATCTCGCTGAGGATGAAGTTGGTGGTGCCGTTGACGATGCCGAAGACCTTGGCGATCTCGGTGACGCCGAAGCTCTCCTGGATCGTGCGCACGATCGGGATCACCGCCGCCACCGCCGCCTCGAAGCGCAGCTGCACGCCGGCCTCGCGGGCGACGGCGAAGAGCTCGTCGCCGTGCTGGGCCAGCAGCTGCTTGTTGGCGGTGACGACAGGCTTGCCCGCCCGCAGCGCCGCCAACACGTGCCCGCGCGCCGGCTCGGTCCCCCCCATCAGCTCGACGATCAGGTCGGAGCCGGCGAGGATCGCCTCGAAGTCGCCCTCGCTGCGGGTCAGGGCGCCGGCGATCTCCGGCCGCCGTCCGGTCGCCGCCTCGACCGCGCCTGCCCGTTCCGCCAGCAGATCGGCGAAGGCGGCGCCGACCGTGCCGCGTCCCAGCAGCCCGATGCGGACGGGTTTGGAGCCCTCGGCGTTCACGTCCTCAGACGTCCCTCGCCGTCAGGTCCTCGTAGGTCTCGCGCCGGACCACGACCCGCGCCTCGCCGTCGCGGCAGAAGATCACCGGCGGACGCGGCACGCCGTTGTAGTTGTTGGCCATCGCGTAGCCGTAGGCGCCGGTGGCCGGGGTGACGAGGACGTCGCCGACGGCCGGCTCGGCCAGCGTCGCGTCGCGGACGATCACGTCGCCGGACTCGCAGTGCATGCCGGCGATCGTCACCAGGGTGTCGGGCGCCGCCGCGGCGCGGTCGGCGACCAGCGCCTCGTACTTGGAGCCGTAGAGCATCGGCCGCAGGTTGTCGGACATGCCGCCGTCGACGGCGACGTAGGTGCGGACGCCGGGGATCTCCTTGACGGTGCCGACCCGGTAGGCGGTGACGCCGGCGTTGGCGACCAGCGAGCGCCCCGGCTCGACCAGGATCTTCACGCCCTCGCCGAAGACCTCGGCGACGCCGCGGACCTTGACGTCGACGTAGGAGTCGATCGAGGGCGGCTCGTCCTCGGCGGTGTAGGCGACGCCGAGGCCGCCGCCGACGTTGACGACCCGGCACCAGTCTCCGGCCAGCTCGCCCAGCGCCCGGATCGCCAGCGTGTAGGGCTCCAGCTCGAAGATCTGCGAGCCGATGTGGGCGTGCAGCCCGACCAGCTCCAGCTTGTCGGAGGCCAGCACCCGCTCGATCGCCCGCGCCGCCAGCCCGTCCTCGAGCCCGAAGCCGAACTTGGAGTCGAGCTGCCCGGTGGTGATGTAGTCGTGGGTCGAGGGCTTGATCCCGGGGGTGACCCGGATCAGCACCCGCTGCGGTTCGTCGAGCAGCCGCTCGCAGCGCTCGATCTCGTCGAAGGAGTCGAGGATCAGGTGGCGGATCCCGGAGCGGGCGGCGAAGAGAATCTCCTCGTCGGACTTGTTGTTGCCGTGCATGTGGATCCGGTCGGGGTCGAAACCAGCCTTCAGCGCCATGTGCAGCTCGCCGCCGGAGGCGACGTCGACCGACAGCCCCTCCTCGGCGAGGAGCCGGTAGGCGGCGGTGCAGGGCAGCGACTTGCTGGCGAAGAGGACTTCGAAGTCGGCCCCGCGGCGCTCGAACGCCTCGCGGTAGGCGCGGGCGCGGGCGCGGATGTCGTCCTCGGCGTAGACGTAGGCAGGGGTGCCGTGCTCTTCGGCCAGCTCGATCAGGTCGCAGCCGGCGATCTCCAGGTGCCCCTCGGCGTTGACCCGGCTCCCCTGCGGGAAAACGGCCGAGCCCTCGATCGGATCGCCGCTCACCACCGACCCCGCCTGTTCTCGCTCCGCCATAGGACGGGCATTTTGACGATTAGGAGGGGTTCAGGCGGAACGCTCGGCTATTTGCCGGTGCCGAGGATGCCTTCGACGGTGCCGGTGGTTTCGTCGACGACTTTGCCGACCGCCGATTCGGGGCCGGCGACGCCTTCGACGACTTCTTCGGTCGTCTGGGTGACGCCGGTCGCGCCCAGCGTGCCGCCGGTCGCGGTCTGGTCGACCTGGTTGACCGTTTCGTTGACGGTGCTGGTCACTTTTTCCGAGGTGGAGGAGGTCGTCGTGCCGCCGCCTCCAGAGCCGCCGCCTCCGCCCGAGCCGGAGCCTCCACCGCTCGAGGCGGTACCGGTGGCGCCGCCGCCCGACCCGCCGTTCGAGCCGGTCGTAGCCGCGGGGGTCGAACCGCCACCGTTACCGCCACCACCCGTGGTCGTGCCGCCATCGCCAGGCGACTGCTGGCCGCTCCCCTGGACGCCCGGCGCTCCTTGATCGCCGGATCTGCCCGCGGCGCCGTCGCCTTTGTCAGCCCCGGCGCCCGCTGCCGCGCCGGGACCGGTCGCCGCTCCGGCTGCCGCCGCTGCGGCAGCCGCCGGCTTGTTGGCCGAGACCGAAGCCCCGTCGTCGCCGCCGACCAGGCCGGCGACCGGCAGCTCCTCGAAGACGAGGGCGGAGACGAGCACCACAAAAGCGACGACGGCAGCGGCGATCAATCCCGCGCCCGACATCGCTCCCACCATGTAGTTCCTCGCCTGCCTGACCATAGGCTTGCCTCCGCCTACCCAACCTAGGGGGCGCCAATCGCGAGGGCAAGCGGAACTACTAAAACTAAGTAGACGAGTGCCCGAGGGCGTGCCTACGCGGGCGGAGCGCCTTCGACGCCCTCGACGTGCAGCAGCTCCTGGCTCGCTTCCTCCTCCATCTGCAGCGTCGTGTGCTCGATCCCGTAGCTCTCGCGCAGGGTCAGCTCGAGCCGGCGGCGGATCAGGTCGCGGTCCACCCCCTGGGCGACGACCACGTGGGCGGCGATCGCGCCGAAGCCGGCGGTCACGGTCCAGACGTGGAGGTCGTGGACCGAGCGGACCCCCTCCTCCCGGCAGATCGCGGCGCCGACCGCGTCGACGTCGAGGCCCGCCGGCGCCGCCTCCATCAGGACGTCGAACGGCTCCTTGATCAGGCGCCAGGAGGAGGCCAGGACCAGAACCGCGATCAGCAGGCCGACGATCGGGTCGACGACCGGCGAGCCGCCGAGCAGGACGACGGCGCCGGCGACGACGACGCCGATCGAGCCGAGCGCGTCGGCCACCGAGTGGCGCAGGACGCCCTCGAGGTTGATGTCCTCGCGCTCGCCGCGGGCGAGGACGAGGGTGGCGGCGACGTTGCCGGCGAGGCCGAGGACGCCGAGTGCCAGCACCCCCCAGCCGTCGATCTCCGGCGGATCGCCGAAGCGGCCGAGGGCGGCGACCGCGACGGCGACGCTGACCGCGACCAGCAGCAGTCCGTTGACCAGCGCCGCCAGCACCTCGGAGCGCTGGTAGCCGAAGGTGCGCCGCCCGGCGGCCGGCAGCGCCGCCAGGCGGGCGGCGATCAGGGCGAGGACGATCGAGCCGGCGTCGGAGAGGACGTGGCCGGCGTCGGCCAGCAGCGCCAGCGAGCCGGTGAGGAACCCGCCGACCGCCTCGGCCACCAGCAGGCCGAGGTTGATCGACAGCGCCCACCACATCCGCCGCCGGCTGTCGGCGCGGCGGGCGTCCAGCGTGTGGGCGTGGCTATGTCCGTGTCCGTGCGGTCCGTGCACGTCCCCGAGGATACGTCCGCCGACGGGACGAAAAGCGGTCTACCTAACCGCTTTTCGTCCCGTCGGCCGGGGGGTCAGACCGCGACCGGCTCCTTTTTCGCCGCCTCGGCCGCGACTTCGGCGGCGTAGCCGAGGCGCTCGGCGTATTCGCGGGCCTGCATGCGGGAGATGACCATCCGCTGGATCTCCGCCGTGCCCTCGAACAGCTGGTAGATCTTGGCGTCGCGGAACCACTTCTCCAGCGGGCACTCGGTGCTCTGCGCGTAGGGGCCGACGAGGTCCATCAGCGTCGTCGTCGCCCACATCGTCACGTCGCCCGCCTTCAGCTTCGACATCGAGCCCTGGCCGCCGGTCATCGGCACCCCGTTGCGGCCCATCCAGGCGGCGCGCTGGACCAGCAGCCGCGCCGATTCGATCTCGGTCGCGACGTCGGCCAGCGTCTGCTGGATCCGCTGCGCCTGCAGCATCGGCACGCCTTCGTAGGACTGGCCGTCGAGGTACTCGAGGGTCCACTCGTAGGCGGCCTGGGCGATGCCGAGCGCCGAGGCGCCGACCAGCGGCCGGGTCACCTCGAAGGTCGCCAGCGCGTCGGCGCCGCGGGATTTCTTCCCTTCGCGACCGCGCTGCAGCTTCTTCTCCAGCTTCTCGTCGCCGCCGAGCAGGCAGTCGCCCGGGACGCGGCAGTCCTCGAGCACGACCTCGGCCGTGTGCGAGGCGCGAATTCCGAGCTTCGACTCCTTTTTGCCCTGGGAGAGGCCGGGGGTGTCCTTGGGGACGACGAACGAGGCCTGGCCGCGGGTGCCGAGCGCCGGGTCGACGGTGGCGACGACGACGTGGACGTCGGCGATGCCCCCGTTGGTGATGAAGACCTTGGTCCCGTCGAGGACCCACTCGTCGCCGTCGCGCTTGGCGGTCGTCTTCAGGCTCTTGACGTCGGAGCCGGCCTGCGGCTCGGTCACCGCGTAGGCGCCGAGCTTGATCTCGTCCTCGGTACCGAAGCACTCGGGAACCCACCGCATGATCTGCTCGGGGGTGCCGGAGGAGGCGATGCCCGCCGCGGCGAGGCCGGAGCCGGAGATCGCCAGCGCGGTGCCGGCGCAGCCCCAGTGGAACTCTTCGGCGGAGATCACCTGGAACTGGCCCTCGGGATCGGCGGCGGAGCGCTGGATCGACTCGAGCGTGCCGAAGCCCTGCTTCCGCGCCTCCTTGATCACCCCCCAGGGGATGCTCTCCTCTTCGTCGTGCTTGCGGGCCGCCGGGCGGATCACCTCGCGGGCGAACTTCCGGCAACGCGCCTTGAACTCCTTCTGCTCCTCGTTGAGTGCGAAATCCATCTCTTCCTCTCTCGCCGCCTACCGATTGACTGGTCAGTCAGCCAGTTCCGAACTCTACTCCTCCGCGCCCCAACCGATCGATACGTTTCCCCGGGTGATCCCGAAGCGGCCGATCAACGCCGATGTCCCAGCCAGCGAGGAGCCGACGCGGGAAGCGCCGGTCGAGGCACCCGAGGAGAAGGTGGCCGAGGAGCCTCAGCCCGAGAGCGGCGTTCGTCCTTTTTCG
>DASURF010000068.1:0-21297 GCA_036280195.1 Solirubrobacterales bacterium | reverse complement strand
CAGCATCACGATCGACACCGAGCTGATGGCCGGCGCCGACATGATCACCAACGAGCAGGTCTACGTCTGGGACGTCGACAACGGCGCCCGCTTCGTCACCTACGTGATCGACGGCGAGCCCGGCTCGGGGACGATGCAGGTCAACGGCGCCGCCGCCCACCTGGTCGAGCCCGGCCACAAGATCATCGTCGCCACCTTCGGCTCCTACGACGAGAAGGACCTGGAGCACTACGACCCGGTCGTCGTCCACGTGAACGACGACAACGAAGCGATCGCGATCGACAGTCACCCCGAGGTGCTGCTCAAATGAGCTCCGGCGGCCGCTCCCACACCGCCCCGACCTCCGACCGCAAACCGGTCAGCCTGCCGCGGCTGGCCGAGATGAAGACCGAGGGTGAACCGATCGTGATGGTCACCGCCTACGACTACCCCTCGGCGACCGTGGCCGAGGCGGCCGGCGTCGACGTCGTCCTCGTCGGCGACTCCGCCGCCAACGTCGTCCTCGGCTACCCGGACACCAAGCTGGTCTCGATGGAGGAGATGGTCGTCCTCGGCAAGGCCGTCCGCCGCGGCCTGAAGACGCCGCTGATGGTCGGCGACATGCCGATGGGCAGCTACGAGGCGAGCAACGAGGAAGCGATCCGCAACGCGCAGCGGCTGGTCAAGGAGACCGGCTGCCAGGTGGTCAAGCTCGAGGCCGGCGGGGTCGTAGTCGAGCGCGCCCGGGCGATCGTCCAGTCCGGCATCCCGGTGATGGGCCACGTCGGCCTCACCCCGCAGACGGCGACCGCGCTGGGCGGCTACAAGGCCCAGGGCAAGAACGCCGGCAGCGCGATCAAGCTGCTCGAGGACTGCCTCGCGCTGCAGTCGGTCGGCTGCTTCGCGATCGTGATCGAGGCGGTCCCCTCGGCGATCACCGACGAGATCGTCAAGAAGCTGGAGATACCGACGATCGGCATCGGCGCCGGCCCCGGGACCAGCGGCCAGGTGCTCGTCTTCCACGATCTGCTGGGGATCACCACCGGCCACATGGCGAAGTTCGTCAAGCGCTACGCCGACGTCCACGAGACGATGGTCGCGGCGGTGAAGGACTACGGCAACGAGGTGCGCCGCCGCCAGTTCCCCGAGCCCGAGCACGTCTACAGCGTCGAGCCGGCCGAGCTGGAGGAGTTCCGCCGCTACCTCAGCGAGGAGAGCCTGGCCAGCGCCAAGGGCTGGGAGTGGGAGCCGCTCCCCTGAGGCGCGCCGGCGGCGTCGACTGCCCCTACCGGCGCAGATAGCGCCGCAGGGGCGACTCTTCTTCGAGCGAGTCGAGGCAGTTCCCGAACGCTTCGCCGCTGCCGCGGCAGAATTCGGTCTCGAACTCCGGGCCCGTCAGCGGTACCAGGCCGCTGCCGGGCAGCCGCACTCCGAGGGCTCCGGTCCAGGTGGGCGGCGCGTCTCCTTCCTGCGTGTAGATGCCGGTGCCCTCGAAGGGCTTACGCAGCTTCACCTTCGCGGTCAGCGGGCTCTTGCCGCGCGGGCTGAGCGTGACCGAGTCGAGCTGGTCCAGGAAAAGCGTCAGCTTGTCGACCCGGACGCGGCCGACTTTCTTTTCCTCCGCGGCGATCGCGATCGTGACCGAGGCCTTTTTGCCCTTCAATCTGATCGTGGCCTCGACGGCAACGAGGGTGCGGGTGACGCCGAACCGCTTCGCCGCCGCCGCGAGGAAGACGCCTTCTTCGCGGAACTTGCGGGCGAAGATGGGGAGGCCGCCCTTGCAGACCCGCCGGTAGCTGCGCGTCACCTTGCCCTTGAGCCGGTGGGCTCGGACCTGGGTGAAGCCGTGCTCTCCCCGGAAGCGGATGTTGCCGAGGAAGAGGCCCTCTTCGGCGACGGTCCTACGGCCCTTGCAGCGGGGGCGGAGGAAGTCGGGCAGCTCCAGGCCCGGGATGAATTGCGGGTGGTAGCGGCGCTTGCCGCGGAAGCGGAGCGAGATCTGGCCGAACGAGCCGAAGTCCGCCTCGATGCCCTTGCGGGTGACCTTGCCGAGGGCGGTGTAGTGGGCGAAGAAGTCGCCCTTGGAGATGTTGAGCACCACCTGGCGATGGCCGTCGGTGGCGATCGAGGCCGAGTAGCCGTTGCTCGCCGCGAGCTGCATCCTCAGGTGCAGGCTTTTCGGCTTGACCGTATGGCCGGGCTTTGCGGCGGCGGTGGCCGGCAGTGCCAGAGCCAGGACGAGCAAGAGGAGGTGGCACGCGCGCGAACGAGTCATCGCTTGATCCTCGCGACGAGTCGGCGCAGATAGGCCGGCTTCGGCCTGCCGCTGACGACGACGATGACGCCACAGGTTTCGCCGGGGCAGAGGCAGGCGAAGCTGCGGCACATCTGGGCGCGGTAGTCGGGACCCGTGAGCGGAACCGTCCCGAGCCCCGGCAGCTCGGCCGACAGGTCCCCGGACCACACGGTCGGTCCGTCCGGGGTCTTTTCGAAGGCGGCGCTGCCGCTGAACGGGGCAGGCGGGGAGACGGTCGCCCTCAGCGGGCTGCTGCCCAAGGGGCTGACCGTGAAGGTCTCCGGTTCCGCAATTTCGCTTGCGGAGCGGACGATGGTCATGCCCTGGCGCCTTTCGAGCACGCTCGCGATGTGTATCGCTTCATCCGAGTCTTCCTTGTAAACGGCATACGAGGGGGATTCCCGGTCGCCCGTCGAGGCGGTGAGGGTGATGACGGCGGGGCGCGCCCCCCGCGACTTGCGTTTCTTGCGGTGAGCCCGCTTGCAGGTCATGCGATGGCCGATCAGGACGGACCCTCTGGCGACCCGGCTCCTGATCCGGGTGAACCCGTCCTCTCCTTCGAACCTGATCCGCCCGACGAAACGACCCTCCAGGTCGACCGAGGGCTTGCCTTTGCAGTTAGGGGGCACCGCGTCGATCTCCGGTCGTCCCTGCGGCTCGAATCGCATCGCGATCCGGCCGCGGCTGCCGAACCGCGCCTCGATCTCGTCGTCGGTGACCCTGCCCCGCACGGAGTAGCTCACCGCGCCGGAGTTGCTGCTGACCGAGATGTTCACCTGATGGCGGTTGTAACCGAACACGTAGGCCCGGTAGCCGTTGCTGGCCTGGAGGTGGAGATAGGCGAGTCGCACGGGCTTTTGGACGTAGTAGCCCGGCTTCGCCAGGCCGCTCGCCGGCAGCGACAGCACCGCGGCCATGCAGGCGAGAATCGCCAGGCCTCCCCTTGCCTTCATCGGCGCAGAGTATTCGAAGCCGGAAAACCCCGATGTCGGGGACTACGATGCGGACAGATGCCGATTTACGAGTTCCAGTGCGAGGGCTGCGGGGCGCGTTTCGAGGAGCTGGTCGGGGCCGAAGGGGCGGCCGCCTGCCCGGCCTGCGGCTCGGCGCGGACGCGGCGGCTGTACTCGACCGTCTCGCCGCCCGGCCGCCAGCCGCGCGGCGCCGCGGTGCGCTCGAGCGAATCGCGGCGGCGGGAGAAGGAAGCCGGCCGCCAGGAGCGCCTGGCGCAGGCGCGCAAGCGACGGGCGGCGGGGGAGAAGCCGTGAGCGCGAGCGCCGCCGAGCGCCGGGAGCAGCTGGTCGCCCTCTACAAGGAGGTCCAGGGCTGCACCAGATGCCCCCTGTACGAGACCCGTACCAAGGCGGTATTCGGGGCCGGCAACGCCGACGCCGACCTGATGTTCGTCGGCGAGGCGCCGGGAGCCGAAGAGGACCGCCAGGGCCTGCCCTTCGTCGGCCGCGCCGGCCAGCTGCTGAACCAGCTGCTGGAGGAGATCGACCTCGCCCGCGACGACGTCTTCATCGCCAACGTCCTCAAGTCGCGCCCGCCCGGCAACCGCGACCCCCAGCCGGCTGAGATCCAGGCCTGCGAGCCCTACCTGTTCGAGCAGGTGCGGCTGATCGAGCCGCGCGTCGTCTGCACCCTCGGCAACTTCGCGACCAAGCTGCTGAGCGGCAGCCCGACCGGAATCACCAGGGTGCGTGGTACCCCGCAGGTGCACCGGCTCGGCGCCCGCACCGTCTTCCTCCTGCCCCTCTTCCACCCGGCGGCGGCATTGCGCACCCCGGCGGTCAAGGAGCAGCTGCGAGCCGACTTCGCGACGATCCCGGACCTCCTGCAGCGGCCCCTGCCCGGCCCGGTGCCGAGCGCCGAGGAGCTCGAGGAGCTGGAGGGAGAGGGCGGCTCGACTCCGCCGCCGCCCGCCGACCAACTCGGCTTCTTCGGGCAGTAGGGCGGGCGAACCGTGGAGGTTGTCGAGACTTCGAGCGCTGCCGAGACCGAGGCCCTGGGGGCGCGGATCGCTGAGCGGCTGCGACCCGGAGACGTGGTGGTCCTCTCCGGCGAGCTGGGCACGGGCAAGACGACCCTGGTCCGCGGCGCCTGCCGTGCCCTCGGAGTCGCCGGCCCGGTCACCTCGCCGACCTTCACGATCGGCCAGCAATACGGCGGCGGCCGCCTGCCGGTCTCCCACCTCGACCTCTACCGCCTGCAGACGCTCGAGGGCGAGGACCCGGCCCTGCTCGAGGACTACCTGCGCCCGGAGGGCGTCGCCTTTGTCGAGTGGCCGGCGGCGGGGGAGGGCAGGATCGGCCGCCCGGCCCTCGCCGTGCGGCTTTCCCATGCCGGTGAGGAGCGCCGCCGGATAGAAGTCGACTGGTAGGGGTACGCAGGGAAAAGCGCACCGAAGCCGTATCCGCGGTGTTGAGGGGTAGGTGCGCCCAGCAGGTAGCATCGGCGCTCGAAATACGACGAGAAAGGCAAGGACGGGCATGAAGGGACTGAAGGCGCTTGCAGCGGTGATGTCGGTGAGCGGATTGCTGGTGGCGGCGGCGCCCGCGACGGCCGGCGCGGCGGCTTACAAGCACTACGTCGGCTGCGGGGTCTCCCAGAACGCCAAGCCCTCCCACGTCTGCCCGAAGAAATCGAAAAAGGGCGCCTTCTTCAAAAGCCTCAAAGCGGACGTCGTCTACACCGTCTGCGTCAAGTTCCCGAGCGGGAAAAACCTCTGCGCCCAGGCTCAGGAAGCCGAACAGAACACCCTCTACGTGAACAAGATCACCTCGACGATCCCCGGTCGCCACGTGGTCAGCTGGTTCGTCAAGGGCCGGAAAGTCGGCTCCTTCGCCTTCCGCGTAACCGGGTAGCGCTGCCCTGAACGTCGTCGGCTTCGACACCGCGACGGTCGACACCGTCGCCTGCGCCTGGCGCGACGGCGAGGTCCTTCACGAGTCGCAGCTGGGGCTCTCCCCGCAGGGGAGGCCCCTGCACGCGACCCGGCTGCTGGGGGAGGTCGAGCGGGCGGCCGCGGCGGCCGGCGGCTGGGACGCGGTCGACCTGATCGCCGTCGGCCTCGGTCCCGGCACCTTCACCGGCCTGCGGGTGGGGATCTCGACCGCCCGCGGCCTCGCCGTCAGCCTCGGGCTGCCGGCGCGCGGGGTCTGCACGCTCGACGCCCTGGCGGCGGGGATCGCCGAGGCCGGGGCGGGGGGGACGCGGCTCGCGGTCCTCGACGGCTGGAGGGGCGAGGTCTTCGCCGCTCTCTACGCGGAGGACGGGTCCCGGCTGTGGGAGCCGGCGGTCTACCGGCCCGAGGAGCTGGCCGAGCGGGTCGCGGAGTTGGGGGAAGCCCCGGTGGTCGCCGGTTCGGGGGCGGTACGATTTCGAGACGAGCTGGCCCGAGACGGCGTCCGGATAGCGGACGACTCCGATCCCGTCCACCGGGTCGCCGCGCGCCACGTCTGCGCGCTGGCGGCGGCGGCGGGGGATTCGGGACCCGACGGGCTCGCCCCGATCTACCTCAGACCCCCAGATGCGGAGCGGTGGCGTGAGCGAGACGCTTCACAAAGAGCCAGATGAGCTGACCCAGGAGGTCACGGTGCGCCGGCTCGCCTACAGCGACCTGCCGGCGGTGATCTCGATCGAGCGGCGCTCGTTCCCGACCCCGTGGTCGCTGGCGATGTTCGTGCTCGAGCTTTCGAAGCCGTCCGGCATCTGCCTCGCGGCCAGCGCCGGCGACCGGCTGGCCGGGTACGTGATCTGCTCCCGCTACGACCAGGTCTGGCACCTGATGAACATCGCCGTCGCTCCCGAGCAGCGCGGCGGCGGAGTCGCCGGCCGGCTGATGCGGCGCCTGATCGAGGAGTCGCAGGGGACGCTGCCCTTCACGCTGGAGGTGCGGGTCTCCAACCGGCGCGCGATCGGGATGTACGAACGCTTCGGGTTCCGCTCGGCCGGCGTCCGTCCTCGCTACTACCACGACAACGGCGAGGACGCCCTGATCATGTGGCTGGACTGAGCCGGGTTTGAGCGAGAAGGGACCTGCCGTGCTGCTGGCGATCGAGACCTCCTGCGACGACACCTGCGCCGCCGTCCTCGACGGCGCGCGCATCCTCAGCAACGTGATCTCCTCCCAGGCCGCGGCCCATGAGGGGTTCGGCGGCGTCGTCCCGGAGGTCGCCGCGCGCCACCACCTGGAGCTGGTCGAGCCGGTGGTCGAGGCGGCACTGGGCGAGGCGGGAGTCACCCTCGACGACGTCGAGGCGGTCGCCGCCACCACCGGGCCGGGGCTGATCGGGGCGCTGCTGGTCGGGGTCAGCACCGCCAAGGCGATCGCCGCCGCCCGCCGCCTGCCGCTGATCCCGGTCGACCACCTGCAGGGTCACGTCGCCGCCAACTTCCTCGAGCCCGAGCCGCTGGAGCCGCCCTTCCTCTGCCTCGTCGCCAGCGGCGGCCACACCCTGCTGGCCGGCGTCCGCGACCACCGGGGCTACGAGCTGCTGGGGCAGACGCTCGACGACGCCGCCGGCGAGGCCTTCGACAAGTCGGCGCGGCTGCTGGGCCTCGGCTACCCGGGCGGGCCGGTGGTCCAGCGCGAGGCCGAGCAGGGCGATCCCGAAGCCTTCGAGATGCCGGTGGCGATGTCGCGCAACCCCGGCCTCGACTTCAGCTTCAGCGGCTTGAAGACTGCGGTCCTCTACCGCTGCCGGGAGCTCGGCCCGGAGGGGGTGGAAGAGCGGCGCGCCGACCTCGCCGCTTCCTTCCAGGCGGCGGTGATCGAGCAGCTGACGGCGAAGCTGAAGCGGGCACTGAAGAAGGGCGAGTGGGAGGCGGTCGCGCTGGGCGGCGGCGTCGCCGCCAACGGGCCGCTGCGCGAGGCGGTCGGCCGGCTCTGCGAGGAGATGGGGGTGCGGCTGAAGCTGGTGCCGATCAGCCTCTGCACCGACAACGCCGCGATGATCGGCGCCGCCGCCCGCTACGTCGAGCCGATCCCCTATCCGGACTACCTCGGCTACGACGCCTTCGCCAGCGGCGAAACCGGCGCCCCCGCGGCCGCCCACTGAGGCCGATGGCAGACGTCGTCGTCTACTCCCGGCCGGGCTGCCACCTCTGCGAGGAAGCGCTGGAGCAGATCGTCGCCCTGCACGGGGAGGGCTACCGCTTCAACCTGCACGAGGTCGACATCGAGAGCAACGACCTGCTGCTGCGGCGCCACCTGGAGCGGATCCCGGTGGTCGAGGTCGACGGGATCGAGGTCTCGGAACTGATCCTCGACCGGGACGGCCTCAAAGCGAGGCTCGATACTGTGGGGGCATGGTCGAGTTGATCGAGGAGTTCGACGCCGCCGGGGCGTTCCCGGTCGAAGGCGAGCGCCTGTCGCTGGGCGTCGCGGCGCGGCTCTCCCGCTACCTGCAGGTGCTGACCCAGGCGCGCAAGATGGGACGGGAGACGATCTCCTCGCAGGAGCTCTCCGAGTACACCCACATCAACCCGACCCAGATCCGCCGCGACCTCTCCGGCTTCGGCAAGTTCGGCAAGCGCGGCGTCGGCTACAACGTCGACTCGCTGGTCTCGGAGATCCGCAAGATCCTCCGCACCTCCGGTCAGCACAACATCGCCCTCTTCGGCGCCGGCAACCTCGGCCAGGCGATCGCCACCTCCTCGATCTTCGCCGACCACGGCTTCCAGGTGGTGGCGGTGTTCGACAGCGATCCGAGCGTGGTCGGCAAGCCGATCGGCGAGCTGAGCGTGCGCGACATCGGCGACCTGCCCGACGTCGTCGCCGAGGAGGAGATCGTCGTCGGCGTCCTCGCGGTGCCGGCCGAGGCGGCCCAGGACGTCGCCGACCGGCTGGTCAAAGCCGGGGTGAAGATCATCTTCAACTACTCCGAGCAGCTGCTGCAGGTGCCGCCGGAGGTGACGGTCCACACCTCCAGCCCCGCCGTCGACCTGCTCTACGCGCTCTACTTCTACCTCGCCTAGCGGCTCCCGGACCTTGTCTTTGGATCTCGATCTCGCCCGCGAGAAGTTCGAGTCTTCGCAGGACTTCACGATCGGGCTCGAGGAGGAGTTCGCGATCCTCGACCCGCGGTCGCTGGAGCTGGAGCACCGCTTCGAGGACGTGATGGCGGCCTGCCAGGAGGACGAGGTGCTGGCGGAGTCGGCGGCGGGGGAGCTGATCGCCTCCGAGGTCGAGATCCGCTCCGGGCGTTCGGAGACCTTCGCCGAGGCCGTCTCCCGCCAGCGCGAGCGGCGTGCGCGGCTGTTCGACCTGGTCGGCGGCATGGGGCTGACGCTGGGGGCGATGGGGACGCACCCCTGGGCCGACTACCTGGAGCAGCGGATCATCGACACCCCGCACTACAACCGCCTGCGCAACGAACTCGGCTGGGTCGCCCAGCGCAACAACACCTGGAGCCTGCACCTGCACATGGGGGTGCGCGGCGCCGACCGGGCGATCGCCGTCTGCGACGGGCTGCGCGAGCTGCTGCCGCTGCTGCTCGCGGTCTCGGCCAACTCGCCCTTCCTCGACCGCCGCGACACCGGCCTGCACAGCGTCCGCAGCGAGATCTTCACCCGCACCTTCCCGCGCTGCGGGGTGCCCTCGCCGTTCCGCGACTGGGCCACCTACGCCGATTTCGTCGAGACCCTGCAGCGGGTCGGCTCGGTGGTCGAGTCGACGCAGCTGTGGTGGAGCGTGCGGCCGCACCACAGCTTCGGCACCGTCGAGGTGCGGATCTGCGACGCGCAGACGCGGGGTGAGGAGTCCTTCCAGCTGGCGGGGCTGATCGCCGCCTGCATCGCCCAGACCGCGCTCGACTACGACGAGCACGGCTACGGCGGGCGGGCGGCGCCGCTGGCCGACCGCGAGATCGAGGAGAACCTCTGGCGGGCGATCCGCTACGGGGCCGGCGGGCGGATGGTCGACTTCCGGCGCGGGGAGGAGGTGCCGACCCGCTCGATGCTCGAGGAGGTCCTGGTCTGGACCGAGCCGGCGCGTGCGCAGCTGGGCCTGGACCTGGCGCTGCCGGAGCGCAACGGCGCCGAGCGGGCGCGGGAAGCGCTCGATTCCGGGGTCTCGATCGAGGACATCTACCGCGACGCGGTGGCGGAGACGCGGCGCACCTATTCGGGGTCGCAGCAGGCCTTCCGGTCCTCTCTATAGACTCCCGCGCCGCTAAAACCACCGGAGGAATAGGAACTTGACCGACTTCTTGACCGATTACGGCGTAGTCGTCGCGCTGGTTTGCGCAGGCGCCGCCGTCATCTATGGACTTCTCGTTACCCAGCGCCTGCTGGCCAAGCCGGCGGGCAACGACCGCATGCGTGAAATATCTGGCGCCGTGCAGGAGGGGGCCCAGGCCTACCTCAGCCGCCAGTACACGATCATCGCTGCGCTGGCGGTGCCGATCGCGGTTCTGCTCCTGCTGCTGCAGAACTGGGAGACCGCCGTCGGCTTCCTGATCGGGGCGATCCTCTCCGGCGCGACCGGCTTCATCGGGATGAACGTCTCGGTGCGGGCCAACTCGCGCGTCGCCGAGGCGGCTCGCGGCGGCGTGCCGCCGGCGCTCGACGTCGCCTTCAAGGGCGGCTCGGTGACCGGTCTGCTGGTCGTCGGCCTGGCGCTGATCGGCGTCGCCGGCTACTACGGGTTCCTGGTCCTGACCGGGGCCAGCGACGAGCATGCGGTCGACGCGCTCGTCGGCCTCGGCTTCGGTGGCTCTCTCATCTCCGTCTTCGCCCGTCTCGGCGGCGGCATCTTCACCAAGGCCGCCGACGTCGGCGCTGACCTGGTCGGCAAGGTCGAGGCGGGGATCCCCGAGGACGATCCCCGCAACCCGGCCGTGATCGCCGACAACGTCGGCGACAACGTCGGCGACTGCGCCGGCATGGCCGCCGACCTGTTCGAGACCTACGCGGTCACCTCCGTCGCGGTCATGCTGCTCGGCGTCCTCACCTTCTCCGAGGGCTTCGGCCGCGAGGTCGCGATCTACCCGCTGGTGATCGGCGGCGTCGCGATCATCGCCTCGATCATCGGGGCGCTCGTCGTGCGGACCAAGACCGACCGGGTCGAGGGTGCCCTCTACCAGGGCGTGATCCTCGCCGGGCTGCTCTCGATCGCGGCCTTCTACCCGATCACCGACTGGCTGATGAGCGAGCCGCTTCGGATCGGCGTCAAGGACGCCACCAGCACTCTGGCCGGGTCTTCCGTGACCGACCTCTGGATCTGCGCTGTGATCGGCGTCGCGGTCACCGCGCTGCTGTTCGTGATTACCGAATTTTATACCTCGACCCGGTTCCGGCCGGTGAAGACGATCGCCAAGGCCTCCGAGACGGGGCACGCGACGAACATCATCCAGGGCCTCGCCCAGGGCTTCCAGTCGACCGCCGCTCCGGCGCTCGTCATCGCCCTGGCGATCCTCGGTGCGAACGAGCTCGCCGGCGTCTACGGCATCGGCATCGCCGTGATGGCGCAGCTCTCGCTCTGCGGGTTGATCGTCGCCCTCGACGCCTTCGGGCCGATCACCGACAACGCCGGCGGCATCGCCGAGATGGCGGAGCTGCCCGAGGACGTCCGCAACGTCACCGATCCGCTCGACGCGGTCGGCAACACGACCAAGGCCGTGACCAAGGGTTACGCGATCGGCTCCGCCGCGCTCGCCGCGCTGGTGCTGTTCGCCGCCTTCAAATACGAGCTGGAAGCGGAAGCTCCCGACGGGTTCAACTTCGCCGGGCTCTTCAACCTGACCAGCCCCGACGTGCTGATCGGGCTGATCATCGGCGGCATGATGGTCTACCTGTTCTCGGCCTTCGCGATCGAGGCCGTCGGTCGCGCCGGCGGCCAGGTGGTCGAGGAGGTGCGGAAACAGTTCCGCGAGCACCCCGGGATCATGGAGGGGACCGAAAAACCGGAGTACGGCAAAACGGTCGCCATCGTCACCGCCGCGGCGCAGAAGGAGATGATCCTGCCGTCGCTGATCCCGATCGTCGTACCGGTGATCGTCGGCCTGCTCAGCGTCAACGCGCTCGGCGGCCTGCTGATCGGCGTGATCGTCGTCGGCCTCTTCGCCGCGATCAGCATGACCGCGGGCGGCGGCGCCTGGGACAACGCCAAGAAGCTGATCGAGGACGGCGCCCACGGCGGCAAAGGCTCCGAGGCCCACGCCGCCTCGGTGACCGGCGACACCGTCGGCGATCCCTACAAGGACACGGCCGGCCCGGCGATCAACCCGATGATCAAGGTGGCGAACATCGTCGCCATCCTCATCATCCCGATCGTCCACTTCTAGATCGGTTGGTGGGAGGGGGGCCATGTGCCCCTCTCCCGGCTTGGCCTCCCTTGCTCGCTAGGGTTCGCGGCTTGAAGCGGGGGATTTCTGCATTCCTGGTGCTGGCTTCGCTGGCGTTGCCGGCGGTTGCACCGGCCGCGCCGCCGGCGAATGACAAATTCGCCAGCCGCCAGGTCCTCGGGCCGGGTTTTCCCGCGGGGAAACCCGTCGAAGCGGCCGGCGACAACTTCGAAGCCGACAAAGAGGCTGGAGAGTCGATCCCGGGTCTCGCTCCCGCGGGGCACTCGGTCTGGTTCGAGTGGGAAGCGACCGGCGACGGCTGGGTGTCGGTCGGCGCCTGCGACAGCGACTTCCCGACGCTCGTCGGGGTCTTCGTCGGGACCGAGGTCGACGAACTCGCTCCGGTCGCCTTCGGCAACGGCAGCGAAGGCCCCGACTGCCCGAACCAGGGGCGCCAGTACACCTTCAAAGCCGGCGCCGGCACCAGGTACGTGATCGCGGTCGACGGCAACAGCTACACCGGTCCAGAACCGCTGCCGGTGGAGACCGAAGGCCTGTTCACCCTGCGGATCGAGGAAACGCCGGTGCCGCCGAACGACGAATTCGAAGATGCGGCGGAGCTGGCAGGCCAGATCGACGTGGAACCGGATGGCGCCCGTCGCTACTTCGCGCACACGCAGGGCTACAACTGGAACGCCGAAAACGAGCACGGAGAGCCGGACGAACTCATTTCCGGGGCTTCCGTCTGGTACTCGTGGACCGCGCCGGAGAGCGGGACCTACCGCTTCGGCGACCCCTGCTGCGGGGGTCTGGATCTGGACCTCTACGCCGGCAACGCGGTCGACGAACTGGACCCGGTCCTGGTCGGGCAGGAGTTCGGCGAAGTCGCCCTGACGGCGGGACAGGTCCTGCGGATCCGCGTCTCGGGGCCGATCGACCTCGTAAGCGAAGAACCGCGGATGGAAAGCTTCAGCGTGATCGTCTCCGCGAATCTGGCGCCGCTGCCGAGGCAGGCGGCGGGGACCGATGCGGCGCCGATCCCGCCCCCGGACATCACTCCGCCCGAAACGACGATCTCGAAGAAGGTGCTCGCCTTCCGACCGTGGTTCGTATTCAAACTCAACTCCAACGAGGCGGGAAGTACTTTTCGCTGCAGCCTTGACCGGCAGCCGTTCAAGGCGTGCGGGGCCAGAAAATTCTTCAAGCACCTGTCGAAAGGTCACCACCGGCTGAGAGCCGTCGCGGTCGACCCCGTCGGCAACGTCGATCGGACCCCCGCGGTCGTCCGGTTCCGATTTCCCGTTCCCGGCAATCGCGAGCATCACGGAATCCAAGCCCTGACCGGGTAGATTCGCGCCCGTGGACGACGGGCCGATCAACGTCGCCGATTTCGAGCGGCTGGCGGCGGAGAAGCTGGAGCGCGGGCCGCTCGACTACTTCGCCGGCGGCGCCGGCGACGAGACGACGCTGCGGGAGAACGTCTCCGCCTGGGGGCACTGGCGGCTGCGGCCGCGGGTGCTGACCGACGTCCACGAGGTCTCGACGGCTGCCGAGGTGCTCGGAGGGCCGGTCTCGATGCCGATCCTGGTCGCGCCGGTCGCCTACCAGCGGATGGCGCACCCCGAAGGCGAGGCGGGGATGGCGGCGGGCGCCGCCGGGGCGGGGACGGCGATGTGCCTCTCGACCCTCGCCAACACCAGGCCCGCCGACGTGGCCGTGGCGGCGCCGGATGGGCGGCACTTCTTCCAGCTCTACGCCTTCAAGGACCCCGGCGTGACCCGCGCCCTGATGGAGGAAGCGATCGGCTCCGGCTTCGAGGCGATCCTCGTCACCGTCGACGCCCCGCCGGGCGGCAACCGCGAGCGCGACCGCCGCAACCGCTTCACGATGCCGTCCGAGCTCGGCACCCCGGGGCTGACCGCCGCGACCGGCGGCGAGCAGGAGCTCTCGATCGAGGAGATCTTCGCGCGGATGAACCACGCGCTGACCTGGGCCGACGTCGCCGATCTCGCCTCCGAATGCAGCGTCCCGGTCTTCGTCAAGGGCCTGCTCACCGCCGAGGACGCGGAGCTGGCGCTCGACCACGGTGCCGCCGGAGTCGTCGTCTCCAACCACGGCGGCCGCCAACTCGATCGCGCCCTCGCCACCGCCGACGCCCTGCCCGAGGTCGCCGACGCGATCGACGGCCGGGCCACGCTGCTGGTCGACGGCGGCATCCGCCGCGGCGTCGACGTCGCCACCGCGCTGGCCCTCGGCGCCGACGCCGTGCTGGTCGGCCGACCCGCCCTCTGGGGCCTGGCCTGCGCCGGTCGCGAGGGTGTCACCCACGTGCTCGAGCTCCTGCGCGACGAGCTCGAGCTGGCCCTCGCCCTGCTCGGCTGTCGCTCGCCCGGGGAGCTGACCCGCGCGCACGTCCGCCGCGCGCCTGCCGCGACCCCATGAGAGCACCGCCCGCGTCCGTATATTCGGTCCGAGTGTCCGGTCCTCGTTCCTCATAAATGGCCCAGCGGATCCCCAGAGACGAATCGCTGAGCCGCGTCCACGGCGTCGGAGCGCTGTTCTCCGCCGCCTACGGCAACGTCGGCTCCTCGATCTACTACGCGCTCGGCGTCACCGCCGCCTTCGCCCTCGGCCTCACCCCGGTCGCCTTCGTCATCTCCGGCCTGATCTTCGCCGCCACCGCCGCCACCTACGCCGAGGCGACGGTGATGTTCCCCGAGGCCGGCGGCTCCTCCAGCTTCGCCCGCCACGCCTTCAACGAGCTGGTGAGCTTCGTCGCCGCCTGGGGGCAGATGCTCAACTACACGATCACGGTCGCGATCTCGGCCTTCTTCGTGCCCCACTACCTGGCGGTCTTCTGGCCCTGGCTAGGGGAAAGCCCGGGCGACATCGTCGGCGGTGCGGCGCTGATCGTCGGCCTCGCCCTGATCAACATCCGCGGCACCGAGGAGTCGGCGAAACTGAACCTCGTCCTCGCCGTCGCCGACCTCGCCACCCAGGTGATCCTGGTCGGCATCGGCCTGGTGCTGGTCCTCAGCCCGGACACGCTGGTCGGCAACGTCCACCTCGGCGTCGCCCCGACCTGGAGCGACTTCCTGCTCGGGATCGCGGTCGGGATGATTGCCTACACCGGGATCGAGACGATCTCCAACATGGCCGAGGAGGCCAAGAACGCGGCCCGCACGATCCCCCGCAGCGTCGGCTTCACGGTGGTCGCCGTCCTCGCCCTCTACCTGCTGATCCCGATCGTCGCCCTCTCGGCGATGCCGGTCACCCAGGACGCCGCCGGCAACTACGCGACCGCGCTCGGCTCGACCTTCGCCGACGACCCGATCCTCGGCATCGTCGAGAACCTCGGCCTCGCCCACGTGCCGACCGAAATCCTCCGCTACTACGTCGGCGTGCTGGCGGCGGTGATCCTGCTGATCGCCACCAACGCCGGCCTGATCGGCGTCTCCCGCCTCACCTACTCGATGGGCCAGCACCGGCAGCTGCCGGAGAGCCTGCGCCAGGTCCACCCGCGGTACCGCACCCCCTACATCGCGATCCTGATCTTCTCGGTCGTCGCGATCATCACCCTGCTGCCGGGCCAGACCGACTTCCTGGCGACGATGTACTCGTTCGGGGCGATGCTCTCGTTCACGATCGCCCACGTCGCGGTGATCCAGCTGCGCCGCAACAAACCGGACGTCGAACGCACCTGGAAGCCGCCGATGAACTTCCGCGCCTTCGGCTTCGAGGTGCCGCTCAGCGCCGTGCTGGGTGGCCTCGGCACCTTCATCGCCTGGCTCGTCGTGATGGCGCTCAACCCGACCACGCTGATCGTCGGCCTCGGCTGGATGGTCCTCGGGGTGACCGTCTACGTCCTCTACCGGCGCAGCCAGCGGCTGCCGCTGACCGAGACGGTCAAGGTCGTGCTGCCGGAGCCGCTAGGGGTCGAGGAGGTCGAGTACCGCTCGATCCTCGTCGCCTTCGAGGACGACGAAAGCTTCTCGCCGGAGATGGTCGCGACCGCGGTCAAGTTCGCCTCCAAGCGGCGCCGCGGCATCCACGTGCACTCGATGCTGACCGTGCCGACCAACCTGCCGCTGAACGCGGAGATGCCCGAGCAGGAAGCCGCGGCCCAGAGCAAGATCGAGGAGGCGAAGCTGATCGGCGGCCAGCGGGTGACCGGCCACGTCGCCCGGGTACGGCCCGGCCAGGCCGGCTACTCGGTCGCGGAGGAGGCGGCGGAGATCAAGGCTGGAGCGATCGTCATCGGCCTGCGCTACCGCAACGGCGTGCCGCTCTACGACAAGACCCTGCAGACGATCCTCGGCGAGCGCCCCTGCCGCGTGATCGTCGTCTCCGACCCGACCGACAAGCCGCCGGCGGTCCCCGGTGCCGCCCTGGCCGAGGTGGGCCGATGAGCGGCGAGCGCGTCTACCGCGGCGCCGTCCGTGCCTTCTCGTTCGCCTTCGTCGCGATCGGGCTGCTGGTGCTCGTCCTCACCCTCGCCAACGGCGGCGGCCCGGCCTCGGTCGGCTTCCTGATGGGGATCGCCTTCCTGGCGGTGGGGGTCGGCCGCCTCTGGCTCGGCGCGAGGATGGAACGATGAGCGCCCCGGGGCCGACCGGCGCGCCGGGGCAGGACAGCGACCGCGCCGCGCAGCCGCAGCCGGCGGAACCGCGCGGCGACCGCCTGATGATCCGCGGCCTCGGCGTGCCGTCCCTGTTCGCCGCCGCCTACTCGGCGGTCGGCTTCTCGATCTACTTCGCCCTCGGCGTCGTCGCCGACAAGGGGCTGGGGCTGACGCCGCTGATCTTCCTCGCCTCGGGCCTGCTCTTCGGGCTGACGACGCTGACCTACGTCGAGGGCGGGGCGATGTTCCGCGAGCGGGGCGGCTCCTCGACCTTCGCCCGCCACGCCTTCAACGAGCTGATCGCCTTCATCGCCGGCTGGGCGATCCTGATCGACTACCTGATCGTCATCGCCCTGGCCTCGCTCTCGGTGCCGCACTACCTGGAGCCGGTCAGCGGCGACTTTGCCCAGCCCGGGTGGGAGATCGGCCTCGGCGCGGCGGTGATCGTCGTCATCTGCGCGCTCAACATCCTCAACGTCACCGGCCGCGAGCGCCAGGGCTCGCTGACCCTGCTAGCGCTCGCCGATCTCGGGCTGCAGCTGGCGGTGATCGTCGTCGGCGCCCTGGTCGTCATGCACCCGGACCGCCTCACCGACCAGGTCCACCTCTTCTCCGACCCCAGCTTCCGCGACATCGTCTACGCGGCGGTGGTGGCGATGCTGGCCTACGCCGGGATCGAGGCGGCCTCCGACCTGGCACCCGAGATCGACGTCAGCCGCAAGGACCTGAAGCGGGTCGCCAGCGTCGGCGCGCTCGGCGTGCCGCTGGTCTACGCCGGGATGGCGGCGATCGCGCTGATGGCGGTGCCGGTGGTCGGCGGGCCGGACGGGCCGCAGACCGCGCTCGGCAACGAGTTCGTCGAGGAGCCGGTCCTGGGCGTCGTCTCCGCCTTCGAACCGGCCTGGGTTGCCGACACGATGCGCTGGATGGTCGCCCTGATCGCGACCCCGGTGCTGATCTGGGCCGCGAGCACCTCGATGCTCGGCGTCTCCCGCCACATCTACACGCTGGCGATCAACCGCCAGATCCCCAGCTGGCTCGGCAAGCTCGACCGCCGCACCGCGACGCCCTACGTGGCGATCGTGCTCAGCGGCCTGATCGCGATCGGCCTGATCGTCCCCACCAACGTCAAGCTGCTGGCCGGGATCTACGCCTTCGGGGCGACCCTGGCGATCACCGTCGCCCACCTCTCGATCATCCGCCTGCGGATCACCCAGCCGGACAGGCGGCGCCCGTTCAAGATCCCGATGGGCTTCCCCTGGGGTCACGCGGAGCTGCCGCTGCCGGCGATCCTCGCCGCGGTGCTCAGCGGCCTGGCCTTCCTCAGCGTCCTCGTCTACCACTCGACCGCCCGCTGGGTCGGGCTCGGTTGGATGGCCTTCGGGCTCGTGTTCTACGTCGTCTACCGCAGGGTCTTCGAGGGGACGACGCTGACCAGGCGGGTCTCGGTCACCGAGCGGGCGCTGACCAAGCAGGTGCCCGAGGTCGAATTCAGCAACATCCTCGTGCCGGTCTTCGGGACCAAGCTCGACGACGACATCGTCGCCACCGCCGGCCGCCTCGCCGCGGCCGAAGCCGGCACCCCGAAGGGCGGCCACGACTCCCGCCTCGACGTCGTCTACGTGATCGAAGTGCCGCTGACCCTGCCGCTCGACGCGAAGCTGCCGAAGGAGCGGGAGGAGCAGGCGCGGCGGGCGCTGGAGCGGGCGCGCGAGGTGGGGGAGGAGTACGAGGACGTCGAGGTGACGACCGACGTGATCCGCGCCCGCAAGGTCGGCGCCGGGATCCTCGAGGCGGCGCGGCGCAGCAACGCCGAGGCGATCGTGATCGGCGGCGAGCCGCCGACCAAGATCCGCGGCGGCGGCGTGCTCGGAGGGATCAGCGCCGCCAAGCCGGAGGAGATCGGGGCGGCGACCGAGTACGTACTGAAGAAAGCCCCCTGCAAGGTCCTGCTCACCGCTCCGCCGGAACCCGAGTAGCGCCCGTTCGGCGGCGCTTTGCCCCTAGTATCCGGGGCAATGTTCGTTCTGATCGTCGGTTGCGGGCGGGTCGGCTCCTCGGTGGCGCGAGCGATGCTGCGCGAGGGTCACGACGTCTCCTGCCTCGACGAGGACCCGGAGTCGCACGCCCGGCTCGAGGTCGGCCTGGAGAAGAGCTGGGAGGACCTCGGAGGCCAGTTCACGGTCGGCGCCGGCCTGGAGACCGAGGCGCTGGAGGCGGCCGGGATCGAGAACGCCGACGTCTTCATCGCCTCCACCGACGGCGACAACACCAACATCGTCATCGCCCAGATCGCCCAGCGCCGCTACGAGGTGCCGACGGTGATCGCCCGCGTGCTCGACCCGCTGCGGGCCGAGTGGTACCAGCGCCAGGGCCTGAACACGGTCTGCCCGACCCGGGTCGCGATCGACCTGCTCGAGGGCGAGGTCCGCGAGGCGGCTGCGCGCGGCGGATCCCCCGACCCCACCGCGGCGGCCTAGGAAGAGGCTCGGGAGCGCATGTACATCATCGTTGTCGGAGCGGGGAAGGTCGGCTGGAACCTGGCGCGCGAGCTGCTCGACAAGGAGCACGAGGTGACCCTGATCGAGAGCGACCGCCGCCGCTACCTGACCGTCGAGCAGGAGCTCGAGCACAACGTCACCTACGGCGACGCCTCCGAGCTCTGGGTGCTGGAGCGGGCGGGGATCCAGCGCGCCGACATGGTGATCGCGGTCACCGGCGACGACGAGGACAACATCCTCATCTGCCAGGTCGCGAAGGAGAAGTACCTGGTCGACCAGATCATCGCCCGGGTCAACAACCCGCGGAACCGCCAGCACTTCGACCTGCTCGGGATCAAACCCTCGGTCTCCGCCACCGACCTGATCCTGCGCCTGCTCGAGCACGAGGTGCCCGAGTACGGCCTCGTCCACCTGCTCGACCTGCAGGAGGAGCAGCTGGAGATCATCGAGATGCTGCTCGGCAAGGACTCCGGCGTAACCGGGCGCCGGGTCGGGGATCTGCAGATGCCGGAAGGGAGCCTGCTGATCTCGGTCCTGCGCTCGGGCAAGGGCTTCGTCCCCAGCGCCGACACCGTGCTGGAGGAAGGCGACGAGATCCTCGCCGTCCTCGACCCCGGCAAGGAGGAGGACCTGAAGGCCCTCTTCGGGCCCGAGGGCAACGGCAGCGGCAACGGGTAAGACCGCAGCGAGCTCAGACGCTAACGGGGTGGGCATGGCGGATCGAAACGTAGATTTCCTCCTTGTTGGCGGCGGCATGGCCTCAGCCCACTGCGCCGCCGAGCTGCGCCGGCGCGGGGCCGAGGGCTCGGTCCTGCTGGTCGGGCGCGAGCCGGAGCCGCCCTACGAACGACCGCCGATCTCGAAGGAGTACCTGCGCGGCGACGCCGGCCGCGAGGACGCCCACGTCAACGGCGGCAGCTCCTGGTACGAGGAGAACGGCGTCGAGCTGCTGACCGGCAGGAACGTGATGGGGCTCGACCTCGAGGCGCGGACGGCGAAGATCCAGGGCAGGGAGGAGGTCGGCTTCGAGAAGGCGCTGATCGGCACCGGGGCGATGGTCAACATCCTCCGCGTCGAGGGCGCCGAGAACGAGGGGATCCACTACCTGCGCGCCTTCGGCAACGCCGACGCGATCCGCGCGGATGCGGAGACGGCCAGCCACGTGATGTTGATCGGCGGCAGCTACATCGGCTGCGAGGTCGCCGCCTCGCTGGCGGCTCGGGGGACGAAATGCACGATCGTCGCGATGGAGGACGTCGCCCTCTCGCGGACCTTTGGCGAGGACGCCGGCCGCTGGTTCCAGGAGCAGTTGGAGTCCCACGGCGTCACCTTCCACGGGGGCGAGACCCTGAGCGCCTTCGAGGGCGACGGCCGGGTCAGGGCGGTCGTCTGCGAGAGCGGGCTCGCGGTCGAGTGCGACGCGGTCGTCGTCGGCGCCGGCGTGCGCCCGGACGCGATGCTGGCCCAGCGGGCCGGGATCGAGGTCGGCGAGGGCGGCATCGTCTGCGACTCCAAGCTCGAGACCTCGGTGCCGGGGATCTACGCCGCCGGCGACTGCTGCTCGTACGAGAGCGTCGTCCACGGCCGCCGTATCCACGTCGAGCACTGGGACGTGGCGATGCAGCAGGGCATCCACGCCGCCGGCAACATGCTCGGCGCCGACGCCGACTACGAGGTGGTCCCGTACTTCTTCAGCGACCTCGCCGACTGGGCCAGTATGGAGTACGTCGGCCCGGCCTATGAGTGGGATCGCGAGGTCTGGCGAGGCGACCGCGACGGCGGCGAGTTCTCCGTCTGGTACCTGCAGGGCGACCGCGTCGCCGGCTGCCTCAGCGTCGGCCGCTCCGAAGAACTGGCGCAGGCGCGCCAGATGATCGCCGAGAAGACCCCCTTCACCGAGTAGAAGGCCCCGCTCCGCCTCGTCCCTTATCCTGAGGGGAGCCGTTGCGGCCTGGTGTAATGGCAGCACGCCTCGCTCTGGACGAGGTAGTCGGGGTTCGAGTCCCTGGGCCGCAGCTTTCCCTGCAAAGGCGTCCAATCGCCTTGCTACTTTCGCCTCCATG
The DNA here is from genome assembly GCA_036280195.1 of Solirubrobacterales bacterium. Classification (GTDB taxonomy): domain Bacteria; phylum Actinomycetota; class Thermoleophilia; order Solirubrobacterales; family 70-9; genus VAYN01. The sequence continues at coordinate 547 of DASURF010000068.1, read as the reverse complement.
CGCACCCCCGGCAAGAAGACGATCCTCCTCTCCCTCGCGGTCCTCGTCGCGCTGCTCGTCGCCGGCTGCGGTGGCGGTGGCGGCGAGGAAAGCGAAACGACGACGCCGACGATCGAAGAACCGACGGCGCTGACGAAGGACGAACTGATCGAACAGGGGGACGGGATCTGCGCCGAGGTCAACGCCGCCGTCGGCGCCCTCAGCTCCTCCGAAGGCGAAGAAGAATCGGCGACCGGCGACAGCGAAAAAGTCGCCAACCTCTACATCGGCATGGTCGAACGGCTGGAAGACCTCGGCAGCCCCGAAGGCGCCGAAGCCGAATACGAGAAATTCCAGGAAGCGACCGAAGAACTCGGCCAGCTCGAGGCCGACCTGAAGCTCGCCGCCGAACGCGAAGACACCGCGACGGTGGAAGAAAAAGGCCAGGAAGCCGCCGCCGCGCTGGAAGAGTTCCAGACCCAGGCGGCTGCCTATGGCTTCGAAGAGTGCGGCGAAGAACCGGGCCTGCCGACGCCCGTGGATGGCGGTGAAAACCCGGGCGGCGAAG
>DASURF010000067.1:0-38137 GCA_036280195.1 Solirubrobacterales bacterium | reverse complement strand
CGTCGAAGAGGTGGAAGAGCGGATCCTCGACCCGCGCTACCGCGAGCAGCAGGGGGCGCTCCTGCTCCTCGACATCGACTCCTTCCACCTCGTCAACGACTCGCTCGGGCACGACGCGGGCGACCGGCTGCTGGAAGGAGTGGCGGCGCTGCTGCGCGAGGAGGCGCGGGCGGAGGACCTGCCGGCGCGGATCTGCGCCGACGAATTCGGGCTGCTCCTGCCGAGGGCGGAGCCGGCCCAGGCGCGCGCCGTCGCCGAGCGGCTGATCGGGCTGGTGCGGGAGCGCTGCCTGCCGGCGGTAGGCGCCAGCGTCGGGATCGCCAGCTTCGGAGGCACCGCCGAGGCGGTCAGCGCCGAAGGGCTGATGATCGCCGCCGACATCGCCCTCTGCGAAGCCAAGGAGGCGGGGGGCGGACGCGTGGTCGACTCCGTCTCCGGCGGGCCCAACCGCAAACTGGCGTGGGGCGAGCGGATCCGCGACGCGCTCGAGCGCGAACGGATCGTCGTCTACGCGCAGCCGATCTTCGACCTCCGCAGCCACTGCGTCGCCCGAGAGGAGCTGCTGGTGCGGATGCTCGACGACAACGACGACATCATCCCGCCGTCGTCGTTCCTGCCGACCGCGGAGCGGCTCGGCCTGATCGCCGACATCGATCGGCTGGTCCTGGCCAAGGCGATCGAGCTGGCCGGGCGCTCGCGGCCGATCGCCGTCAACGTCAGCGGCGCCTCGCTGTCGGACCCGCGGCTGATCGCCGCCGTCCGGCGCGCGATCGCCGACGGGCTCAACCCCGCCTGGCTCGACTTCGAGATCACCGAGACGGCGGCGATCTCGAACATGGCCAACGCCCGCGCCTTCGCCGAGGCGGTGACGGCGATGGGCTGCGGCCTCGGCCTCGACGACTTCGGCACCGGCTTCAGCTCGTTCAGCTACCTGAAGGAACTGCCGATCCAGCACCTGAAGATCGACATCGAGTTCATCCGCGAACTGCCCCGCTCACCGACCGACCAGCGCCTGGTCCAGGCTCTCGTCCAGTTCGCCAGGGCCTTCGGCCAGGAGACGGTCGCCGAGGGGATCGAGGACTCCGAGACCCTGTCGCTGGTGCGCGCCTTCGAGGTCGACTACGCGCAGGGCTTCCACATCGGCGAACCTGCCCTGGTCGAGGGCGAAGTCGCCACTGCTTCGTAGACGCCTACGAGGCGGCCTCCCAGGGGGCGATGATCTGGATCCTCCAGGCCTGGTCCCGGCGCCGCAGGACGATCGTCGCATTCCACTGCTGGGCCAGCTCGGTCCCGTTGTGCTCAGAGCGGCTCTGCCAGACCCCGCGCCCCAGAGCAATGTCGCCGGCGACCACCCAGTGGGTCGAGTTGCCCTCGACCCGCAGCCTCAGCTTCACGAGCTGGTTGAGGATTGCGCGGATCGCGTCGCGGCCGTTGATCGCGGTCGCATCGGGGGTTATCAGGCAGCCGTCACGGCTGACGCAGGTGGCCGCCAGGGCGACGTTCCCCTGCTCGATCGCCCCGACGAAAGCCTTCAGCGCGCCGCCGGGCGTTTCGGGGACAGCTGTGGCAGGCGCGCTCCCGAGTGCTGACGGGGACTTCACGGCTCAGCGGAACGGCTGCGGGGCGATCGAGATCATCTTCCACTCGCCCCCTTCCTTTCGCACGGCGATCCAGCGGTCCGCCCCGCCGGGCGTGTGGAACAGGACGAAGCCCGCCCCTTCGCCGGCGCGCTCACCGGTCTCGATCCGCAAGCTGGAAATCGCCGTCGGGACGGCAATCGGCCCGCCGCCCGACTCCTCCAACATTTCGATCGCGGCCCGTAACGCGGTACCGCAGTCGACGGCCGAGTTCCCGGTCGCCTTCTGGACTTCCGAAAATGCGCCCTCCTGCAGGTAGGGGCAGGCCGCGTCCCACTTCCCGGCGGCGACGTAGCCGAGGTAGGCGACCACCGCCTCTTCTGCCTGTTCCCGGTCGCCGGCCTCGGCCTCGCTGCCGAATTCGGCCAGGTGCAGTTTCGGGCCGGCGCGCTCGCTGTATTTCGCGAACGGCGCGCTCTGCGGCGAGGGAGAGCCGTAGCGCTTGTCTTCGTATTCCTTCCGCTTCTGCGCCGTGCCCTTACCGTCCCCTTCCCCCTTTTCGTCCGCGGGCGACTCTGCGCCGGGCGCAGGGCTCTCCGCAGTTTCCGCGGGGCGATCGGGGGGACTCGTCGCCGTAGTCCCGCTTTCGGTGGCGTCGCCTCCACCGCAGCCCACGACGCCGATGAGGAGGGGCAGCATCGCCACCGCGGCGACTACCGCCAGACACGGTTTGCGACCCATCGTCCTCATCGGCTCAGCGGTAGGCCATGAAGTAGAAGGGCTCCTTCTGGCGCGAGCCGGCGTTGTAGGTCTGGACCTCGATCTTCGGGTAGGCGCAGGAGGGAGTGCCGCCGAACTTGAGGTAGACCGAGACGGAGTTGTGAGCCGCGTATTCGGGGCTGACCTGAGCGCCGCGGGGTATGAAGCCCGGAACTTCGACGCAGTAGATGCCGGGTTCGAGGCCCTGTTTCACGTTGGGGACGCCGATCCCCTTCGAGTAGGCCGGGAAGACGGTTCCTTCGGCGTCGATTTTTGCGAACGCCTCCGGGTTGGCCGTTTCCGCGGTGACCGCGGTGTCGGCGACCTTGGCGCTGGGAACCTGTTTCAGCGTCGCCTCGTCGATCTTTTCGCCGGTCAGGGAATCGTCGGGGATCTTGTCCGGGGTGACCGAGCCGAAGGCGATCTTGTCCGTGGTGACGACGCCGGCGGCGAGCTTCGCTCCGGTTACCGCACCCCCGGCTATCTTGCCCTGCTTCACCGCTTCCGCCTTGATCTTGGGGGCGGTAACGGCGTTCTTCCTGATCGTGCTCGAGATCACCGCGCCGGGCCGGAGCTGCTTCGCTCCGACCGACTTGGGGGCGAGCTGGTTCGCGGCGTAGGCGGTGCCCATCGTCAAGGCCACCAGCAGCGCCAGCGTCGAGGTGACGTTGGCGTAGGTCAAGGTGTTGCGCAGTCGCTTGATCACGGTTTCTTTCCCCTTCTTCCGTTCCGTCATCGATTACTTCGGCTCCGCTAGCGGACCTTGCAGCCGCGGACCACGGTGGTGTTCAGCCGCAGGCCGCCCGCGAATCCGAAATTCGTCTTCATCAGCGGGAACACGGCCCCCTTGAAGCCGGCCGGCGCCGGACACCCCGCCGAGACGAAGCGCGGCTGCAGCGCAAGGCTGACCCCGGTCACATATCCCCATTCGCCGGTCACCCGCGGCAGCGAAGCCCGCAGGAGGGTCCCGAAGGTGCCTTTGGTCTTGCTCAGCAGGAACGGCAGGACGTAGGAGGTGGGCACCGGTTTCGTGCCGTAGATGTGAGCGAAGATCGCCGGCTTGCCCCGCAGGCGGCCGTTGAAGGCGAGCAGCTTGCCGCGCGACGGAAACGGCGACTGCTCGGGGATCCGCACGTCCGCCGTGAAGCGCCCTTCGCCGATCAGCGAGCTGCGGCATGCCGCCAGCGCTTCCGCCGTCGTCGAAGGGTCGATTCGGCCCAAGCGGCAGAGCGGGACCCGACGGTTGTTGACCCGCCCCTGCGAATTGATGGCGATGGAGATCCCCTCCAGCTTGGGGAGCTCCCCCTTCTTGGCGGTCGATATCCGACTGTCGATCGACACCGACACCGGGGCCGTCCCCTTGCGAGGCAGCTTGTTCGGCTCCAGGGTGCCGTCGATCGTCACCCGGACACCGTCCTTCTGGGCAATCTCCGCTCCGACCATCGGCCCGAGCCCGGCGAACGCAACCGCCGCCGCGAACAGAGTCGCGGCGGCGGTCAGAGACTTCTTCTTCGTCCTCGTCATCGCTTGACGTGCTTGGACTTCTTCTGCTTCTTGTTCTTCTTGCAGGCGTTCTGCAGGACCGGGCGCAGGCCGGCGGTGCGACCGTTCTGACCCACGAATCGAGCGGTGACCCGATTGACGGATTTGCAGATGTTGCGGCTGTTGACCAGCAGGCCCTTTTTGCCGCCCTGCATCCGCACCACGAACTTCGAGACGGGCTGATCCGGCACCGCTTCGAAGGAGGTGCGGATGCCGCCGTTCTTGGAGTCGATCCGGCCGGCCAGCACGACTTCGATCGGCTGGGTATCCGGCCCTCTCAGGGCCGCCACCAGGTCCGGCAGCGGGTTGTTCGAGGAGCGCAGGTATACCGGCCCCTTGACCACGTAGTCGGTGAGCGGCGTCGTCGCTTCCGCTTCGCCGTAGATCGACGCGGCCGGACACTGCTTCGCGGCGAACTGCACCCTGGTGCAGATCGTGCGGATGTGCGCCTGGTCGAGGAACTCGGAGTGCGGCAGTGCGACCGAGGCGCCGGCGATGTTGGCGTCGCCCTCGCGGGCGGTGACGGTCGCGACCAGACGCGGATGCGATCCGCGTCTGGTACCGCCGAACAGCCGGATCTTCAGCTTCGGTTTGAAGCCGAGGCTCTCACAGCCGGCGGCCTGGAACCGGTTGGAGACCGGTGCCACTCCGCCTTCCTCGCCGAAGACCGTGGCGCCGATCGTCATCGGTTCGCAGTTGGTCGGCGCGGCGGTGAAGCCGGGGCGGTCGAGCGAGATCCGCACCTGCCGGATGTCGAGCAGGATGCCGTGGAGGATCGTCGGAATCGGATCCGATTTGGTCGTCACCTGGGTCGTTTCCGGATCGACGTAGAGGCCGTTGCGGATCACGACGCTGCCGAGATCGAACGGGCCCGCCACCGCCGGGGTCACCGCGGCCAGGGATACCGGTGCTCCCTTATATGGACCGGCCAGGTAGACCTTGCCCGGGGTCTGGAACGGGAACGGTCCCGCTCCCGCGCCCGCGGTGACGGTGCCGACCTGGCTTGCCGCCGGGCAGGTGGGGTTGGCGAGCTCGGCGCGCCCGGTTTCTTCGGCCGCGGAGATCGAGGCCAGCGCCCCGTCGGAGCAGTACGGGATGCCCTTCAGGTAGGCGGTCAGCCCCTTCGGCGGCGTGACGTCGATGCCGGTGAGGCGCTGGGTCCCGTCTTCGCGCACGAGCGTGAGGTCGAACGGGGATTTGGAGCCGGCCTGGTTGTTACGCAGACCCGCGTGCATCTTCGGCTCGAGACTGCCGGTCGGGCACGGGGACCCGTTCGGGCCGGAGGTGACCTGGTAGGCCGAATCGTCAGAGACGATCTCTTCCGGGGTCGGGTTGGCCGGGTTGACGGCCGACCACGGCGAGAATTCGGCGTGGATCTGGTAAGTGCCGCACTTCGGCGGGTTGATCAACGGGGCCCGCGGGCCTTCGTTGAAGTTCAGCGCCAGTCTCGAGAACGGCGCTTCCGGATTTTCGGTGAAGACCGAGGTCAGCTGGCCGGTCTGCGGGTCGGTGACCAGCTTGCCGGCGACCTTGATCCGCACCCCGTCGCGCTTGGAGTCGAATGACATGTAGAGCCCGAGCGTCGAGTTGAACGGGTTTTTGTTCTGCTCGGCGACGTAGATCGAGCCGGTCAGGGTTTCCCGGATCAGCGGGGTGTCGATTTCGATCTGACCGACCCGCGAGCTTTCCGGGCATTCCTCAGGCGCGTTCGAGCGCAGCTTGATCTGGGCCAGGCTGCAGGCATTGAGGCCCTCGGATGCCGCCGGGTTGATCGACATGCCCTTCGGGAAGGTCACCGTGGCGGTGTTGAGGCTCGCCTGGCTGATCCCTTCGTTGTCGAGCACGCCATCAAGCGGCATTTTTATTTCCACCGACATCCCGGTCGGGGAGTCCGCTTCCTGGTTACTCGGTTTCAGCTCCGCTTCCGGTTCGAAGTCCACTTCGTCGCAATCGGTGATCGCCGGCGCGGTGAATTCGTAGGTCCGGACATCCTGCGGATGCTGCCAGGAGTCGATTTTCAGCCCGGTGGCCGGAGGCGGGCCCGAACAACGGGTCGGGTTGGTGATCAGCGGAGTCGGATTGGCGTCGCCGTCGCTCGGGCCTTTGCAGCTGACGTACTTCGATTCGCCGAAGGCGACGGTCGAGAACGTCGCGCCGAAGTCACAGAGGGTGACGTTGGTCGCGTACAGGGGCGGCACGGTGATCAGCGGCGACGTGCGGAAACTGACCGCGTAGCCTTCCTCCGCTCGCAGCTCCGGGACGAAGGTGATCGGAGCGAGAGCGGGCGAGACCGCGAAGGCGAACTGGGCCGGCTGCCCGAATTCAGGCTCGACCGCATAGAGGGCCGTCTGGAAATTCGGGAACTGCGGGTAAGGGTGGAATTTCGGGGCGGTGCCCAGAGGCGAATAGACTTCGATCCCGCCTACGCCGCTCTTGGGTGGGCAGAGCTTGAGGATCACGGCTTCGACGCTCGGACACAGTTCGGGCGAAGCGAGGGCGTTGCCGACGAACCCACGTGGTGCGTCGACGACCGTGTCGCGGATGTTCTCGGTCGGTTTGGTGTTGTTGGGACCATCAGCGGTGCGGTGCACGTTGAAGCCGAAGCTGGTGTAGGCCTCATACGGGTGCCCGCCGGCTTTGGTGTAGTCCGTGCCGTGGGATTCGATCCCCTGGCCGACCTGGAACGTACCGCTGGTGGTTTCGACGTTTTCCACGACTTTCGAGCCCTCGGTCATCGTCCCGAACCCGGTCGTGGTGACGACGTTGTTCAGTTCTTTGCCCCGGTTCATGCTCACCGTGCCTGACACCGTTCCCGTGTGAACCGGCATGTTGATGCCTTCGAGCTTGGTTTCAGCCGAGAGAGTCAATTTCTGACCACTGACTCCCGTGATCGTCGTCCCCGGCTGAATTCCCGGCCCTTCGATGGTTTCGCCGATGGAGAACGGAGCGGCCCCGGCAGACAGAGCCTGCGGTCCCGTGGCTTTGGCGGCCAGGGACATTTCAAGCGTTTCCGCACCTACCGCGGTGATTTTGTAGGGCGTCGGCGGGAGCACCAAACTAACCGCCGATTCAACACCCCGTCCGTAGCCGTACACGCCGGCGATGAAGCCATTTTGGACGACCCCGAACGGGAACCCTTCGGTGAAAGTGTAGGTCGCTTCCGCTACGGAAGGAGCCGCGGCGCCACCACCTTCCGTCGTGAAGGTCGTCGTCCCGTTGGGGTCAGGGGCTTCGTCGCTGAGCTGCGCATTCACTCCAATCGCGTTTGCGAAAGCGCCAGGAGCAATCGGATTTTCGGTGAAGCAGGTGAGTTTCGACGGGTTTTCCCCGATCGCCTGGAGCTGGGTACAGGTCCAGCCACTGGCGCTGAATTTGAAGATTCCCGTGGCGGACCCTCCGTAGGGAAGCACGATCTCGGCGCTGATCGGGCCCGAGGTCGGCGCGTCGCCGGTGTTCTGCACTTTCGCCGTGTATTCGATCTGTTCGTCGGTGCGCGGCAGCGTTTCCGGCGACTGGGTCAGCGTCGCCGTCAGGACCGGTGCCGCGAAGGCGGGCGTCGCCGTCAGACCAAGGATGAACAGGGCCAGCAGACCAGCACGAAGCGCGTTCTTTTTAACCGAAACCCTCACTTGCGACCTCCCTGCTGGGTGCCGGCTCGGTTCTTGCCGCCCCGCTTCTTCTTGTGTTTTTTCGATTTGTGCTTCTTCTTGTGCTTCTTCTTTTTCTTTGCCTTTTCTTTGACGTTGCCGCTGCTGGGAGCGGTTTCGGTCGTTACCGCGTTGTTTGCCGGCTGCGCCCCTGGCGCCCCCTGACAGGCTTCACCCGTGCAAAGCACCGGCGGAACCGGGATCGGGAACCCTCCGTCGACCCGGGCCGCGTAGACGTCGGAGGCTCCGTCGCCGTCTTCGACCAGGAGCTGCGAGCCGGTGGTGAAGACGACCTGCTTGCCCGAGAGGCTGACCGACGGAGTGCCGCTGGTCGGGACCGGAGTCAGCCTGCCGCCGGTCCAGATGTAGCTGTTGGCCAGGCTGTCGGGGTCTTCCGGAGAGAGGTTCTCCGCGGTGACGAAGGCGACGGTGTTGCCGTCCTCGCTGATCCGACGCGAGAGGAACCTGGCGCCGGGTTCGGCACCGAGGTTGCCGATGAAGTTCCTGTTGCTTGACTTCGCGCCGGTGCCTTCGAAGCTGACGTCGAAGGGGCCGTTGTCGCTGCCCCCGGGGGCAGCGCGGGACACCCGTTCGAGCCGGTCGGTCTCCGCGTCATAGCGGTAGAAGTCGATGAAGCCGCCGTCGGAATCGTCCGGAGTCAGCGCCGCCCCACTCAGCAGAGCGAGGACATGGCCGTCGCCTCCCTGGCTGTAGTCGAGCGGATCCTGGCCGAGCGCGGGTACCGCGACGGCCATGCGGGAGTTGTTGCTAGTCCACACTGAGGAGTCGCTGCTCGCCAGAGCGCCGATGAAGACAGTTCTGCCCGCCGGGTAGGCCGCATCGCGCTGGTACATGTAGAGGTTGCGATCTCCGACCTTGGCGGTAGCTCCCGATCCGTTCGGCGCGGTGGTCAGGACCCCGCGGGCGACGAAGTAGACATGGGAGCCGTCGCCGGAACTGTCGACGATGCCGAGGACTTCGGCGCCTTGGCCGGGCGTCGGGTCGGTGGAGTCGCCGGCGGAGATCTGGATCAGGCGCGAACCGGGCGGGCGGGCGTAGTCGTACTCGTAAAGGTCGCAGCCGGCCGAGGTCGATTCGGTGGCGCACGAGGACCCTGAGTCGAGGTCCGTATCGGCCAGCTGGCGGGTGGTGGTAAAGAACACCTTGCTGCCGTCGTAGGTCGCGCCCATGTACTGGACTGATCCATCCGTCGCGCTGCAGGCGGGGGCCGTCCGAGTGCACTCGCTGGTGCCCACCTCGGAGAGCTCAGGACCGGAGGAGGTCAAATCCCGCCTGACGATCCGCCTCGGGTAGGTGGAGGTGTTGCAGGAGCTGCGAAGCGGCTGATGCAGATTGGTGGAGAAATAGAGGTAAGAGCCGTCGGGCGCCGAGGAACCTTTGGCGGGCAGGGTTTCGACTCCCACCTTGCCCGGGATCCACGATCCGCAGGGTCCACCGACGACGTTCCCGAAGCGATCCCGAGTGATCAGTTCTGATCGCGGTTCGCCGAGCGGCGTGTTGTAGACGTCGTAGACGGACGAATTTCCGCCCGTGTTGGGGTCTTCGGGGCCGTATACGCCAGCGGTGATCGTGAAGTAGAAATGTGACCCGTCGGCCGTTCCGCCAAGGCAGGGGCTGTTGCCGACGGCGAACACTCCCGGAGACACATACGGGGTCATGACCGGCCCGAGACGGAAGACTTCACCGGCCGCGTTCTGCTGCAGCACGTTGACGATCCCGAGCTTGGCCTGGGATTCGGTCGAGGCATAGGTGGTCCAGTTCGAGAGGTCCGGCGCGTAAGCGCACGGAAGGCCGGTGGCGACGTTTCCGTTCGTGTAGTTGGAGCCCATCTGCATCGCGTGCGAGCTCCAGCCCGAGCCCGACCTCGACGCCAGGTATTTGTCGAGGATGCTGCCGAGGCGCGGAGAATCCAGCGCGGCCATCGAGCTGAAGACGACGCGATCATCGGTTACGCCGATCTGGCCTTCTACGGCGTACTGGTTGAACTTCTTGGGCGGAGTGACCAGCTCGAGGCCCATGCAGTTCGGCAGGAACGACGAGCCGTTCTGGAAGGTGCCGGAGGTCTGTTCCGAACGCAGTTTGGCGTTCGGGCAGGTCGTGGGGTCGGCGGGGGTGGTGAAGGTCCCGGCAGCCGAGCCCTGACCGAAGGCGCTGCTTGCTACGAGCCGGTAGTGGTAGGTCGCACCCGGATCGAGCCCGGAGATTTCCTGCGCCGCGCGCACCCCGGCACCGCCGGAACCGGCGCTTTCGTCGGAGGCGGGCACGCGAGTCGCCCCGGCGAACCCGTTCGCTTCGAAGCCGGCCTGGCTGACGTAGTCGAAGTGGTAGCCGCTGGCCGCGTTGTTGGGGTTGACGAAACCTTCGAGGATGGCGGCGTTCCCGCCGACCGGAAGGTTCGACAGGAGCGAGACGTCGGGTGCGGAGGTAGCGGTCGCGAAGGAGACGGTCTGCGAGGCCGAGCCGGAGCCGAGCCCCTTGTTGACGGTCAGGCGCACGTCATAGGTGGTCCCGGCTTCGAGGCCGCTGACGCCGAGGGCGAAGGCTTTGGCGGTGGTGCGGTTGCCGGCGCTCGCTTCGGCGTTGTAGACGGTCAAGTAGCCGGCTTCGCTCGCCTTCTTGTATTCGAGCTTGTAGGTCGTTTCGTTCCCGTAGGGAAGTTCCGGCCCGTTGGGGTTGATCAGCGCGTTGATCGTCGCTTTGTGGGCGTCGACCCCGGAGACGTTGGTGATCGAGACCGTCGGCGCGACCGGCTGGCTGGTGTTGAGGACGTAGATCCGCGGTTCGACGAAGGTCGAGGAGACGAAGACGTTGCCCCCCGAGCCGCGCACGCCGAGGCCGCCGACCGGAGTGATCCCGACGCAGGCACCGTGGGTGCCTTCCAGCGCGCCGGCCGAGGAGACCTCGACCACCCTGCTCTCGGCCACCGACGGGGTGCCGAGGATCGGGCAGGACGGGGTCGCGCCTGCGGCGAAGCCCTTGCTGACGAGGACGTTGTTGCCGCTCGGGTTGACGGCGACGTCGGTCGGCGCGGTCGCGGCGGAGGTGCCTTTCAGGTCGGCTTCGGCGAAGACGCCCTGCGGGGTGACGGCGTTGCCGGGCAGGGTGAACTTCTGCACCCGGAAATTGGTGGTCGGCTCGACCGTGTAGACGTTGCCGGCCGAATCCTCCGCGACCCGGGTCGGGGTCGCGGTCGCGAACTGCCCGGAGCCCGCGCCGGTGACGCCGACCTTGCAGGCGTCGCCGGCCGCCGCGTCGCAGACCTCGAAGGCGACGCCGGTGTTGCCGGGGCCGCCTTTCACCACGTCGAAGCCGAAGGCGCGGACGAAGGCGCCGGAGGCGGTGAACTCCTGGACGCGGAGGTTGCCCGCGTCGGCGACGAGGAGGTTGCCGGCGTTGGGGGCTCCGGCGGGAGCGACCGCGGGGTAGCCGATCGTCGAAGCGAACGCCCCGTTCGTCGTCCCCTGCGCAGCGGCGGCGCCCGCCTTGCAGAGGTCGTTGCCGGTGCAGGTCTCGAACGCGTTGGAGCCCGTGGTGGTGTCGGCGACCGAGGCGGTGCCGCCGGTCAGCGGTTCGCCCGCCCCCGATTCGGCCGCGATCGTCGGCTCGGGGTTGTTGGCCAGGTTGCCGGCGAAGGTGATTTTGAAGACGCCCGGCGTGGTTTCGCTGACGGTGGCGTTGCCGGCGCCGATCGAGCTGAGCCCTTGCAGTGCGGCCTGGATTTCGGCGGCGGTGGAGTTGAAGGCGAGTTCGCCGGTTTCTTTGCCGCCGAATTTGAGGACGTATTTGCCGCCGGTGGCGGTGACCGTGAGGGTCTGGACGGCGCTGGCTTCAGGCGAGTTGCCGGGGAAGCCGGTGGTGACGATGTCCTTGCCGAAGGAGCGGATGAAGTGCCCTTCGCCGTCGTACTGGTTGACCCGCCGGTTGCCCTGGTCGGTGACGTAGACGTCGCCGCTCGACTGGTTCACGGCGATGCCCTGAGGAGCGTTCATGGACCCGTTGGCGGCGCTGGAGGCACCGCCCTTACAGGCGTCGCCCGCCGCCGGCACGCAGATCTCGAAGCCGTTTTCGCCGCTGATCGAGGTACCGACCGTGATCGCGGTCGTCGGCGTACCGCCGGCGAGGCTGACGTTGACGGTCCCGAGCTGGGCCACGTTCTCCTGGTTGAGCGGGCCGCCGTCGAAGACGATCACGAAGGGGGAGGAACCGGAGGCGCTGCCCGGGCCGCCGCTGACCGAGACCGACCCGCCGTTGAGGCTGATCGAACTGAGCCCGTTGAGCGCGGCTTCGACTTCAGCAGCGCCGGCCGTCGCCGAGAGTTCAGGGGTGAGTTTGCCTTCGAAGCTGAGTTTGTAATTGCCCGAGGCGGCGGCGACGTCGAGCAGCTGCACCTCGACCGCCTGGTTCGGCCCGTAGGCGACGGCGTCGCCGCCGAAGGCCCGGAGGAAGTTGCCGTTCTGGTCGAAGACGACGACGCGGTTGCCGTCGATCGCGTAGACGTTGCCGGAGCCCTGGTTGACGGCGACGCCGCGGGGAGTTTCGAGCTGACCGGCGGCGGTCCCTTTGCTGCCGAAGAAGCCGACGACGCCCTTGCTGGGCACGGCGGCAGCGGCGCTCGGGACGAAGACCAGCGCAACCAGAAGGAGGAAGGCGAGCGCTCCGTGAGAGAACACGCCGAAGCCGTTGCGGCCCGGCGCGCGATGTGCATTTGCTGCCTTCGAATGGCGTCTCAAGATTCGATCCCTTCCGGTTGACGAAATGCGAATGCCGCCGTCCACGCGAGGAACGGGCCAGTACATCGCGGACTGCCGGCTTGCTTTCACTCCCTGCTCTCCCTTTCCCTAGCCCCCGCGGCTGCCGCGGGGTCCTCGATCCCAAGCCCATCCCGGGGCTTCGGCGGGGACTAAAGCACACGACATGAGTTGATGTCAAGTGCGGTACAGCATTGTCGAAAGAACTGTTTGTAAACAGAGGTATTCGCTGTAAAGCAAAGTATTTCGCATTGGCAGGCCGCTTACCGACCTCTGCCCGCTTCCAGACCGGGCTGCCCGAGCGAAGGGAGAAGCCGGCGCCGAGGGCCGGGGAAGCCCCCGGCGTCCGGTCATCTCGTTACGCGCGACCGTTCAGGGAATGACGGCCGTCGGAGTGGCAACCGCATCGGGGTTGCGGAACGACTGTAAGTGGTGGTACACAACCTGTCAAGGCGGTCTGTAATCCTCGGTACGTCACCGGCAGGTGATGGCTCTACCCCGCCCACTATCTTGAGCTTGGGATGGCGTCAACCGACTCTGCCTCAACGCCGATAAGGCCACTTTTCCCGCGCCTGAGCAGCGGCCCGCGGCTGCCCGCCGACCAGGTTGCAAAGCACCAGAAGGCGCGGCTCGAGGGAGCGATGGTCGAGGCCGTGGCCCGCCATGGCTACTCGGGCACGACGGTACGGGAGCTGGTCGCCCTCGCCGGCGTCTCGAAGAGCACCTTCTACGAGCACTTCGAGAGCAAGCAGGACTGCTTCCTCGCGACTCTGGACGCGATTATCGAGGAGTCCGCCCGCAGGGTCGGCTCGGCCTACCGCCGACCCGAGGACTTCCACGAGAAGATGGTGGCAGCCCTCTCGGCCTTCATGGAACTGGTCGTGGAAGAGCCGGCGGCCGCCTCCCTGGCGGCAGTCGAGTCGCTCACCCTGGGAAGCGCCGGCGTCGCGCATCGGGAACGCAGCTCCGAGACGTTCGAGCTGATCGCCCGTCAGAGCTTCGATCGCTCGTCCTCCTCGCACCCCGTATCCGAGATCACCGTGCGAGCGATAATCAACGGCCTGAGCGGCATCGTCTACCGCCGCCTGCGCTCCGGCCGACCCGACGAGCTCCCCGGCTTGGTCGAGTCCCTGGTCGACTGGGCACTGACCTACCAGCAACCCGACAGCGAGGCGGTCAAGCGGGCTGTTGCGGTGGCCGAACAGCCGAGCCCCGAGGGGACCGAGCAGGTAGTCGAGGGAGAGAAGCCGTCCTGGGACGAGCCGCCCGACAGCGCGCTCAGCCGCAACGCCCTCACCCAACGCGAACGGATCGTGCGGGCAGCCGCCCGGGTGGTGGTCGAGCGCGGCTACGAAGCGCTCAGCATTCCCGCCATCTCGGCCGCAGCCGGGACCTCGAACCAGACCTTCTACGAACACTTCGCCAGCAAACGCGAGGCCTTTCTGGAGGCTTTCGAGATCCTTGCAGCCGAGGCGCTGCTCAATGCTCTGGCGGCCTTCCGGGCGGCGGGAGACGATCCCGGCGCGATCGGCGCCGGCCTCCGAGCCCTTACCGAGCACATCGCCCGCAACAAGATGTTCGCCCGACTTGCCTTCTTCGAGATTCCCGCCGCCGGCCCGACCGCCCTCGACCGCGCCGACGAGCTGCTCGACACGATCACCTCCTTCCTCGAGCCGGACCTCGCCCCGACGGGGATCGGGGAGCCGCCCCCGAAGGCGATCTTGGAAGCGATCGCGACCGGAATCTGGTCGGTGATCCAGCGCGAGATCGCCCAGGGCAGGGGCGACGCGCTGCCGGAGTTGGCGCCCGAGCTGACCCGGATAGCGCTGGCCCCGATGAGCAACGGCTGATCCGCCGGGCTCACGAGCGAGCGACTTCGGCGGCCCCCTCCTTGCCGAGGAACGGGATCAGCAGGAATTCGACCAGTTCCGGCTGGGCGTCCGCCAGGGCGTTCGGCTCTTCGGCGAGGAGATGCGCGGAGATGATCGATGCAACCCCGCCGATCAGCGCCCGCTCGGTCGCCGGCGGCATTTCGACGGCCTGCCGGTAGTGACCGCGGCCCTCGCCCAGCAGTTGGGCGAAGCGGTCGAGCAGCGCGAACTGACGCTCGGCCGCGGCGAAGTTCGCGCCCGTCGCTTCGACGATGAAGGCGCGGGCGAGGTTGCTCGCTTCGACCACGGCCGCTACCACCGACTGCACCGCGGCGCGTACCCGCTGCGGCCACTCCGCAGACGTTTCGCAACCGTCGACCACCTCCGACCAGAGGCGCTCGAGGAAGGCATCCTGGGCGGCGAACAGACCCTCGTCCATGGTCGCGAAGTAGTTCTGGACCCGCGACTGAGAAACACTCGCGTATCGGGCTACCTGCTCGAATGTGAGCGCCCGGTAGCCGTGCTCCGCCGCAGCCTTGCCGAACGCGGCGATGAGACGTTCCCGCTCGGGGTTCGCCTGCTCAGAATCGTTTTGATCGCCCCCGTGGGGTTTCCCGCCTGCCACGTCGGTCGCGCAGCTTAGGCGCGATCCGGCATCTCTGTCAAGGCTGGTACACGAAGAGCTTTCTTTAGAGCCCCAGCGTTTTGGCGATAATCGTGCGCTGAATCTCCGAAGTGCCGCCGTAAATCGTCGAGACCAGCGAGCTGCGGACGAGGCGCTCCATGTCGTACTCGGAGGAGTAGCCGTAGCCGCCCATCATCTGCATGCCCTCGAGGGTGGTGCGCTTGGCGACCTCGGTGACGAAGAGCTTCACCATCGAGGCCTCTTTCGGCAGCATCCGGTCGGGGTCCTCGTCGGTCAGGGTCGCGACCCAGCGGGTCATCAGGCGGGCCGCTTCGAGGTCGGTGGCGAGGTCGGCGAAGCGGTGCTGCAGCGCCTGGAAGGAACCGATCGGGCGGCCGAACTGCTTGCGCTCCTTGGCGTAGAGAAGCGCGTCGTCGAAGGCGCGCTGGGCAATGCCGAGCATCGTCGCGGCGAGGATCAGGCGCTCGACGTTGAGCCCGGCCATCAGCTGGGTCCAGCCCTGGTCGACCTCGCCCAGCACGGCGCTATCCGGAGCTACGCAGTCGGAGAAGTACAGGGTGTTGGTCTCGCGCCCTCCCATCGTCTCGATCGGGACGATCTCCATCCCCTCGACCTCGCGCGGGACCCAGATCATCGACAACCCCTCGTGCTTGCTCTCCCCCTTGGTGGTGCGGCAGACGACGAGGACGTGGTCGGAGATGTGGGCGTTGGAGATGAAGACCTTCTGGCCGTTGATGACGAAGCCGCCGTCGACCCGCTCGGCCTTGGTGGTCAGCGAGCCGACGTCGGAGCCGGCTTCGGGCTCGGTCATCGCGATCGCCTCGACCGAACCGGAGGCGATGCCGCCGAGGATCTCCTTCTTCTGCTCCTCGGTGCCGAAGCGCTGGGTCGCCTTGGCGACGATCAGCGTCGTCGCGTAGCCGCCGATCGGCGCCAGGCCACGGGTCGTCTCCTCCATGAACAGACAGGCGTCCAGCATCGTCCCGCCCGAGCCGCCGTACTCCTCCGGGATCGTCACCCCGAGCCAGCCGAGCTCCGCCATCTGCTTGTAGATGTCGAAGTTGTGGTGCTCCCGGTAGCCGTCGGTCAGCCGCTCGCGCTGGTCCTGCGTGCCGCACTCGCGGTCACAGAAGTCACGGATCGCGTCGACGAAGTCGTTCTGCTCGTCGGTCAGGGCGAAGTCCACGGCGCCAGCCTACAGACGCGGGCGCCGTTTGGCTGCGCAGCCAGGTAAGCCCGGAACGAGACTCGAACTCGTGACCCCTTCCTTACCATGGAAGTGCTCTACCAACTGAGCTATCCGGGCGGGTCGGCCCCTGCGGAGCCGTACGCTCAAGACGATTCTAGACGCCCTCCGAAACCGCGGCTCCCCCGCCTCAGAGAAATTCGGAAGGGTTGATGTGGCAGTAGCGGAATTCGTAGTCGAGAACCAGGTTGTTGGTCCGGTTGGCGTTGCTCTTGAGGCGGATGATCATCTTCAGCGCCCCGTTCTTGTCGCCGTCGGCCAGCTTCCTACCGGTCGATTCGAGCAGTTCGACCTCGGTCTTGATCCCCTTCAGCCATTTGGTCAGCCGGGCGGCGTCTTCGGCCGGCTTCTGCAGGGCCAGGAGCTGGGCACGGGCGCGCTTGAGGGCTTTGGCGGCGGAGAAGAGCTGGCGGGAGGCCTTCTTCAGCTTCCCCTTCTGCACGTTCTGGCGCGCTCCGTCGAGCACCTTCTCGTTCGCTTCCCGATTCGTCTTGCAGATAGGTTCGGCGGCGGCCTTGAAACTTTCAGGCGTCGCTTCGGCCGCGATGGCCGGCACTGCGCACAACAGCGCGACGGCGACGATCAGCGCTCCAACCAGCTTCGTTCCCTGCATCGGTGCTCCCTTTGTCGTTGTCCCACCGTGATCATAGGCACCCTCTCCTCTGTAGCGTGCCCGGAAATGATTAAGAGAGCTTTGATTCCGCTTGCCGGTCTCGCCGCCGCGGCGGCGGTCCTGCTGTCCGGCTGCGGCGGTTCCGACGATCCTTCCCGGCCCGCGCCCGCGGCGACCGAATTCCCCTCGGCGCAGGGGAAGACGATCGCCGACCTCCTGCACGACTCCGGCGCCGAGCGGACGAAGCTGGTGATCGCCCCGGCCGCGCAGGTCTTCGACGTGGGCGAGAATCGCTACCCGTTCGGCGTCTTCACCCGCGGCAACGAACAGGTCGACGACGCCGACGTCGCCCTCTACTTCGCCAAGAACGGGAAAGGGCCGGTCGAGGGGCCGCTGCCGGCGCAGGTGACCTCGCTGGAGACGAAGCCCGCCTACCGCGCCCGCGGTGGCGGCGCGGGCGAGGCGACGACGGTCTACGTGGTGCCCGAGGTCGAGTTCGACAAGAGCGGGTCGTGGCTGGGGGTCGCGATGCTGAAGGGCGAGGAAGGGCTCGAAGTCTCGCGCCTGCCGAGCCCGGTGGTCGGCGCCTTTCCGCGGATCCCGGGCGTCGGCGACAAGGCGCCGGTCATCCACACGCCGACCGCAGCCGACGTCGGCGGTGATCTGGCGAAGATCGACACCCGCGTGCCGACCGACCAGATGCACAAGGTCGACTTCGCGGACGCCGTCGGCAAGAAGCCGATCGTGCTCGTCTTCGCGACGCCCGCCCTCTGCCAGACGCGCGTCTGCGGACCGGTGGTCGACGTCGCCCAGCAGGTCGCCGACGTCTACGGCGACAAGGCGGACTTCATCCACATGGAGATCTACAAGGACAACGACATCGGCAAGGGCCCGCGGCGGCAGCTGACCGAATACGGCCTCGAATCCGAGCCCTGGACCTTCCTGGTGGACGACAAGGGAGTGATCCGCGACCGGTTGGAGGGCGCCTACGGCGTCTCCGAACTGGAAGAAGCGATGGGGACGATCGTCCCCGGCTGAGCCCGGCGGAGTTACTTCCGGCGCTTGGGGGAGCCGCGCTTGCGGCGGCGTTTGGGGGCCGGTTCGCCGGCATCCCGCAGGGTACGTTCGCCGGCCTTCTCGGTCGACTCGCCCATCGTGATCTGGAACATCGCCAGCAGCGCGTCGGAGGCGAGGGGTCGCATGCCGTCGAGCGCCTGGCGCACCTTCGGCCACTCCTCGTCGGGGCGGCCGGCCTTGTCGAAGGGCTCCCAGATCTCGCGCACGAAGAGCTCGACGAAGGTGCGGGCGATGGCTTCCGAGCGGTCCCTCAGCTCCTCCGCGGTTTCGATCGCCGCCTGAGGCGAGACGCCGAGCTCGACCAGGGCGGTGCCGGCGCGTTGCAGGCGCGGGCTGATCACCTCGAACTTGCCGTCGGGCAGTTCCCGCACGACTCCCAGCTTTTCCACCCTGGCCAGCAGCTTCGGCTCGAAGGTCGTCACTCCCCAGGCGGCGGCCAGCTCGCCGCCGTCGAAGATTTCCGGCGTCTCGTCCTCGAAGGGGGCGCGAACGGCTCGGGCGAAGTCGACCATCTCGCGCGAGGAGCCCTCGCTGCTCTCCAGCACCCGGCGGATCGCCTCGAGGTTGAGGCCCTCCGCCTGCATTTCGCGGGTCAGCTCGATCCGCGCCACGTGACCCTCGTTGTAATAGCCGGTGCGGCCGTGGACCTCGGGCGGGGGCAGCAGACCGCGGGTCTGGTGGGCGCGGATGTTGCGGATCGTCATCCCCGTCCGCCGCGCCAGCTCGCCGATGGTCATCTTGCCGTCGGGGCCGTTCTGCCGTTTCCGGCCGTTCATCGACCCATGGTAAGCGGGAAGCGCTGCCCGTTCATCTTTCCGGCCGCGTCCGAACAGAGGAATGCGATCGCAGCGGCGATGTCCTCCGCCGGGGTGAAGGTCGGGAAGTCCTCGTCCGGGTTCTCCTCCCGCATCCGTGGGGTGAGGATCGCGTCGACGACGACGACGTTGGCGGTGGCGCCGCCGGGCTCGAAGCCGTCGGCGAAGGCGAGGGTCCAGGCCTCGGCGGCGGCCTTGGCAGCGGCGTAGGCGGCGTTGGTGTTGGTCGGCGCCTGTGCCTGCTTGGCGGAGACGAGGACGAAGCGCCCGTGCGGGCCGGCGGCGATCTGGTCGTGGAAGGCGCGGGTGGTGTGCTGGACGGTGCGGATCAGGAGGTCGTGCAGCAGAGCCCAGTCGTCAAGCGACGCCTCGTGCAGCGGCTCTCCCCCGCGCCAGCCGCCGACCAGGTGGACGAGGCCGTCGACATGACCGAAGCGCTCGACCAGGGCGTCGCACCAGGAGCGGGTGGCGCTCTCGTCGAGGAGGTCGACCGTGCGGCCGTCCCAGCGCTCCGACGGCAGGCCGAGGTCGGCGGCGAGCGAGTCGAGGGTCTCCTGGCTGCGGTCGGTGCCGGCGACGGTCGCCCCGGCGTCGGCCAACTCGCGAGCGACCAGCGGGCCGAGCCCACCCCCCACCCCGGCGATCGCGATCACACGGTCATCGAGCATGAGGGGATCTTTTCAGGCGCGGGATGTCGGGCTTTCCCTATGTAAGTTTCTGTCTGAGTCACCTGCAAGGATGTTCATCATGGAGACGGAGGTCAAGAAATCACCGCATCGACGCGAGCGTGCCGTCAACCGGCGGGTCCAGGGCGACATCGGCGAGATGTCAGCGATGGAGTGGCTTGGGAGCAAGGTGCAACCGTCTGGGCGCCGTTCAACCACAGCCCGCACGTTGACCTGATGGCGGAATGGGACGACGCGCTGATCAGAGTTCAGGTGAAGACGTCGACGTTTCGCACGATCAAGAAATCTGGCGATGAGCGCTGGAGTATCGCCATCGCGACGAACGGGGGGAACCGGAGTTGGACCGGACTGACGAAGAAGTTCGATCCCACCAAGGTCGACTACCTCTTCGTAATCGTGGGAGATGGCCGCCGTTGGTTCATTCCCGCAGAGCTGGTGGAGGCCACCCGCTCTTTAGCCCTGGGTGGCCGTAAGTACTCCGAGTTTGAGATTGAGGCAGGCACGCCCTTCGAAGGAATGATCTATTCGAACGGCCCGCCTAATAGAATTCTGTCTCCCACCGCGGGGGAGTGCCAGAGCGGTCAAATGGACTTGACTGTAAATCAAGCGGCTATGCCTACGCAGGTTCGAATCCTGCCTCCCCCATCAACTACGACCAGCCGGCAGATCCTGCTGCGGCCCAAACGCCAGGCGACCTTCCCGAAGGCGCCCTGCGAGGAGGCTGGGATCGCCGCCGGTGACCGACTCCGCGTACGAGCCGATGGCCCAGGCCGGGTTCTCTTCGAGAAGATCGGCGGCGACCCGCCGGTCTAGCCCTCGAACGCTTCGAGCCTTGACTTCATCTGCTCGTTGAAGGCGTTGAGGGCGGAGAAGGGGCGCATGAAGACGGTCAGCTCGCGGACGTTGCCGTCGTCGTCGAGCTCGAGGAAGTCGATGCCCTCCAGCTCGCGGTCGCCGACGGTGGCCTTGAAGCGCAGGACGACGGTGTCGCCCTCGGCGAGCTCGTCGGTGTAGGAGAAGTTCTCCAGGGTCGCGGCGACGTGGGTGAGGACCGTGGCGACGGTGTCGCGACCCTCGAAGCCGCGGAAGAGGACCGGGCTGTGGAGGACGACGTCCTCGCGCAGGGTCTGCGTCAGCAGCTCGAGGTCCTTGCTCTCGGCGGCGGTACGGAACGGGTGGGGTCCGGCCATGCGCCCACTGTAGCTCGCCTCGGTGACCCCGACCATTGAAATACTCATGCCGTGCCCAGCGACCGCTTCTACTCGCGCCTGTCCCATTCGCTGGGAGCCAAAGGGCTGCGAGCGGTCGGCAAGCTGAACGTCCCCGTCTATCGACTTACCCGCGGCCGCGTCGGTGGCAAGGTCGGGAAAGGGCCGGTCCTGCTGCTGACCACCACCGGCCGCAAGTCGGGGGAGCCCCGCACCGCGCCGGTCCTCTACCTCGCCGACGGCGGCAACTACGTCGTCATCAACACCAACGCCGGCAACGCCAAGGTCCCAGCCTGGTCGCTCAACCTGCGGGCAAACCCCGAGGCCGAGGTCGAGGTCAAAGGGAAGCGGGTGACGGTGCGGGCCAGGCTGGCCGAGGGCGAGGAGCGGGCCGACCTCTGGCGTCGCCACAACGAGCAGTACTCAGGCTGGGACTACTACGAGTCGAAGCTGGACCGCGAGATCGGCGTCTTCGTCTTGGAGCCGCGTTAGCGGCTAGGAAGCTTCGCGGAGCATCTGCGCCTCCGGAAGGCGCTTCAGCTTCTTCAGCGTGTTGTTCTCGATCTGGCGGATCCGCTCGCGGGTGACGCCGAAGGTGCGGCCGACTTCCTCCAGGGTCAGCGGCTCGGCGCCGGCGAGGCCGTAGCGAAGTTCGATCACCTGGCGCTCGCGCTCGGGCAGCGCTTCCAGCGCTTTCTTCACGCCCTCCTTCTGCAGGTGCTCGCTCGCTTCCTCGAAGGGCTCCAAAACGCCTTCGTCGGCGACGAAGTCGCCGAGCTCGGATTCGTCCTCGTCGCCGACAGGTTTCTCCAGCGAGACCGGCAACTGGGCGACGCGGAGGATGTCCCGCACGTCGGAGACCGGCCAGCGCAGCTCCTCGGCGATCTCCGCCGGCTCGGGCTCACGGCCCAGTTTCTGGACCAGCTGCCGTTCGACGTGGGCGACCCGGTTCAGCTTCTCGACCATGTGGACGGGGATGCGGATCGTCCTCGCCTTGTCGGCGATCGCCCGCGTCACCGCCTGCCGGATCCACCAGGTCGCGTAGGTGGAGAACTTGTAGCCGCGGCGGTAGTCGAACTTCTCGACCGCGCGGATCAGGCCGAGCGAGCCCTCCTGGATCAGGTCGAGGAAGCTCAGCCCGCGGCCCAGATAGCCTTTCGCGATCGAGACGACCAGGCGCAGGTTCGCCTCCACCATCTGCCGCTTGGCGAGCATGTCGCCGCGCTCGATCCGTTTCGCCAGTTCGACCTCCTGCTGCGCGGTCAGCAGGTCGACCTGGCCGATCGCCCGCAGGTAGAGGCGCAGAGAGTCGAGGCTGGGCTCGACGGTCAGGTCCAGCTCTTCCTTCTTCGCGGCACCGGCGGCCTCGCCGCTCCGCTGCGCCTTGTAAGCGCTGACGCCGTCCTCGGCGATGACGTCGACCCCGTGCTCGACCAGGTGGGCGTGGAGCTGGGAGACCTGCTCCTTGGTGATCTCCACCTCCTCGAGTGTGGTCGAGATCTGCTCGAAGGTCAGATAGCCGCGCTCGCGACCAAGGGCGATCAGGCCCTGGAGCTCCTCGAGCTCGCCGATCGGACTGGTCTCCTCGTCGCGCTCGATGACCTCGGCCGTGGAATCCAACGGTTCGATGCTCACTGCTCCCTCTCCCCAATTCCTGGCGGCCGGCCCCGACGCTCCGACCGCGCCGGATTATAGGGAGAAAAAGACTCTCCAACGTCCGACAAGTCCTGTCGCTTACTATTCGTTAGCCGATGGCCAGCCAGCCGACCGCCACCCCACCCGCCCCGGACGTCCAGGCTTCGCTGCCCGCTACCCAGGTCAGCCTCTCCCGCGTCGGCGTGACCGGGGTCGAGAAGGTGATCCGGGTCAAGACCGACGGCGTCGAGAACCTCTTCTACGCCGGTTTCGAGTGCTTCGTCGACCTCAACCCGCAGCAGGCCGGGGTCCACATGTCCCGCTTCGAGGAGATCGTCGGCGAGGCGATCGACGAGGTCGTCCTCGGCGAGGCGTTCAAGGCCGAGGTGCTGGCCGCCCACGTCGCCGAGAAGGTGCGCGAGCGGCAGGGCGGCGAGCGGGCCGAGGTCTCGATAACGGCCCGCTATCCGGAGACGGTGGAGACGCCCGAGACCGGCAAGAAGACCCAGGAGATCTACGTCCTCTACGGCACCGCCGTCGCCTCGGCGCGCGGCACCCGCACCCTGACCGGGGTCGAGGCGCAGGGCATGACCGCCTGCCCCTGCGCCCAGGAGATGGTCGCCGGGCTCGCCCGCGAACGCCTCGCGGAGGAGGGCTTCGACGGCGAGCAGATCGAGCGGATCGTCGAGCTGGTCCCGATCGCCACCCACAACCAGCGCGGCGTCGGCACCCTCCACGTCGGCTGCCCCGAGGGCGGCCCGGCCTGGATCGAGGCGCCGGAGCTGCTGCGGATCGTCGAGACCTCGATGAGCTCGGAGATCTACGAGCTGATGAAGCGCTCAGACGAGATGTCGGTCGTCGTCAAAGCCCACGAGCACCCGCGCTTCGTCGAGGACTGCGTGCGCGAGATGGTCCGCCAGGTGGTCGAGGGCTACCCCGACCTGCCCGCGGAGACCTTCGTCATGGCGCGCCAGGAGAACCTCGAGACGATCCACCGCCACAACGTCGTCGCCGAGCGCTACGGCACCCTCGGCGACCTGCGCGCCGAGCTGCAGAGCGGCGAGCACCAAGCGCATCACGTGACGATGCGCGAGTGGCTCGAGGCACCGACTGCCTGACGAGAGGTCTGCTGAGGGAGGGAGTCGACACCCCTTCCCCGGGCATTGCGCAGCACGCCGCTTCGCGGCTTAGCTGCAATCGAACAGCGCGGCTCCGCCGCGCAAGAACCAGATTGCATATCGCCGAACATGCCCGCCTCAGGGGTGTCGACTCCCTCCTACAGGCGCTCCGCTGATCTGCGTCTCTAACGGAAGCTGTCGTGAGGAGGGACGGGTGCCCCTCTCACAGAGGCTCCTGAGACCACGGTGGCGCCCAGCAGGACGATCAGCTGCGCGACGGTCTCTGGGAGAGGGGCACCCGTCCCTCCCCCACCCCTACGCCGTGGAGTTCAGCTTCGCGGCGGCGCGCTCCTTCTGCTGCTCCTCGATCCGCTTCCTGAGGCCGAAGAAGTAGTCGACGCCGCTGATCACGGTGACCGCCAGGGCGACGTAGACGAGGATGTCGACGCCGAGGGGGGCCGGGTTGGTGGCGATCAGGGCGATGATGGCGGCGATCTGGAGGACGGTCTTCAGCTTGCCCATCCAGCTGGCGGCGATGATGAGGCCGCGCTCGGCGGCGATCGTGCGGAGGATGGTGACGGCGATCTCGCGGGCGATGATCACCATCGCCACCCAGGCTTCGAGGCGGTCGAGCGAGACGAGGGAGACGAGGGCGCCGATGATCAGCAGCTTGTCGGCGAGCGGGTCCATCAGCTTGCCGAAGGTCGTCACCGCGTCGCGGGAGCGGGCGAAGTAGCCGTCGAGCCCGTCGGTCGCCGCGGCGAGGGCGAAGACGGCGGCGGCGAGCGCGTCGCCGTTGGGCGTCTCGCCGAGCAGGGCGACGACCACCACCGGCACCGCGAGGATGCGCAGCAGGGTGAGGGCGTTAGGCAGGTTGAGCGGGAACATCAGCTTTGGCTTCGGCGTCCTTCTTAGCGAAGTACTCCTCGCCCTCGATGCTGACGTGTGGGATCACCCGGTCCATCCAGCGCGGCAGCCACCAGGCCCGCTTGCCGAGCAGCACCATCACCGCCGGCACCAGCAGGCAACGGACCAGGGTCGAGTCGATCGCGATCGCGACGGCGAGGCCGACGCCGAACTCCTTGACGACCGGGTCGCCGTTGAGGACGAAGCTGGTGAAGACGCAGACCATGATCGCCGCCGCCGAGGTGATCACCCGGCCGGTGTTGGCGAGCCCTTCGATCACCGCCCGCTTGGCGTCGCCGGTCTCCTCGAAGTGTTCCCGCATCTGCGTCAGCAGGAAGACCTCGTAGTCCATCGAGAGGCCGAAGAGGATCGCGAACATCAGCAGCGGCACGAAGCTGACGATCGGGATCGCGTGGTCGAGGCCGACCAGCGAGACGCCCCAGCCGAGCTGGAAGACGGCGGTGACGATCCCGTAGGCCGCGGCGACCGAGATCAGGTTCATCGCCGCCGCCTTGATCGGCACCAGCAGCGAGCGGAAGGCGACGAGCAGGACGATGAAGCTGAGCGCGACGACGATCGCGATCATCAGCGGCAGCTTGTCGGCGATCTGGGTGGCGAGGTCGATGTAGCCGGCGGTCTGGCCGCCGACGTAGGCGCTGGCTTCGGTCCCCTTCAGCGCCTGCGGGATCGTCGTTTCGCGCAGGTCTTCGACCAGGTCGACGGTCTCGTCCGCCCACGGCTCGGATTTCGCGAGCACGGTGAAGACCCCCACGGTGCCCTGCTTGTCGAGCGTCGCTTCGCCGACGGCTTCGACGTCCCCGGCGCCGTCGATCGCTTTCTGCAGGCCCGGCAGCACCTGCTCGGCTTCCGCCGGCGAGGTAAATTCGGAGGCGATCAGCAGCGGCCCGTTGACGCCCGCGCCGAAGCCCTTGTTGAGCGCGTCGTAGGCCTGGCGCGAGGTCGTTTCCTTGGGCAGGGCGCTGATGTCGTTCTGGCCCAGGTCGAGCTGCAGGACCGGCAGCGCCAGGACGATCAGGACGAGCATCGAGACCGCGGTCGCGGTTCCCGGCCGGGCCGAGACCCGTTCGGCCCAGCGGCGCCAGCCGTGCGGCTCCTTGTCATCCGGGTGGGTCTTGCCGAGCCTGACCCGCAGCGAGTTGATGCGCGGGCCGAGCGCGCCCAGCATCGCCGGCAGCAGGGTGGTCGCGGCGGTGACCGCGACGAGGACGGCGACCGCCGCCGTGAAGCCGAGCGTGGAGACCAGCGGGATGCCGGCGAAGGCCAGCGAGCAGAGGGCGATGACGACGGTGAAGCCGGCGAAGACGACGGCGCCGCCG
This sequence comes from Solirubrobacterales bacterium, assembly GCA_036280195.1. Taxonomy (GTDB): domain Bacteria; phylum Actinomycetota; class Thermoleophilia; order Solirubrobacterales; family 70-9; genus VAYN01. The sequence goes on along the minus strand of DASURF010000067.1, from coordinate 12,685 downwards.
GCGGTCGCGGTCGCCCGCGCGATCGACTCGCGCAGCTCCATCCCTTCGCCGAGCTGGAGTTTGTGGCGGGTGACGATGAAGAGCGCATAGTCGATACCGACGCCGAGCCCGATCATCGTCGCCAGGGTCGCGGCGACCCCCGGCACCTCCAGCACGTGCTCGAGCAGGCCGATGATCGAGAGCGCGCAGGCGAGCCCGAGCACCGCCGAGATGATCGGCAGCATCATCGCCGTCGCCGTGCCGAAGGCGAAGAGGAGGATGATCACCGCCGCCGCGAGGCCGATCGCCTCGCTGGTCTCGGTCTCGGGTTTGGAGAGCTGCTGGCCGACGTAGCTGCCGACCGCGACCTCGAGGCCCGCCTTCTCCGCCGGCTCGCCCGCGTTGAGGATCCGCTGCGCCTGTTCTTCGTCGATTTCGCCCGGGCCGACGTTGAGGACGACGGGGATGTACCCGACCGAGCCGTCCTTGCTGAGGAAGTTCGCGCCCTGCGGGCTGAGCGGGCTGACCGCCGAGTTGACCTCGCCGAGCTTGTTCAGCCGTTCGGCGGTTTCGTCGATCGCGGTCGCGTACTTCGCCTGGCTGAGCTTCCCCTGCGGGGCTTCGAAGACCAGCGGGTTGCTGCCGTAGGCCTGTTCGGGCAGGTTGTCTTCCAGCAGTTCGGTCGCCGTCGTCGAGTCGGTGCCCGGCAGGGTCAGGTTTTCGCTGGTCTTGCTGCCGGCGGCCTGGCTGATCGCCACCAAGGCGATCGCCGTCACGATCCAGACGGCGATTACGGGCCAGTGGTGGCGCGAGCAGAAGCGGCCGATCGCGTAGAGGGGGCCGGTCACTTCCCAATCATCTCTTCTGGAGCGGAGGTTTCGCCGGTCTCGAAGGCTTCCGGCACGGTTTCGAGCGGTGCGGCCCCGAGCGCGCGGCGGATCAGCACCAGCCGCTGCGCCTGGTTCGCGGCCATCGAGGCGACCAACGGCCGCGTCCAGCCGACCGTCAGCCGGCTGACGGCGTTGAGCTCGGCGTCGATCGTCGCGCTTTCCAGCCGGTAGAGGAAGTTGAGGGCGTCCCGGGGGGCTTCGAGCTCGCCGGCGTCGATGGTTTCCTCCGCGGGGTCGGAGGGCTGCTCGAGACCGCGCAGCGTCTTCGTCGTCGCGTCGACGTGTTCCTGTTCCTGGACCCGGAAGCGGCGGGCCATCGCCAGGTCGGCGCCGCGCAGCGCCGGCAGCGCTTCGCCGTAGGCCGCCACCGCCGCCAGTTGCCGGCCGAGAACCTCGTTGAGGACCGCGGCGTCGGCTTCGGGATCCACTGCCGAGCCGTCGTCGCCACCACCGCAGGCGGCGAGGCCGACGGTGAGCCCGGCAGCGACGGCGACCAGGGCGAAGGCGCGGCGCACGCGGCGGCCGTGCGTGATTCGGTTCGGTGGCATGACGACGGAGGCAAGCCTATGAGCTCGGAGGATCGCCGCGCCCTGGCGGCGCTGGCCGAAGAGGTCCACCGCTGCCGCCTCTGCCCGCGGCTGGTCGAGTGGCGCGAGGCGCAGGCGGCGAACCCGCCCCGCCGCTACCGCGGCCAGGACTACTGGGCGCGCCCGATCTCCGGCTTCGGCGACCCCGGGGCGCGGGTCGGGATCGTCGGCCTCGCCCCCGCCGCCCACGGCGCCAACCGCACCGGCCGGATCTTCACCGGCGATCGCTCGGGCGATTGGCTCTTTGCCGCCCTGCACCGGGCCGGTTTCGCCAACCAGTCGCACTCGGAGTGGCGCGACGACGGCCTCGAGCTGCGCGACGCCTATGTCACCGCCACGGTCCGCTGTGCCCCACCCGCCAACAAGCCGACCCCGGAGGAGCGGGACAACTGCCTTCCCTACCTGCAGCGTGAGCTCGAGCTGCTGAGCGAGATGCAGGTCCTCGTCGCTCTCGGCTCCTTCGGCTGGGACGGCGTCCTGCGCGCGGCGCGGGCGCTCGGCGTCGAGGTGCCGCGGCCGCGGCCGAAGTTCGGGCACGGCGCCGAGGTGCAGATCGGCCGCTGGCGCCTGCTCGGCTGCTATCACCCAAGCCAGCAGAACACTTTTACGGGGAGGCTCACCGTTGAGATGACCGACGCCGTGCTCCAGCGCGCCCGTGCCCTGCTCGGTTGAAGAAACAGGCTCTCCATTCGGAACCGTTCCAGCATTTCTGCGGTCATCACTGGGCGACAGCTACCTAGGGGGAAGGACACTTGCGCAGGCCACGGATCAAGCGAACGACGGAGGAGATCGAAACTCCGGACGGTGACGTCTACCTGTTGCGGCCCAGCGCCGAGAACGACATCCGGATCGAGAAACCCGATGCGGACGAACGGCGGCTGCTGGCGGCGTTGAACGGCGAGCGCACGCTGGAGGAGCTGTACGAGGAGTTCGGTGCCGACAAGGTCGACGACGCGATCACCCAGCTGGGAGCGATGGAGGTGGTCGAGGACGCCGACGACGACGAGCGGATCCCGGCGCCGGAACTGGAACGGTTCGACCGCCAGCTGCGCTACTTCAGCGACGTCGGCAGCGGCGGGATCACGCCGTCGCAGTGTCAGGAAGCGCTACGGGAGGCGAAGGTGGCGGTGCTCGGCGTCGGCGGGCTCGGCGGTTGGGCCGCCTGGGCGCTGGCCTGCACCGGCGTCGGCGAGATGTGGCTGATCGACGGCGACCGGGTCGAGATCACCAACCTCAACCGGCAGATCCTCTACACCGAGGCCGACATCGGCGAGCTCAAGGTCGAGCGCGCCGCAGCCCGCCTCAACGCCTTCAACTCGGCGATGACGATCACGACCGAGGCGCGGCGACTGGAGAGCGAGGCGGACATCGCCGAGTTCATCGCCGGCTCCGACGTCGTCATCGACGCCGCCGACTGGCCCGCGCACGACATCGAGCGCTGGTGCAACGCCGCCTGCTTCAAAGCCGGGATCCCCTACATCACGATGAGCCACTTCCCGCCGATCGCCCGGGTCGGCCCGCTTTACGTCCCGGGCGTGACCGGCTGCTTCATCTGCCAGGAGATCTCCTACCGGCGCGACTACCCGCTGTTCGACATCGCCATCGAGCAGCGGCGGGCGAAACCGAGCCCGGCGGCGACGCTGGGCCCGGCCTGCGGGCTGATCGGCGGCCAGATCGGGATGGAGGTGCTGCACCTGCTGACCGGGCTGGCCAGACCTGCGACCCAGGGCGTCGCCCATATCTACGACCTGCGGACGATGGAGCCGAAACTCGAGCCGGTGGTGCCGGAGCCGGAGTGCCCGATCTGCGGCGGGATGGATCACGAGGAGATCCCGTCCCCGGCCGGGTAGCTTTCCGAGGATGCGGCGCCTAGCCCCACTTCTCCTCGTCGCCGTGCTGGCGCTGGCCGGCTGCGGCGACTCCTCGGAGGAGACGTCCGCGACGGCGCCGCTCGAGAGCGGCGTGGACCAGGCCCCGGATGTGCGCTCCGCCTGGGAAGAGAACCCGGAATGCGAGCGGCCGCAGGGCGCCTCGCGCTGGGGATGCTCGGTCGGCTCCTACCGTTGCCAGGGAGTCGTCAGCGACCGCGGTTGGACGATCAGCTGCTCGAAGCGCGGCCAGTCGATCGCCTTCAGGGTCCGACCCGACTGACGGCCCGACCCGCCAGGCGCGAGGACGGGTCGACGAAGAGGACCAGCCAGAGCCAGGGCGCCAGCTTCGGCGCGACGAGGGCGATCGGGATCGAGAGCAGGAAGATGCCGGCGATGTAGGTGGCGCGGATCTGGTTTTCGCGGTGGGTGCGGTCGTCGATCTTGGTCAGGCCGCGGCGGCGGGCGTCGGCGCTCATCGCCAGCCCGAGCAGGACGACGACCGCGAGGTTGACGGAGTAGAGGACCACGGCCGTCGTCTTCCCGCCGTACTCGCCCAGCACCTCGCTGCTGAAGGGGATGAGGACGATCCAGCCGAGGTAGACGAGGTTGAGCCCGATCAGCCGCCCGTCGAAGGCGTTGACTTCGGAGAAGAAGCGGTGGTGGACGAGCCAGAACCGCCCGATCACGGCGAAGCTGATCGCGTAGGCGAAGAACATTTCCCGCTGGTCCCAGAGGGCGTTGTCGATCTGCCCCTCGGTCAGCCCTTTGTCGATCCCCAGGTTGAGGACCAACAGCGTGATCGCGATCGAGAAGACGCCGTCGCTGAAGGCGACGATGCGCCCGAACTCGACCTCGTTCTCCGCCCGCTGCTTCGGCCTGGACCCCGGTGCCATCGCCGGATCATCTCCAGCGCCCGCGACGGAACCGAGGTCCGATCCCTCCTAGAATGACCCGAGCCCGCCGGCGTAGCTCAGTTGGTAGAGCACTTCATTCGTAATGAAGGGGTCACCGGTTCAAGTCCGGTCGTCGGCTCTGAGGCTGTCAGAACCTCTAGGTACTAGCGCATATCTAGCCAGAAACGTTCTCGCTGAATTTTTCATAGACTTCTCGACAATGTCAGTCGAAGAAGCTCTACGAGAAGCAATCGAGAGTCGATCACCAGTGTCTCTTTGCTACGAGACGACCGGCTCCGCCACTCGAATAGTGCATCCGCATGTTCTATTCCGGACGACGACCGGAAAAATCTGCATCGACGCCTACCAGGTCGAGGGCGCCACGTCTTCAGGAGAGCGAGTACCGGACTGGCGACAGATGAATGTCGCCAAAATCACCAGGATCGAGCTGTTGGAGGGCACCTTCCAGACCGCTCCAGGCCTGAACCTCGCAGCTGACAAATACGCACCAGGCCTGATCGCTCACGTCTGAGGCTTGGTCACGCTCGAGTCTTATTCGGTCAAGGGTCTGCGCTCTCTGGCCGACGTACGAGACATTCCTGTTCGGACTCCCACGGTCATCACCGGGGCTAACGACGGCGGGAAGAGCACGGCACTTAAGGCCCTTGACTTCCTTCTAGGGGGTCCTCGCCCGACCGCCGAAGACCACACGATGGTGGGGGCTACAGACACCGGCGCAGATTCCCTGCGACATGAGCGGATCGAGGTCGTCGGATTCTTCAGCCTCGACCAATACGACACTGAGCAGCTTGGTCTTCCCTCCTCAGTTCAAGTCCGCAGGGTTGCCGAGGCTGACGGGGAGGTCCGATACGAGATACAGACGGACGCACCGACGGACTCGCGGTTCCGCTCCCTCTCAGACCTGAAGATCCATGATCTAGTCGACTTGGCCACAGAAACGGGTGTTGAGCCGTCCGGGGCGCGCAACACCCGAGCCGCGTGGCTAGAACCCCTTGCGAAACACGCTGCCAGCCTTCCGCACGAGCAAGCCTGGGTCGCTGCCCCAAAAGTGCTCGTCGACCGACTGCCCAGGTTGATGCTGTTCTCGTCCACCAACGAGCCAAATCCGGAGAACCAAATCCGTGTTGCACTAAAAGCTGCCTTCAAGGAGCTTCTCGATGACCCCGAGCTTGTAGGACCAGTTCGAAGTGTCGAGTCCACTGCCCAGCATCGCTTAGCCGAGAGGGCGACCGAGCTGTGTACCCACGTCGCAGCCAGGTGCCCCGAGCTAGAGTCGATCGCAGTAGTGCCGGAGGTGACCTTCACTGAGGGGTTTCGTAATGTCGAGATCTTTGCCTCCAGATCGGGCGGCGCCGAGATCCCTCTAAATCGGTCGGGGGCTGGACGAAGGCGTCGCATCAACCTCGCCATCTGGGAGTGGACGGGCAACCTCATCGAGGTCCGCGGGCCAGAGGATCGCGCAGTCGTCATCGCGTATGACGAGCCCGATACTCACCTCGATTACGCCCATCAGCGCGACCTTGTGGAGCTCATCCAACAACAATGCGCGAAGGAGGGAGTTCGCATGGCGGTGGCAACGCATTCCCTGAACCTCATCGACCGCGTTGACATGGAGAACGTCGTTCATCTTCGCATCGAAGACGAGCTCACGGTTATGGATCGTCTCATGGCAACGGATCATGAGAGCATCGACCAGCATCTCCTGCGGGTATCGGAAGCCATGGGGCTGAGAAACAGCGTGATCCTCCATGAGCGATCGTTCCTGGGCGTCGAGGGACCAACTGAGATGCAGACCGTTCCAACGCTATTTCGCCTATCGACCGGGATGAGTCTCCAGTCTGCGGGCATCGCATTGATTGCGGGGAACGGAAATGACGGAGCCCTGAACGTCGTGAAGTTTCTGAGAGAGCACGGCAGAACCCTCTCGTTTCTCGTCGTGGACGCGGATTCCACCGATCGGAAGCTGTTCCGTAAAGACAAGCTGCATGGTGCAGGAATCAGGGAGGATCACATCCATTTCGTGGGCACCCGTGAGTTGGAGGATCTCTTCAGCAATGAGCAGTGGGCGGCTACGGCAAACCAGCACTGGCCTCGCACCGACGGCTCTGAGTGGACGGCGGACCACTTTCGCTCTCTCCGGCAGAGCACTAAGTTCAGCAAGGCCATTGAGAACGCAGTGAGGAGCAAGTCCGCAGAGGCCCCGGAACGCAAGACCGGATATCTGGTCGCGCTGGTGCAGGACCTCACTGACGTGTCCGAGGTTCCCGCTGACCTAGTTGCAGTATTTCGGGAACTGGCTGGGCTTGGACCTCTCAATGGCGAGGCTACAGAGTCGCCGTAGTTGACACTGCACCGAGGAGTCCAGCCGGCACTCGGACACACACTGACTGTCGCCGCTACTTCTTCTTCTGGCGTCGTTCGAGGACTTCGCCGAAGGCTTTCTCGATTTCGGTGGTGAGGGTGAGCCGGAAGGTGGCGTTGAGGGCGTCGAAGGCCAGGGGGCGGAGGCGGCCGATGGCGGCGATCAGCTCCTCCCAGCCGTCCTCGGGGCGGCCGGCGTCGTCAAATGGCTTCCAGAGTTCGTCGACGAAGAGGTTGACGAAGGTGCGGGCCGAGGACTGGGCGTTGCGCTCCAGCTTCTCGATCACGGTGAGGGCGGCGGGGATCTCGATGCCCATGCCGAGGACTTCCTCGGCGGCGCGGATCAGGGCCGGACTCGGGGCTTCATAGCGTTCCTCGCCGAGGTCGACGAGGAGGCCGAGCTTCTGGGCTTTTTCCAGCAGCTTGTCGTCATCGGTGCCGAACTTCTCCGCCAGCTCCTCGCGGGCGTAAACCTCCGGCGCCTCGGTCGCGAAAGGGGCGGTGACCGCCTGGCGCAGGCCGACGAAGCGGTCGGCGTCGGCCCCGTGCTCGCCGATCAGGCGGGAGATCGCGCTGAGCTTGAAGCCCTCCGCCTGCATCTCCTGGATCAGGCGCAGGCGGGCGACGTGCTCGGGCCCGTAGTAGCCGACCCGGGCGCGCACCTCGGGCGGCGGCAGCAGGCCTCGCGACTGGTGGTTGCGGATGTTGCGCACCGACATCCCGGTCTCGTAGGCGAGCTGCTCGACGGTGAGGTTGGCTTCGGTTGCAGGGGATTCGTCGGCGGGGGCGGCCTTCTTCGCCATGTGACGATTGTACCTTCTTGAATGTAACCTCGTTTGAGGTAACGTTTACCAGGGAACAAGCTTCTGGCAATCCACCAAGGACCTCCTCACAAGGACCCCCTATGAACCTTCCTTTCGGACTTCTTCTCGCAGCCGCCGCGCCTCCGGCCGCCGGCGCCGAGATCGGTCAGATCGTGATCGCCACGGTCGCCGCGACGATCGTCACCTGCGGTCTCCTCTACCTCGGCTTCGGCCACCGCACCGGCCGCGTACAGCTGCTCCAGCGCCTCGCCGACCGGGGCGAAAAGCTCTCCGGCATGCCCGGCTGGGTCGCCTTCCCCTCGGCCGTCGCGACGGTCTCGCTGCTGACCGCGCTGTTCGGGATGTACTGGGACATCTCCCTGCACATCGACAACGGCCGCGACGCCGGGCCGCTGGCCAACCCCGCCCACTACTTCATCCTCCTCGGCCTCTTCGGCATCTTCAGCGCCGGCTTCTTCGCGATGGTGCTGCCGAAGGAGCGCCCCAGCACGGTGGCGGTCCGCCTCGGTCGCGACTGGTGGGCGCCGCTCGGCGGCGTCCTGATCTGCGCCTGCGGCGCCTTCTCGCTGATCGGCTTTCCGCTCGACGACGTCTGGCACCGGCTCTTCGGCCAGGACGTGACCCTCTGGGGGCCGACCCACCTGATGCTGATCGGCGGCGCGGCGATGACCCTGGTCGGGATCGCCGTGCTCTCCGTCGAGGGGCTGCGGGCGACCGGCACGGACGAGGCTCCGGCGGCCGAGCCCGCCCACACCAAGATGCTGCGCGCCGTCGCCCTCACCGGCGGCCTGATGCTCGGCCTCTCCACCTTCCAGGCCGAGTTCGACTTCGGCGTTCCCCAGTTCCAGCTGATCTTCCAGCCGCTGATGCTGATGGTCGCCGCCGGCGTCGGCCTGGTCCTGGCCCGCGTCTACGCCGGTCCCGGGGCGGCGCTCGGCGCGGCCGGCTTCTTCATCCTCCTGCGCGGCGGCCTGGCGGTGCTGGTCGGCCCGGTCCTCGGCCAGACCATGCCCCACTTCCCGCTTTACATCGCCGAGGCGGTGGTGGTCGAGGCGGTCGCGCTCTTCGTCTCCACCCGGCGGCCGCTGCGCTTCGGGCTCGTCGCCGGGATCGGGATCGGCACCGTCGGCCTCGCCGCCGAGTGGGCCTGGTCGCATCTCTGGATGCCGCTGCCCTGGCCCGAGGCCGCCTTCCCCGAAGCGGCGATCGTCGGCTTCGCCGCCGCGGTCGCCGGGGCCACGATCGGCGCCTGGATCGGCAGCCACCTCTCACCCGTGCCGCTCCAGCGCTCGCCGCAGCTGCGCCGTGCCGCGCTCTGCAGCGCCGCGGTGCTGGCGGCGCTGGTCGCCTACGGCCTCTACACCCCGACCCAGGAGGGCGTCAGCGCCCGGGTCGCGCTGGAGGACGTGGGTGGCGCGAACGGCCGCGAAGTCGAGGCCACGGTGCGGATCAGCCCGCCCGACGCGGCGGCCGACGCGGAGTGGTTCGACGTCACCGCCTGGCAGGGCGGCGGCCTGGTGGTCGCGCCGCTGGAGCGGACCGCGCCCGGCGTCTACCGGACCACCGAGCCGGTTCCCGTCCACGGCAACTGGAAGGCGATGATCCGCCTCCACGACGGCAACTCGCTGACGGCGCTGCCGATCTACCTGCCGCGCGACGAGGCGATCCCGGTCGACGAAGTCCCGGCGCCGGCGCAGTTCACGCGCTCCTTCGGCAACGAGCACCAGTTGCTGCAGCGCGAGTCGAAAGGCGGCCCCGCGGCGCTGACGGCGATCGCCTACTCGACCGTGGCGGCGATCACCCTCTCGCTGCTGGCGCTGCTGGCCTGGGCGCTGCACCGGCTGGCGGTCGGGCCGGCGGCGCCCCGCCGCCGGCGCCGGGCGCGCTTCCGCTGGGTCGTCGGCTTCCAGCAAGGCGGCAGATGATCCTGCCGCTCGCCCACCACAGCCTCGTCGTCGCGCTGCCGGTCTTCGCCCCGGCACTGGTGGTGATCGCGGTGATCGCGGTCCACTACCTGCGCGAGCGACGCCGCTGGGACGAGGAAGAACAGGCCTAGCCGCCGAGCACGGCCTCGATCGCTTCGGCGTAGGGGCCGTGCAGGGTGGCACGCGGGGTCGGGATCTCGACCCCGTAGGCCTCGCGCATCGCCCGCGCCAGGACGCGCTTGAAGGTCGGCCCGTGCCAGGCGTGGGCTTCCGCGGCGCGGCCGACGTGGAGGTGGACCAGCTCGTGCAGCAAGGTCTCGAGCACGTCTCCCGGCCGGATCCCCGGATAGGCGGTGACCGAGAGCCGGAACTGGCTGGGGACCGCGAAGCCGAGCCGGTTGGGGCGGCGGCTGGCGCGGCGGACCTTCAGTTCCGGACGCCGTTCGGCCAACGGGCCGTCGGCGAAGACGGGCAGCATCCGCAGGCGATCCAGCTCGTCGTCCAGCGCGACCCCGGCGACCAGGTAATAGGAACGAGGTCGCGGTCGTGGGAGAACCGGGGCCGGCCGGCGGCGCCTCAGCTTTGGCACCGCGGGCACCAGTAGGTGGTCCGGTTGGCGTCGCCCTGGCCGCGCGAGGAGATCGGGCCGCGGCAGGAGGGGCAGGCGCCCTGACGGCGTTTGTAGACCCGGAAGCTGTGGCGGCCGCCGCTCTCGACCGCGGCCGTCATCTGCTCGCGGGCGGCGGCGAGGACGGCCAGCAGCTCCTCGTCGGAGACCTCGCCGACCGGGCGCCAGGGGTCAACCCGGGCCGCGAAGCAGGCCTCGCTCTTGAAGATGTTGCCGATGCCCGCCACCAGGTGCTGGTCGAGCAGGGCGTCGCCGAGGCCGCGGCCCGGGTCGGCGCGCATGGTCGGGACAACCGCCTCCGGGTCGAAATCCTCGGCCAGGATGTCCGGCCCCAGGCGCGTCAGCTGCGGGTCGCGGCGCAGCCGCGCGGTGGGCCCCACCTGGAGGGTCGGGCCGCCGAACTGGACCGCGTCCCAGCCGCCGCCCGCGAGCAGCGCCCAGGCGGAGGAGCGGGGCCGCCGCCAGCGGGAGCCGGGCCGGTAGAAGTGCCAGCCGCCGCTCATCCCCAGGTGGCTGTGCAGCGAGAGCTCGCCGAAGCCGAGCAGCAGGTGCTTGCCGTGGGCCCGGACCGTCTCCAGGGTGCGGCCGTCGAGGCGTTCGATCGCCGCCGCCTTGCCGCGCGGGTTCGGGGCGCTCGCCGCGACCTCCTCCCCCAGCAGGGTCGCTTCGAAGCGGCGCGCCAGCCGCAGGATCGTGTCGCCCTCTGCCACTCCCCCCATGATGCAGATTCGCCCTGCCGGGTAGGTTGAGGGCGATGCGGCGGCGATCCAAGATGGACCCCAAGGCACGGCAGCTGGCGCTGGCGATCGGCGCCGGCCGCGTGGCGATGGGCATGGCCATCCTCTTCGCCACCCGGCAGGCGCTGCCGAGGATGGGATTCGGCGCGACCGACGCTTCCGGCCAGGCCCTGGCCAAGCTCGGCGGCGGCCGCGACATCGCCCTGGGCGCGATGACCCTCGCCGCCCGCGACGACCGCCAGGCGCTGCGGACCGCGATCCTGGTCTCCGGCGCCTGCGACGCCGCCGACGCGCTCTCCCTCGGCCTTTCGGCGCGCAGTCCGGAGACCCGCCAGGCGGGAATCGGCGGCGTGATCGCCGGTGGCGGCGCGGCCGCCGCCTGCCTCTGGGCCGGGCGGCGGCTCTAGCCCGCTAGGCGACTATGGCGGGCTCGCCGCCCTGGAACTCGTGCGACTCGATCACCCGGTCGATCAGGCCGTACTCGACCGCCTGGTCCGGCTGGAAGAATTTGTCGCGTTCCATGTCGGTGTGGATCTGCTCCTCCGACTGGCCGGTGTGCTTGACGTAGATCTGGTCGAGCCGCTCGCGCAGGGCGAGGATCTCTTTGGCGTGGATCTCGATGTCGCTCGACTGGCCTTCGAAGCCGCCGCTCGGCTGGTGGATGAGGATGCGGCTGTTGGGCAGCGCCATCCGTTTGCCGGCCGCGCCGCCGGTGAGGATCAGCGAACCGGCCGACATCGCGATCCCGTAACAGATCGTCTGCACGTCGGGCTTGACGAACTGCATCGTGTCGTAGATCGCCAGGCCGGCGTAGGCGGAGCCGCCGGGGGAGTTGATGTAGAGGCTGACGTCCTTGTCCGGGTCCTCGGCCTCGAGGTGCAGCAGCTGGGCGATGATCAGGTTGGCGAGGTCCTCGGTCACCGGTTCGCCGAGGAAGATGATCCGCTGCGCGAGCAGGCGGCTGTAGATGTCAAACGAGCGCTCGCCGCGAGCGGTTTGCTCGACGACCATCGGTACCAGTGGCATAAGGCCTCTCTTCCTAGTTCGAGTCTGGGTTGTACTTATAGCCAACGCCCCGCACGGTCAGGACCAGCTCCGGCTTCTGGGGGTCGCGCTCGACCTTCTGGCGCAGGTTGGAGATGTGGACGTCGCAGGCGCGCTCGTCGCCGTCGAACTCGGTCTGCCACAGCTCCTCCATGATCTGCGAGCGGGAGAAGACCTCGCCGGGGCGGGCGACCATCAGCCGCAGCAGCTGGAACTCCGAGCGGGTCAGGTTGACCGGCACGCCGCGGACCGTGGCGACGTGGCGGACGAGGTCGATCGAGACCGGGCCGGACTCGATCTTCACCGCCTGGGAGAGCGGCGCCCGGTCGAGTTCGCGGCGCCGCAGCTGGGCGCGGACGCGGCCCAGCAGCTCGCGCACCGAGAAGGGCTTGGTGACGTAGTCGTCGGCGCCGACCTCGAGCCCGACGACCTTGTCGACCTCGGCGTCTTTGGCGGTGAGGACGATGATCGGGACGGCGCTGCGCGAGCGCACGTCGCGGCAGATGTCGAGCCCGCTCGGCCCCGGCATCATGATGTCGAGGATCAGCAGGTCGTAGGGGACGCCGTTGCCGAGCAGCGCCGCCGCCTCGTCGCCGTCGGCGGCGGGGGTCACTTCGAAGCCCTCCTGCGCCAGCGCGTAGCCGACCGAGTCGCGGACCGACGGCTCGTCGTCGGCGATCAGGATCCGGCCGCTGCTCATGCCACCGGGGTGGGGCTCGGATTCGCGACCGGGAGGCGGACCCAGAAGGTGCTCCCCTCCCCCTCCACCGACTCGGCGCCGATGCGGCCGCCCATCACGTCGACCATCCGCCGCGCGATCGCCAGGCCGAGGCCGAAGCCCTCCTGCTTGCGCGACTCGCTGCGGCGGTAGAACCGCTCGAAGACGCGCTCCAGCTCGGCTGCCGGAATCCCGGTGCCGGTATCG
>DASURF010000066.1:0-20889 GCA_036280195.1 Solirubrobacterales bacterium | reverse complement strand
GCCGGAGCCGACCGGCCTGCAGCTGCTCGGCGACGCCCTGCGCGAGCGCGCGACCAGCCCACGCGAGCTCGTCCGCGGCGTCCGTGCCGTCCTGCGCGGGCCGCGAGAGGTCCTGCACGGGATCCGCGACACCTCGAAGATCGTCACCGCCGGGATGGCCGCCCCCGACACCGTCTTCAACGTCGAGATCGGCCCCCACCGCCGCTTCCAGATGGTGCAGACCGACCTCGGCGACCTGAAGCGGGTCAAGAACGCCCACGGCGGCACCGTCAACGACGTCATCCTCTCGGTCGTCGCCGGCGGCATCGGCCGCTACCTGCGGGCCCGCGGCCACGAGACCGCCGGGATCGAGCTGCGGGCGATGGTCCCGGTCAGCGTCCGCGCCGCCGAGGAGCACGGCGCCCTCGGCAACCGGATCTCGGCGATGATGGCGCCGCTGCCGGTCTGGTGCGAGGACCCGGTCGAGCGGCTGCAGCTGATGACCGACGAGATGGGCGACCTGAAGTCCTCCGGGCAGGCGGTCGGGGCCGAGATCCTCACCAAACTGACCGACTTCGCCCCCTCGACGATCGCCTCGCAGGCCGCCCGCCTGCAGCCCGCGCAGCGCTTCTTCAACCTCGTCGTCACCAACGTGCCGGGGCCGCAGTTCCCGCTCTACGTGCTCGGCCGCAAGATGGAGTCGATCTTCCCGATGGTGCCGCTTGCCCGCCGCCAGGCGCTCTGCGTCGGGATCATGTCCTACAACGGCCAGGTCAACTTCGGCCTGATCGGCGACTACGACGCGATGGCCGACCTCGACAGCTTCGCCCTCGACCTCGAGGCGGCGACCGAGGAGGTCATCGCGACCGCCCCCGCCAAGAAGAAGGCGAAGGGCAAGAAGAGCAAGGCCGCCGCCTCGACCAACGGCGCCGGCCCGGTCGCGGCCGAGGCGCAGTCCTAGGCCGCCCAAGGCGGCGTTATCGCAGCAGCCGACCGCTGAGCTCGAACGGCAGCCCGTCGGTCAGGTAGCTCCAGTCGAGCAGGCCGACGTCGAAGCCGCTGGCGCGGGCATCGGCGTTGACGACCACCGCCGTAATCCGCTTGAAGCGCCCGGGCTGTGGCAGCCGCACGCTCAGCTCTCCTCCCCCGCGGGCGTAGTCGAGCCGCACGACGGAGCGTCCGTGGCGCTCGCTGCCTCGCCGGCCGACCAGCGCCAGGCCCGCTGCGGTGCCGCGCGGCGCCGTCATCTGCAGAGCCAAGGCGCGTCCCCTCCGCGGCCGCACCCGCAGCAGCTGGAAGGTGGTGTGGTTGAGCATCCGGGTCAACCTGGTCCCGTCGAGCGGCAGGTGCCCCTGCCGCGGCGCGTCGGGGAACAGCCGGCTCTCGCGGAAGCCGCGACCGGTGCGCCACTCCGCCACCGCGGCGGCGAAGCGGGCGAAATCGCGGCTCAGGTCGGAGGGGCCGGTCGAGCGCAGCGCCCGTTCGTAGCTGGCGACCGAGAAGCCGCCGGGCTTCGCGTCGATCGAGCCGGCCCAGGCCTTGCGGACGATCTCCGGTCCGTAGCGGCGCGCCAGCCACTGGTTCCAGACGGCGCTGCCGTACTCCTTGATCGAGTTGGCGGTCAGCGGCGTTTCGTAGAGCTTCACCCAGCGGCGGACGTAACGCAGGTAGTCGTTGATCCCGTTGAAGACCTGGTCCTCCATCCAGGTGGCGCTCGCCTCGGCGAACCAGGGGTCCTGGTAGGCGTCGTAGCCGAACTGGAGGATGTGGTTGTACTCGTGCGCGAAGGTGACCTGCAGGTCCTCGAGCGGCTTGGTTCCGGGGAACTCGAACGCGGAGTAGTCGTTGTCGAGGACCAGGTAGCCGTGCAGCCGGCGCGGGATCCGGTGCTCCTTGGTCGCCTGGCCGCGGTCGGGCGCCGCGTAGCCGAACAGTTCGCCGCCGATCTGCGACAGATACACGTCGGTCTTGCCGCGCCGACCCCCCTTGCGGCCGTCGCTGCGCGGCTCGCGCCAGCCCAGCTTCTCGTTCTCGACCTGGTGGACGCGTTCGGCGACCCGCAGCACCCGGTCGACGAAGTCGGGGATGCCGTCGCCGTTGCGGTCGCCGAGGTTGGGAGCGTCGAGCCCCTCCTCGACCCAGTGGACGCAGAAGTGACGCGAGCAGGCCGGAGAGCGCGGCGCCTCCGGCACCGAGTAGGCGTTGCGGTTGGGATCCTCGGCGTCGGTCGGCCGCCAGCGCGGCGCCAGGAACGGCTTCTGGGCGTCGGAGGCGAGGTCTGCCTCCCCGAGCCCCGGCCCGGCCTGCGCAGGGCTCGCTGCGGCGATGGCCATCAGCAGCGCCGCCGAGATACCGACCAGTTGCCTCCGGCGGTTCCGCATGCCAAGGGAACCCTAACGGTGGCCGAAAGTACCTCCGGGTAAGACGATGGAGATACTTCCCCGATGCGACTGGCCCTCGCCCAGATCAACCCCACCGTCGGTGACGTCGCCGGCAACGCCGCCAAGGTCGCCGAGTGGATCGCCCGCGCCCGCGAGGAGGGCGCCGAGCTGGTGATCTTCCCCGAGCTCTGCATCCCCGGCTACCCGGCCGAGGACCTCTACCTGAAGCGCCACTTCCTGCGCGCCAACCAGGAGGCGGTCGAGGGGCTGGCCGCCGCCGCGCAGGGGATCACCGCGCTCGTCGGCTTCGCCGAGCCCGTGGAGGACGAGGTCGACCCCCGCCGCGCCTACAACTCGACCGCGGTGCTCGCCGACGGTCGCGTCGAGGCCGTCTACCGCAAGAACCGCCTCCCCAACTACGCCGTCTTCGACGAGCAGCGCTACTTCGTGCCGGGCGACGAGCCGATGACGATCGCGGCCGGTGGCCTGACCGTCGGGCTGACGATCTGCGAGGACGTATGGGTGCCGGGCCCGCCGGCGCAGGCCGAGGCCGAAGCCGGCGCGCGCCTGATCGCCAACCCCTCCGGCTCTCCATACCACCGCGGCAAGGGACGGGAGCGGGAAGCGATGTTCGCCGAGCGCTCGCGCGCCTACGACGCCTATTTCGCCTTCTGCAACCTGGTCGGCGGCCAGGACGAGCTCGTCTTCGACGGCCAGAGCCTCGTCACCGCCCCCGACGGCAGCGTGATCGCCCGCGCCGCCCAGTTCGAGGAGGAGCTGCTGGTCTGCGAGGTTCCGGACGGTGCGCCGGGTCCGCTCGCCGAGCCCTTGGCGGACCTCGACGAGGTCTACGGGGCGCTGACCCTCGGCCTGCGCGACTACGTCGCCAAGAACGGCTTCAAGCACGTCGGCCTGGCGCTCTCGGGCGGGATCGACTCGGCCCTGGTGGCGATGGTCGCCGCCGACGCGGTCGGGCCGGGCCGGCTCACCTGCGTCGTCATGCCCTCCCCCCACTCCAGCTCCGAGACCCAGCAGGACGCGCGCGAGATCGCCGCCAACCTCGGCAGCGAGCTGATCGAGATCGCGATCGAGCCGATGATGGAGAGCTACGAGGCGGCGCTGAGCGGCTACCTGGACGAGCCCGAGAAGGCGGTCCCGCGTGACCCGACCAAGCCGTCGGAGCCCGACCTGACCGCCGAGAACGTGCAGGCGCGGATCCGCGGCAACATGATGATGGCCCTCTCCAACCGCCACGGCTGGCTGGTCCTGACGACCGGCAACAAGAGCGAGATGTCGGTCGGCTACGCGACCCTCTACGGCGACATGGCCGGCGGCTTCGCGGTGATCAAGGACGTCCCCAAGCAGCTCGTCTACGACCTGGTGCGACGGCGGAACGAGCGGGCCGGGCGCGAGCTGGTGCCGGCCGGCGTGCTCGAGCGGGCGCCCTCGGCGGAGCTGCGGCCCGACCAGCGCGACGAGGACTCGCTGCCTCCCTACGAGGTGCTCGACCGCATCCTCGAGGCCTACGTCGAGCGCGACGAGGGCCGCGAGGAAATCATCGCCGCCGGGCTGCCCGCCGAGACCGTCGACGAGGTGATCCGCCTGGTCGACCGCTCCGAGTACAAGCGCCGCCAGGCGGCGCCGGGGATCCGGATCACGCCGAAGGCGTTCGGCAAGGACCGGCGCCTGCCGATCACGAACAGATTCGGCGGCTGAGCTCTAGCTCGGCCGCGGCCGTACCGCGATGGTCATCTGCGCCAGGGCGCAGGTCCTGCCCTCGTCGTCGAGGACTTCGGCCTGCCAGAGCCAGGTGGTGCGGCCGCGGTGGCGGGCCTGGGCCCGTACTTCGGCCGCGCCCTCGGTTATCGGGCGGATGAAGCTGACGGTGATCGACTGCCCCATCGCCGCCATCCCGTCCTCGTAGACGGCGCCGAAGGTCGCCCGCGAGCAGACGCTCTCGACCAGGGTCGACATCACGCCGCCGTGCATCAGCCCGACGGGCTGGCGCAGCTCGTCGCGAAGCTCCAGCCGGACCCGGGCGTCGTCGGGGTCGTCGCTAAGCCACTCGGTGCCGATCAGCTCGTCGAAGTGGGCAGGCTTAACCTGAGCGTCGTCGTTCACGGCCTCGCACCCTAATAGGCTTCCGATCCGGTGGCGCTGTCCGACGACCAGAAGGCGATCCTCCGCCTGCTCTCCCAACGGGGGGCGCAGGGGTATGAGGATCTCTCCGCTCTCCTCGGGGTGAGCGTCGATGAGGTGCACTCGCGGGCGAAGGCGGCGGCAGAACAACTTGAATCCGAAGGGATACCCGCACCGGTAATTCCGGTGCCTGACGGTGGGGGCAGAAGTGACTCCCCCTCCGTCGCAAAAGATGGGGAGGCTCCTCCGGGGGAGTCACTTCCGCCCAAGCCTGCGGCTCCGGCACCACCTCCACCTTCCCCCGCGCCTCCTCCACCACCGGCGCCGAAACCGATCCCTAGGCATGAGCACCACACGCTCAAAGAGGACGCGCATCGTTTGAAGCTGCTGGAGAACCGGGGGCTCTGGGCGATCCTGGCCGGGGTGGCGATCGTGGTGGTGTTCGTGGTGATCGTGCTCACCGGGGGTGGCGACGATGGCGGCGACTCGACCACCACTTCGTCCAGCGCCTCCAGCGAAGGAACCGTCGCGGCGCTTGAAAAGGCCGCCGAAAGTGCGAAGAAAGAAGTGACGAAGGCCTCGCTCCAAGCTGTCGACGGCGGCGATGCGGTCGGGGTCGCGATCTTCGGCCGGGTGAAGAAGAGCCTGGCGCTGCAGGTGGCGGCGGAAGGCCTGGAGCCGGCCGAAGGCGAAGAGGGCTACACGATCTGGCTCGCCGCCTCGCCGCAGAGAATGCTGCCCCTCGCCTCGACCGAAGTCGGCGAGGATGGCCGCATCGGCGCCCAGGTGACGGTCCCGGTCGAAGTCCTCGCCTACCTGGCCGACGAAACCTTCCGCCAGATCACGATCACCCGCACCGACGAATCGCAACTGAAAGCCTCGCTGGCGAAAGCGACGAAAGAAAAAGACGCCCCTACTTACACCGGCGACGAAGTGCTGAACGGCGAAGTGACCGGGCCCATCGTAGGCGCCGCGAACCGCAAAGAAGGCGAATAGCTAAGCGTCCGGAATGAGCTTCCCCGGGTTCATGATGTCCATGGGGTCGAGCTCTTCCTTGACCGCCTGCAGGATGTCCAGGCCCGTCGCTCCCACCTCGGCCTCCATGTAGGGAGCGTGGTCGCGGCCGACCGCGTGGTGATGGGTGATCGTGCCGCCGTGGGCGACGATCGCCTCGCAGGCGGCGCGCTTCACCTCGGCCCACTGCTCGAGCTCGGCGCCGCGGCGGGCGCGGGAGATGAAGGTGAAGTAGAGCGAGGCGCCGTCGGCGTAGGCATGCGAGAGATGGCAGAAGACCAGCCCCGGCGTCCCCTGGGCGGCGAGCGAGTTGCGGATCGCCGTCCCGACCGCCTCGTGCAGCTCGCCGAAGCGGCTCCAGGTGTGGGAGGTCTCCAGCGTCTCGACCATCGCCCCCATCTCCATCAGCGTGTCGCGCAGGTACGGGCCCTGGTAGCGGCTGTGCGCCCAGGCCTGGCCTGCCGCTTGACCGAGGTAGGCGGCGCCGCCGCGGCGCAGCGCGCGCACGGTCAGCGCCCGGCGCCGGGCCACCGACTCCTCGTCCCCCTCGTAGCCGACGATCATCAATGCGCCGCCGCGCCGTTTGCGCATCCCCAGGTAGCCGTCGAAGAGGCGGCCGCTGAGCCCGCGCGGTCCGTTCAGCGCCAGCGTCCCCTCGGTCTCCTCCTCGTCGGAGACGCGGATGATCTCCGGCAGCCCGGGGCCCTGCGCCAGGGCGCGGACGATCTCCGCCCCGGCGTCGAAGCTCTCGGCGATCCAGGCCTCGTAGCGCCGCACGGTCGGCGCCGGCCGCACCCGCACGGTGACGTCGGGGATCACGCCGAGCACCCCCTCGGAGCCGATCACCAGCTCGCGGAGGGCGGGCCCGGCGGCGGTGTGCGGGGTCGCCAGGGTCGAGATGTCGCCTGTCGGCGCCAGCAGCCGCACCGAGCTGACCAGCGAATCGAAACGTCCGTAGCCGCTCGAAGCCTGACCGGCGGAGCGGGTCGCGGCAAAGCCGCCGACGGTTGCGTACTCGAAGGACTGGGGGAAGTGCCCGAGGGTGAGGCCCTGCGCGCTCAGCGCTGCCTCCGCCTCGGGTCCCCGCAGGCCGGCGCCGAGGGTGGCGGTCAGCGAGCGGCGGTCGACCGAGACCTCGCGCAGGGCGCCGAGGTCGAGGCTGACGAGGCGGCCATGAGCGCCGCGCACCGGCTCGACCCCGCCGACGACGCTGGTGCCGCCACCGAAGGGGACGACCGCGACGCCCCCGGCGGCGCAGGCGTCGATCGCCCGCCGCAGCGCCTCGGCGTCCTGCGGCATCAGCACCGCGTCGGGCGCGGCGGGCAGCGAGCCGTTGCGCAGCCGCGCCAGGTCGGCGTAGCCGCAGCCGGTCGCGTGCCGCAGCCGATCCTCGTCTCCCGTGAAGACGTCGGTCTCCCCCACCGCGTCGAGCACCCCCTGCGGCAGCGGCTCGGCCGCCGGCAGCTCGAACTCCTCCAGCGCCCGCGCCGGCGGCCAAGGCTCCAGCTCGCCGATCCGCTCCCGCAGAACCCCAAGGGCCTCGGGATCGAGCGAGGGCTGCACGGAGGGATCGCCCCACCCCCACCACTTCGCGTCGCGCCGCGGGGTCATGGCGCCTTGGTCCACCAGGGGTTCACTAAAGCGCCTTGCGTCATCCCAGCGCCGCCTCGATCCCGTCGAGCGCTTCGTCGAGCACGTCGCCGCGCGCCCGGCGCATCAGCGGCGAGCCGAGCTTCGACATCCCTTTCAGCGACTGCTCCTCGGTCAGGCTGACCTCGGTACCCCCGTCCCGTTCGCGCATCCCGACCTCGACCCGCAGCGCTTTCAGGTGCCGTTCGAACGGGGTCCCCTCCAGCTCCTGCTCCCAGACGTAGCGCTCGCCCTCGGCCGAGCTGACGCAGCGGAAGTCGGCGCGCACACCCCGCCCCTCGCCGGTCTGCAGCACCTTCGTCCACCGGGTCCGCTTGCCGCCCGGCTTGGCCTCGACGTTCTCCACCCGCGCGGTGCGCGGCCACCAGCGCGGCAGGCTGTAGGGGTCGGAGACGAGCTGCCAGACCTCGCCCACGGGCGCCGGGACGGTGCGCGTGCGGGTCACCCGGGCCACCGGCTATTCGCCGGTGAGGCGCCGCAGATCGCGCACCAGGAGCAGGTGCTTGAGGTGGCTCACGGTCGCCGCCAGGCTTTCGAGGCTGTCGAGCGCCTCCTTGCGGCGCTCGGGGTTGCGCGAGCGCAGCGAGGGACCCAGCAGCGCTTCCAGCAGGTTCGCCTCGCGGTCGGCCGAGGAGCGGAAGACGCGCAGGTTCCGCGCCCCGACGCCGACCCGGGACAGTTCGTTGGCGGCGCGGACGATCTCGCGGTCGGTCTCGTCGTAGACGACCTTGCCCTCGCGTTTCTCCGGCTGCACGATCCCGTAGTTCTCCAGCTCGCGGATCAGCTCCTCGCGGGCGCCGGTCTCCTCGACGATCTCGTCCAGCGAAAGGTAGGCGCGCGAGGTGTCGACGAGGATCGCCCGCCGCACCGCACCGCCGCCGGAGGCCGGCTTGCGCTCGCCGTCGCCGAGCACCAGGTCGCCGCCGGAGGCCAGCTCCTGGCGGATCACCCGCAGCGGCAGGAACTCGTCGCGCTGCAGGCGCAGGATCGTGCGCAGCCGTTCGACGTCGGACTGGCTATAGAGGCGGTAGCCGCCGGAGGTCCGCCGCGGGTTGAGCAGCTTCTGGTCCTCCAGGTAGCGGATCTTCGAGATCGAGACGTCGTCGAATTCGCTCTGCAGGATTTTGCAGACGGCGCCGATCGTCAGCGCCTTGCGCGGCCGGCTCGGCGATTCGGCGGTGCGGCCCGGCTGTTCGGAGACCGGCATCGTCAGCGCTCCAGGTAGGACAGCTTGTACTTGCCGACCTGGATCTCGTCGCCGTCGGCGAGGCGGTGGGACTCGATCCGGCGCCGGTTGACGTAGGTGCCGTTGAGCGAGCCGAGGTCGTCGATGTAGAGGCCGTCGCGGCGCCGCACCAGCAGCGCGTGGTTGCGGGAGACGGTGACGTCGTCGAGGAAGACGCCGGCGTCGGGGCTGCGGCCGATGCTGACCCGGTCCTCGGCGACGCTGAAGCTCTCTCCGGCGCGGCCGCCGCCGGCGCGGATCACCAGCGCCGCCCCCGTTTCCTCGACCACCTCGTCGATGTCGACCGGCGTCATCTCGCCGGTCTCCTCGACCCGGTAGGTCATCGTCGTCGGGTCCTCGCCGGCCTCTTTCGGGCCGCCGAGGTAGGCACCGCACTTCTGGCAGTAGTTCGCCCCCTCGGGGTTCGCGAACCCGCACTCGGGACAGTGGACGGTCATGACTGGTCTCCCGCTCAGGCGGCGGGCTCGTCCTCCGTCGGCGGCTGGGTCTTGCCGGCCAGGATGTTGGTCAGCTGCTCGACGTCGTCGCCGGAGATCAGCGAGTCGCCGTGTTCGCGTTTCGTGCGCAGGCGGTTGACCAGCTCGGCGCGCAGGATGTCGATTTTCCCGTGCAGGACGCGCCGCTTGTAGGAGATCTCGTTCTCCTCTGCCGTCAGGTTGTCGATCATGTCCTTCAGCTCCTTGTCGCTGAGGGACCCGAGATCGGGAAAGGTGTCCTCCATCGTGCTCCTAACTCGAGGAGGCGTGGCCTCCGTTTGCGCGGCTGCCGATCATAGCTGCCACCTGCTCAAGGCTCAACCCTAGGTTGAAGGTTCGGCTCGACTGGGCGTCAGCTTGCGTTTCGCGCCGCGCGCGTGGCCCGCAGTCCCGCCTGCGCGTAGAGGACGGTGGCGACGATCGCCATCACCAGGCCCCAGATCAGCAGCGCGCTGGCGACCCAGCCGGGGGCCAGCAGCGCGAGGAAGATCCCCCCCATGATCGGAAAGACCGAGATCCGCCCCGGCCAGTTGACCTCGATGTCGACTCCGTGGCGCAGCCCGTACTGGGCGAGGAAGAGCATCGTCAGCTCGCGCAGCGCCAGCAGTACCAGCGCCCAGTGGGGCAGCAGGTCGAAGCTCCAGCAGACGACGGCGCCGGCGAGGATCGTCAGCCGGTCGACCAGCGGGTCGAGCAGGGCGCCCATGCGGCTGTACTGGCCGGTGATGCGGGCGAGGATGCCGTCGAGGTAGTCGCCGGCGGCGATCGCCCAGTAGACCATCGCCGAGGCCAGCGAGGTGCCGTCCTCGGTGCCGTAGGCGAGAACGAGGAACACCGGCAGCGCCGCCAGGCGCAGGTAACCGACCGCGTTGGGGATCGTCCACGGGTGGAGCGGTTCCCCCTTGCGGGTCGAGGGCGGCGGCGGCGCGCTGCGGTCGAGCCCGAAGAGGCGGCGCACCCGACCTTTGCCGAAGGGGTCGGTGCTGCTCATCGCTCAGTAGGCCTTCGCGAAGATCGCTTCGACGACCGCCGGCTTGCCGGTGAGGACGCAACGGCTGTCCGGCGGCAGGCTCTGGTC
Source organism: Solirubrobacterales bacterium (assembly GCA_036280195.1). Classification (GTDB taxonomy): domain Bacteria; phylum Actinomycetota; class Thermoleophilia; order Solirubrobacterales; family 70-9; genus VAYN01. The sequence continues at coordinate 10,926 of DASURF010000066.1, read as the reverse complement.
GAAGGGCAGGCAGCGCACGGTCACCTTCATCTCCTCGAGCAACTGCGCCGACTCGGGGGCTTCGCTCCAGGGCGCGCGGACGAAGCCGCCGGCGCTCGCGTCGCCGGGGTCGGTGTCGAACCACGCGCGGAACTCGTCGAGGGTGTGGACGTCGCGGCGGGTGCGGGAGTCCAGTCGCTCGGCGGCGGCGCGGTGGTAGGCGCCCTGGATCTCGGCCAGCAGCGCCGGCACCGCATCCGCGACCTTCGAGCGCTCCAGCGACTCCGGTTTCGCGTCGACGTCGCGCCGCCGCAGGGCGACCACGCCCTCCTTCAGGTCCCGCGGCCCGAGTTCGAGAACCAGCGGAACGCCTTTGCGGGTCCACTCCCAGCGCTTGTCGGGCGGTTCGCGGTCGCGCAGGTCGGCGCTGACCCGGATCGGGGCGCCTTCGAAGGAGAGCTCGCCAAGCTCGCGCGCCAGCTCCCGGGCGGCGTCGAGGACCGCCTCGGCCTCCTCCCCGCGCGGGATCGGCACGATCACGACCTGCTGCGGCGCCACCGTCGGCGGCAACCGCAGGCCGACGTCGTCGCTGTGGCTCATGATCAGCGCGCCGAGCAGCCGGGTCGAGACCCCCCAGGAGGCGGTGTGGACCAGGCTCCGGGTCCCCTCGCGGTCGAGGAAGTCGATCTCTGCCGCCTCCGCGAAGCTCTGCCCGAGGTAATGCGAGGTCCCCGCCTGCAGTGCCTTGCCGTCCTGCATCATCGCCTCGATCGAGAGGGTCTGGACAGCGCCCGGGAAGCGCTCTTCCTCGGGCTTCTCCCCGGTCAGGACCGGCATCGCCAGGAACGAGTCGGCGAAGCTTCGATAGACCTCGAGCATCTGCTCGGTGTTCTCGCGCGCTTCCTCCTCCGTGGCGAAGGCGGTGTGCCCCTCCTGCCAGAGGAACTCGGTCGTCCGCAGCAGCACCCGCGGCCGCATCTCCCAGCGCACCACGTTCGCCCACTGGTTCACCATCAGCGGCAGGTCGCGGTAGGAGTTGATCCATTTCGCGAACGATTTGCCGATGATCGTCTCCGAGGTCGGCCGCACGATCAACGGCTCGGTCAGCTTCCCGCCGGGGCGCAGGTGGCCAGGGCTGTCGGGGTCCTCTTCCAGGCGGTGGTGGGTGACCACCGCCATCTCCTTGGCGAAGCCCTCGACGTGCTCGGCCTCGCTCTCGATGTAGCTGAGCGGGATGAAGAGCGGGAAGTAGGCGTTGGTCGCGCCGCTGCGCTTGATCTGGCGGTCCAGCTCGGCCTGCATCAGCTCCCAGATCGCGTAGCCCCAGGGCCGGATCACCATGCAGCCGCGCACATGCGCGAGTTCGGCGACCTCGCCCTCCCGGACCACGGCCTGGAACCAGGCCGGAAAGTCCTCCTGCCTGGAGGGAGACACGCCTTTGTTCTTCGACTTGGCCACGGGCGGGAGCCCGGAAGCTAGTCGATCAGGCGCGGGTGAAGCGGCGGCCCGCCGTCGGCGAGGCCTCCTCGTCGAGCAGAACCTTGTCCGACTCGCCGCGTTCGACCGCTTCCTTCTCCATCTGGGCGATCTTCTCGGGGGTCAGGTCGCCGGCGTTTTCGCGCTCGATGTTGGCCACCCACTCCGCCCCCTCGCGCGACTCGGCCTCGTCGAACTCGACCTGGCCGCCGCGGTCGAGCGACTTGTCGATCTCCTCGAAGAGGGTGTCGACGAGCTGGGCCTGCGGCACCTTGCGCAGCGGTTTGCCGCCGGCGAAGATCAGGCCCTCGTTCTTGGCCCCGGCGATGCCGAAGTCGGCGTGGCTGGCCTCGCCGATGCCGTTGACGGCGCAACCGAGGACGGCGACCTCGACCGGCTCCTCGTAGCCTTCCAGCCGCTGCTCGATTTCCGCCACGACCGAGTCCATGTCGAACTGCAGGCGGCCGCAGGTCGGGCAGGCGATCAGCACCGGGCCGCGCTCGCGCAGCTGCAGCGCCTTGAGGATCTCCCAGGCGACCTTGACCTCCTCCTCGGCGTGGAAGGTCGAGAGGCTGATCCGGATCGTGTCGCCGATCCCGTCGGCAAGCAGCGTTCCCAGGCCGACCGCCGATTTCAGCGATCCCCCCCATTTCGTCCCCGCCTCGGTCACCCCGAGGTGCAGCGGGTAGGGAATCTTCTCCGAGAGCAGCCGGTTGGCGGCGATCGTGTACGGCACGTTGGTCGACTTGATCGAGACCTTGAAGTTCTCGAAGTCGAGGCCCTCCATCAGCTCGACGAACTCGACCGCGGCGGCGACCAGCGCCTCGACCGGCGCTTCGCGCTCGAGCTCGTGCAGGTGCTTCGGCAGCGAGCCGGAGTTGACCCCGATCCGCATCGGCACGCCCTTGGCGTTGGCCTTCTCGGCCACCTCGGCGACTTTGTCGCGACCGCCGATGTTGCCCGGGTTGAGACGGATGCAATGGGCGCCGGCGTCGATCGCTTTCAGGGCCAGGGTGTGGTTGAAGTGGATGTCGGCGATCACCGGGATCGGCGATTCGCGCACGATCGTCTTCAGCGCCTCGGCGTCCTGCTCGCGCGGCACCGCGCAGCGGACCAGGTCCGCCCCGGCATCGGCGACCTTGCGGATCTGCTCCATGGTCGCTGCCAGGTTGGCGGTCTCGGTCTTGGTCATCGTCTGCACGGCGACCGGCGCACCGCCGCCGATCGGCACGTTGCCGACGAATATCTGCCGCTTGGAAGCCATATTCGAAGCCTACTGATCTCCATTTGCAGGTTTGCCTGCTGGCGCTAAGCCTCTGACGACCGGCGGCCGAAACTTGATTCATGGCAAAACCCTGGCGGAAAGCAGGAAGATTCGATCCGGACCCTGTGCCAATCGAGCAGATGACCGAGGCCGGCCGGGTCGAATGGGAAGGCAGCGTCCTCTTCCTGGCCGCGAACCTGCCGCTTGGCATCTCGCTCTTGGTCGCCATAGGCGCCTTCACGTTCGGCGTCGACGCCAGCCTTCGCTACTTCGAGTTGGCCGCCCAGATACTCCCGGTCCTGCTGCTGGCGCTCGTGGTCGAGCAGCGGTATTTCTTTCAGGAAATATCGCCCGACATCCCGGCTTCCCCACTGGGCCCCACCCAGGTGCAGTGGAAGCGGATGACGGCGAAAATCTATGAATACCAGGTCTGGATGTTGGTCCTGCTGATCGGCGGCGAGATCGCGGCCCTTTGGGCCGTAGCGGCCGAGCAGACCTCGCGCGTTGCCTTCGCCATCACCACCGCCGGCCTCGTGGCAGCCGGCCTGGCCGTCGCGGTTTCAGCTGCCAAAGGGCTGATCACCTCCCTTGGCGAGAGGGAAAACGAGCGAATCATGAAATCGCTTCGCGAGAAGCTCGAGAAGGAGCGCGACCTCCGCCTAGACGTGTATGAGCGGTTCATCAGGGTTGCCGACGACCTCCCGAACAGAGTTCCCGAGGCCGAGCGGCCGGAATTCGAAGAAAAGATGGAGGCCAGCGTGCGATCCCTGCTGGACATCGACGTGCGCCTCTCCACCGACCACTTCCAGGATGAGTTCGACCGCCTTCTCGAGGGCAAGAGGGAAGACCGGCTGACCCCAGGACAGGAGAGGGCGCTCGACCTGATGCACCGGGTGAAAGCCTCGAGCGGTTAGCGGACCTCGAACCCTTCGCCGGTGATCCGGCCGATGTCGTTGGACAGCCCGAGGAAGAAGAGCATCAGGACGAGGGCGATGCCGATCACGGTGGCCCGCTCCATCACCCGCAGCGAGACCGGGCGGCCGCGCACTTTCTCGACCAGGCTCCAGAAGATGTGACCGCCGTCGAGGGGCAGGATCGGCAACAGGTTGACCAGGCCCAGCGAGAGGCTGACGAAGGCGAGCAGGAGTAGCGCCCGTTCCAGGCCTTTCTCGATCACCTGGTGGCCGACGTCGCTGATGCCGACCACCCCCGAGACCTGCTCGCGCTGCTGCTTTTCGAACAGGTGGGTGAAGACGTGGAGGGTGCCGGAGGCGACTTCCCAGATCGCGTTCCCGGCTTCCTTGGCCGACTCGCCGGCGCTGACCGGGTGGTTGACGCTGCCGTAGGAGAAGCCGACCAGCGCCCGCTTCGCTTCGGAGTCGTAGCGCGGGTAGACCGTGATCGTCTTCAGCTGCCCGTCGCGACGGATCTCCATCCGCACCGGCGTGGCGGCGACGCAACCGTCGACCTGCTTGCCCCCGCATTTGTGGGTGGCGACGGTTTCGCCGAACTTCGTCAGCCGCTCTTCGGTGTCGAGACCGGCGAAGCGCCTGCCGTCGATCGCGACGATCTCGTCGCCGGGCTGCAGAACCTTCGCCGCCGGCGTCCCCTTGCGGATTTCGCCGACGCTTTGCCGGATCTCCTCGCGCCCGTTGGCCCAGTAGACGCCGAAGAGGATCGCGAAGGCGAGCAGGATGTTCACCGCGGGCCCAGCCGCGACGACGACGATCCGCTTCCAGACGTCCTGGCGGTAGTAGGAGCGGTGGGCGACCTCGGGAGGAACGTCCTCCTCGGGGTTCATGCCGGTGATTTTCACGTAGCCGCCGAGCGGGATCGATTTCACCCCGTACTCGGTCTCGCCGCGTTTGAACGACCAGATCGTCGGCCCGAAGAAGAGGAAGAAGCGCTCGACCCGCATCCCCGTCGCCTTGGCGGCGAAGAAGTGACCCGCCTCGTGGAGGATGATCAACAGGCAGAAACCGACGAAGACCCAGACCCAGCTCATGCGGGCATCAACCCCCGAACCTGCTCTTCGCTGCGCTCGCGCGCCTCGGCGTCGGCGGCGAAGAGGTCGTCGAAGTGGGTCAGCGGCCGGGCCGGCATCTCCTCCAGCACCCGCTCGATCACCGCGGCGATGCCGGTGAACGGGATCCGCTCGGCGAGGAAGGCGGCGACGGCGACCTCGTCGGCGGCGTTCAGCACGCAGGGCGCGGTGCCGCCCGCGGCACCGGCCTCCAGCGCCAGCCGCAGGCAGGCGAAGGTCTCGAGGTCGGGCTGCTCGAAGGTCAGCGAGCCGACCGCGGCGAGGTCGAGCCGCGGCAGGTCGACGTCGGCCCGCTCGGGGTAGTGCAGCGCGTAGGAGATCGGCACCCGCATGTCGGGATAGCCGAGGTGCGCCAGCGAGGCGCCGTCGTTCAAGTGGATCAGCGAGTGGATCAGCGACTGCGGGTGGACGACGACCTCGATCCGCTCATAGGGGACGGCGAAGAGGTGGTGCGCCTCGATCGCCTCGAAGCCCTTGTTCATCAGCGTCGCCGAGTCGATCGTGATCCGCCCCCCCATCTGCCAGGTCGGGTGGGCGAGCGCGTCGGCGACGCTGACCCCGGAGAGATCGTCGCGGCCGCGGAAGGGACCGCCGGAGGCGGTCAGCACCAGCCGGTCCACGGTTCCCGGCGACTCGGAGCCGACGAGCTGGAAGAGCGCCGAGTGCTCGGAGTCGACCGGCAGCAGGCGCGCCCCGGTCCCCTCGGCCAGCGCCATCACCAGCTCGCCGCCCAGCACCAGGCTCTCCTTGTTGGCGAGGGCGACGTCGATCCCCTCGCTGAGCGCGACGATCGTCGAGCCGAGCCCGGCGGCGCCGACGATCGCGTTGAGGACCAGGTCCGGCTCGGTCGTCGCGATCAGCTCGCGCACACCCTCCTCGCCGGCAAGGACGCGGCCGCTCCAGGCCCCGCGGGCGCTCTCCGCCGCCGCCTCGTCGGCCAGCGCGATGACCGGCACTCCGTGCTCGCGCGCCTGCTCCACGGTCGTCTCCCAGCCCGAGCCGGCCGCCAGGCCGACGGCCTGCAGCTCCTGCGAGGCGCCGATCACTTCCAGCGCCTGCGTTCCGATGGACCCGGTCGACCCGAGTACGAGGACCTTCTTCATGCCCGACAGAGGATACGGAGGCGGCAACTCGGACCAGCAAGAGCTTCCTGTCCGCCTATGGCCAGGATACGGTCACGACGAAAACGTAAGTGGATGATGCTGAGGAGCTGAACGATGAAGATCCGAATGTTCGCCTTACTGGTGACCGCGAGCGCGGCGGTTGCGCTGGCTGCCTGCGGGGACGGCGGGAAGACGTACGACATCTCTCCGATTTTTCCCTTGTCAGCAGATAAGTGCGCGGAGTACAACGGTGAAGAAGAGGGCTCGGGATTCACTGCTACCTGCATGGTCACGAAGGACGAATGCGAACGGGCCGCCGCCGACTGGCGAGAGGCGATGCAGAGCAGCGGCGTCAACGACGCCATCGAGTTCAGGTGCACCTGAACTCCGATCTAGAACCCCGACGAGGAACGCTTTCCGCTGAGGCCGGCTAGTAAACGACCACGACCGACAGGTAGTAGCCGACAACCACGGTGAAGAAGACGGCGTCGAGGCGGTCGAGGAGGCCGCCGTGGGGGCCGAAGAGGGTGCCGGTGTCCTTGGTGCCGAGGTCGCGCTTGAGGAGGGACTCGAAGAGGTCGCCGACCGGGGCCAGGGCGGCGACGGCGGCGCCGATCATCAGGGCGTCCACTCCTGAGAGCCAGTCCTGGTAGAGGCCGGCGAACCAGAAGCCCATGGTGCCGATCACGAAGCCGCCGACGAGGCCCTCGATCGTCTTGTTGGGCGAGAGGTTGGGAGCGATTTTGTGGCTGCCGAACATGCGGCCGGTGGCGTAGGCAGCGGTGTCGGCGACGAAGGTGCCGACCAGGACGTCGATCAGAAGCGCGGCGCCGTGGTCGGGCAGTTCGCGCAGGAAGACGGCGTGGGCCAGCGGCACGCCGATCCAGACCACCGCCAGCAGCGATACCCCCAGCGAGATCGTCGCCCCCTCGCGGTAGCGGGCGGTGGCGGCGAAGCCGAAGAGCAGCGGCACCGAGGCCGCCAGCACCATCAGGACGCTGTAGGAGGTGCCGAGGTAGGCGGCGGCGATCAATCCGGCGACGGAGATGTAGGCGGGCACGACGAGTGGCCGGTAGCGCTTGGCGATGCCGGCGAACTCCCCCACCGCGACGATGCCGATCGCGATCATCGCCAGCGCGAAGACGGGGCCGCCGGCGACCGTGATCGCGATCGCGAAGACGATCCAGGGCAGCGCCACCAGAACCCGCTTCGCGGTCTCGCCGCTGCTGCGCCGCCGGCGTTTGCGCGGCTCGCGCGGCGGCCGCTCGGGCCGCTGCGGCTCCTCCTCGAACATCTCGTCGTCGAAGAGGTCGATTTTCACGTCCGGCTCCCGAAGCGGCGCTGCCGCGTCTCGTACTCGCGCAGGCAGGCTTCCAGCGCCTCGCGGTCGAAGTCCGGCCAGAGCTCGTCGCGGAAGACGAGCTCCGAGTAGGCGCACTGCCAGAGCAGGTAGTTGGAGAGGCGTTGCTCGCCGCTGGTCCTGATCAGCAGGTCGGGGTCGTTCATCTCGGGCGCGTAGAGGCGGTTGCGGAACTCCTCCTCCGAGTCTCCCTCGAAACCGCGGGCCGCGTCGAGGATCTCGGCGCGACCGCCGTAGTTGAAGGCGACGTAGAGGACGATGCGGTCGTTGGCGGCGGTCTCGCTTTCGGCCCACTCCATCTGCTCCACCAGCTGCGGATCGACCCCTTCGCGGCGGCCGATGAACCGCATCCGCACCCCTTCCGCCTTCAGCTCCGGGGTTTCAGAGGCGATCCGCTCGCCGAACATCCGCATCAGGCCTGTGACCTCGTCGTTCGGCCGGCTCCAGTTCTCGGTCGAGAAGGAGTAGACGGTCAGCTCCTCGATCCCCAGCTCGGCGGCGTCGCGCAGCCGCGCCTTCAGAGTGTCGGCGCCGGCCCGGTGGCCGTCGACGGTCGGCAGCCCCCGCCGGCTCGCCCAGCGGCCGTTGCCGTCGGTGATGATCGCTACGTATCTGGCGGCAGTCACGCTGCGGCTGTCCGCCTCAGACTTCGAGGATCTCTTCTTCCTTGCCCTTGAGCAGGGAGTCGATCTCGGCGATCGCCTCGTCGGTCTGCTTCTGCAGCGCCGCCTCGGCGCGGCGCTCGTCGTCCTCGCCGGCTTCGCCTTCCTTTTTCAGGTCGCGCAGGTCGCTCATGATGTCGCGGCGCACGTTGCGGATCGCGACCCGTCCCTCCTCGGCGACGCCGTGGACCACCTTGACCATCTCGCGCCGCCGCTCCTCGGTCATCTCCGGGATCTGCAGGCGGATCAGGTTGCCGTCGTTGCTCGGCGTCAGGCCGACGTCGGACTCCTGGATCGACTTCTCGATCGCCCCCAGGGCGCCCTTGTCGAAGGGGGTGACGGTGAGCAGGCGGGCGTCCGAAGCGGCGACGTTGGCCAGCTGCTTGAGCGGGGTCGGGTTGCCGTAGTAGTCGACCGTGATCCGGTCGAGCAGGTGCGGGGAGGCGCGGCCGGTCCGCACGGTGGCGAGCTCGCCACGGCTGGACTCGACCGATTTGGCCATCCGCTCCTTGGCGTCTGCGAGAAGTTCGTCGATCAGCTCCACTGGGGTCCCGTTCTCGTCACTCGGCGGGGGAGCTGGAGACCAGCGTCCCCACCTTCTCGCCGGAGACGATCCTATCTATGTTGCGCTCGTCGCCCATGTTGAAGACGTAGATCGGCAGGTCGTTGTCCATGCAGAGGGAGAGCGCGGTCGAGTCCATCACCCGCAGGCCCTGCTCGATCGCCTCCCTGTGGGTGATCGCGGGGATGAAGGTGGCGTCGGGGTTGGTCGCCGGGTCGGAGTCGAAGACCCCCTCCACCCCGTTCTTCGCCATCAGGATCGCCTCGGCGTGGATCTCGAGTGCGCGCAGCGCCGCCGCGGTGTCGGTGGTGAAGAACGGGTTGCCGGTTCCGGCGGCGAAGATCACGATCCGGTCCTTCTCCAGATGGCGCATGGCGCGGCGGCGGATGTAGGGCTCGGCGACCTCCTGCACGTCGATCGCCGACATCACCCGCGTGTGCTGACCCACGCGCTCCAGCGCGTCCTGCAGGGTCAACGCGTTGAGCACGGTAGCCAGCATCCCCATGTAGTCGCCGGTGGCGCGGTCCATGCCGCTCGCGGCTCCGTCGAGCCCCCGGTAGATGTTGCCGGCGCCGACGACGATCGCCACCTCCACCCCGCGGTCGCGGACCGCAGCGACCTGCCTGGCGATTCGGTCGACCTCGGCGCCATCGGTGCCGAAGTCCTGGCTGCCCATCAGGGCCTCGCCGGAGAGCTTCAGCAGTATGCGCCCGAAGCGCGGCTCGGGGGAGTCGGTCACTGCGCGCAGCTTATTCGCCGACGCGGAAGTAGGAGAAGCGGCCGATCTGGATGTTCTCGCCGGTTTTCGCCGCCAGCTCCTGGCGCAGCTCCTCGATCGTCTTGCCCTCGTGCTTCTCGGAGTTGACGTGAGCCTGGTCGAGCAGCGCCACTTCGCTCGCCCACTTGTCGAGCTGGCCCTGGACGATTTTCTCGACCACGTTGTCGGGCTTGCCTTCTTCGCGCGCCTTCTCTTCGAAGACCTTCTTTTCCGCCTCGCGCTCGTCCGCCGGGATTTCCTCCGTGGTGACGTACTGCGGCGCGGTCGCCGCCGCGTGCAGGGCGACCTGGTAGGCGAAGACCTTGAACTCCTCGTTGCGGGCGACGAAGTCGGTCTCGCACTGGACTTCGACCATCGCCCCGACCTTGTCGTTGGCGTGGATGTAGGAGGCGACGACGCCCTCGCTGGTGCCGCGCCCTTCGCGCTTGGCAGCCGAGGCCTGCCCCTTCACGCGCAGCAGCTCGACCGCGCGCTCGACGTCCCCGTCGGCCTCGACGAGTGCCGATTTCGCGTCCATCATCGCCGCCCCGGTCCGATCCCGCAGCGCCTTTACGTCAGCAGCAGTGATGCTCATTTCGACTCCCCCTCGCTCTCAGCAGCTTTCTCCTCCGCGACCGGCTCAGCACTCTCAGCCGGCGGCGCCGGAGGCTGCTCCTCAGATGCCTCCTCTTTCACCTCGGCAACCGAAGCCTCTCCCGCGACCGTAGGAGCAGCTTTCTCCCCCGCGGCCGAAGCCTCCTCTTTAGACGCCTCTGCCGCGGGTGGCGACGATGCGGGACCGTCGCCGGTAGGCGACGGGGACGTATCGGAGACAGGACCCGCGGCCCCGGCACCTTTGTCCTGAGCGGGTTTCTCAGAGGCCTGAGCCTGAGCAGCTTTTTTCGCCTCAGCCTCAGCCTTCTCTTTCTGTTTCCGAGCGGTCTCTTCTTCGTGCTGTTTGGCCTCCTCGGCTTCTTTGCGCGCCTTCTCTTCCTCCTCGCGCTTCTTCCGCTCTTCCTCCTCGCGTTTGCGCCGCTCCATCTCTTCGGCGATCCGCTTTTCCTCCTGCACGCGCCAGGAGGAGGCGCCCTCCTCGATGGCCCCGCCGATCGTGCCGATCACCAGCTGACAGGAACGGATCGCGTCGTCGTTGCCGGGGATCACGTAGTCGACCGGCGTCGGGTCGCAGTTGGTGTCGACCAGGCCGATGATCGGGATCCGCAGGCGGGCAGCCTCGTTGACCGCGATCTCCTCGGTTTTCAGGTCGGCGACGAAGACGGCGTCGGGCAGGCGGTCCATGTCGCGGACGCCGCCGAGGTTGAACTCGAGCTTGGCGAGTTCGGCCTCCATCCCCATCCGCTCCTTGGTCGGCAGGAGGTCGAGTTTGCCCTCCTCTTTCCAGCCGTTGAGCTCGTGGAGGCGGGCGATCCGGCCCGACATCGTGTTGAAGTTGGTCAGCAGCCCGCCCAGCCAGCGTTTGTTGACGTAAGGCATCTGACAGCGTTCGGCCCATTCCTGGATCGTGTCGCGGGCCTGCTTCTTGGTGCCGACGAAGAGCACCGTGCCGCCGCCGGTCGCCAGCTCGCCGGCGAATTTGCGCGCGTTCTCCAGCAGCGCCTCGGTCTGCAGCAGGTCGATGATGTGGATCCCGTCCATCTCGCCGAAGATGAAGCGGCGCATGTTCGGGTTCCAGCGGCGCGTCTGGTGGCCGAAGTGGAC
>DASURF010000065.1:0-14014 GCA_036280195.1 Solirubrobacterales bacterium | reverse complement strand
CGTCGTCTTCGGCCTCGACCGGGATCTCCATCTTCATCGACTCGAGGATGACGACGGTGTCGCCGTCGGAGACCTCGTCGCCGACCGCGACCTCGATTTTCCAGACGTTGCCGGTGATGTGTGCCTCGATGTCTGCCATGGCCGGGGACAATAACCCGACGATGGGACCCGAACGGGCAGCAGGGGACGGAGGGCTGGCGGTGATCGTCGCCGCGCGCGACGAGGCTGACCGGATCGGCGCCACGGTGCGGGCGCTGCGCGGGGCTTTCCCGGGGGCGCGGATCTGGGTCGCCGACGACGCCTCCGAGGACGGGACCGCCGAGGCGGCGATGGCGGCGGGAGCCGAGGTGGTCAGCCGCGGCCGGCCGCACGGCAAGGGCGCCAACGTCACCGCCGCGGCCGAGGCGGCGCTGAGCGTCGAGTCGCCGCCGCGCCTGGTGCTGCTCTGCGACGGCGACCTCGGCGACTCGGCGGCGCGCCTGACGCCGCTGGTCGAGGCGGTGCGGGCCGGCGAGTGCGACCTCGCGGTGGCGGCCTTCAGCCGCCGGGTCGGCGGCGGCTTCGGCGTCGCGCTCGGCTTCGCCCGCTGGGCGATCCGCCGCCTCTGTGGCGCCGGGACGCAGGCGCCTATCTCCGGCCAGCGGGCGATGCGCGTCGAGACCCTGCGCGCGGCGCTCCCCTTCGCCAAGGGCTACGGGATGGAGATCGGGATGACCGTCGACGCGGTCCGCGCCGGCTACCGGCTGCGTGAGTACGAGCTAGATCTGGAGCACCGGGCCACCGGCCGCAACTTGGCCGGCTTCCTGCACCGCGCTCGGCAGCTGCGGGACTTCCTCGCCGTCTTCCTCTCGCGCGCCCGCGGCTAGCAGGTACGTAAGCTGGGGCGATGGGACGGAGGGGGAAGAGGGCAACCGCGTTCGCGGCTCTGGCGGTGGCGCTCGTCTTCTTCGCCTCTCTCGCCAATGCAGAGCTGATCGAGCGCGGCAACCTCTTCATCAAGTTCGCCGGCGGGATCGCGCCGACCAAGCTGCCCCGACAGGAGAACGCCCCGATCTCGGTCCGGGTCGACGGCACCGTCAGGACCCTCTCCGGGGAGCGGCCGCCGGCGCTGCGGTTCATCTCGATCGCGATCAACCGCGGCGGCACGATCGAAACGCGGGGGCTGCCGGTCTGCCGCCGATCGCAGATCGAGTCGGCCAGCTCGGCCCAGGCGCTGGCTGCCTGCGGAGATGCGCTCGTCGGCAGCGGCCGCTACGTCGCCGGCGTCACCTTTCCCGAACAGGCGCCGCTTCCACTGCGGGGAAGGATCCTCGGATTCAATTCGGTGGTCGACGGGCAACGGGCGATCCTCGCCCACATCTTCGGCTCCACCCCTTTTCCCAACAGCCGAACCTTCGTCTTCCACATCCGCAGGTCCCGGGGCACCTTCGGGACGGTCCTCACCGCCGCCCTTCCCAAGTACCAGAACGAAAGCGGTTATCTGAGGCGGATCGTTCTCAATCTCCGCCGCGACTACGTCTACCGCGGCCGCAAGCACAGCTACCTCAGCGCTTCCTGCGGCGCCCCTCCGGGCGCCACCATCGGCATCTTTCCATTCGTGCGCGTGGGGATGACCTTCGCCGACGGCCGCAAGCTCGCCTCGACCTTGATCCGCACCTGCACGGTTCGCAAATAGGCTTCCGGCGTTGATCCTCGCCATCGACCAGGGGACGACCGGTACCACCTGCCTCGTCTTCGACTCCGACGGGGCGGTCGTCGGGCGCGCCTACTCGGAGTTCCAGCAGTTCTTTCCGCAGCCCGGCTGGGTCGAGCACGACGCCGAGGAGATATGGGAGGTGACGCGGCGGGTCGCCGGCGAGGCGATCGCCGCCGCCGGGATCGAGGGGGCGGACCTGGACGCGATCGGGATCACCAACCAGCGTGAGACCGTCGTCGCCTGGGACCCCGACAGCGGCAGGCCGATCCACCGCGCCCTCGTCTGGCAGGACCGTCGCACCGCCGGCCGCTGCGACGAGCTGAGGGCGGCGGGCCACGAGCCGCTGGTCCGCGAGCGCACCGGGCTGACGATCGACCCCTACTTCTCCGGCACCAAGATCGAGTGGCTGCTGCGCAACGCCGAGGGGGCCGAGCGGGCGGTCTTCGGCACCGTCGACTCCTGGCTCGTCTTCAAGCTCACCGGCGAGCACGTCACCGACTACACGAACGCCTCGCGGACGATGCTGTTCGACATCCGCAAGCTGGGCTGGGACGAGGAGCTCTGCGGCCTGCTCGGCGTCGACCCGGCGCGGCTGCCCGAGCCGCGGCCCTCCAGCTGCGTGTTCGGCACCACCACCGAGTTCGGCGGCGAGGTGCCGGTCGCGGGCGTTGCGGGCGATCAACAGGCGGCGCTCTTCGGCCAGGCCTGCCACCGCCCGGGGATGGCGAAGAACACCTACGGCACCGGCAGCTTCGTCCTCCTCAACAGCGGCGCCGAGCCGCCGTGGGCCCCCGAGGGGCTGCTGACCACCGTCGCCTGGGGTCTCGGCGACGAGGTCGCCTACGCGCTGGAGGCCTCGATCTTCGTCACCGGGGCCGCGGTGCAGTGGCTGCGCGACGGGCTCGGGATCATCGCCGAGGCGGACGAGACCGAGGCGCTCGCCGGCTCGCTGGAGGGCAACGAGGGCGTCTACTTCGTGCCGGCGCTGACCGGGCTCGGCTCGCCCTACTGGGACCCCTACGCGCGCGGCACGATCGTCGGCCTCACCCGCGGCAGCGGCCGCGCCCACCTGGCGCGGGCGGCGCTGGAGGCGATCGCCTACGAGACGGTCGACGCGGTCCGTGCCCAGGAGGCGGCGTGCGGCGCGCGGCTGGAGCTGCTGCGGGCCGACGGCGGCGCCACCGTCAACCGCTGGCTGATGCAGTTCCAGGCGGACGTCCTCGGTGTACCTGTCTCCGTGCCGGAGATCGCCGAGACGACCGCCCTGGGGGCCGCCTACCTGGCCGGGATCGCGACCGGCGCCTGGTCGCTCGAGCAGGTGGGGGAGATGTGGCGCGAGGCCGATCGCTACGAGCCGAGGATGGAGGTGGCGCGGCGGGAGGAGCTGCTGGCCGACTGGAGCCGAGCCGTGGAGAGGTCGCGCGGATGGGCGAGATGAAGCCGCAGGTCTACAAGGACCCGCGCCCTGCCGAGTACTTCCAGCAGTTCCACGCCGCGGCGCGCAGGGGCGTCGGATGGACCTACACCCTCGCCCGCATCATCCTCACCCTGCCGACGATCCTGATCTGGCGGGTGCGGCAGATCGGCGTCGAGAACGTGCCGAAGGACGGGCCGCTGGTCCTCGCCCCCAACCACTTCAGCCAGATGGACCACTTCTTCGTCGGCGTCTACCTGCGGCGGAAGATCCGCTTCATGGCCAAATCGCAGCTCTTCGGCCCACCGGTCCTCACCTACATCTACAAGCACGGCGGCGTCTTCCCGATCCGCCGCGGCCATCACGACGAGGAAGCGATGGAGACCGCCCGCATCCTCGTCGAGCAGGGGGAGATGCTGCTGATCTACGCCGAGGGCGGCCGCTCTCGCTCGCGGCAGCTGGGGGAGCCGAAACCGGGGATCGGCCGCATCGCCCTGGAAACCGGGGCGCCGATCGTCCCGGTCGCGATCCACGGCTCCGAGCGCGCCCGCCAGTGGAAGCGGTTCCGCTTCCCCAGGGTCACCGTCCAGTTCGGCGAGCCGCTCAGCTTCCCGGTCGAGGAGTCGCCCGGCAAGGAGCGCCAGCTGGAGATCGCCGGCGAGATCTTCGTCCGCGTGCGCGAGATGTACGAGGGCCTGGCGGGGAGCCGCTAGCTACTCGTAGAGCTGCTCGAGCCCGGGGTAGAAGTCGGGGTCGTGGCCCGGGGTGATCACCGCGTCGGGGAACTGGCTGTGGAACAGGCGCAGCTCCTGCAGCGAGCGGCGCAGGTTGTGGGAGTCGTAGGGGCGCGGCGGCAGCGCCAGGCTGCCGTCGAGCTGGCCCCGCAGGTACATCGTGTCGCCGCCGATGACGAAGTCGCGCTCCTTCAGGCGGCAGACGACCGACATGTGGCCGGGGCTGTGCCCGGGGGTGTAGGCGAGATGGATCGAGCCGTCGCCGAAGAGGTCGAAGGTGCGGCCGAAGGTGGCGTAGGAGTCGATGTTGGCGCGGTCGAAGTCGATGGTGCGGTAGTCGAAGGCGTAGTCGAAGTGGGCGCGGCGGTAGCCGTTCAGCAGCGCGTTGACCCCGCCGGCGGCCGCCCGCCACTCGGTCTCACTGACGACGAAGGTCGAGTCGGGGAACTCGGCGATCCCCGAGGTGTGGTCGAGGTGGAGGTGGGTCATGACCACGATCGGGACCTCGCCGGGCTCGAGGCCGCGCTCGCGCAGCTGCGAGGGCACGTCTTCGCCCGGCTCCAGCGTCGGCTTGCCGGAGCGCGCACTCAGCGCGCCGAAGTTCTGGCGCGGGTCGGTGGCGATCGAGGGATGGAGGCCGGTGTCGACGAGGATCGCGCCGGCGCTCGGGTGGCGGATCAGAAACGCCGGGATCGGCACGACGTTCGGCTTGGAGCCGAGCAGCAGCGCCTTCAGCAGCCTGGCGGTGACGAAGCGGCCGCCGGGGTCGACCATCATCTCGCGGGCGAAGTCGACCTGGCCGGCGATCAGCGGCTCGACCGTGACGGTGGCGCCGCGGGTGCCGCCGGCCAGCGGCTCGTGCAACGGCTTGGGTTCGACGGAGATGCCCATCGGCCGGCACATTTACGCAGTTCTGCTCGCCTATAGGCTTCGCCGCCGATGGCTGAAAGCTCGCATTCGCAGGTCTTCAGGGACGGGCTGCTCGAGGGACAGGTCTGCGTCGTCAGCGGCGCCGGCAGCGGTCTCGGGCGCGAGACCGCCCTGGAGCTGGCGCGGCTCGGGGCTGCCGTCGTCGCCTGCGGCCGCCGCGAGGAGCCGTTGGCGGAGACCGCCGAGCTGGCCGCCGGCCTGCCGGGCAGCTTCGAGCACGAGACGCTCGACATCCGCGAGGAGGAGCCGGTGGGGCGCTTCTTCGACGGCCTGCTCGAGCGCCACGGCCGCCTCGACGTCCTCGTCAACAACGCCGGCGGCCAGTTCCTCAGCCCGGCCGAGGCGATCAGCCCGAAAGGGTTCAAGACGGTGATCGACCTCAACGTGATGGGGACCTGGCTGATGACCCACGCCGCCGCGACCAAGGCCTTCATCCCGCAGGGCGAGGGCAAGGTCCTCAGCGTCACCCTCTCGCCTCACAACGGGATGCCGGGGATGGTCCACTCCGGCGCCGCCCGCGCCGCGGTCGAGAACATGATGCGGACGCTGGCGGTGGAGTGGGCGCGGTTCGGGATCAAGACCTGCGCCCTAGCGGCCGGCCAGTTCGCGACCGAGACGCTGCTGACCAAGTATCCGCAGGTGGTCGTCGACAACCTCGAGCGCTCGATCCCGATCGGCCGCGCCGGGCGGCCCGAGGAGATGGCCTGGCTCGTCGCCTACCTCGCCTCGCCCGCGGGGGACTTCTTCTCCGGCACGACGATCACGATCGACGGCGCCCGCGACAACTGGGCCGGCCCCTGGCCACCCCAGGCGATCGCCGACGAGTCGGGCGACCCGGTCGCCGAGGAGCGCCGCGCGAAGTAGACGATTGGTGAGTTAACTCGTCTATAGCGAGGTTAATTCGCCGATCGCGCTAGCGCGGCTCCAAAATCACCATCTGAATTTCGCGCCCCTGGCTGCGCTTCTGGTAGGTGCGGTAGCCGGGCCAGGCCTCTTCGGCCTTCGGCCAGAGGCGGTCGCGCTCGGCTTTGGTGGCGACCCGGGCGCGCACCGGCAGCAGCTCCTTGCCCACCTGCACGGTCGTGTCGGGGTTGGCTTTGAGGTTGTAGAGCCAGGCGGGGTGCTTGGGGTAGCCGCCTTTGGAGGCGACGAGGACCACATCCTCGCCGTCGCGGATGTAGAGCAGCGGCGCGGTGCGCTTGATCCCGCTCTTGGCGCCGACGTGGTCGAGCAGGCACATGCTCCCCGGCACGCCGGGGATCCGCTCGCCGATCCGCCCGCCCGTCGCCCGGTAGGCGCGGGTGTGCAGGCCGGCGACGCGGGTGAGAGCAGGCCAGATCCGGTCCGCCACCTCGAGGTAGAGGACCTTCGGCCTGCTCTCTGACGCCGCGGCGCTCATCTCAGGTGTACATCCCCCCGAACATGCCGCCGGTCACGTTGAGGACCTGGCCGTGCATGTAGTTGCCGAGCGGCGAGGAGAGGAACAGCACCGGCCCGGAGGCCTCCTCCGGGGTCGCCGGGCGGCCGAGCGGGATGATCGCCGAGGCCATCTGGCGCATCTGCTCGGGAATGCCGAGCTCGATCTTCTCGCCGGTCGGCGAGGTCATCTCTTCGCCGGCCTCTTTGGCGGCGGTGAGGCGGGTTTCGACGAAGCCGAAGGCGACGGCGTTGACGTTGATCTTGAACTGGCCCCACTCCTTGGCCAGGGTTTTCGTCAGACCGACGACGCCCATCTTCGCGGCCGAGTAGTTGACCTGGCCGGCGTTGCCCATCATCCCCGAGGTCGAGGAGACGTTGACGATCTTGCGGAAGACCTCCTTGCCTTCGCCGCGCTCGGCCTTGGCCGCCTCGCGCCAGCTCGGGGCGAGCGCCCGGGCGACCCGGAAGGGGACGATCGTGTGGATGTCGAGCATCGCCTGGAACTGCTCGTCGGTCATCTTGTGGGCGACGCCGTCCCAGGTGTAGCCGGCGTTGTTGACGCAGATGTCGACCGCGCCGAAGGCGTCGTTCGCGGCCTTGACCAGGTCGTCGGCGGCGCCCTCCTTGGTCAGGTCGCCGGCGAAGACCGCGGTCTCGCCGTCGATCTCGTCGGCCGCCTGCTGGGCGACGTCGGCGTCGAGGTCGTTGATCAGCACCTTGGCGCCCTCGCTGATGAACAGTTCGGCGGTGGCCCGCCCGATTCCGCGCGCCGAACCGGTGACGATCGCGGCTTTGCCATCCAGAAGTCCCATTACTCCGTCTCTCCTTCGATCGATGAAAAGTCGGCTGCGGAGGCTATCGGGATTGAGCCGCCCTGGTTGACTGGCCAGTCGGCTTAGTTGAGGCGGACGCCGCCGTCCTCGGTCACGGTCCAGTGCGGGTTGTGGGCGACCTCCCACGGGTGGCCGTCGGGGTCGAGGAAGACGGCGCTGTACCCGCCCCAGAAGGTCTCGGCCGGCTCGCGGCCGATCGTCGCGCCGGCGGCGCGGGCTTCCTCGATCACGGCGTCGACCTCGGTGGGTGAGCCGAAGTTGAGGGCGAGCGTGACGCCGCCCCAGCCGCCGCCGTCCTCGACGCAGCTGTCCTCGGCCAGTCGCGCCCGGTCCCAGAGCGCGACGACCATCTCGCCGGCCTGGAAGAAGACGACGTCGTCGCCGGGCTCGGCGGCCGAGCTCCAGCCGAGGGCTTCGTAGAAGCGCCGCGAGCGCTCCAGGTCGGTGACGCCGAGGGTGATCAGGCTGACCCGCTGCTTCATTTCGCTGGACACGGTAGCGCTGATTCGGTACGGCCACGGTTCGGTGATACACCCACGTTCTTCTGTGGCGAATTCACGATGACAACGTGTCCAAATCTCGGCACAATCGAGACAGATGACAGTCCTCGTCGCCTACTCCTCGAAACGCGGCTCGACCGCGGAGATCGCCGAAACCGTGGCTGCGACGCTGCGTCGCGAGGGCCTGGGCGTCTGCCTGGAGCCGGTCGAGTCGGTGGCCAACCTCGACCGCTTCGACGCCGTGGTGCTTGGAAGCGCTGTCTACATGAAGCGCTGGCGCGGCGATGCCAAGCACTTCCTCAAGAAGCACCGCAAGGCCCTGCGGCAGATGCCCTTCTGGGTCTTCAGCTCGGGTCCGGTCGGCGACCCGGCGAAGGACGACCCCGACTGGATGGAGCCGCCGAAGCTGGCCGAGAAGGTGGAGGAGATGGGGGGCAGGGCGCACGTCGTCTTCGGCGGCTGCGTGCCGGCCGAACCGAAGGGCTTCATGGAGCGGGCGATGGCCGAAGGCGTCCCGAAGGAGTACCGCGACCGCCGTGACTGGGACGAGATCCGCGGCTGGGCGCAGCAGATCGCCGCCGACCTCGCCGCCGTGCCCTCCTCCTAGGACTCGGCTAACGCCGCGAGGTCGCTCGGGTGCAGCAGCGCCACCAGGGTCGAGCCGTCGACGATCGCCAGGCCGCTCTTGCGCATCTTCACCCTGCCGCCCGTCAGGCGGCCCACCTCGGCGGAGAAGTCCGGCTCATGGCCGACGAGGAGGACGTCGCCGCGACCGGCGGCGAGCCTGAGCGAGTCGAACGGCCCGCCGCGCAGCTCCTCCACGACCTCCGGCTCGAGGCCGAGGACCGCGCAGGCGAGCCGCGCGGTCTCTTGCGCGCGGATCTTGGGGCTGGCCAAGCAGGCGTCGATCCCGGCGCCCATGGCCTTCAGCGCCCTGCCGGCGGTCTGCGCCTGGCTCTCGCCCTTCGGCGTCAGCCGGCGAGCCGCGTCGCCGCCGTTGCCGCTTTCTGCGTCCGCGTGCCTGAGTAAATAGATCAAGGATTCATTCCATTTTGCAGGTCAAACATCTGTTGGCTTCAGATTTTCGATTTGTTAGCCGATGCACATGTCTAGTATGCCCCGGATGCTTTCCACCCCCAGCCGCAAGCTGGTGGTTGTCGTGCTCGCGGCACTGGCCCTCCTGGCGGTGCCGACGGTAGCCACGCCTGCCGGCAAAATCGTCATCTACGGCGCCGACTCCGGATCGACTCTGACCCTCAGCACCAAGGGCGACTCGATCGTCGTCAAGGGTCGCATGGCCCGGCGCGACCAGCCCGGCTGCCGGTTCACCACCGGTCACCGGATCGCCGTCTGCTCCACCCGCGGCGCCGCCGCAATCGAGATCCAGATGGGTCCCTCCGGCGACTTCGTCCAGGTCGCCGACCGCCTGCCCATGCCGCTCACCATCAACCTCGGGGACGGCTCCGACAAGTTCATCGGCAACGGCGAGAAGGACACCTGCTATCCCGGCGGCAATCGCCGCAACCGCTGCGTGGGCGGGGGCAACGACGACATCTGCATCACCGGCCAGCAGAACAGCGACTGCGTCGGCGGTCCCGGCGACGACTACTGCCGCCACGGCGACGGCAGCGACGGCTGCTGGGGCGGCCCCGGCGACGACGTCTGCGTCATGGGGCCGGGCCAGGACGGCTGCCACGGCGAAGAGGGCAACGACCGCCTCTACGGCGGTGCCCAGCCCGACCAGCTCTACGGCGGCCCCGGCTACGACTACTGCGACGGCGGCCCCGGCTGGGGCAAGTCGCACGAGTGCGACGCCGGACCTAGGCGCTAGCCGATCTCAGCGGAAGCGGACGGTTCGGCTGGCGTAGGGCCGACCGTAAACCCTGACGACGAAGCGGACTTTTCCGTCAGCGAAGCGTTTCAGCTGCTCCCGGCTTAGACGAAGCCGAGGGAGTGCCGCGTCGTCTGGGGAAACCTCCGGAAGTGCCGTCAGCCTGCGTGCCACTTGAGCCCTGCGCCTGCCCTGACGCGCGACGAGGACGGCCCGGCAGTCGAGTCCGCAGCGCACGGTGGCTACGCCCCGGCGTGAGATCGAGGCTTCGACCAATGGGGCGGGCCCACAGCCGCTGGCGGGAGGACCGGTCTCGGCTTGGATCCTTCCGGCGAACGCAACCGCGACGGTGGGTCCGGCGGGCCAGATGTCTGGGGTGTATGGACTGCCGACGGCGTAGGCCGGCTCCGGCGTGTGGGCTGGCACCCGCCGTGCGGCGACGCGCAGGTACATCCCGGTGAACCGCGGGTCGATGACGGCTGCCCCGTTCCTGCAGCCGCCGATGTAGTGCCGATGCGTCAGCGTGGTGCAGCCTTCGTCTCTCGGTGCCTCGCAGGCGGCGAGCTGGGTCCAGTCGACGTCGCCCTCCCAGCCGCCGTTCCACTGCCCGGGCACCGGCACCACCAGCTCATTGGCCCGTACCTCGCCGGCCACCCTCGGCGGGGACGCGGGCGAGACGTTGCCATTCCAGCGTGGGCTGAGCGCCGTGGCTCCGAGGTTCGAAACGGCCCGGAACACCGTGGGCGCGGGCGCTCCCGCCGTCCCGACGATCCTCCCGTTTGCGAACGGTGCACATTTCTCGAGATCCGGCGAGCAGGAATCCCAAGACCAGGTCTCCCCGCTCGGATTGGTCTGCGAGTTGACCACCATCCGGCCGCTGCCATCAGGGTCGAGGACGGGCTGAATGTCGGCGCTCTCCGCAGCCGGGGAAAGAGAAGGCAAGGCCCACGAGCCGACGCTCAGGACGGTCGCAAATGCCACCGCTGCTTTAGCCCATAGCTTCAACCCAGCGCCTCCCCATCGACTGCGGTGAGTCGAATTATGGGGATATCCCGTCCGCTTCGGGCGGCGGCCGCTTTGCGGTAGGTCGCGAACGGCGGAAAGACGCGATCTCCTAGTTCCCAGAGCCGCCCCCGCTCAGCCTCGCCCTCGACCACCTCAGCGCGGTACGGGCGTCCGTTCAGCTTCACGTCTGGGTTGGCTCGTGCGTTGAAGAACCACGAGGGGTGAGTAGGCCGACCGGCATGCGAGGCGACGATGATCACCCGCTCGCCGTCGTGGAAGTAGATGACCCCGTTGCGCCGCGGTTGCCCCGAGCGAGCGCCGATGGTTTCGATCAGCAGCGTGGGGATGATCAAGCCGGTGCCGATGCGTCCGCGCGTCAGCCGCAGGAGATACGGGTCGACCTTCCAGCCGATGTGGCGCGAGAGCCAGAGCCCGAACGGCGTGGCGACCGAGCGCGCCCAGGCGCGGTAGAGAACGCCGTGGTGCTTGCGAGGGTCGACGTAGCGAAGCTCGCCGGGGTGCTGCATGGCGGCGACCCTACCGGCCCATGGCCTGATCCCGTTGGGGTGCCCCTGGGCGTGAGCGAAGCTGCTCCCAGGCGGCCAAGAAGTCCGTCACGGCGCCGTGGGCGTCGGCGAGGCGCCTGTCGTCGATCGTGCTGTCGATGAACCGCGAGTAGTCCCGGGGCCCGTTGGAGTCGACCGTCTCGAAGTCGCCTCTCAGGTACTCCAGCGCCGTGGAGACGATTTCGGACCACTCGGCCGCTCGCGCTTCGAGTCGATGGCAGATGTCCTCCAGACCCGGCTCCCAGTGGGTGAGGACGAACACCAGGTCGTAGGTGTCCTTCGGTTCTCCCCGCAGGCGGTAGGCGAAGGCCTTCATCGCGACGAAGGACGCCGGGCCGGAGAAGTTGACCGTCCTCGTTAGCTGGTCGCCGAAGAGGTTCTTGCCCTCCACGTCGATCGGCACCAATTCTTCGAACGCCAGATGCAGCGGCTCCACGATCTGGGCCGCGAGGTCGCTCTCCAGGCTCTGCAGCTTTCCCGGGCTCTGGCCGGAGGCGGGCGGGATCAGGAAGTCGATCGTGATCTTCTTCTGCCAGCGCCAGCGCTGACGCGTGGCTCGCCCCTCGTCGTTCTCGTCCGGCTCGAAGCCGCGGTTGCGCAAGCGCTCCGCCATCTCCTTGTAGCGCTCGTCGTCAAGGAGCCCGAGAGAGAGGCCGACGTCGAGGTCACGGGTGCCGCAGTGCGCGTCCTCCGCGGCGGCGGGGTCGATCTCGACGGGGCAGATCATCGACGGGACCAGGCCGCCGACGATGCAGATGTCCTCCATGAGATCGCCGAGGATCGCCGCCACCGTGAGGCAGGTGGCCTTGACCAGCTCGCTCTCCTCGGAGCTGTAGCCAGACGCTTCCTGCGGCTTGCTCGTCAGTAGCCGAGCCATTCGCTCCGCAGGTGCTCGGCGGCCTCGCCGGCGCGCTCGGGCAGGTCGACAAGGTCGAGGTAGGCCTGTACCGGATGGACGCAGGGCAGGTCTTCGACTTCCTCGCCGCCGAAGAAGACCCCGGTGTCGGCCGGGCCGACGAGGTGGAAGTTCGCGCCCTGCTCGTCGATCCGCGCATCCAGCAGGCGAGCGGCTTCCATCGGCGGGCAGTCGACGTAGCAGGACCCCAGCCTGAACTGCGAGAAGCGGTCGTACAGCCACGCCGCCGGCATGCCGGTGAGCGCGCAGCGGATGCCGGCGCGCCGCAGCCCCTCGACGACCTGTCGCGCCAGGCCGATCCCCGCGCCGGTGAGGTGGATCGGGACG
Organism: Solirubrobacterales bacterium; assembly: GCA_036280195.1. Classification (GTDB taxonomy): domain Bacteria; phylum Actinomycetota; class Thermoleophilia; order Solirubrobacterales; family 70-9; genus VAYN01. The sequence continues at coordinate 1,843 of DASURF010000065.1, read as the reverse complement.
ATCCGGTGGCGACGGTAGTCGTAGTCCTCGCTCCAGGCGTCGAGCAGATCGCGGGGGGAGGTGACGACATAGCTCCGGCCTTCGTCCAAGCGGACCAGGCCCAGCTCTCGCAGCCTGCTCAGGGTCCGGGAGACGGTCGGCTGGGTCAGGCCGGTCAGCAGCACGAGCTCCTTCTGCGTCCAGCGCCGGCCCTCCTCGACCAGGAGGGCCCTCGCCACCCGCGAGCTCCGCGGCGCGAACGGCGAGCTCGGCCGACCCCTGTGACGCACCGCCGGCTTTCGTCCTTCAACGTGCAAGAAGAAGTCGGGAAGGCTGAGATGGCCGTTGCCGGCGAGATCGAACCAGCCGACCCCGCTCTTTTCGGCCGCTTCGATGCCGGCCGGCGTCATGTGAGGGGCAAATACCGCCGGGACGCCGTGTGAATAGGCGGCCGCCTCTCGGGTCGCCTCCGCCGCCGCTCGCGCGATCAGGGGCCGCTTGGACTCCCGAGCCGTCGCCGCGACGAGCCAGGCGTTGAAGTCGTTCAGCTGCAGGGTGACCAAGCCGTCCCGGTACCGGGACGGAGCGTCCAGGCCCCGTCCTGCGGCTCGGCTCAGCAGGGCGAGGATTGCCTGCCCCGCCTCCTGCTCGTCCTGGCCTTCTATTCCTCTGAATTGAGTCATTCAGAGAGAAGCATATCAGTGAATATGCGAATAAATACGCATATTCGACCCTCTGAATAACTCTCTAATCTTGAATATCCGCTCTACAGCCCCATCGTCTTGCCGATGATCTCTTTCATGATCTCGTCGGTGCCGCCGCCGATCGGGCCCAGGCGGGCGTCGCGGACGGCTCGCTCGATGCCGTACTCGCGCATGTAGCCGTAGCCGCCGTGGATCTGGAGGGACTGGTCGGCGATGTCGAGGACGGCGCGCTGGGTCAGGAGCTTCGCCATCGAGACCTCCTGGATGCAGTCCCGGCCTTCGTGGAAGAGGCGGAGGGCGTTGTAGGTGAGGGCGCGGGAGGTCTCGGCGAGGGTCGCCATCTCCGCCACCTGGTGGCGGATCGCCTGGAACTTGCCGATCGGCCGGCCGAAGGCTTCGCGCTCGAGGGCGTAGGCGACGGTGGTCTCTATGAGGCGCTGCATCGCGCCGACGGCGCCGATCGCCATCAGCAGCCGCTCCCAGGCGAAGTTGGCCATGATCAGGCTGAAGCCCTCGTTTTCGATGCCCAGGAGGTTCTCCTCGGGCACCTCGACGTCGGTGAAGCTGAGCTCGCCGGTGTCCGATGAGTGCCAGCCCATCGTCTCCAGCTTGGAGACGACCTCGTAGCCGGGCATCTCCCGCTCCAGAACGAGGAAGGAGATTCCATCGTGGCCGCCCTGCTGCGTCGTCTTGCAGGCACAGACCAGGAAGTCCGCGCGCACGCCGTTGGTGATGAAGGTCTTGGCGCCGTTGACCAGGTAGCCGCCGCCGATGCGCCTGGCGAAGGTGGAGATGCCGGCGACGTCAGAGCCGGCGCCCGGCTCCGTGATGCCCAGTGCGCCGATCTTCTCGCCGGCGATCCCGGGCACGAGCCAACGCTGCTTCTGCTCCTCGCTGCCGAAGTTGAAGATAGGCGGCATCGCGATCGAGGCGTGGGCGTTGAGGCCGGCGGCCACGCCCCCCGAGCCGCCGGAGCGCGCCAGCTCCTCGACCCAGACCGCGTCGTGCAGGTGGGTGCCGCCCTGGCCGCCGTAGCGCTCCGGAAACTTGAGCCCGAGGAAGCCGAGCTCGGCGCAGCGGCCGTAGAGCCCGCGCGGGAACTCGCGGGCCGCCTCCCACTCCTCGACATGGGGGGCGATCTCGGCGCTGACGAAGCGCCT
>DASURF010000064.1:0-41992 GCA_036280195.1 Solirubrobacterales bacterium | reverse complement strand
ATGTCGAAGCCGACCTCGATCTGCGGGATTCCTCTTGGAGCAGGAGGTATGCCGACAAGATCGAACTGGCCGAGCATCTTGTTGTCCTGCGCCATCTCGCGCTCGCCCTGGAACACGCGGATCGTCACCGCCTGCTGGCCGTCCTCCGCGGTGGAGAACACCTGGCTCTTCTTGGTCGGGATCGTGGTGTTGCGGTCGATCAGCCGGGTGAACACGCCGCCCAGCGTCTCGATGCCGAGCGACAGCGGCGTCACGTCGAGAAGCAGCACATCCTTGACGTCGCCCTGCAGCACGCCGGCCTGGATCGCGGCGCCGATCGCCACCACTTCGTCCGGATTGACGCCCTTGTGCGGCTCCTTGCCGAACAACTGCTTCACGACTTCCTGCACCTTCGGCATGCGGGTCATGCCGCCGACCAGGACCACCTCGTTGATCTCGGCCGGCGAGAGGCCGGCGTCCTTGAGCGCCTGCCGGCACGGCTCGACCGTCTTCTGCACGAGATCGTCGACCAGCGCCTCGAACTTGGCGCGGGTGAGCTTCATGGTCAGGTGCTTCGGCCCGGACGCGTCGGCGGTGATGAACGGCAGGTTGATCTGGGTCTGGGTAGTCGAGGAGAGCTCGACCTTGGCCCGCTCGGCGCCTTCGTACAGCCGCTGCAGCGCCTGCGGGTCGGCCGCCAGGTTGATCCCCTGGTCCTTTTCGAATTCTTCGCTCAGCCAATCGACGATCCGTTTGTCGAAGTCGTCGCCGCCGAGGTGACCGTCGCCGCTGGTCGCCCGCACCTCGATCACGCCGTCGCCGACTTCCAGCAGCGAGACGTCGAAGGTGCCGCCGCCGAGGTCGAAGACGAGGACCGTCTCGGAGTCTTTCTTGTCGAGACCGTAGGCGAGCGCCGCCGCGGTCGGCTCGTTGATGATCCGCAGCACCTCGAGGCCGGCGATCTTGCCGGCGTCTTTGGTCGCCTGGCGCTGGGCGTCGTTGAAGTAGGCGGGAACCGTGATCACCGCCTCGGTGACTTTTTCGCCGAGGAACTTGGCCGCGTCGTCCGCGAGCTTGCGCAGCACCGCGGCCGAGATCTCCTCCGGCGCGTGCTGTTTCCCGCGCACCTCGAAGCGCACTGCGTCGCCGGGCCCTTTGGCGACCTTGTAGGAGACGGTCTCGATCTCGGTCTGGACTTCGTCCCATTTGCGGCCGATGAACCGCTTGGCCGAGTAGATCGTCGCCTCGGGGTTGAGGATCGCCTGGCGTTTGGCGATCTGGCCGACCAGCCGCTCGCCCTCCTCGGTGAAGGCGACCACCGACGGCGTCGTCCGCGACCCCTCGGAGTTCGGGATCACCTCCGCCTGCCCGCCCTCCATCGTCGCTGCAACCACCGAATTGGTCGTGCCGAGGTCGATTCCGACCGCCTTCGCCATTGTGTCTCCTCCCAGGCCCGGAGTGTCCGGGCCGTTTGCGGTCTTGCACATCTCCTGGTAGGGCGGCGAAGGCCGGCGTCAAGAGGTTTAGGGCAACCCGCTGAGGGAACGTCAGGTGTACCGGGCGGGGACCTCGAGCATCTCGAGTAGTGGGTCCTGGTGATCTGGAAACTGCCCGGTCCACGGACTGCAACAGCGGAAGAAGGCGCATGCGCGACGGCGCGCATCCAGCAAGCTCGCCTCTCACCATGGCCCGAGAGCGCCATCTTCTGGCCCTGACCGAGGCCGGGGACCGGGCCGCCACCGAGGAATTGGTGACCGCCTTCATGCCGGCGATCGAGGGGGTCGCGAACCGCTACCGCAGCTTCCGCAGCATCGAACGCCGGGAGCTCCAGCAGGAGGGGGTCGTCGGCCTGCTGCGCGCCGCGCGGCGCTACGACAGCCGCTACGAGACGCCGTTCTGGGCCTATGCCTTGTGGTGGGTCCGACAGGCGATGCAGCAACTCGTCGCCGAGCTGACCAGTCCCGTCGTCCTTTCCGACCGGGCCGCCCGCAGCCTCGTCCAGATGAAGCGGGCGCGCGCCACCTTCGCCCAGGCGAACCGGCGCGAGCCCTCCGACTCCGAGCTCGCCGAGACCGCCAGGATGCCCCTGGACCAGATCCAGCACCTGGTCTCGGTCGAGCGCGCCCCGAGCAGTCTGCAGGCGCCCCCACCCGGCGACGAGGAAAGGGCGCCGAGCTTCGCCGAGCGGCTCGCAGACCCGACCACCGAGGGAGAGTACGAACGGGTCGTCGACCTGGCCGACGGGGAGCACATTCAGGAACTCGCCGCCGGCCTCGAGGAGCGCGAGCGCCGCATCGTCTTCGCTCATCACGGGATCGGCTGCCGGCGGCAGACGCTGCGCGAGATCGGCCGCGAGTCCGACCTCAGCGTCGAGCGGGTAAGGCAGCTGGAGGAGCGTGCCCTCGCCAAGCTGCGCGCAATGGTCGATCCGACGATGGAGGTGGCGTGATGGACGTGGTTATTGCTGGTGGACACGGGAAGATCGGCCTGCAGCTGGGCAAGCTGCTGGCCGCGCGCGGCGACCGGGTCAGGGGGCTGATCCGCAAGCCCGAGCAGGCCGAGGACCTGGTTGCCGACGGCATCGAGCCGGTCCTCTGCGACCTCGAGGCCGACGATGACGTGGGAGCGGCGGTCGAGGACGCCGATGCCATCGTCTTCGCGGCCGGCGCCGGTCCCGGCAGCGGGGCCGAGCGCAAGTGGTCCCTGGATTACGGCGGCGCCGTCAAGCTGATCGCGGCGGCCAAGGCCAAGGGGGTGACCCGCTACGCGATGGTCAGTTCGATCGGCGCCGGAGATCCGCCGGCCGAGGGAGGCGGCGTCTTCGGCGAGTACCTGCGGGCCAAGGCAAAAGCCGACCAAGAGCTCGAAGCCAGCGGCCTCGATTACACGGTCGTGCGGCCGGCGAGCCTCACCGACGAGCCGCCGACCGGCCTGGTCACGATCGCCGACCGGGTGGAGCGAGGCGAGATCCCGCGTGCCGACGTGGTCGCGGTCCTAGCTGCCGTCCTCACCGCGGACAACGCGGTCGGCAAGACGTTCGAGGTGGTCTCCGGCGAGACGCCCGTCGAGGCGGCGGTCGCCGCGCTCTGAGTCTCGGTCGACAACGAGCTCGCGGATCGGTCTCCTAGAGAGGGACCTCACGGCTTCCGAGCAGGCGGTCTCCGAGCAGGCGTGCCGCCTCGGGGGCCACCTCGTCGTCGACCAGGACCTCGTAGCGGTCGGCGCTGAGGCCGGCGACCGAGTCGAAGTCGCGCCGGCCGCGGCTCAGGGCATGCAGGAGCAGGCCGAACAGGGCCCCGACCAGAGCTCCGAACCAGAGGCCGTCGATCGCCAGCCAGAAGGCAGAGGTGACCGGTTCGAACCAGTTGAAGATCCCGAACAGCCAGCCGATCAGGAAGCCGATCAGGGCACCGGAGGTCAGGCCCTGCAGCGCCGCCTCGAGGTAGCCGCGGCGGCCGGTCACCTGCTCGACCAGCTTCAGGTCGCGGGCGACGATCGAGACCCGCCCGACCGGGAACTCCTGGTCGGCCAGATGATCGACGGCGCGCTCCGCCTCGGCGTAGGTTGCGTAGGAGGCGACCGCCCGGCGGGATCTGCCGCCGATCTCGTCGCGGGGGACGCCTTCCCGGTTTTTCGTCTCCACCAGCTCCTCCTCGTCCGTGGGCGACCGGCGGTTGCCCGTCACCCTGTTCGGTAGGGCGGGCCGAGGGTGGGTCAAGTGCTCGACAAGGGCACCGGCGGGCCTACCTATCGGCGCGACGGCAAAAAGCCCTACGAAGGAGGAGCCATGGCACTGCCAGTACGTCGCTCCGCCGGTGCCCCGCTGGCGGTCGAGCAATGGGACCCGTTCCGCGAGCTGATCCAAGGAGTCTTCGGGAACACGATGCAGAACGGCCAGAGTGCGTTCATACCGCGCTTCGACATCGAGGAGACCGAAGACGCCTGGATCGTCGAGGCTGAGCTGCCCGGGGTGAAGCGCAAGGACGTCGACGTCGAAGTGCGCGACGGCGAGCTGCTGATCAGCGGCGAGATCAAGGAGCGGGAACGGGTCGGCGTGCTACGCCACCGCACCCGCCGAACCGGCAAATTCGAGATCCGCGTGGCACTGCCCAACGACGTCGACACCGAACGGGTCGACGCGCGGCTCGAGAGCGGCGTGATGCTCGTCGAGATCCCGAAGCCGGAGAGGGCGAAACCCCGCAAGGTCACGGTCGGCGGCAGCGAGGAGGCGGAAGAGGACTCCTGACAGGGCGGAAGCCGGGCGGGGGCTGAACGGCTCCCGCTGGGGTCCGCCGCTCAGGGGTTGAGCTGGGCGTAGGCGAGGCGAACCGCCATTGCCCCCTCGCCGACCGCCGAGGCGACCCGCTTGATCGAGCCGGCACGGACGTCGCCGGCGGCGAGGATCCCCGGCACCCCGGTTTCGAGGAGGGCGGGCGGCGCCTCGCCGTTGCGGCCCTCCGGCACCGCGCCGGGCCCGGTCAGCACGTAACCGTGGTCGTCGAGCGGGACCACGCCCTGGAGCCAGTCCGTGCACGGTTCGGCGCCGATGAAGACGAACAACTCGCGGACGTCAAGCTGGTGGCGCCCGCCGCCCTCCAGGTCCTCGACGACGACGCCTTCGAGGGAGTCATCCCCGCACAGCTCGCGGATTTCGGTGTTGCGAATCACCTCGACGTTGGGCAGGCGCTCGATCCGGTCGGCCAGGTAGCGCGACATGTCGCGAGTCAGCTCGCCATGGCGAAGCAGCAGGTAGACCTTGCTGGCACGGCGCGAGAGGAAGACGGTCGCCTGGCCGGCCGAGTTGCCGCCGCCGACCACGGCGACCGGAGCACCGACGCAGAGCTGCTCCTCCATGAAGGTTGCCTCGTAGTGGACCCCGCCACCCTCGAAGTGCTCGAGCCGCTCGACCGGAAGGCGGCGATAACGGGCGCCGGTGGCGATCAGCAGCGCCCGCGTTTCCAGCGTCGAGCCGTCGTCAAGCGAGATCGTGTGGGCTCCGTCCCCGAGCTCGAGCCCGACCGCGGCGCCGCCGACGACGATCCGGGCGCCGAACTTGCGCGCCTGGATCGTCGCTCGTTCGGCCAGCTCGGCGCCGGATATCCCCGACGGGAAGCCGAGGTAGTTCTCGATCCGCGAGGAGGTGCTGGCCTGCCCGCCGACGGCGATTCCGTCGACGGCGACGGTGAGCAGACCCTCGGAGGCGCCGTAGACGGTCGCCGCCAGGCCGGCCGGCCCGGCGCCGACGACGACGAGGTCGCTGACCTGGTCGCGCGGCGGCTCCTCGCGCATCCCGACCGCGGCCGCCAGCTCGGCGTTGCCCGGGTTGCGCCAGACCCGGCTGCCCCAGACCACGACCGGGGTCTCCTCGGGCCGGACCCCGAGCCGCTCGAGGAGCGCCTCGGCACTGGGGTCGCGCTCTGGGTCGACCCAGCGAAACGGCAGCCGGTTGCGGGCAGCGAAGTCGCAGAGACGGCGGGTGTCCGGCAGGTAGCGCGAGCCGACGATCTTCAGCCCTGCGCCGAGGCCGCTGAGCAGCTCCCGACGCAGCAGGAAGGCCCGCAACACGAGGTCGGCGAGGGCCGGGTCTTCGCTGACCAGCCCGCGCATCGTCTCCGGCGCCACCTGCAGCACCTCCCCGGCCTCGCGGACGACCGTCGTGTAGAAGGCCGGCTGCCCGGTCAACAGGCTGAGCTCGCCGAGGAAGCGGCGGGGGCCATGGACGGCGACCGCGGGCTCGTCGCCCTCGGCATCGGCGTGGGCGGACACCAGGCCCTCGAGGACCACGAAGAAGTCGTAGGGAGAGTCGCCCTGGCGGTAGAGGCGCTCGCCCACCGACGTCCGCGAGCGGCGACCGTGCGCCGCCAGGGTCTCGATCTGACCCTCGCTGAGCCGCGGGAACGCGCCGTCGCGGTCAGGGGTCTCGGTGACCTCTTGCTCGGCGGCGTCCATCTGTTCCCTGGGTAGGCCGGCGGCGACGGGTTGTCAACAGTGGGCGAGCACCCGCCCGGGAGGAGCCGGCTCGGCTAGGGCGTGAGGTGGCTCTCGAGCCAGGATTCGAGCTGTGGCTTGGGAGCGGCGCCGACCAAGCGGTCGACCTCCTTGCCGTCGCGGGCCAGCATTAGGGTCGGGATGCTCTGCACGCTGTAGCGGCCGGCGATCTCCGGGGCGCTGTCGATGTCGAGCTTGACGACCTTCACCTTCCCGGCTCGGTCGCGAGCCTGTTCTGCCACCGCCGGCGAGATCCATCTGCAGGGGCCGCACCAGGGCGCCCAGAAGTCGACCACGACGGGGACGGGGGCTTGCAGCTCCCGCTCGAAATCGTCGGCGCTCGCGTCGATCAGCCAGGGGAGATGGTGGTGGCAGACCGCGCAGCGCGGGACACCGTCGGCGCTCGGGCGCAGCCGGTTCCTGCGGCCGCAGTTGGGGCAGGTGACGATCGGGGCCGTCGCCTCGACTGAGGTCGGGTTCGTTGCCCCATCCATGGATATCTGAGTAGGCCGTCCGCAACCGTTGTCGAGATTGCGTGGCAGATCCTCCGCTGCTGAACCCCCGCAGGGGGCGGTCGGTTGACAGAGGCACCACTGCGGCCTACCGGAGAGAGGAGATGACGACCCAGCTACAGACCGAACAGGGAATCGTGCGGGTGCCGACCGGGACCTGGACGGTGGATCCGATCCACTCCAGCGTCGGCTTCGAGGTCAAGCACATGATGATCTCCACCGTCCGCGGGCACTTCAAGCAGTACGAGGGGACGCTGGAGGCGGCCGAGGACTATCACGACTCACGGATCTGGGGCAGCGCCCAGGTCGCCTCGATCGACACCAACAACCCCGACCGCGACGAACACCTTCGGGGCCCGGACTTCTTCGACGCCGAGCGCTGGCCGTCGATCACGTTCGAGTCAACGGCGATCGAGCACGTCGAGGCAGGGAGCTACCGGGTCACCGGCAATCTGACGATCAAGGGCGTCACCCGCGAGATCCAGGTCGAGGCCAACGTCGAAGGCGCGGCCGTCGACCCCTGGGGCAAAGATCGCGTCGGCGTCGCGGTCCGCGGTTCGATCGACCGGACCGAGTTCGGCCTCACCTGGCAGCAGTCGCTTGTCGGCGGCGGGCTGCTGGTCGGCGATCAGGTCGCGCTGCGAATCGACATCTCCGCGGTGCGGGCCTAGGGAGGCAACGCCGCGGCGATGGCTCAAACCAAGGCAGGCCCCCGCAGCGGCTACGCAACCGTCAACCCGTACACCAACGAGGTGGTGCGGGAGTTTCCTTCGCTGCGCGGCGAAGAGATCGATCGGGTCATCGAGCGGGCTCACCGCGCGTCGGGGCCGTGGCGGGAGCGGGCGACGGTGGAGCGGGCCGGGGTGGTCGCGCGAGCGGCGCTGCTGATGCGGGAGCGCTACGAGGATCTGGCGCGGACGATCACGCTCGAGATGGGGAAGCTGATCCGCCACAGCCGGGCGGAGCTGGACCTGACGATCCGGATCCTCGAGTACTACGCCGAGAAGGGCCCGGCGCAGGTAGCGGACCAGCCGCTGGAGATGGACGACGGGGGGTCGGCACTCATTCGCACCGAGCCGCTCGGGGTCCTGCTGACCGTGCAGCCGTGGAACTTCCCCGCGTACCAGGCGATCCGGATCAGCGCCCCGAACCTGGTACTCGGCAACACGATCCTGCTCAAGCACGCGCGGAACGTGCCCCAGTCCGCGCTGGCGATCGAGGCGCTGTTCACGGATGCCGGCGCTCCCGAGGGCGTCTTCACCAACGTCTTCGTCGAGGTGGAGGACATCGCGCGGGTGGTCGAGAGCCCGCTCGTCCAGGGCTGCTCGCTGACCGGCAGCGACCGGGCCGGTTCCGCCTTGGGCGAGGAGGCCGGCCGCGCTCTCAAGAAGGTGGTGCTCGAGCTCGGCGGCAGCGACCCGTTCATCGTCCTCGACGGCGACAACCTCGGGCGCACCGTGGAGGCGGCGTTCGTCGGGCGGATGCACAACATGGGCCAGGTCTGCACCAGCGCCAAGCGGATGATCGTGATGGCCGACGTCTTTCAGGACTTCCTCGACGGCCTCGCCGAACGGATGGCCGAGCTCGAACCCGGCGACCCGTTCGACGAGAAGACGACGCTGGCGCCGCTCTCCTCCGAGCGGGCGGCCGAGCTGGTGATCGAGCAGGTCGACGAGGCGATCGAGAAGGGCGCCGGCGTGGTGACCGGCGGCCGCCGCATCGACCGCCCCGGCGCCTTCGTCGAGCCGACGATCCTGGTCGACGTCACCCCTGAGATGCGCGCCTACCACGAGGAGCTGTTCGGTCCGGTCGCTGTCGTGTACCGGGTCGAGTCGGACGAGGAGGCGATCGCCCTCGCCAACGGCTCGCAGTACGGGCTCGGCGGAGCGGTCTTCGGCAGCGACGGCGAGCGCGCCCAGTCGGTGGCCGACCGGCTCGAGACCGGGATGGTCTTCGTCAACCACCCGACCGCCTCGGAGCCAACCCTGCCCTTCGGCGGAGTCAAGCGCTCCGGCTTCGGGCGCGAGCTCTCCCACCTCGGGATCCTCGAATTCGCCAACCGCAAGCTGATCGCGACGACGCCCACCGACGCGCCGATCCGCGACGCCCTGGGCTAGCCAGAATCCGGAAAGCGGGGCACCTAGGACTCGAACCTAGAATCGCCGGTTTTGGAGACCGGTGCCTTAGCCAGTTTGGCCAGTGCCCCAGAGCCAAAAAGTAGCGTTTCTGGGCTTCGAGGGAACGGCTGAGGGAACGGGAGAGCGACCAAAACTCCTGCGCCGCTGGAACCTGGGCGTCATATCGGCGTACCTGGCCGAGGGGGTGGGCCGAAGCTCCTCTTCAGTCTTTCGACCACTTCTCGGTCAGCGTGTCTCTTCAGCGCGAGGACGATCCGTTCACCTGGAGGAAGGCGTGATCCTCGGGGCCGGGCCTCAGGATCACCACCTCGGCCGGCGCCTTCTCAAGAAGCCAGACGAGATCGTCGCCGCTGAGGCCGGCGCGTGACTCGGCGGTGGCCGGGACGACGACGCGATCGAAGCGCTCGTGGTCGAGCAGCCGGGCGAGCGCGTGGCGGTATGAGCGACCGCGTTCCACCCGCGCGTCGACCGCGACCCCCTGACCCGTCGCCCTCTGTTCGATCGCCTCCAGCATCGGCATCGCCCTGGCGGCCTCAGCGGGGATCGCGCAGTCCAGCGGAAGCTGTTTCGGGACGGCCGCCAGGTAGGCGGGCATCAGAGTCGCATCCTCGGCGCGGGCGAGGCGGAGAGCCGCGTCCACCGCTCGGCGAGATATTTCGGTCCCGGTGAACGGCAGGAGGATTTGGTGAACGGCCTGCGGGCGCTCGGAGCTGCGGCCCTTTCTCGCGCGAGCGATCAGGTAGCCGACGAGAAGCCCGAGAACGAGGGCCACGCCGATCAGCAGGTGCTCGAGGGTCACGGCTCCTCCTTGAGCCCGCGATGGGAGACGATCCGCACGTCTACCCCCGGCGGCGTCGCGTTCATCAGCCGCTGCGGCAGCGGCTCACGAAGCCGGGCGAAGCCTCGTCGTGGCAGCGACTCGCCGACCATGATGTAGGTGGTGCCGCGCTCGCGAGCGACGCGCGCGACACCCTGGACAAGGTCGTCGCTCTCCTCGATCAGGAAGGTGGCGCCCAGCACCGAGGCGAGGTGGCGCAGCGCCGTCACCTGGCGCTCGATCTCCCCCTCGATCGGCTGGTTCGGCGGCTTCACCCAGAGCAAGTCGAGGTCGGTCCCAAGCCGCTGCGCCGATCGCCAGGCCCGCCGAACCAGCCGTTGAGAGCTCGGCTGCGGTCGAACAAGCGCCAGCAAGCGCTCGGCGACCGCCTTCGGCGCCTCGGCGCCGACGCACTCCTCGCGGGTGCCGAGCGGCTCCTCGATCACCAGCCGCTTCGCCTCCACCCCCTCGGCTACCTGGCGAAGAGCGACCTCGCGAAGGGCCAGGAGGTTCTCGACGGTGAAGAAGTTGCCGAGCGCCGCCTCGACGTTCTCGCCGGGATAGACCTTCCCCGCCCGCAGACGACCGATCAGCGCCTCCGGGGTCAGATCGACCAGCACCACTTCGTCGGCTTCGCCGAGGACCGCGTCGGGGATCGTCTCGCGGACGCGCGTCCCCGTCAGCTCGGCGACCTGGTCGTTCAGCGACTCCAGGTGCTGGACGTTGACCGTGGAGAAGACGTCGATCCCGGCAGAAAGCACCTCGCGCACGTCTTCGTAGCGCTTCTGGTGCTCGGCCCCCGCCGCGTTGGTGTGCGCCAGCTCGTCAATCAGCGCCAACTCGGGCTCGCGCGCCAGGAGCGCCGGCAGGTCCATCTCCTCGAGGTCGGTGTCGCGGTAGGTGAGACACTGCCGGGGAATCACCTCCAGCCCCTTGGCCAGGGCCGAGGTCTCGGGGCGCTTGTGAGGCTCCATGTAGCCGATCACCACATCGCGGCCGGCGTCCTGCTCGGCGTGGCCCTCTTGCAGCATCCGGTAGGTCTTGCCGACTCCGGCGGCCATGCCGATGAAAACCTTGAGCTGACCCCGGCGAGCAGTTCGCACGCCTTGATTGTCCGCCGCCAGTTGCGCGGCGCACATCTCAGGCTCCGAGCAGGTTGTGGATCACGAGGTCGAGCAGCTTGATCCCGATGAATGGCACGATCAGGCCGCCGAGGCCGAAGATCAGCATGTTGCGGCGCAGGAGCGCGGTGGCGCCGATCGGCCGGTACTGGACGCCGCGCAACGCCAGCGGCACCAGCAGCGGGATCACCAGGGCGTTGAAGACGATCGCCGAGAGGATGGCCGAGGTCGGCGTCCCCAGCCCCATGATGTTCAGCGCGTCGAGCGGGCCGCGCTCGCCGGGGCTCGCCGCGTAGGTGAAGGCGAAGATCGCCGGCAGGATCGCGAAGTACTTGGCGACGTCGTTTGCAATCGAGAAAGTGGTCAGAGCGCCGCGGGTGATGAGGAGCTGCTTGCCGATCTCCACGACCTCGATCAGCTTCGTCGGGTTGGAGTCGAGGTCGACCATGTTCCCCGCCTCGCGCGCGGCCTGGGTGCCGGTGTTCATCGCCACTCCCACATCCGACTGAGCGAGTGCCGGAGCGTCATTGGTCCCGTCGCCTGCCATCGCGACCATCCGGCCTTCGGCCTGGTGAGAGCGGATCAGCTCCAGCTTCTGCTCCGGGGTCGCTTCAGGCAGGAAGTCGTCCACGCCGGCCTCCTCGGCGATCTTCGCGGCGGTGAGGCGGTTGTCTCCGGTGACCATCACGGTCGAGATCCCCATCGCGCGCAGCTCATCGAAGCGGGCGCTCATCCCCTCCTTGACGATGTCCTTCAGATAGACGACGCCGAGGACGTGGTTGTCGCGACAGACCGCGAGCGGGGTGCCGCCGTCGCGGCCGATCAGGTCCAGTTGCTCCTGTAGCTCGACCGGAGGGCGCCCGCCCTGCTGTTCGACGTAGCGGATGATCGCGTCGCCGGCCCCCTTGCGGTACTGGTTGCCGTTCACGTCGACGCCGCTCATCCGGGTTTCCGCGGTGAAGGGGACGAAGGTAGCTTCGTGGCTGTTCAGCTCGCGCTCGCGGATGCCGTACTCGCTCTTGGCGAGGACGACGATCGAGCGGCCCTCCGGCGTCTCGTCGGCGAGCGAGGAGAGCTGCGCGGCTTCGGCCAACTCGGCCTCCTCGATCCCCGGCATCGGAATGAACTGCGTCGCCTCACGGTTGCCGAGCGTGATCGTGCCGGTCTTGTCGAGCAGCAGCACGTCCACGTCGCCCGAAGCCTCGACCGCCCGCCCGGAGAGCGCCAGCACGTTATGACGCACGAGGCGGTCCATGCCGGCGATCCCGATCGCCGAGAGCAGGGCGCCGATCGTGGTCGGGATCAGGGCGACCAGGAGCGCGATCAAGGTCACGACCGAGGCGTCCGTGCCGGAGAACTCGGCGAAGGGGCGCAGCGCCACGACGACCGCGAGGAAGACCATCGTCAGCCCGGCGAGCAGGATGTTCAGCGCGATCTCGTTCGGCGTCTTTCGCCGCTCGGCGCCCTCGACCAAGGCGATCATCCGGTCGAGGAAGCTCTGCCCCGCCTCCTGCGTGATCTCGACGACGATGCGGTCCGAGAGGACGCGGGTGCCGCCGGTCACAGCGGAGCGGTCGCCGCCGGACTCGCGTACCACGGGCGCCGACTCGCCGGTGATCGCCGACTCGTCGACCGAGGCGATCCCCTTGATCACGGTGCCGTCGCCGGGAATCGTCTCGCCAGCCTCGACCACGACTACGTCGCCGCGCCGCAGCTCCGAGGCCGGCTTCTCGCCGCCGTCGCGGAGGCGGGCGACGGTCTCGGTCCGCATCGAGCGCAGGGCGTCGGCCTGGGCCTTGCCCCGGCCCTCGGCGATCGCCTCGGCGAAGTTGGCGAAGACGACCGTGAGCCAGAGCCAGGCGCCGATCGCAAAGGAGAACCAGGCAGGGTCGTCGCCGCCGCCGAGCGGCGATCCGCCGAAGACCTGGATCAGCCAGCCGGCAGTGACGATCGCGGCGCCGATCTCGACCACGAACATCACCGGGTTTCGGAGCTGGTGACGCGGGTCGAGCTTGCGTACCGAGTCGAGGGCGGCGCGCGTGAGGATCGGCCGGTCGATCAGCGAGCGCGGCCGGTTCCGAAGCGTCTCGTCGGTCATTCGGCGGCTCCCTGGTCGAGGTCGACGTTCAGCTCGAGGACGTTCACGCCCGGCTCGCCGAACAGCCCGAGGAATCGGCCGGCGGTGTTCTCGTCCACCAGATCGAGAACCCGAGCCAGTGGCAGGCCGCGGACCGCCGCCACGCGCCGCGCCTGGATGCGTGCGTTGGCCGTCGAGATATGTGGGTCGACACCCGACGCCGAGGTCGTCACCGCGTCGACCGGCACGTCGCCAGCTCGCAGACCGGGGTCATAGGGACGCTCGCGCTTCAGGTAGGCGGCGAGCTGTTCGGCGAAGAAGTCGGAGAGTTCGCGGCTGTTGGGGCCGAGGTTGTTGAAGAAGGTGACGTCGCCGCTGTATTCGGTGGCGGACGGGCGGCTCTGGAAGTAGCGCGGCAGGCCCTTGAAGTCCTGGCCGATCAGCTTCGAGCCGACGACCTTCCCGTCCATCTCGACCTTGCTGCCGTCGGAGGCATCGGGGAAGGCCAGCTGCGCCGCGCCGGTCGTGACTAGCGGGTAGGCGACGCCGAGTAGGGCCGTCAGGAAGACGATCGCGACCGCGGCGGTGGTGAGGTCTTTTCGCAGTCCACTCATCTCAGAAGAGCTGGTCGGTCAGTCCCTGCACAACCGGGCCGAGCAGGAAGGCGGGGAAGAAAGTCAGAGCGGCGACGATCACGACGACGCCGATCAGGAGGAAGACGAAGGTGGGCGAGTCGGCGCGGAAGGTGCCGGCGCCGGCCGGCGCGACCCGCTTGCCCGCCAGCGAGCCGGCCACCGCCAGCGCCGCGATTATCGGCAGGAAACGGGCAAGGAGCATCGCCACACCGCCGAGCAGGGTGGCGAAGCTGAACGCTTCCGAGCCGCCGTTGCCGGGAGCGTGCGGCTGGATGAAGCCGGTGTAGCCGGCGAAGGCCGAGCCGTTGTTGTTCGCCTGCGACATGTAGGCGTAAAGCGACTCCGAGAAGCCCTGCGGGCCGTGGTTGTAGATCGACTGCGTGCCGTCCGGGCTCGCCACCGCCCAGGCGGTCGCGAACAGCACCAGCAGCGGCGTCACCAGGACGCCGACGAGGACCAGCTTCACCTCCCGCGACTCGATCTTCTTGCCGAGGAACTCCGGGGTGCGGCCGACCATCAGCCCGGCGATGAAGACGGTGAGCAGGACGAACAGCAGCATGTAGTAGAGGCCCGAACCGACCCCGCCGAAGACGACCTCGCCGGTTCCCATGTTCGCCAGCGGGACCAGACCGCCGATCCCGGTCAGCGAGTCGAGCGCCGCGTTGACGGCGCCGCAGGAGGTCACGGTCGTCACCGCCGTCCAAAGCGAGGACTGGGCGATCCCGTTGCGAACCTCCTTGCCCTCCATGTTGCCGCCGGGCGAGCCTTCGATCGAGGCGGTCAAGACCCCGGCGTGGTGCTGGGCCGGGCTGCCGTGCTGCTCGGCCGCGTAGACGACCGCGACGGCGACGAGGAACATCGCCATCATCGCCGCATAGATAGCCCAGCCCTGGCGGCGGTTGCCGACCATGCGGCCGAAGGTGTAGGTGAGGCCGGCGGGGATCACGAGGATCAGCAGCAGCTCGACGATGTTGGTGAAGCTGCTCGGGTTCTCGAACGGATAGGCGCTGTTGACGTTGAAGAAGCCGCCGCCGTTGGTCCCCAGCTCCTTGATCGCCTCCTGCGAGGCGACCGGGCCGAGGGCCAGCGTCTGCGTCCCTCCGGCGAGCGTGTGGAAGGTCTGCGATCCGTCAAGCGCCTGGATCACGCCCTGCGAGACGAGCACGAGCGCTGCCACGAAGGAGATCGGCAGCAGCACGTAGAGGTTGATCCGAATGAGGTCGCTCCAGAAGTTGCCGAGCGCCGATCCCGAGCGGGTGGCGAAGCCGCGGATCACAGCGGCGAGCACGGCGATCCCGACCGCGGCCGAGACGAAGTTCTGCACCGTCAGGCCGACCATCTGGACGAAATAGGAGAGCGTCGTCTCGCCGCCGTAGTACTGCCAGTTCGTGTTGGTGACGAGGGAGGAGGCGGTGTTGAAGCTGAGGTTCCAAGGGCCGGAGCCGAAGCCCTCGGGGTTCAGCGGCTGGATGCCCTGCGTGCGCAAGATCAGGTAGAGCGCCAGCCAGGAGAGCAGGCTGAAGACGACGATCGAGCGGGCGTATGCCTTCCAGTCCTGCCCTTCTTCGGGCCGCACTCGCAGCACTCGGTAGGCGAAGCGCTCGACCGGCCCGAGGAGGGGCGAGAGGAAGACCCGCTCGCCTTGAAAGACGGCGGCTATGTAGGAGCCGACCAGCGGCACCAGCGCCGTCAGGACAAGGAGGAAGACGACGATCTGAACCCAGCCCTGCGCCACTACAACCGCTCTCCCCGGAACAGCGCGTAGCCGAGGTAGCAGAAGACAGCGGCGGCGACGATCAGACCGAACAGCTCGGCGGCGCTCATACGCGGTCGAGCGCCGCGATCAGCCCGTAGATCGAGCCGAAGGCGAGCAGCGCCAGGACGATGGAGAGGAGATCCATGCGTTGATCGTGCGCCCCACCCCGTCAAGACCGCATGAAGAAACGCGGCCGGCGTATACAGATTTCGTAAAGGCCGCTTCTAGCCCGCGAAGCGGTAGCCGACGCCGGGGTCCGTGCGGATGTAGCGAGGGGCACCCTCGGGCTCGATCTTGCTTCGCAGGTTGGCGACGTGGACGCGCAGCACCTGCACATCGTCTTCGTACTCGACCCCCCAGACCTCGACCAGCAGGGCTCGATGCGTCATCAGCCGGCCGCGGTTCTGCGCGAGGACCCGCAACAGCTCGAACTCGGTCGGGGTGAGGTGGACATCCTCGCCATCGCGCCGCACTACGCGAGCGCCGAGATCGAGCTCCAGCCCGTCCGCCTCGATCACCGGCTCCGAGCCCTGGGGCCTCGCGCGCCTCATCACCGCCTCGAGCCGGGCGATCAGCTCCGGCGGGCCGAAGGGCTTGGTCACGTAGTCGTCGGCGCCGGCCGCCAGCGCCCGCACCTTCGCCTCCTCCTCGCCGACAGCCGAGAGGACGATGATCGGCATCTCGCTCCACTCGCGTAGCCGCTTCGTCACCTCTACCCCGTCGATGCCGGGAAGCATCAGGTCGAGGATCGCTGCGGACGGCGGCTTCACCGCCGCCCGGTCCAGCGCCTCCTCCCCGGTCGATGCGGTGACGGCGTCATAGCCGGCGTCGCGCAGGATCACTCGCAGCGCGCGCAGGATCTGCTCCTCGTCGTCACACACCAGCACCCGCGTCGCGTCGCTCACGCTTTCCCTTCCCGGTGCGGCGGCAGGGTCACGACGAAGCTGGTGCCCTGTCCGGGCATCGACTCGACGACGATGCTGCCTCCGTTGGCCTCGATGAAGCCCTTGGCGATCGCGAGACCGAGACCCGAGCCCGCCCTGGCTGTGTCGCCATGCTGGAACGGCTCGAATATCCGCTCGCGGTCGGCCTCGGATATGCCCGGTCCCTGGTCGACCACGCGGACGACGATATTGCCGCCGACCAAGCGCGAGCGGACCAGCACAGGGCGACCGTTCCCATAGCGGACCGCGTTCTCCAGAAGGTTCGCGAAAGCGCGCTCGAGCTGCGCGGCATCCGCCTCGACCATCGGTAGCTCGGCGTCGAGGGACAGCCGGATCGGCTCCGACTTGCCCTGTCCCTCCCGCGCCGCCTCCAGCACGTCGGCGAGATCGACAGGTCCGCGATGCGGCTCGGCCTTCCCGGCCTCAAGCCGCGAGACATCAAGCAGGTTCTCGACCAGGCGCGAGAGGCGCTTGCCCTCCCCGACGATGCCGTCGCTCAACTCGACCCGCTCCGTCGGGGTCAGATTCTCGGAACCGAGAGCCGACCCGCCCGCGATGATCGACGTGAGCGGGGTGCGTAGATCGTGGGAAACCGATCGCAGAAGCATGGTCTTCAGCTCATCGCTTCGCCGCACCGCCTCGGCTTCCACCGCCTCGGCCTGCATCCGGTCCCGCTCGTGGGTCAACGCCTCCAGCTCGGCGAACGCGCGATCGGCTTCCTCGCGGCGCCGCTCGGCTTCCACGGCGCGAGCGCGGGCGAGGCCGGCGACCGCGCTGCTGACGATCGCCGCGATCACGAACGCGACCAAGGCGACCCAGTTCTCCTCGTCAGCGATCGTGAAGCGATGCACCGGGGGAATGTGGAAGAAGTTGAAAGCGGCGGCGCTGGCGACCGAGGCGAGTAGCCCGAGCCGCAATCCCCACACCGTCGAAATCACCAGGATCGCCGGCAGGTAGACGACCCCGAGGGAAACGACCGGCGCGACTGACTTGAGTGGGAAGACGAGCAGCGTGCAGATCGCCACCGTCGCCACCGTCGCCAGGAGTCCGAGCCAGATAGAGGGCGGCTCAATACCTAGACCTGGGTCAAGCCGGTGCCGCTGCATCGATCCAGCGTATGACTTGTCACCGTCTGTGAAGCGGTCCTGTCCAAGTCAACCTGAACGAGGCAACTAGTACTCGAACCGAGATTCGCCCGCTTTGGAGACCGGTGCCTTAGCCAGTTTGGCCAGTGCCCCAGGGGTCTGATCGTATCGGGAGCGGGGCTCCCGGGAGTGCGGGCGGAGGGACTTGAACCCCCACGGGCCGAAGCCCACCAGGACCTAAACCTGGCGCGTCTGCCAATTTCGCCACGCCCGCGTGGCCGGCCCGAACGGGCCTTAACGTGCGGCCAACGCCGCTGCGTCGCTGACAGATTCTATGATCGGGCCGTGGCGGTAGGAGAGGTCAGGCCCGGCTACGAACTGTGGCGGCCGAATCGGGAAAAAGCGAGCTCGGTCTCGACCAAGTTCGTCGTCGTCCTGCTGCTCGCGGCGACGGCGGTGATCGCGGGGCTGATCACGATCGGTGGTTGGTCGCTTCTGAAGGGCGGCAGCGGGATGGGAATCGTCTGCGCCATCTACGCCATCCTCTACGCCTTCTTCGCCTTCCTCGTCGCTCGCTGGAACCGCGGCATCCTGCCGGTGGTGGCGGCGCTCTCGATGATCCTGGCGATCTTCTGCGCGGTCGGCGCCGAAAGCTGGTTCAACCGCGACCGCGCCGGCTTCGACGAGGCCGTCCTCCCCTCGGCGCTGCTCGGCACGCTGGTGATCGTCCTCGGCCTGCTGCAGATCGTGGTCGTCGCCGCGTCCCTCTACGCCTTCAACCAGGAGTGGCACGTGGAGGAGGAGCGCCCGATCGGCTCCGGCGAGGACTACGGCGCCGGCGCCTCTCCCCAGCCGGCGTAGTCACCCACCCGCGCCGGCACTATCGTTCCCGCCAGCGCCGGAGTGGCGGAACTGGCATACGCGATCGACTCAAAATCGATTGCCCTTGCGGGCTTGTGGGTTCGAATCCCACCTCCGGCATCAATAGGCTGGCGCCGTGAACGCCGGGACGGGAGAGCTGCTTTGGGAGCCGTCGGCGGAGATGGTCGAGCGCTCACGCCTGGCCGAGTTCATGCGCTGGCTGGAGCGGGAGCGCGGGCTCTCCTTCAACGGCTACGCCGAGCTCTGGCAGTGGTCGGTCGACGAGCTGGATGCGTTCTGGGACGCGATCTGGGACTTCTTCGGCGTCCAGGCCGACGGCGAGCGCGGCGCGGTACTGGGCAGCCGCGAGATGCCCGGCGCCGAGTGGTTCCCCGGCACGCGGCTGAACTACGCCGAGCACGTCTTCGCCGGCAAGGACGACGGCGAAACGGCGATCCTCCACGCCTCGGAGCTGCGCGAGCTCGGCGAGCTGAGCTGGGGCGAGCTGCGGCAGCAGGTCGCGGCGGCGGCGGCGGGGCTGCGCGCGCTGGGCGTCGAGCGCGGCGACCGCGTCGTCGCCTACATGCCGAACATCCCCGAGGCGATCGTCGCCTTCCTCGCCACCGCCTCGATCGGCGCGGTCTGGTCCAGCTGCTCGCCCGACTTCGGCCCGGCGAGCGTGATCGACCGCTTCGCCCAGATCGAGCCCAAGGTCCTCTTCGCGGTCGACGGCTACCGCTACGGCGGCAAGGACTTCGACCGGCGCGAGACCGTCGCCCGGCTGCAGGAGGCGATGCCGAGCCTGGAGCGGACCATCGTCCTCCCCTACCTCGACCCCGAGCCCGACCTCTCGCCGCTGCGCGACGGCATGAGGTGGGACGAGCTCCTGCAGCTCGGCGGAAACGCCGAGCTGCGCTTTTCTCGCGTTCCCTTCGACCATCCGCTCTGGGTTCTCTACTCCTCCGGCACCACGGGCCTGCCGAAGGCGATCGTCCAGGGCCAGGGCGGGATCCTGCTCGAGCACCTGAAGAAGCTCCACCTCCACGTCGACGCCCACCCCGGCGACCGCCTCTTCTGGTTCACGACCACCGGCTGGATGATGTGGAACTTCCTCGTCTCCGGGCTGCTGACCCGGGCGGCGATCGTCCTCTACGACGGCAACCCGGGAACTCCCGACATGACGGCGCTCTGGGACCTGGCCGAGCGGGCCGGGGTGACGATGTTCGGCACCAGCGCCGCCTACATCGGCGCCTGCATGAAGGCCGGCGTCGAGCCCGGCAACGGCCGCGACCTCAGCCGCCTGAAGGCGGTCGGCTCGACCGGCTCCCCCCTCTCGCCCGAGGGGTTCGACTGGATCTACGAGCACCTCGGCTCCGACACCTGGCTGTTCTCGACCAGCGGCGGCACCGACCTCTGCACCGCCTTCGTCGGCGGCGTCGCGACGCTGCCTGTCTACCGGGGCGAGCTGCAGGCGCGGGCGCTGGGGGCAGCGGTCGAGGCCTGGGACGAAGACGGGCGCCCGGTGGTCGAGGAGGTCGGCGAGCTGGTCGTGACCGAGCCGATGCCCTCGATGCCGATCTACTTCTGGGGCGACGAGGACGGCAACCGCTACCGCGAGAGCTACTTCGAGATGTTCCCCGGCACCTGGCGCCACGGCGACTGGATCGAACTGACCAGGCGCGGGACGGCGATCATCTACGGCCGCTCCGACTCGACCATCAACCGCGGCGGCATCCGCATGGGGACGAGCGAGATCTACCGCGCGGTGCTGGGGATCGACGCGATCGTCGACGCGCTGGTGGTCGACGTGCCGCGGCCGGGCACGGACGGCTGGATGCCGCTCTTCGTGGTGATGCGCGAGGGAGCCGAGCTGGACGACGAGCTGCCGCGGGAGATCGCCCGGCGGGTGCGCGAGCAGTGCTCCCCGCGCCACGTCCCCGACGAGGTCTTCGCGATCGAGGAGGTGCCGCGCACGCTCAGCGGCAAGGTGCTGGAGGTGCCGGTGAAGCGGATCCTGATGGGGACGCCGGTGGAGAAGGCCGCCAGCCGCGACTCGCTGGCGAACCCCGCCGCGCTCGACTACTTCGTCGAGATGGCGAAGCGGCTCGCGGTCTGAGCGAGGATCCGGCGCACGTAGTCGGGTTCGTAGCGGACCTGCTCATGGGTGAAGCGCAGCTGGGTGAGGCCGGCGGCGGTGTGGGCCTGGTCGCGGAGCCGGTCGCGAGCCTGCTCGGCCGGCGTGCGGTGGTAGCGCAGCCCGTCCGTCTCGACCACCAGGCCGAGGTCCGGCCAGTGGAAGTCGACTTCGAACCCGTTCACCCACTGGCCGGTCAGCGGCACCGGCAAACCGGCCTTGCGGGCAAGCGGCAGGAACCGCCGTTCCAGCTCCTCCTTGGTGAGCCGGAAGGTGCGCCGGTCGAGGATCCGGCGGAGCTGGGCGACGCCCGGCTCGCCGATGCGCTCGTCGAGCGCCCGGCGTATACCGGGCGGATGCGCGAGGTTGTATTTGTCGGCCTCGTTGATCATCCGCTCGATGCCGGCGCGATCGAGGCGCAGTGCCATGTCAATCAGGGTCTGGACGGGCGTCGTGACCGGGATGCCGAACTCGAGGGTGACATCGCGCTTGAGGTTGAACGAAGGTCGTCGGTGAATTCGAATCCCTGAGTGACGCCGACGAGAAGAGCTGGGTAAGGAGACCTCCACAAGACCGCCCTGCTCACCACCGATCCGCCAGAGAGCCGCGGCGCTTGAATGACTGAGCATGGCGCCCTCGCCACAAGTGAGGACCGCCGCCATCCAGTGCCCTTTCTCGCTGACCTCCGGTCGCCCTACCGCAAAGACGCCCCGACGCACCGGATGAAGCAAGCCCTTTTTGATGCGGTGCCCGATGGCGTGCCGTCCATAACCGAGTTCACGAAGCTGATCCCGCGTCACAACCCCGTGCTGACGCCGCACCAGCGCCCATGCTTTTCGCGATTGGTGAGTTGAGCCGGCTATGACCGGCCTAAGTCACCACTCGCCAGATCTCTCCCCCTACCCAGCCTGTTGTTCGCGGTGCTTGCGGGGCTTCAGACCATGCCGAGGCCGCCGCTTACGCCCAGGGTCTCGCCCGTGACGTAGCTGGCGTCGTCGGAGGCGAGGAAGGCGGCCGCGGCGGCCACCTCCTCGGGCTGACCGAGGCGGCCCATCTGGGTGGAGGCGCGCATCGTCTCGATCACCTTCTCGCCGATCTCGCCGAACTCCTTGGCGCCCATCAGCAGCGGGGTCTCGATCGGGCCGGGGGCGATCGCGTTGGCGGTGACGCCGTAGCGGGCGCTCTCGCGGGCGATCGCCTTGGTGAAACCGATGACGCCGGCCTTGGCGGCGCTGTAGGCGGCCGAGCCCTTGGAGCCGACCCGCCCGGCCTCGGAGGAGATGTTGACGATGCGGCCGTAGCCACGCTCCTGCATGCCGGGCAGCGCCGCGTGGGTGCAGTTCATGACCCCGCCGAGGTTGATGTCCAGCACCTGCTGCCACTGCTCTTGCGTCACGTAGACGAAGAAGCCGAAGTTGTCGGTGCCGGCGTTGTTGACGAGGACGTCGAGCTCGCCGACCGCGGCGACGGCGCGGCGGGCTGCCTCGAGGTCGGTGACGTCGAGCTCGACCGCGTGGCCGGCGATCTCCGCCGCAACCTTCTCGGCGCCCTCGGTGTCGATGTCGCCGACCCAGACCTCGGCGCCCTCGGCCGAAAGCCGCGCGGCGATCGCGGCGCCGATCCCGCTCGCCCCGCCGGTCACCAGCGCCTTGCGTCCCTCCAGTCTCATCGGGCCGGAGCATAGACTGCGCGGCCTTGACCCCGGGAAGCGAACCGATCCCGATCATCGGCGGCACCGGCGCCCTCGGCGCCGGGCTCGCGCGCCGCTGGGCGAAGGCCGGCCTGCCCGTGGTGCTCGGCTCCCGCTCCGCTGAGCGGGCCGAGGAGGCGGCCGCCAAGGTCCGCACCGACGTCCCCGACGCCGACGTCACCGGCCTCGAGAACGCCGAGGCCGCGACCAAGGGTGAGATCGTCTTCCTCACCGTTCCCTTTCGCGCCCAGTCGGAGAACCTCAACAACCTGCGCGAGGCGCTGCGCCCCGGCCAGATCCTGGTCGATTGCACCGTCCCGCTCGCCGCCGCGGTCAGCGGCAAAGCGACCCGCTCGCTCGGCGTCTGGCAGGGCTCGGCCGCCCAGCAGGCGCAGGAGATGGTCCCAGAGGGCGTCACCGTGGTCTCCGCCCTGCACACGGTCGGCGCCCCGACCCTGGCCGACCTCGACGCGGAGCTCGGCGAGGACATCCTCGTCTGCGGCGACAAGAAGGCCGACAAGGCCCGCGTCGCCCGCCTGATCGAGCTGATCCCCGGCCTGCGCGCGGTCAACGCCGGCGCCCTGGAGACGGCGCGGATCGTCGAGCAGCTGACGCCGCTGCTGATCTCGGTCAACGTCCGCTACAAGGCGCACGCCGGGATCCGCCTCACCAACCTCCCCGACGGCGACCACTGGGCGTGAGAGCCCCGACCCGGGAGCTCCTTCGATGAGGGTCGCCCTGCTCGCCGGCGGCACCGGCGGCGCAAAGCTCGCGGCCGGGATGCAGGAGGAGGTCGGCGCCGACCTGGCGGTGATCGCCAACACCGGCGACGACATCGAGGCGCTCGGCGTCCACGTCTCCCCCGACCCGGACCTCGTCACCTACTGGCTCAGCGGCGAAATCGACGAGACCCGCGGCTGGGGCATCCGCGACGACGGCTTCGTCGCTTTCGAGCGCCTGCAGCAGCTCGGCGCGCCCAGCTGGTTCGGCCTCTCCGACCGCGACCTCGCCGCCTGCCTCTACCGGCGCCAGTTCCTCGACGACGGCGGCCGCCCGACCGACGCCCAGGCGCAGATCGCCCGCGGCCTCGGGGTCGAGGCGCGGGTCCTGCCGATGGCCGACACGCCGGTGCGGACCCGGGTGATCACCCCCGCCGCCCCCCGCGCCCTGCAGGAGTACCTGATCCTCGACGGCGGTCAGCCCGCGGTCGAAGGCGTGCAACTGGAGGGGATCGAGGCGGCCGAGCCGACCCCCGAGGTGCTGGAGGCGATCCGCGTCGCCGAGGTCATCGTCCTCGGGCCCTCCAACCCGGTGATCAGCATCGGCCCGATCCTCGCCGTCCCCGGCATGCGCGAGGCGATCGCCGCCTCCCCCGCCCCGGTCGTCGCGGTCAGCCCCTACGTCGCCGGCGAGGTCGTCAAGGGCCCGACCGACCGCTTCATGGAAGGGATCGGCCGCCCGACCAACGCCGCCGGCGTCGCCTCCCTCTACGCCGGGTTGATCGACGCGATGGTCGTCGACGAGGGCGATCCCGACCCGCCTCCGGCTGAGATCCCGACCCTCGCCGCGCCGACGCTGATGGAGGGAGCGGCGGGGCGCCTGCGCCTGGCGCGGATCGTCCTCGACTACGCCGCTACGCTCGGCTCGCAGTGACCGTCACCGCCGTCCTCCCCGTCAAGCGCTTCGACGCCGCCAAGCAGCGGCTGGCGACCGGGATCGAGGCCGAGCGCCGCCGCGAGCTGGCCGGGGCGATGGTCGCCGACGTGCTGGAGGCGATCGGCGAAGCGCGGGCGATCGAGCGGCTGATCGTCGTCAGCGGCGAGCCGCTGGCCCAGGAGCTGGCAGCCGAGGTCGGCGCCGAGGTCGTGCCCGACCCCGAGGACGCCGGCCACGTCGAGGCGGCACTGGCCGGCATCGCCCGGGCCGAGGTCGAGGGCGCCGAGCGGGTCCTGCTGCTGGCCGGCGACTGTCCGCTGCTCGACCCGCGGGAGCTCGACCGGCTGCTGACCGGCGTCCCCGGCAGCTACGTCGGCATCGTCCCCGACCGCCACGGCACCGGCACCAACGCGCTCCTGCTCAGCCCGCCGAGCGCGATCGTCCCCGCCTTCGGCGAGGGCAGCCGCGAGCGCCACGTCGAGGCGGCGCGCCAGGCGGGCATCCCGTTCGGGATCGAGGAGCTGCCGTCGATCGAACTCGACCTCGACACCCCCGCCGACGTGATCGCCCTGACCCGGGAGCTGGAGCGCCGGCCGAAGCGCGCGCGGCGGACCGCCAAGGCCCTGGGGATATGAGCGCCGAGCTTCGGGTCCTCCCGGTGGAGGGAATGCCCGAGGTCCGCAAGGGGAACAAAGTCGGCGAGCTGATCGCCGCCCGGGCCGAGCTTTTCGACGGCGACGTCGTGGTGATCTCGCAGAAGGTGGTCTCCAAGGCGGAGGGGATGGTGCGGCGGCTGGCCGAGGTCGAGCCGTCCGAGAAGGCCCGGGAGCTGGCGAACGACCTGGGCAAGGAGGCGGAGCTCGTCGAGCTGGTGCTCTCCGAGAGCCGCGAGGTGCTGCGCGCGGAGCGCGACGTCCTGATCACCGAAACCCACCACGGCTTCGTCTGCGCCAACGCGGGGATCGACGCTTCGAACCTCCCCGAGGACGGGACGGTGTGCCTGCTGCCGAGAGATCCCGACGCATCGGCCAGAGCCATCAGGAAAGAACTCGGGACCGCGATCGTCATCGCCGACAGCTTCGGGCGCGCCTGGCGGCTGGGGCAGGCCGAGGTGGCGATCGGTTGCGCGGGCCTGGCGCCGCTGGACGACTGGCGCGGGCGCGAGGACGCGAGCGGGCGGGAGCTGAGCGCGACGGTGATCGCGATCGCCGACGAGGTCGCGGCGGCGGCGGACCTGGTTCGCGTCAAGGACGCCGGTGTACCGGCTGCCGTGGTCCGCGGCCTCGACCACTACGTGTTGGCGGAGGACGGACCTGGTGCGTCCGCCCTCCGCCGCCCCCGCAGCGGTGACCTGTTTCGGTGACGAAGGCTGCTAGTCGCGGTCCTTGCCGACGGCGTCCTTCGCCTTGTCGGAAACCTTCTCGATCCCGTCCTTGACGGCGCCGGTCGCTTTGTCGACCTTGCCTTCGCGCTTCAGCTCGTCATCGCCGGTGATGTCCCCGGCGGCCTCCTTGAGGCGACCCTTGGCGTCGTCCTTGTTGCGGATCTCGTCGTTCATCGATCCCTCCTTGGCTATCGCTTGACGCGGTCCAGCTACCCAGCGAGGGCGCCGCTCAACCGGCGACCTGGAGAACCGCGGCCCCCCGGAGGCGACCGGCGCGGAGGTCGTCGAGCGCCCGGTTGGCCTCCTCCAGCGGGTAGACCTCGACCTCGGTCCGCACCGGCACCCGCGGCGCCAGGGGGATGAACTCCTCGCCGTCGCGCCGGGTCAGGTTGGCGACCGAGCCGAGCGACCGCTCGCCCCACAGCTCCGCGTAGGGGAAGGAGGGGATGTCGCTCATGTGGATGCCGGCGCTGATGATCCGCGCCCCCTTGGCGCTGACCCGCAGCGCCGCCGTCATCAGCGCCCCGACCGGGGCGAAGACGATCGCGCCGTCGAGCTCCTCCGGCGGCGCCTCGTCCGAGGAGCCGGCCCACTCCGCCCCCAGCTCGCGCGCGAACGCCTGCGTCTCGGCGTCGCCCTCGCGGGTGAAGGCGAACACCCGCCGGCCTTCGTGGACCGCGACCTGGCAGAGGATGTGGGCGGCGGCGCCGAACCCGTAGAACCCGATCCGCTCCGCGTCGCCGACCAGCCGCAGCGCCCGGTAGCCGATCAGCCCGGCGCAGAGCAGCGGCGCCGCCTGCGTGTCGGGATACCCCTCCGGGATCGGGAAGCAGAAGCGCTCGTCGGCGACCGCGACCTCGGCGTAGCCGCCGTCGAGGTCGTAGCCGGTGAACCTCGCACGGTCGCAGAGGTTCTCGCGCCCGCTGCGGCAGTAACGGCACTCGCCGCAGGTCCAGCCCAACCACGGCACGCCCACCCGGTCGCCCGGCGCGAAACGCTCCGCCCCCTCCCCCGTCTCGCGCACCACGCCGACGATCTGGTGGCCCATCACCAGCGGCAGCTTCGGCTCGGCGAGGTCGCCGTCGAGGATGTGGAGGTCGGTGCGGCAGACGCCGCAGGCGCGGACCTCGAGCTGGACCTGGCCGGGGCCGGACCTGGGCTCGGGCAGCTCAGCCGGCCGGAGCGGCTGCCGCTGCCTCTCGAGGACCATCGCCCGCATAGGTCTCGATGATCTCGTACAACGTCGTCCGCTGCGCCGGTTCGCGCCCGGCCGCCCGGGCGGCGGCGATCAGCTGCTCGGGCTCGAGCCGCACCCCGTGCTGCGACCCGGCCATGCGACTGATGTTCTCCTCCATCAGCGTGCCGCCGAGGTCGTTGACCCCCCAGCGCAGCGCCTCGGTCGCCCCCTCCAGCCCCATCTTCACCCAGCTCGCCTGCAGGTTGGGGATCGTCCGGCCCAGCGCCAGCCGGAAGGCGGCGGTGTGCTTCAGGTTCTCCCGCATCGAGATCTCCTCGATCCCGTGGGTGCGGCCGAGCATCGTGTTGAAGGGGATGAAGCTGAGCGGGACGAACTCGGTGATGCCGCCGGTCCGCTCCTGCAGGGCGCGGACCACCCGCATGTGGCGGGCCAGCTCGCGCGGCTCCTCGATGTGGCCGAACATCACCGTCGAGGTCGAGCGCAGCCCGGCCCGGTGCGAAGCTTCGATGATCTCCACCCAGCGCTCGGCCGGCAGCTTGTTCGGCGAGATCCGCTGACGGACGCCGTCGTCCAGAACCTCGGCCGCGGTTCCGGGAGTGGAGCCGAGCCCGCACCCGAGCAGGTACTCGAAGACCTCCAGCGGCTCCTTGCCCGAGCGCTCGCAGGCCCAGTTGATCTCCATCGGCGAGTAGGCGTGCAGGTGCAGCTGCGGCGCCACCTGCTTCGCCAGCCGCAGCCAGCGGCCGTACTCCTCCAGGGTCAGGTCGGGATGGATGCCGCCCTGCATGCAGAGCTCGGTGGCGCCGAAGGCGACCGCCTCTTCGACCCGCGCCGCGAAGTCCGCCTCGCTGACTTCGTAGGCGTCGGGCGAGCGCCGCCCCTGGCCGAAGCCGCAGAAGGCGCAGCCGACGACGCAGACGTTGGTGAAGTTGATGTTGCGGTTGACGACGAAGGTGACCCGATCCCCCGCCAGCTCCGCCCGCAGCTCGTCGGCCGCGATCCGCATCTCCTCGACCACCTCGGGCCGCGTCTCCGCAAACAGGGCGGTCAACTCGTCCTCGGAGAGCTCCACCCCTTCGCGACCCTTTGCGATCGCCTTCGGAGCCAGATCGCCGTCGATCACCTCTTCGCTGCGACGACCCGACCCCTTGCGCGGAATGAAGCTCCAGTACTTCAGCTTGATCACGTCGAGGACCCCCTGCTCCATCCACTCCGGATCCATGTACTGCGGGTAGACGCACAGCCGCTCGGTCAGCGCATACCCCCGAGGCGCCAGCTCCTTGCGCACCTGATGCGGCGAAGGGAAGGGCTCCTCGGGCGAAATGTGGTCTCCGTTCGCCGAAAGACCTCCGAGATCCGTGGCCCCGACCTCCACCAACTCCGGCCAGAACTCACTGAGATTTGGCGGCACCTGCACCCCTACGTCCGGCATCAACCGTTTGCACTCGGAGATCAGGTGCTTGATCTCGTCGATGGAGACCGGATTGGCCCAGGTCGGTAGGGGCGGCGCGGACACCTCCTCCAGACACTCAACATCGAGCCCTAGCGAGATGTGTCTGGAGGAGGTGTCCGCGCCGCCCCCCCAACGCTCACGCGAAGCCTCATCCGCGATCTCAGCGACCTCGGCCCCGTAGTAGCGCGGGTGCGGGACGAAGTTCTGGAGGATCACCTCCTGCAGATGGCCATGCCGAGCGTGGGTAGCGGCGAGGGCTTCCAGGGACTCGATGCGCTCCTCCGGGGTCTCGCCGATGCCGACGAGAATCCCGGACGTGAAGGGGATGCGAAGCTCGCCGGCGGCTTCGATCGTCGCCAGGCGCGCGGCCGGATGCTTGGTCGGGCTGCCGGCGTGGACGGTGTCCATCAGGCGCTCGCTGGTCGACTCCAGCATCAGGCCCTGCGACGCGGTCACCTCGCGCAGCCGTGCCAGGTCGCGCTTGTCCAGCACGCCGATGTTGGTGTGGGGCAGCATGCCGCGCTCCAAGGCGCGTTCGCAGGCCCAGACGACGTAGCCGGTGAAGTCATCGTGGCCCCAGGCCTTCAGACGCTCGGCGACCACCGGGTTGACCTCCGGCCGCTCGCCGGTGAGCACCAGCAGCTCCTTTGCATTCCGTTTGAGCGCCTCGTCCAGCTGCTTTTCGACGTCCTCGGGTGCGTGGACGTGGGCCTGGTGGGTCGCGAAGGCGCAGTACTTGCAGTAGCACTGGCACGTCCGCGAGAGCGAGAGCGTGAAGTTGCGGGAGAAGGTGACCCGGCGCACGCGCTCAAGCTACTGCAAGCGACTGGCTGGCAGGCCAGGCGCAAAGAAAAGGCGCCACCCCGAAGGGTGGCGCCTGAAGATGCTCCGCTTGTGCCGGTAGCTCAGTCGGCGGGCTTGTCGCTGGTCGGCGTCGCCCGTTTCGGGACCGGCGGCCGGACGTGCTCCGGCGGTTCGGTCGGCGGCAGGCCGCCCGGCTCGAGGACGAAGCGGTAGACGCCGGCCGCCAGCAGCGAGCCGACGATCGGGCCGGCGAGGTAGGGCCAGACGTCACCCCACTCCTTGCTGACCAGTGCCGGGCCGAACCAGCGGGCCGGGTTGAGGCCGGCGCCGGTCAGCGGGCCGGCGACCATCACCGCGAAGCCGAGGGTCAACCCGATCGCCAGCGGCGCCCACTCCTTGAAGCTCTTCTCGGAGTAGACGGCGGTGAGGATGACGAGGACGAGGACGAAGGTGCCGATCATCTCGACGATCGAGCCGGCGAAGTTGTTGGCCAGCAGGCCGCTGACTTCGGTCGCTCCATAGTTGGTGGCGCGACCCTCGTCGAGCAGCAGGCCCTTGGTCAGGAAGGCACCGAGAACGCCGCCGATCAGCTGGGCCAGCATGTAGATCACGGCGTCGAGCGGCTTGATGCGCCGGATCACCAGCGCCGCGAGCGTCACCGCGGGGTTGAAATGGCCGCCGCTGACGACGCCGAACATGACGATCAGGCCGAACAGCAGGAAGGCGTGGACGAGGCCGACGACCGCGAAGTCGGTGCCGAACTGGGCCTGACTTCCGGTCGAGACGTACAGGACGACGACACTGGTGATGAAGAAGACCAGCAGCAGCGTGCCGAGCAACTCAGCCAAATAGGCGGGTAGACCTCTCTCCTGCACTCTTTCCTCCTCGTTTCCCGTGAACTAGGTAAGCGGCGGCAGTGTACTCACAAACGCTGGATGAAATAGCTTCCCGGGCCAGATGAGAGGGGCTGTCGCGCTGCTGGCGGCCGCCCTCGTCCTGGCCGGCCTCGCCGGTTGCGGCGAGAGCGGCGCGGAACCGGGCGCGCCGCGAGGCGCGACGCTCGTGCTCGATTTCGTCCCCAACGCCGTCCACAGCGGCATCTACGCGGCGGACTCGCGCGGCTGGTACCGCGACGAGGGCGTCGACCTGAAGATCCAGCCGCCGGGCGAATCGACCGACGCCCCGAAGCTGCTCGGCGCCGGCAAGGTCGAGTTCGCGATCCTCGACATCCACGATCTGGGGATCGCCCGCGAGCGGGGCATCGACCTCGTCGGCCTGATGCCGATCGTCCAGCGTCCCCTGGCCTCGATCCTTGCCCGCGGCGACGGCCCGGTCCGCCGCCCGCGCGACCTGCAGAACCGCAGCGTCGGCGTCACCGGCCTGCCCTCCGACGAAGCGATCGTCGACTCCGAGGTCGAAGCCGACGGCGGCGACCCGGCGGCGGTTCGCCGGGTGACGATCGGCTTCACCGCGGTCCCCTCCCTGGCCGCCGGCAAGGTCGACGCCGCGACCGGGTTCTGGAACGCCGAGGGAGTGGCGCTGCGCCGCCAGGGCGTCCCGATCCGCATCTTCGAGGTCGACCGCTTCGGCGCCCCGCCCTATCCGGAGCTGGTGCTGTCGGCCTCGCGCCGCACCCTCGAAGACGATCCGGACCTGGTCGACGCCGTGGTCGCCGCCACCCGCCGCGGCTACGCCTTCGCCGAGCGGAACCCCGACGCCGCCCTCGACGACCTCCTCGCCGCCGACCCCTCGCTGGAACGAGCCGACCAGCAGGCTCAGCTCGACGCCCTGCTCCCGGTCCTCGACCCGAGGCCGTTCGACTTCGACGTGCTGCGCGAATGGGCCGACTGGGACCGCGAGCACGGCCTGCTCGAAGAGGCGCTAGACGTCGAGCAGGCGTTTCGCCAGGTCGGGTAGTTCCCGCGCCATCCGCGAGCGCGGCACGACCAGGTCGACACCGGCGGCCTCCGCCGCTTCCTTCGTCGCCACGTCGACGTGCGAGTAGTAGCCGAGCACCGGCATGCCGAGCCCGACCAGCGCCTCCGGGTTCTCGACGTCGAGATCGGCGACGATCAGGTCGATGCCCTCCCAGGTCGTCTCCTCGATCGAGGGCGATGCGACGACCTCGTGCCCGGCCGCCCGCAAGGTCTCCTGGACCTTGGAGCCCAGCATCAGGTCGTCGGAGATGCTGAGGACGCGAGCCACTAGAGCGAGCGCCGCTCGCGGAACTCTTCGCGCACGCTCTCCGGCCGGCCCCACATCTGCACGACCTCCGAGCGCCCCTCGCGGACGTCCGCGACGGCCAGCTCGCCGGTCACGCCGTCGCCGTCCAGCTTGGCCAGCACTCCCTTGACGCTCTCGGGAGCGGCGGCGTGCCCGAAGCTTTGGGCGACGAGCAGTCGCCAGTGCCATCCCTCGGCCTTGGGGTGCTGGTAGACCTGCGCGTTGACCTGGCTCAGCGCCGTGGCGGTGTCGACGTACTGCGAGAAGTCGTCGATCCGCATGTCGACCTCGAGGTCGGTCCAGTCGGGCGGCAGCGCGTCGAGGATCGCTTGGAAGTCGGCGGCGAGCGGCATCGGCCGAAGCGTAGCTACCCCAGGGCCAGCTGGATCAGCAGGAAGACGTTGAGGGCGATGATCAGCGAGGCGAGGACGCCGGCCAGGGCGCTCAGCCAGCGCGGGTTGACCAGCTCCCCCATCACCTCGCGGTCGGCGGCGATGATCAGCAGCGGCACCAGGGCGAAGGGGATGCCGAAGGAGAGGACGACCTGGCTGCCGACCAGGGCGTCGGTCGGGTCGAGCCCGATCGCCAGGACCGCCAGCGCCGGCGCCAGGGTGATCGCGCGGCGCAGGAAGAGCGGGATGCGGCGGCGGATGAAGCCCTGCATCACCACCTGCCCGGCCATCGTCCCGACCGAGGAGGAGGCGAAGCCGGAGGCGAGCAGGGCGATGCCGAAGACCATCGCGGCGCGGTCGGAGACCAGCGTCTGCAGCGCGTCGTAAGCGCCGTCGATCGAGTCGACCCCGGTCAGGCCGCTGGTGTGGAACAGGGCGGCGGCGACGATCATCATCGAGAGGTTCACCAGGCCCGCGAGCGAGAGGGCGATGACGACGTCGACCTTCTCGAAGTTGAGGATGCGCCGCCGCTCCGCCGCGTCGCGACCGACGATCCGCCGCTGGGTCAGCGCCGAGTGCAGGTAGACCACGTGCGGCATCACCGTCGCGCCGATGATCCCGGTTGCCAGCAGGATGCTTTCGGTGCCGGCGAAGCCGGGGACGACGAGGTGCTTGGCGATTTCCCCACCGTCCGGGTGGCTGTCGAAGAGCTCGAAGACGAAGGAGGCGACGACGACGCCGACCAGGACCGTGATCCCCGCCTCGAGCCGGCGGAAGCCCATCCGCTGCAGGGCGAGGATCGTGAAGGCGCCGGCGCCGGCGATCACCCCGGCCGGGAAGAGCGGGATGCCGAACAGCAGGTTGAGGCCGAGCGCGGCGCCGACCACCTCGGCGATGTCGGTCGCCATCGCCACCAGCTCGGCCTGCAGCCAGAGCCCGACCGAGGTGCGGCGGGAGAAGCGCTCGCGGCAGAGCTCGGCGAGGTTCTTGCCGGTGGCGATCCCCAGCTTCGCCGACTGGGTCTGGACCAGCATCGCGATCAGGTTGGCCGAGAGGACGACCCAGAGCAGCAGGTAGCCGAACTTGGCGCCGCCGGCGATGTTGGTGGCGAAGTTGCCGGGGTCGATGTAGGCGACGGCGGCGATGAAGGCCGGCCCGAGGAAGGGCCAGAGGCCGCGCAGGCCGCGGCGGTGGCCCTCGAGCGAGCGGCGGGCGGCGGCGGCGACCGCGGCCTCGCCGGGGAGGACGTCCTCGACCCCCGCCTGGTCCGCCCGGAGCTTCTCGACGATCCCCTGGCCGGGAGGCGTCACCGCGCGCCCCAGGTCGGGGGCAGCAGGTCGGGGCCGGGGATCGGCGTCCCGTGCGGGTCGTGCCGCGGTTCGCCGAGCTTGGCGGCGATCAGTTCCTCGAGCTCCTCGGAGATGTAGTGCTCGAGCACCTCGGCCTCCTCGTGGACGCGGTCGTCGTCCATCCCCAGCGCCTCGGAGAGGTAGGCCTCGATCAGCCGGTGGTGGCGGATCACCTCCAGAGCCACCTTCTCCCCCGCCGGGGTGAGGTTCACCCCCTTGTACGGGGTGTACTCGACCAGGCCGAGGTCGGCGAGCCGTTTCAGCATCGAGGTCGCGGTCGCCGGGGTGACGCCGAGCCGCTGCGCGACCTCGCCGTTGAGGACCAGGCCCTCGCGCTCGGCCCCGATCGCGTAGATCGCCTTGGCGTAGTCCTCGATCGCCTCGGTGTTGGGGTCGCGGCGGCCGCGCGCGCCCTCGCTTGCCGCCATCAGACGGCCACCAGCAGGCCGGTGAGGTAGAGCGCCGCGATGCCGGCCAGGATGCCAAGGACGCTCGACGGGTAGAGCAGGCGGCCCTCGGCGTCGCGCATCGCCGGGGCGAGCTGGACGATCACCCGGACGATCGCCCCGACGCCGACGCCGAACAGCAGCGCCGCCAGGCTCGGGTCGAAGGCGGCGGCGCCGATCCAGGCGCCGAGGATCGCCGGCGCCCCGGCGACCAGGCCGAGGCCGAGCAACCGCGCCAGGCTCGGTCGCCCGCCGTCGCGCAGCGGCGCGACGATCGCCAGGCCCTCGGTGGTGTTGTGGATCGCGAAGCCGACGACGAGGAAGGCGCCCAACGCCAGGGCGCCGCCGGCGTAGGCGGAGCCGATCGCCAGGCCCTCGCCGAGGTTGTGGAGGCCGATCCCGATCGCCACCAACAGCGCCAGGTAGGCGGCGCCGGCCGCGGCCGCACCGCTCTCCTTTGCCGCCCGCGAGCGCTGCTTCAGGTAGGAGTCGATCCCGGCGAGGACGAGGTAGGCGACGAGCCCGCCGACGAAGACCAGGCCGGTGCCGCCGAAGGCGGCCGGCGCCTCGGCGGCGATCTCCAGGCCCTCGAGCCCGGCGTCGATCGCGAGGAATGCGAGCAGGCCGACCGTGAAGGCGATCAACCCGCCCATCCAGCCCGGGCCGAGCCGGCGCAGGAACGGCAGCCAGAGCATCCCGAGGCTGACCGGGATGACGCCGACGTAGATCCCGAGCAGCGCCATCAGCATGAAGAAGTCGAGGTCGTTCTCGGGCGTTTCCGCGGCGACCGGGATCGAGGCTTCGACCGTGCCACCGGCCGCGGTGAGGACGAAGACCTCGTAGGCCTCGCCTTCGATCCACGGGTACTCGACCCGCAGGGTGGTCGAGTCGAGGCGGCCGATCTCGCGGCCGCCGTCGGCGACGAACGGCGCGTAGGCGTCGTTGACCGCTACCTGGGCGACTTCGACCGGGTCGGGGCCGTCGTTGCGCAGGGTCAGCTCGATCTCCCCCGGCCGCAGGACGGTCTGCTCAACCGCGAGCTCCTCGACCGGCGGGCCGGTGCGCTCACCGAGGCCGGGGCCGCCGAGCAGGGCGAAGCCGCCGATCGCGACGGCGATCAGCGCCAGCGGGATCAGGCCCAGCGCCCAGGCCGGCAGGCCGCCGCCGAAGCCGCGCTCGGCTCGCGCGCCGGCCTCCATCAGGCCGGCCTCCCCTTGCCCCAGGGCAGGTCGCAGTACATCGAGGCCGCCGCGGCGGCGCTCAGCCGGCTCGGGTCGCCGACCCGGAAGAAGCCCGACCAGCCGAGCTCGGCGAACTCGCTGACGTGGGCGTGGAACATGTAGTCACCGTCGTAGGGGAACTCCAGCTCGAGGATCCCCCGCTGCGCCTGGCCCTGGATCACGGTGTCGGTGAACTCGCTCGGCTGCAGCGAGGTCCCGGTCGGGAAGTAGTGGAAGAAGTTGCCGTGGATGTGGAACGAGTTGAGGACGTCGTACTCGAGCACGTTGACCAGGTAGATCCGCACCGGGGATTGACGCTGGACCTGGATCGGCTCGTCGACGTAGTGGAAGCCGACCGTGTTGACCGCGTAGACCTCGTTGGCGCGGTCGAAGTTGGTGTCGAAGCCGTTCATCACCATCACCAGCTCGTCGGCTTCCGGGCGACCGCCCTTCGGGTCGATGACGAAGGCGCCGTAGAGGCCGCGGGCGATGTGGGCGGCGAGCGGCGCCACGTGGCAGTGGTAGAGGTGGAGGCCGAAGGGCGAGGCGTCGAACTCGTAGGTGAAGCTCTCCCCCGGTTCGACCTGGCCGCCGCCGCGGTTCTCGCCGATCCCCGGCATCCCGTCCATCAGCGCCGAGTGCAGGCCGTGGAAGTGCATCGTGTGCGGGTGCTCGGAGGCGTTGACGAAGCGGACCCGCAGCAGCTCGCCCTCTTGCGCCCGCAGGGTCGGGCCGGGGACACGGCCGTTGTAGGTCCAGGCTTCGTACTTCACGCCCGGGGCGACTTCGATCTCGCGGTCATGGGCGACGATCTCCCACTCGCGCAGGACGCGGCCGCTGGCCAGGCGGCGGGTCCTGCCGTAGTCGAAGTCGCGCAGCAGCTCGGTCGGGTGGAAGCCGTTGCGCTGGTGGTCGACGCTGCGGCCGGTGGCGAAGGTCGCGTGCGGAAACTCCGCGTGGCCGGCGTGGGCGCCCGCCCGCCCGGGCGACTCGGCGACGGCGCTCTCGCCGCCCCGGCTCAATGCCAGGCCGGCCACGGCGGGTGCCGCGAGGGCCGCGCCCCCGAGCAGGCGCCTGCGGCTGATCCCCTTGTCGCCGTTCTCAGGCACGGCGCCGATTTTGACACATCTAAAAGCGGATTTCGATGCATCTAAAAAGCGGTGGTGGGGGCGGCGCTGTCATCGCTTTCTAGAATCGAGAGATGGCTGGCCCTCAGACCGTCGAGATCGACGCCCAGTACCGCCAGCTGCGCGAGGAATGCGGGTTGGTCGAGCGGGCGAACCGGGGGCTGCTGATCGTCAGCGGGCCGGAGGCAGCCGAGTACCTGCAGGGCCAGCTGACCAACGACACCGAGGCGCTGGAGCCGGGCGGCTGGACCTACGCCGCGCTGCTCGATCGCAAGGGCCACATGCAGGCCGACATGCGGGTGCTGCGGCCGGGGGACGGGCCGGATCTGTGGCTCGACCTCGAGCCCGAGGGCCTGGTGGCGGCCGGCCGCCACCTGCAGATGTACAAGATCGGCCGCGAGGTGGAAGTCGCCGATGCCGGCGAGGATTACGTCCTCCTCTCGCTGATCGGGCCGCGCGCGACGGAGATCGCGCGCGCCGTCGAAGCCGTCTCCATGCGCACCGGCGAAGGTGTCGACCTGATCGTCCCGAGCGCCGAGCGGGACCGCGTCGTCGCGGCGCTGACCGGCGCCGGCGCCGTCGAGGTCTCCCCCGCGGCGGCGGAGATCCTGCGGATCGAGGCCGGTCGCCCTCGCTTCGGGGCCGAGATGGGAACCGCGACGATGCCCGCCGAGGCCGGCATCGTCGAGCAGGCGGTCAGCTTCACCAAGGGCTGCTACATCGGCCAGGAGACGGTCGCCCGCCTCCACTACAAGGGCAAGCCGAACCGCCACCTGCGGGGTCTGCGGTTCAGCCGCCCGGCGCGGCCCGGCGACAGCGTCGTCCTCGGCGAGAAGGAGGTCGGCACGGTCGGCAGCGCCGCCCTCTCCCCCGCTTTCGGGCCGATCGGCCTGGCGATCCTGCGCCGCGAGGCGGAACCGGGCGCGACCGTCGGCGTAGGTGAAGATGGCGTTACGGCCGAGGTCGTCGCCCTCCCCTTCGGTTAGATTCAGCCTCGAATGGGCCGAGGAGGAGCGAGAGCGGCGGCGCTTGTCGGGTTGATCGGGGCGATCGCCCTGGTCGGCTGCGGCGAATCCCGCCACGCCAACGACCAGCGGCCGCAGGTCTCGACCCGGGTCAGCGTCACGATCAACTCCGGCGAGGTCATCGTGCAGCCGCTGAAGATCGCGATGGGCCCGGAAAAATTCCAGGAGATCCCGCAGAATCAGGAGCATCCCGAGCCGCCGCTGAAGAACGCCAGGGGGCCGCTCGACGTCACCTTCGTCACCGCCAACCAGACGAGCAGCGACGCCCAGCTGAAGATCCGCGGCCCGAAGTCGGTCGAATCGGAAACCGTCTTCGCCCGCAGCCCCGGCAGCTTCCAGTTCGACCTCCCGGCCGGCACCTACACGATCTCCGCCGTCGGCCTGCCGGAGGTAAAGCCCGCCCAGCTCAAAGTGGGCCCCTACCGCGCCTCCTCCCAGAACGACGTCCTGACGCCCTAGCGCTGCGGGTGGAGGGTGCCGGTATCCCTCTCCGTCATTGCGCGGCACGCGGCTGCGCCGCTTAGCCGCAATCGAACAGCGCGGCTTCGCCGCGCCCCAGGTCAGATTGCATATCGCCGACCATTCCTCCGAGGGACACCGGCACCCTCCCATGAGCGCTTTCGGCGGGAAGCCGAGGAGCCGAGGCACACCGTGGTTCCTTTGTCCCGATATAGAGGACAAAAGAACCACGCGCTGGTGGCAGGGCCGATTCCATCTAGGCCGTGGTTCCTTTGTCCTCTCCTAGCGGACAAAGGAACCACGACTTTTGAAGCGCGCTGCTACCAGCTGTCGCGTGTCCCGCCTGATCGCCGGCAAAGAAGAAGCCGCTGCAAGCGGCGTTTCAGGATCGGCCTTTCCGTCTGGAGGCGGCGTCAGCCTGGATGGCGATGACGATTGCACTGGCGTTGACCACTCTTGTCCTGGCCGTCGGCCTGATCTACCTGCTGCTCAACCGGCAGGAGGAAGTGGCCGAGCAGCCCGACCTCTCCCCCGCGATCCAGGAAGCCGCGTCGCAGGCGACCGCGCGGGCGCTGTCCGAGGCGCTGCCCGGCCTGCTGCAGGCCAACAAGGAGGCGCGCGAAGTCGACGTCAAGACCGCTGCGGCGACCCTCGATAAGCGCGAGGCCGAGATCAAGGGCCTGGCCGAGCGGATCGCCCGCGGCCAGGAACGGATTGAAAAACAGGTCCAGGCGCGCGGTGAGACCGACGTCCAGACGCGAGCCCTGCTGGAACAGATGGGGCAGACGATCGGCAACCTCAACAGCGAGACCGCCGGGCTGAAGAAGGCGCTGCGCCAGCCGCAGACCCGCGGCCAGTGGGGCGAGCTGCAGCTGCGGCGCTGCATCGAGATCGCCGGCATGACCGAGCACGTCGACTTCGAGCTGCAGCACACGCTGCGCACCGAAGAGGGCAGCCTGCGTCCAGACGCGATCTTCCACCTGCCGGAAGGGCGGAAGTTCGTCGCCGACTCGAAGGTCCCCCTCGACGCCTTTCTCGACGCCCAGGAGGTGGAGGTCGAAGCGGAGCGGAAGTCCCACCTCGAGCGCCATGCCCAGCAGGCTCGCCAGCACGTTCGCGCCCTCAGCTCGAAGGACTACCAGGGCCAGTTCAAGCCAGGCGAGATGCCCGACCTCGTGATCTGCTTCATCCCCAACGAGCCCGCCCTCCATGCTGCCTTTGCAGCCGATCCGGAGTTGTTCGACTATGCGCTGCAGCACAAAGTGCTGCTGGTCAGCCCCACCTCGCTGATCGGCCTGCTGCGAACGATGGAGCTCGGCTGGCGACAGGAGCAGATGGTCGAGCAGGCGACCGAGATCGCCGCGGCGGCGGAAACCCTGCACACGCGCTTCGCCAAGTTCCTCACCGATTTCGACACCGTCGGCAGCCGCCTTTCCTCGGCGACTAAGTCCTACAACTCCGCGGTGGCCTCGATGGAGGGCAGGCTGCTGCCGCAGCTGCGCAAAGTCGAGGACCTGGGCATCGCGCGCGGCAAGGAGATCGAGGCACCGACGGCGGTCGAGGCCACGGTGCGCGAGATCACCGCACCTGAGTTGCACGACACCCCCAAGGCCGCCTAACTAGGATTCGTCTTCCTTACGAAGACGACCTTTAGAGGAGCCGGTTTTGGCCGTTGACACGAGTGCAGTTGCGAAGTTGGACGTCGAGCCCGGGACGCTGCCCGAGACGATGGCGGCGTGGGTTATCCGACAGGAGCGCGAGGGCGAACCGAAAGACGCCTTCCAGCTGGAGCAGATCGAGGTCCCCGAGCCCGGCGCCTTCGAGGTGATCGTGCGGGTGATGGCCGCCGGCGTCAACTTCAACAACGTCTGGGCTTCGCTCGGCGAGCCGGTCTCGATCTTCGGCTACGGCGACCACCCGGAGTTCGGCCACCACATCGGCGGCTCCGACGCCTCCGGCGTCGTCTGGAAAGTCGGCGAGGGCGTGACCCGCTGGAAGGTCGGCGACGAGGTCGTGATCCACTGCAACCAGGCCTCCTACGAGGACGTCGAGGTCCACGGGCTGGACCCGATGGCGGCGC
Organism: Solirubrobacterales bacterium; assembly: GCA_036280195.1. GTDB lineage: Bacteria > Actinomycetota > Thermoleophilia > Solirubrobacterales > 70-9 > VAYN01. The sequence continues at coordinate 3,439 of DASURF010000064.1, read as the reverse complement.
CGAGCCAGCGGATCTGGGGCTACGAGACCACCTGGGGATCCTTCGCCCAGTTCACCAAGGTGCAGGCGCAGCAGCTGCTGCCGAAGCCGCGCAACCTCTCCTGGGTCGACTCCTCCTCCTACGGCCTCACCTACTTCACCGCCTACCGGATGCTGATGGACCAGTGCAACCTGCAGGCCGGCCACAACGTCCTCATCTGGGGCGCCGCCGGTGGCCTCGGCGTCTTCGCCGTCCAGCTCTGCAAAGCGGCCGGCGCCAACGCGGTCGGCGTCGTCTCCTCCGACGAGAAGGGCGAGCTGATCAAGAAGCTCGGCGCCGTCGACTACATCAACCGCAACGAGTTCGGCGAGATGATGCGGACCGACGCGAACCTCACCGACCCCGCCGCCGACAAGGAGCGCTTCAAGGGCTCGCGCGCGTTTGCCAAGCGGGTCAAAGAGATCCTCGGCGACGCGCCCGACATCGTCTTCGAGCACGTCGGCCGCGCCACCTTCCCGACCTCGGTCTTCACCGTCAAGCCGTTCGGCAAGGTCGTGATCTGCGGCGCGACCTCGGGCTACCAGCTCGACTTCGACGTCCGCTACCTGTGGATGAAGCAGAAGCAGATCATCGGCTCCCACTTCGCCAACGCCTACGAGTGCATGAAGGCGAACCAGCTGATGGCCGAGGGCAAGGTGCGGCCGGTCCTCTCGGAAACGATGGGCTTCGACGGGGTCCCGGGCGCCCACCAGCTGATGCACGAAAACAAGCACCTCGGCAAGATCGCGATCCTCGTCGGCGCCGAGTCCGAGACCGAGGGCCAGCACGAGGAGGGCCCCGGCGCGATCCGAGCCGAGGTCGGCGCATGAGCAACCGCGGTACCCGACTCGAAAGGCGAATCTGATGGCAGAGGTCTGCACGCTCGACTGGCACATCACCCCGTTCCGGGCCGATCGCTTCCTCGACCTGTGGGAACCGATGGCGGCTAAGGCCCCGGCCTACGGCGCCAAGAGCTGGTCGCTGATCCGCTCGACCGACGACCCGCTCGCCTTCCGCCAGACGATGGTCTGGGAGAGCCGCGCCGATTTCGAACGCTACTGGTACGCGGATGAGATCGAGCACGCCCGGGCGTCGATCATCGACCTCTACGACATCCCGCTGCTGCCCGCCTGGCACATCCTCGTCGCCGCCGAATAGTCGGCTGTCGCCTTTGCACGGCATAGCCGAACAAAGGCGACACGCCTATTCGCTCCGGTCCGCCTCGAGGCTGCGGGCCCAGCCCAGCAGCGCCTCGACGTGGACCTCCTGCATCCCCAGGTCGGGCTCGGCCTCGACCAGCAGCGTCGGCTCCTCACGGTCCCGCGCCCACGCGTAGCAGGCCTCGTCGAGGCTGTCGTCGATCCAGGCCAGCGGCCGGCCGCCGGCGAAGCGGTCGAGCGGCTCGAGCTTCCAGTCGGCCGAGCCGAAGCGCGCCGCCCCCTTGAAGCTCAGCGCCGGCCACTGCGGCAGCCCCAGCAGCTGCGAGACCCGCTCGCCGCCGCTCTCCCAGCCCGTCGCCCAGACCGGGTCGAAGTAATCCGCAAGCCGCCGCAAGCGGTCGCCGGCCGGCATCGAGATGCAGTGCAGGGCGCCGTCGATCAGCTCCATCTCGGCCCCCTCCACCTGCGGCGAGCCCTCGAAGCCGAAGAGGGAGATGACGCCGTCGATGTCGACCGCGAGGACCGGCCGCGAAGCGTCGGAGGGCTGCGGCTGCCGCCGCCGCGAGCGCCCCAGGCCGAAGGGGGTCATGCCCGCTCGAGCGGCGCCATCGTCAGGCCCGCTCCGTCTAGCTGCTCCCAGTAGTGCTCGGCCGGCTCGCGCGGGCCGGTCCAGACGATCGCCTGACCGCCGTTGTGGATCGTGTCGGCGATCCGGTAGCCCTGGTCGAGGGATACGCCGGGCAGGACGCTCGCAAGCGTCTGGGCGACGTGGTCGAAGGTGTTGTGGTTGTCGTTGCGGACGATCACGCGCCAGTTGCCACCGAGTCCGGAACCGGGGCCGGCCGTACGCGGCCGCTCGATCGTGCTCGTCGACATCGCTTGATTATGCCCCCGGAAACGGCTGTGGAGCAGGGTCTAGAAGGGGCTCGGCACGCGGACGACGACGTCGTCGACGCTGGCAACGACGCCGTTGCCGTTCTTGATGGTGCCGACGATGACCGTCGAGTTGCGGCCCGTCAGCTCGCCCGCGCCGGGGTCGACCGCTTCGCCGACGAGTTTGCTGCCGACGTAGGCGAAGAGCTGCGCTTGCCCCTTTTCGGGACCGCTGGTGACGTTGACCGCGCGCAGCCGCAGCCTGTTGGCTTCGTTGATCCCCATCACCGCTTTCTCGTTCTTGGCGATCGCCAGGTACTTGGCGCCTTCGCCGGTGACCTTGACCAGCTGGGCCTTTTTCTGGCGTGGGAAGACGAGCAACTGGTACTTCGCCCCCGCCCCGGCCCGCAGCTCCAGCCCGAGGAAGGCCTTGCGCTGGAGGTTTTCCGGGGTGCCGCTGAGCAGGCGCTCGGTGGCGGAGATCTCGAGGTCGCGGCCGAGGACCGGGGTGCGGAAGGAGCACGAGGCGGTTTTTTTGCCCAGCGTCACCCGCATCGCGCCGTTGGCACCGGCGCGGGCGCAGTTGGCGCCGGAGAGCTTGACCAGCTGGCTGCGCTGGGCCAGCGTCTCCATGCTGTTGCGGTAGATGCCGATCATCGCCGCCCCGGCGACGGCGCAGGCAAGCGCGCCGACTGCAAGCGCGGTGAGGAAAGCGGCTGAAAATCTGCCCTTCATCGAGTCGCCAGCCTAAACACAGAGCAGGTCGAAAGATGCGGGTGCGCTCTTACTGAACGCCAAATATCATTCGACGCATGAGCGACCACCGACTTCCCCAGCCCGACCGGCCGTGGGTGATGCGCACCTACGCCGGCCACTCCGACGCCCGCCGCTCCAACGAGCTCTACCGCAAGAACCTGGCCAAGGGCCAGACGGGGCTCTCGGTGGCCTTCGACCTGCCGACCCAGACCGGCTACGACCCCGACCACGTCCTCGCCCGCGGCGAGGTCGGCAAGGTCGGCGTCTCGATCGCCCACAAGGGCGACATGCACCAGCTGCTCGACGGCATCCCGCTCGACGAGATGAACACCTCGATGACGATCAACGCGACGGCGGCCTGGCTGCTCGGCCTCTACGTCACCGTCGCCGAGGAGAACGGGGTGAACCGCGACCAGCTAAAGGGGACGACCCAGAACGACATCATCAAGGAGTACCTCTCGCGCGGCACCTACGCCTTCCCGCCCGAGCCCTCGATGCGGCTGATCGCCGACATGGTCGCCTTCACCGTCAACGAGGTGCCGAGCTGGAACCCGACCAACATCTGCAGCTACCACCTGCAGGAGGCCGGGGCGACGCCGGTGCAGGAGATCGCCTACGCGCTCTCGACCGGG
>DASURF010000063.1:0-33462 GCA_036280195.1 Solirubrobacterales bacterium | reverse complement strand
CGGCTGGGGCGGCCACTCCACCCGCACCGCCTTCCGCGAGGACCGTGCCCGCGACAGGCGCCTCGCCGCCGCGGGCTATCGGGTCGCCCACATCACCTGGAACCAGCTGGACGACGAACCGGAGGCGGTTGCCTCTGATCTGCGCGTACTTCTGGCTGCCTGAGCCCTAAACCCCGTCGGCCGTCTCGACCCGGAAGGCGAACCGCAGGGGATGCGCCGGCTTGAAGAAGGTCGCCGTCTGCGTTTTGACCTGCCACGGGTCCGGCAGCATGCCGCCCGGTGAGCCGAGGAAGCGGGTGAAGAGAACCGAGGCGCGGCGGCAGGCGATGCCTGAGCGAGCCGGGATGTAGAGCAGGTACGAGCCCTTGGCGAAGAACAGCGGCCCGACGTCGGAGCCGGCGTTGACGGTGAAGCTGCCGGGGCAGAGCCGCCCGATTTCGCTGTTGCCGCCGCCGCCCGTACCGCCGGTGCGGCGCACGTTGATCGTCGGGTGGCCGTGGCGGTTGAACTGGGCCATGCCTTCACCTCTGGCGACGATTTCCCACGGTTTGGGCAAGTTGCCGTCCCAGTCCTGCAGGAAGCGCGCGAACCACTGCGAGGCTTCCTGGCAGCTGAGGGTTCCCGGCTCGGTGCTGAGCTCGTAGGTCCCGGCCGGGAACACGGCCGCGCCGATGCGATCGTCGTGCAGGACGCGGAAGCTCGGGCAGACCGCGGCCGAAGCAGACGTGGCGCCGCCGAGGGCCAGCAGCGAGAGCGCCGCGACGAGCGTCAGCGAGAAGGACGCGGCTAGGCGGCGACGGGAGGCTCGGACGGGACCCACGGCGGCGAAAGCTATCAGCGCCGATCCGTAGCATGCGGGCCACCGATGCCCGAACCCGTCAAGCGCAACCAGCGCTACATGCCTGGGCTGGACGGGCTGCGTGCGATAGCCGTCCTCGCCGTCATCGCCTTTCACCTCGGCCTCGACTGGGCCCCCGGCGGCATGCTCGGCGTCGGCGTCTTCTTCACCCTCAGCGGTTACCTGATCACCGACATCCTGCTGGCGCAGCTGAGCGCCCGCGGCAAGATCAAGCTGACCGCCTTCTGGCTCGCCCGCGCCCGCCGCCTGCTGCCGGCGCTGTTCCTGATGCTGGCGATCGTCGTCGCCTGGGTGACGATCTTCGGCCCCGCCCAGCCGGACCAGTTCCGCAAGGGCGTCGTCTCGGCGATCTTCTACGTCAACAACTGGCAGCAGATCTTCGCCGAAGTCTCCTACTTCGCCCGCTTCGAAGCCGAAGGCCCGCTCGACCACCTCTGGTCGCTCTCGGTCGAGGAGCAGTTCTACATCGTCTGGCCGTTCCTGCTGCTGGCCGGGGTCAAGCTCGTCCACGAGCACCCGCTGCCCTCCGGCGTCCGTCCGCGACTGGCGCTGCTGACGATCGCCGGCGCGCTCGCCTCGACGATCCTGATGGCGATCCTCTACGAACCGAGCTTCGACCCCTCGCGGCTCTACTTCGGCACCGACACCCGCGCCGGCGGGCTGCTCTTCGGGGCGGCATTGGCGATGGTCTGGCCGAGCCGCAAACTCAGTCGCCGGATCGCCCCCCAGGCCCGCAACACGCTCGACGCGCTCGGCCTCGCCGGCCTGGCGATCATCGCCCTGATGATCTGGCGGACGGGCGAACTCTCGCCCTTCCTCTACCGCGGCGGCTTCATGGTCCTCTCGCTCGCCACCGTGATGGTGCTGATGCCGCTCACCCACCCGGCCTGCCGCCTCGGCACCTGGATGGGAGTACGGCCGCTGCGCTGGGTCGGCGTCCGCTCCTACGGGATCTACCTCTGGCAGACGCCGGTGATCGTCCTCACCACGCCGCAGGGCGTGCAGCACAAAGACGACCTCGTCCGCGCGCTGCTCCAGGTGGCGGCGATCTTCGCCATCGCCGCTCTGTCCTGGCGCTTCGTCGAGGAGCCGATCCGCCACGGCGCGATCGGCCGCTTCTTCGCCCGCCGCCGCGCGGTCGGCTGGAAATGGGAGACCTTCGCGCCGCCGATGCGGGTTGCGATCGTCGCCATGGGCCTGGTCCTGGTGATCGCCACGGCCGGCATGGCGGGACTCAACTCGTCCTCGGCCGAAGGCAACGACGTCAGGCTCGAGCAGGCCCGCGCCGAGGGCACGACGAAGCCGCCGCCGCTGACCCCCGAGCAGGCCAGCTCCTCGACCAAATCGAGCTGCAAAGCCGTCGTCCACATCGGCGACTCGACCTCGGAGGGGCTGATCTCGGCCGACTACCTGCCGATCGAATCGCAGCGCAGCCCCGCCCGCTACGAAGAAGTCGGCGCCAAAGAAGTTCACATGGAGGTGCAGGGGGCGACCTCGATCGAAGAGCAGTTCGAAGGCAACCCCAACGCCCAGGAAGTCGCCGCCGCCTGGAAGGCCGAAGGCTTCAAAGGGTGCTGGGTCCTCGCCCTCGGCACCAACGAGGCGGCCAACGTCGCCGCCGGCTCGACCGTCACCGAGCGCGAACGAATCGAAAAAATGATGGCGATCATCGGCGACGAACCGGTGCTCTGGGTCAACGTCCGCTCGCTGGTCGAAGCCGGCGATCCCTACTCGAAGGAAAACATGGAGAAGTGGGACGAGGAACTGGTCGCCGCCTGCGCCTCGTACCCGAACATGCGCGTCTACGACTGGGCCTCCGACGTCAAAGACGACTGGTTCATCGAAGACGGCATCCACTTCACCTCGCCCGGCTACGCCGCCCGCGCCCAGCTGATCGCCCAGGCGCTCGCCCACGCCTTCCCGGACAAAGGCGAAACCGAAGGCGGCTCCAAGAAGTGCGTCGTCAGCTGACCTCGCTACAGCGAGGTCAGCCCGCCCCGCCGACGATCTCGACCGGCGCCGGGTTCCCGGCCGGCTCGAAGCCCATGATCCGCCCGTAGAAGTAGAGCTCGGATTCGAGGCAGCGGATGTTGGTCTCGGCCTTGCGGAAGCCGTGCTGCTCGCCCTCGAACGGCAGGTAGGCGTGGGGGACCCCGTTGCGCGCCAGCGCCGCCGCCATCTTCTCCGCCTGGTTCGCCGGCACGACCTTGTCCTCCAGGCCCTGGAAGAGGATCACCGGCGAGCGCATCAGATCGACGTGGTTGATCGGCGAGCGCTCCCGGTACAGCTCTGCCTGCTCGGGATACGGGCCGATCAGCAGGTCGAGGTAGCGGGACTCGAACTTGTGGGTGTCGCCGGCCAGCGACTCGGCGTCGGCGACGCCGTAGTAGCTGGCGCCGGCGGCGAAGCCGTCGTGGAAGGTGAGCGCGCAGAGCGTCGCGTAGCCGCCGGCCGAGCCGCCGCGGATCGCCAGCCGCTCGCCGTCGGCCTCGCCCTGCGCCGCCAGGTACTGCGCCGCCTGGACGCAGTCCTCGCTGTCGACCACGCCCCATTCGCCGCGCAGCTTGTTGCGGTACCGCCGCCCGTAGCCGCTGGAGCCGCGGTAGTTGACGTCGACGACGCCGAACCCGCGGCTGGTCCAGTAGAGGAACTCGCGGGAGAGGGCGGGGGTGACGTGGGAGGTCGGCCCGCCGTGGCTCTCGACTATCAGCGGCGGCAGTTCGCCCTCCGGCGCCTCGAACTCCGGGTTGCACGGGGGGTAGTAGAAGCCGTAGGCGGTCTCGCCCTCCCCGGTCGGGAACTCGATCGCCCGCGGGCGGGAGACGTAGGCGGGTGGGACCGGCTCGTCGCTCGCGGTGCGAACGACCTCGGTCTCGCCGGCGGCGACGTCGTGGACGACGACCGCGGTCTCCCGCTCCGGGCCGGCGGCGGCGAACGCCACCCGTTCGCCCCGCACCGCGAGCGCCGGGAAGCCGAAGTCGGTGAAGGGAAGCCCGAGGTCGGCCGTTTCCCAGCCCTCCGGCTGCAGCAGCGCCAGCCGTTCTTCGGCGCCCTGGGTGCGCACGCAGACGATCGCCCCGCTTTCGAGGAACCCGAAGGTCGCGCCGCCGAAGAGCCACTGCGGGTGGGCGAAGTCGGCCTGCTCCTCGGTCAGCTGCACCAGCGCGCCCTCCTCGCCGCTGAGCTGGCCGCCGGGGTCGCGCGCCCGGTAGAGGTTCCACCAGCCGTCGCGGTCGGAGGCGAAGTGGAGGCGGCCGTCCGGGCCCCACTCCGGTTGGAAGACCGACTCCTCGGCGCCCCCGGCGACGAGCCGCTCCTCACCGCTGTCGGCCAACGGCGCGACCCACAGCTCGGTCCCGTCCCAGGGCATGTTCGGGTGGTCCCAGCAGGTCCAGGCCAGCCACTCGCCGTCGGGGCTGGGGCGCGGGAAGGAGTAGAAGTCGCGGCCGCTCGCCAGGACCCGCTCCTCGCCCGAGCCGTCGAGCGGCAGCAGGACGATCTCGTTCACCGGTTCGCCGTCCTCGACGTCGCGTTCGCGCACGCAGACGACGTCGAGGCCGTCCTGGGTGAGGCGCAGGTCGGCGTAGCGGACCCCGCCGGGGCTCGGCGGCTCGGGCGAGACCGCCACCGGCGCCTCGCCCAGCCGCTGCCGGTAGATCCGCTGGTCGGCGAACTCGACGAAGAGGAAGAGGTCGGGCTCGACCGGGCACCAGGCGCCGCCGCCGTACTCGTGGACCCGGGTGCGCACGTTGGTGCCCTCGCCCGTCGCCGCCTCCGGCTCGCCGCCCGGGGCCTTTCGCATCAGCACCGAGCGCCCGCCCTCGTTCGGCCGGCCTTCCAGCCACCAGACCGCGCCGTCGCCGGCCAGCGCCGGGAAGGCCAGCCGCCGCCCCGCCCTCGCCACCGCCGCCGCGTCGATCGGCGATGCCCAGGAACCGTAGGGGGCGGCCGTCGGCATCTACTCCTCGGCCTCGACCTCGCGCAGCTTGTGGCTGTCGACGTCGTAGACGAAGCCGCGGACCACCTCGCGGTGGATCAGGAAGGGGCTGCGGCGGACCCGCAGGATCGACTGCCGCACGTCGGCGTCGATGTCTTTGAAGGACTCGATCGCGAACGAGGGGGAGACCCCGGTCGTCTCCTGCAGCTCCATGCGGAAGCCGTCGTCGGTGACCTTCTGCATGCCGCAGTCGGTGTGGTGGATCAGCATCACCTCACGGGTACCCAGCCGCCGCTGGGAGATCGCCAGCGAGCGGATCACGTCGTCGGTGATGACGCCGCCGGCGTTGCGCAGCACGTGCGCCTCGCCGGGACCGAGCCCGAGCGCGGCGAAGACGTCGAGCCGCGAGTCCATGCAGGTGACGATCGCCAGGTGCCGCTGCGGTTCGACGTCGAGATGCCGCTCGGCGAGGCCGGCGGCGAAGACCTGGTTGTTTCCGAGCAATGCGTCGATCGTGTCCATGGCGGGGCAGCCTAGCCAGTGGCGCGCGGGGCGGAGTTTCCGTGCCTGGGCGCCGGGGTAGCCGCGAGACAGGCGCCCAGCCACAGACGACCAGAAGAGGGAGATCGAACGCGATGGAGACGAGCAGCATCAGCAAAGGCATCCTCGACGGCGACCAGGCGACCCGCGAGCGCATCGTCGAGCTGCTTACGAAGGCCTACTGGATGGAGATCGAGACGGTGATGAGCTACCTCTCGGCTTCGACCAACCTCGACGGCGTCCGCGCCCAGGAGATCCGCGAGTCGCTGGCAGAGGACATCAAAGAGGAGCTCGGCCACGCGGAAGAGTTCGCCAGACGGATCAAGGAGCTCTACGGCGTCGTCCCCGGCTCCGAAGGCTTCGAGCCCGAGCAGAGCTTCCTGCAGCCGGCGGCAGAGCAGACCGATGTGATCCACGTGATCCGCGGCGTGATCAAGGCCGAGACCGGGGCGATCGAGCACTACACGCAGATCGTCGAGCAGACCGACGGCGTCGACCCGGTCACCCAGGACATGGTGATCGCGATCCTCCGCGACGAGCAGGGTCACCGCCGCCTCTTCGAGGGCTTCCTGCGCGAGTACGAACTGGAAGGCAAGGCGTAAGGCGCGCCGGGCGGGGTGGGCGAAGCCGATGCGCTACCTCCACCTCTGCGCCCACGAGCAGTTCCCGCCGCAGGAGCTGCTGCGGCAGGCGGTCGCCGCCGAGCGGGCCGGCTTCGCCGGCATCGGCTGCAGCGACCACCTGCAGCCGTGGTGGGAACCGGGTGAGTCCGGACACGCCTGGGTCTGGCTCGGGGCCGCGGCGCAGGCGACCGAGCGGGTTGCCTTCGGCACCGCGGTGACGCCGCCGGGCGCCCGCTACCACCCGGTGATGATCGCCCAGGCCTGGGCGACGATGGAGCTGATGTTCCCCGGCCGCCCCTATCTCGGCGTCGGCTCGGGCGAGGCGCTGAACGAGGTGCCGCTCGGGGCGGACTGGCCGACCCCCGGCGAAAAGGTCGAGCTGATGGAGGAGGGGCTGGAGATCATCCGCGCCCTCTGGGACGGCGAGCGCCTGACGCGCAAAGGCAGGTACTTCTCGACCGACCGCGCCTACGTCCACTCGCGGCCGGAGAACCGGCGACCGCCGATCTACGTCTCCGCTTTCGGGCCGAAGGCGGCGGCGGTGGCGGGGCGCCAGGGCGACGGCCTCTGGACCCTGGCCGATCCCGAATCGGCACCGGAAATCATCGACGCCTACAGGGGCGCCGCCGAGGACGCCGGCCGCGAGCCGGGAGAGATCGTCCTCCAGGCCGCCTTCTCCTGGGCCGCGGACGACGACGCGGCGCTGGAGGGCTGCCGGGTCTGGAAGGGCTCGCAGCCGAAAGAGTTCTACCGCGACGACTGGCACGACCCGGCGGCGATGTACGAGGAGGGCGAGCGCCAGGTCTCCGACGAGGACCTGAAGGAGGCATTGATCATCTCCGCCGATCCGGAGGTGCACGTCGAACGCGTCCGCGAGGTGGAAGCGATGGGGGCGACCACCGTGGCGCTGATGAACAACTCCGGCGCCGACCCGCTGGGCGCGATCGCCGTCTACGAGGACTCGGTCCTGCCGCGCCTTTCCGAGTCGGGCTGAGCTGCGAAGGTTCCGGCATGGAACTGGACGCGCTTCGGGTCATCGGCCGCATCTCGTCGACGCTGATCGACCCCGCAGCGGCGCCGAAGCAGGGCGACGAGGGCGCGCCCGAGGCGACGATCGAGATCTCCGCGGACTACGAGGCGGCGCTGCGGGGAGTCGACGCCGGCGATGAGCTGCTGGTCCTGACCTGGCTCGACCGTGCCGATCGCGATGTGCTCGCGGTGCACCCCCGCGGCGACACGACCCGGCCCGAGACCGGCGTCTTCGCCACCCGCTCGCCGCATCGCCCGAACCCGATCGGGTTGCACCGCGTGCGGGTCGTCGCGATCGAGGGCCCCCGGCTGCGGGTCGCCGACCTGGAGGCGCTCGACGGCACCCCGGTGCTTGACCTCAAGCCGGTGCTGGGGGCGGTGGGCGAGAGATGAGTCTGACCGCCAACGACATCGAGATCCGGCCGGCGACCGAAGCCGACGTCCAGCTCCTCTTCGACCTGATCCTCGAGCTGGCCGGCTACGAGAAAATGGCCGACGAGGTGGCCGGCGACCCCGAGGTCCTGCGCCGCTCGCTGTTTGAGCAGAAGGCGGCGGAGGCGCTGCTGCTGGAGACCGCCGACGGCGAAGCGGTCGGTTACGCGATCTTCTTCACCACCTTCTCGACCTTCGAGTGCCGCTCGGGGATCTGGCTCGAGGACGTCTACGTCCGCCCCGAGCACCGCCGCGGCGGCATCGGCCGCCTGGTGATGGAGCACCTGGCCAACCTCGCCCTCGACCGCGGCCACGTCCGCCTCGACTGGGTAGCCCTGGAGTGGAACGAGCCGGCGCTGAACTTCTACGAGCAGATCGGCGCCCGCCGCCTCGACGACTGGAAGCTGCTGCGGCTGGAAAAGGACGGGATCAGGCGCCTGGCTGACGGGAACGTTTGAGAAGGAGCTCGCGCTCGCGCTGGTTCTCGGTCAACTCGGCGGCGCGCTGGAACTCGGCGGCGGCCTCCTCGGGTCGACCCGCTTTCTCCAGTAGGTCGCCGCGCACGCTGAAGAGGAGGTGATGGTTGGCGAGGCTCGGATCATCTTCGATCTCGGCGATCAGGGCCAGGCCAGCCTCGGGGCCGAAGGCCATTCCCAACGCCACCGCCCGGTTCAGCTCGACGATCGGCGAGGGCTGGATCTGGGCCAGCGCCGCGTAGAGGGCGGCGATCCGCACCCAGTCGGTTTCCTCGGCGCGGATCGCGCCGGCGTGGCAGGCGGCGATCGCCGCCTGCAGGCCGTAGGGGCCGATCGGCTTCGGCAGCGCTTCGGCTCGCTCCAGCGCCCGCCGGCCGCGGACGATCAGCAGCGGGTCCCAGCGACCGCGGTCCTGCTCCAGCAGCAGCACCGGCTGACCGTCCCGCCCGTGGCGGGCGCGCAGGCGGGAGGCCTGGATCTCCATCAGCGCGGCCAGGCCGTGCACCTCCGGCTCGCGCGGCGCCAGCTCGGCGAGGATCCGCCCCAGCCGCAGCGCTTCCTCGCAGAGGTCGGTGCGGACCCAGTCCTCGCCGGCGCTCGCCGCGTAGCCCTCGTTGAAGACCAGGTAGATGACTTCCAGCACCGAGGGCAGCCGCTCGTCGAGCTCCGCCCCCCGCGGCACCTCGAAGGGCACCTTCGCCTCGCGCAGCGTCTTCTTCGCCCGCCCCAGCCGCTGCGCCACCGTCGACTCGCTCGCCAGGAAGGCGCGGGCGATCTCCGCCGTCGTCAGCCCGCCGAGCAGGCGCAGGGTCAGCGCCACCCGGGCCTCGCGCGAGAGCAGCGGATGGCAGCAGGTGAAGATCAGCGCCAGCAGGTCGTCGCCGATCTCGTCGTCGGCCGCGGCCTCGAAGTCGGAGCGCTCGAGGGCGAACAGCAGCCCGGTGTCGTGGGCCGCCTCTTCCCGCTTGCGCTCGTAGGTCTTCTCCCGCCGCATGCGGTCGATCGCCCGGTTCTTCGCGGTCGCCATCAGCCAGGCGCCCGGGTTGTCCGGCACTCCCGACCCGGGCCATTTCTCCATCGCCGCCACCAGCGCGTCCTGCGCCAGGTCCTCGGCCAGGCCGACGTCCCGCACCATCCGCGCCAGGCCCGCGATCAGGCGGGCGGACTCGATCCGCCAGACCGCCTCGATCGCGCGCGTGGCCTCGGCTGCCGCTGCTTCTTCAGGGCCCCTCGTAGGCGTCCTGCACCTCCTGCGGGAAGTCCTCCATCTCGAATATGCGCCGCACCTCGATCCGGCAATCCCGTCCCGGGCAGCGGCTCGCCCACTCCATCGCCTCGTCCTGGGAGCGCGCCTGGATCAGCCAGTAGCCGCCGACGACCTCCTTGGCCTCGGCGAAGGGGCCGTCGGTCGCCGTCGCCTTGCCGTCGCCGTCGAAGCTGACCACGCCGCCTTCGCCGGGCGGCCGCAGCCCGTCGAGGGAGAGAAGCAGGCCGGCCTTGCGCAGCTCCTCGTTGTAGCGGCCCATCTCCGCCACCGCCTCGGGCGTGGGCTCCCAGTCCTTCGCCTCGATTTCGGGATACATGAGCATCATGAAGCGCATCTGGATCTCCTTCGTCGCGGGCGGCGGTTCCGCCCTTTTACCCGGATGACGAACAAGGTCCGGAGAAATCGACAGGTCCGGCCGAATTACTCGTCGCGCGGGGTGATGCGGAAGATCGAGACGACCTCGGCCTGGTGCGCCTCGGGGTGGACCACGTAGGCGCTGGGCCCGCCGCCGAACCAGCCGCTGGCTTCGTTGTCGCCGACGTACACGCCTGGGTGGCGCTTGCCGTCGCCGTCCTCGACCCAGACCTTGTCGCCCTCCTTGAACCCGTGCGCGATCGGCTCGTCGCTCATCTATCGCAGTCTAATCGCGCGGGCAGGGGCCGAGCCGGCGCAGCTTGCGCCGGTACTCGCGCATCGAGGCGTGGCGCCAGTCGCCGTGGGTCTGGTGCCGCAGGCCCGGCACCCGCTCGCGGTGGTAGGGGGAGGTGAGGCTCTCGGCGTGGCCGATCACGTCGCGCACGCGGATCCCGAAGCGGCAGCGCAGGAAGCGGGTCAGCCGCAGCGAGGCGCGCAGCTGCCGTCGGTCGCCGAGCACGTCGCCGTCGCCGTAGCCGACGTGCTCGATCCCGATCGCGGTCCAGTTGAGACCGACGGTGTGGCGGCAGCGCGTGCGCAGGTTGACCAGGCGGAAGATCCTCCCCGAGCCGGAGACGACGAAGTGGGAGCAGACGTTGGGCAGCTCGTGCAGCTCGGGGTCGGGCCTGTCGGGAGCGAAAGTGTTGTAGACGGCCGCGGCGGTGCTGGTCTGCGCCATGTGCTCGACGATCACCTTGGGACGGCGCAGGCGCCAGGTCCGTTCGCCGTAGTGGCGCTCCGAGTAGGCCGCCATCTCGCGCTTGCGTTTCTGTCCGTAGGGGATCGGCCAGGACTTGACCGGCGGTGCCGGCGGAGCGGGGAGGAGAAGACCGGCCAGAGCCGCGGCGGCGAGCGCGAGCTTCATCGCGACGATGGTAGACGCGCCCCGCGCCCCCGGTCACTACGCTCCCGCGGTCGTTTCGCCGCAGGGGCGAGGGGTAACTACACGGGATCGAACCGATCCGAAGGAGGAGGCGCAAGTCGCGATGGCTGAGATGAACGAGCGTGACGCGAAGTTGGTCCAGTACCTGAGTGAGGCCTACGGCAAGGAGCGCGAACTGGAGACTGCTCTGCAGGCCCACATCGCGATGGCGGCCAAAGGCCCGTACAAGAAACGGCTGCAGCAGCACCTCAAAGAGACGAAGTCGCATGCCAAGCAGGTCGAGCGCCGGATCAAGAAACTCGGCGGCGGCGGCCAGACGCTGCAGACCGCGGTCGGCAAGCTCACCGCCGCGGCGAAGGGCCCGCTGCACGCGGTTCGCGGCGACAGCGAGGCCGAGAAAATGCTGAAGAACGCCAAGACCGAGTACTTCAACGAGCACGAGGAGATCGCCACCTACCTGGCGATCGAGACGCTCGCCGAAAAGGTCCGCGATTCCGAGACGGCCAAACTGGCGCGGGCGATCCGCCGCGAGGAGGAACGGATGGCGAGCTTCCTCCTGGGCCAGATCAAGCAGCTGACCGGCGCCGTCGCCCGCGAGGACATCCCCGCCGCGCTGCGCCGCGCCGCCGGCCCGAAACGCAAAGCGAAAGCGGCGAAAAAAGCGCCGAAAAAAGCAGCGGCGAAATCGCGCCCGGCGAAAAAAGCAAGCGCGAAAAAAGCCGGGGGCCGCAAAAAAGCCACGGCGAAAAAACGGACCACCAGAAAAGCCACGGCGAAAAAAAGCTGATCAGGCGTTGACCGCCAGCTCCCGGGAAGCCTCGGAAAGGTCCGAGGTCTCCCGGGGGCGAACGGCGAGGACGACGAGGTCGTCGCGCAGGTTGCCGGAGCTGCGCCCGACCGCGTCGGCCCGCAGCCGCTCGGTCATCTCGTCGAGCCCGAGGCCGGAGAGCGCCTGCGTCATCTCCGCGAAGGCCTCGGGTCCCTGGTGCGAGGCGACGGGCCCTGCCTCCAGCCAGCCGTCGGTGCAGAGAGCAAGCGTCTCGCTGCCGCTCAGCGTCCGTTCGTGCCGCTCGACGTTCGCCTCCTTCCAGGCGCCGAGCATCGAGCCGCCGCCCAGCAGCTCCGGTCCGTCCTCGCTCGCCAGCACCGCCGGCGGGTGCCCGGCCGCGGCGAGGACGAGCCGCCAGCCCGACCCGTCGCGGCGCAGCCGCACCAGCATCACGGTGGCGAAGTCGTTGAGGCTTTCGCCGCCGACCAGCAGCTCGTTGACCCGGTGCAGGACCTCGTCGGGCTCGTCGATCTCCCGGGTCAGGCCGCGGACCGAGTGGCGGACGGCGACCGAGACCCCCGCCGCGGTGCTGCCCTTGCCGGCGACGTCGCCGACCAGCAACCAGCAACCGTCCTCGTTCGGCAGCACGTCGTAGAGGTCGCCGCCGACCTCGATCCCCTCGCCGGCGGCCTCGAAGACGACCGAGATCTCCAGCCCGGGCACTGCCGCCGGGCGCGGCGGGCGCAGCCCGCGCTGCAGGTTCCTCGCGACCCGGTCGCGCTCCTGGTAGAGCCGCGCGTTGTCGAGCGCCAGCGCCGCCCGTTCGCCCAGCTCGGCGAGGAATTCGAGGTCGCCGGTGTCGTAGCGCATGTCCTTCTGGGCGTGGAGGAAGGAGAGGGCGCCGAGGCTGCGGCCGCGGGCCGACAGCGGTACCACCGCGGCCGAGTTGTAGCCGGCGTCCCGCATCAGCTGCAGGTGGTCGCTGTTCTGGGCGATCTTGTCGACCACCTCCGGCGCGGTCAGGTCGCGCCAGACCATCGGTTGGTTCAACCGCAGCACCTGCGCCACCGGATGCTCACCGCTCGGGTCGAGGGGTTGCTCGCGGCGGATCCTTTCCAGCCGCGCCGCCATCTCGGGATCGCGGCCGGCGACGACGCTGTCGCCGAGCCAGCCGTCGGCGCGGCAGAAGTCGATCAGGCAGAGGTCGGCCAGCTCGGGCACGGCGGTGGAGACGATCGTCCGCGCCGTCTCGGTCGGGTCGAGCGAGCTGTCGAGCAGGCGGCTGGCGGCGACGAGGAAATCCTGGGCGCGCCGTCGCCGCACCTCGGCGGTGATGTCGCGGGCGACGACCGAGGCCCCGACCAGCCCCCGCATCGGGCTGCGGATCGGCGAGACCGTCAGCGAGACGGCGATCCTGGTGCCGTCGGCGCGGATCCGCTCGGTCTCGTACGTTTCCAGCCGTTCGCCCCGCTTGATCCGGTCGAGGATCACCTTCTCCTCGTCCTTGTGGTCGTGGGGGACGATGAAGGAGATGGGCCGGCCGATCGCCTCCTCGGCGCTGTAGCCGTAGAGGCGGGTCGCCGCCGGGTTCCAGCTGGTGACGATTCCGTCCAGGTCCTTGCTCAGCACCGCGTCCTGGGTGCCCCGCACCACTTCCGCGAGATGGTTGCGCAACCGCTCGGCTTCGGCGCTCCTGGCCTCCGCCCGGCGGCGGGCGATGAAGGTGCCGAGCTGATCGGCGAAACCGCTCAGCAGCGCCATCAGCTCCTCCGACTGCGGGTTGAAGGAGGTGGTGTGGAACTCGGCGACGGCGAGGACGTTCTCCGGCGAGCCGGTCGGCACCGGGATCGCCAGCGCCGCCTCGAGACCGAGCTCGGCCGAGACCTCGTAGCGCGGCGCCGTGGTCGGGTAGTCGCGGTAGTCGGGAGCGAGGGCGATCTGCCCGCTCTGCCAGGCACTGCCGGGGAGGCCGGTCCCTTTCATGAATCGCAGCTCGCGGCTGCGGCGCCAGAGCGGCCGGGCGTCGAGGTCGGCCGCGCTCCAGCCGGTGATCAGCCGCAGCGGCTCGTCGTCCTCGACGACTTCCCATAGGGCGCCCGCCTCCCAGCGGAGGAGGTCGGCGACGATTTCGAGGAAACGGGGCGCCACCTGGTCCAGCGACTCCCCCTCGATAAGGCGTGCCGCGAGCTCGCGCTGGCTCCTCAGGTAGCGCCACAGCTCCAGTTCCTGCGGCCCTTGCATCCCGCCTCAAAGCTACCCGTTTGCCCCGATTACCCCTCCACCTACCTCATTCAGGTGAACTCGCGTTTTTCCCTTTGGCCCTTGGGTACTGGAACGGGGCACAGGGTTAGACGCATAGGAGAAAAAGATCATGTTTCGATGCGACAACTGCGGCAGCGGATACTCGGCCCAAGCGGCCTCCTCATGGACCTCCTGTCCCCGCTGCCTGGCCAAAGAGAAGGTTCAGGCCCCCCTTACCTTCGAGCTGGGTTGGCAGCGCCCCCCGGCCGGGCCCCCGACCGTTTTGCCCTCCGAGACGAGGGGTAGCCGGACGGTGGAGATCACGTAACGAGACGAAAGGGGGCAGTCATATGTCCGGCCGCCTGCAGGGGAAGAAAATCGCCTTCCTCACTGCCAACGAGGGCGTCGAGCAGGTCGAGTTGACGGAGCCACGGCGCGCGGTCAGCGAGGCCGGCGCCGAGACCGAGCTCCTGGCGCCGGAATCCGGCCAGGTCCAGGCTTTCAACCACCTCGACAAGGGCGAGACGTTCGAAGTCGACCGTGCCGTCGGGGACGCCGACGCAAGCGAATACGACGGGCTCGTCCTGCCCGGCGGGGTCGCCAACCCGGATCAGCTGCGGACCGAACCGGAGGCGCTGGAATTCGTCCGCTCCTTCTTCGAAGCCGGCAAGCCGGTCGGGGTCATCTGCCACGGGCCCTGGACCCTGATCGACGCCGGGGTCGCCGAGGGTCGCACCCTCACCTCCTGGCCGAGCCTGGAGACCGACCTCCGCAACGCCGGCGCCGAGTGGGTCGACGAGGAAGTGCACGTCGACCAGGGCCTGGTGACGAGCCGCAAACCGGACGACCTGGAGGCCTTCAACGCCAAGCTCGTCGAGGAGTTCGCCGAGGGGGTGCATTAGATGCCGCCCCGCGGAGTGAAGAAAGGCAGCAAACGCGACCGTCAGTACAAGCACATCAAGGAAAGCGAGAAGAAGTCGGGGCGCTCGACCAAACGGGCCGAGGAGATCGCCGCCCGCACCGTGAACAAGGAAAAGGCGCGTTCCGGCAAGCAGTCGGGCGACGGCGGCGGCTAGCCCGGCAGGCCGAAGTAGCTCTCCACGGCGCCCCCCCGCGGGGCGCTGTGGATCAGTTCCAGGCAGCCGTACTGGACCAGCACCTTGACGTGGTAGGCGACGATCCCCTGGCGGGCTCCTAGCTGCTCCGAGAGCTCGGCCGAGCTGGCCACGCCGCTCTGCAGCTTCTGCAGGATCTCCAAGCGGATCGGATGGGACAGCGCCTTGGTCAGCCGCGGTTCGATCCCGGCAACCTCTCCCATCGGGGAGGAGCGGCCAACCTTCAGCCTTGATTCGACTCCGCAAATAGCGAGGCGAAGTCGAGCTCGTCGATCGATTCGACCACCTGCTCGGCGCCCGCCTCGCGCAGCTCGGCCTCGGAGAAGCCGCCGGTGAGGACGGCGAGCGTCGGCACTTCCGCCGCCCGCGCGGCCTTCACGTCCCAGACCGAGTCGCCGACCATCACCGCCGGCTTGTCGCCGCCGGCCTTCTCGAGTGCAGCGTGGACGAGGTCGGGGTCCGGCTTGGTGCTCTCGACGTCGGCCGAGGTGGTCCAGTCGTCGACCAGCTCGCGGGCGTCGAGCAGGTCCAGGTAGTGGTCGACCTCCTCCTGCTTGGCGGAGCTGGCGAGGATCGTCGTCGCGCCTTCCGCGCGCAGCCTCTCCAGCAGCTCGCGGGCGCCGGCCATCGGCTCGACTTCGCCGATCAGCTCCCCGTAGGCCTCCGCCTCGGCCTCGCGGATCGCGTCCCCGTGGTCGGCCGCCGCCTCCTCGCCGATCAGGGCGTCGAGGATCTGGTCGCCTCCCATGCCGATGTGGCGGTGGACCTTCCACATCTGAACCCCCTGCCCGTGGGCGCGCATCGCTCGGTGCCAGGCGAGCGCGTGGTGGTAATTGGTGTCGACGAGGGTGCCGTCGACGTCGAGGATCGCGATCAGCGGCATGGCGGGGCCTGCCTCTCGGGTAGGGGACGGGGGACGGCTACCCCTCGGCGCGGGTGGCGCAAACGAAAGGCGACGGGTGAAGGACGTGCGCATCGGTTGCTCGGGCTGGGTCTACGCCTCCTGGCGCGAGGGCATCTACGCGGGAGTGCCGCAGGCGCGCTGGCTGGAGCGCTATGCCGAGGTCTTCGACACGGTCGAGGTCAACGCCACCTTCTACCGGCTGATAGAGCGTTCGACCGTGGAGGGCTGGGTCGAGCGCACCCCGCCGGGCTTCCTCTTCGCGGTCAAGGGCAGCCGCTATCTGACCCACGTCCGCCGCCTGCAGAACATCGGAGAGGGCGTCTCCCGTTTCTGGGAGCCGCTGGAGCCGCTGCGCGAGAGCGGCAAGCTCGGGCCGGTGCTGTGGCAGCTGCCCGGCAGCTTCCACCGCGACGACTCCGTCCTCGCCTCGACGCTGGAGCTGCTGCCGCCCGCGCGCCACTGCTTCGAGTTCCGCCACCCGAGCTGGTTCGCGCCGCAGGTGATGCGGCTGCTGGAGGAGCACGGCGCCTCGCTGGTGATCCCCCACGACGCCCGCCGGCCGCTGCCGGAGGCGCGGCCGGTCGGCGAGATCGCCTACCTGCGCCTCCACCACGGCGCCCGAGGCAGGAACGGGAACTACTCGAAGACGGAGCTCGACACCTGGCGCCGGCGGATCGCCGCCTGGCGCTCACGCCGCGAGGTCTTCGCCTACCTCAACAACGACTGGGAGGAATTCGCCCCTCCCAACGCCCTCACGCTGCGGGAAGGGCTGTCGACCCCGCGCCCGGCGCGCGGCACCGCCTCGGTCAGCACCGGCTCCTGAGCCGGCGCCGACCGGGTCGGCATCCCTCTGGCTCAGGCGGCGAGGCGCGAGCGGAGGAGGTCCTTGCCCTGCTCGGCGCCTTTGCGGCTCGTCTCCTGCGCGCGGCGGAAGAAGTCGGCGAGGTCCGAATCGCCGTCCCGCTCCGCATCTTCGATGTAGGTCTCGAGCCGCAGTACGTTGCTGAGGCACTGCTCGGTGAACCAGATGACGTCGTAGTCCTTGTCCTTGGTGCCGGTGATCTGTCCGGCCTCTTGCGTGCCCATCGTCGCTCCTCGCAGTTGCTTGCTTGCACCCTTGCGACTACCCCTTCGCGGGGAGGTGGAAAACGAGCGGCGGGGGAGCGCGGGAGTTTCGTGCCTGCACGCCAGGGGTAACCGCCGGGCATGTACTGGATACCGCTCCTCCTCATCGTCGTCCTGGCCCTGATCGCGGTCGCCTGGTCGCCGATCTTCGCCTTGATCTTCTTCGCGATCGGCTTCGTCGCGTTCCTGGCTTACGCTGGACTCAGCCGCCGCGCTGATGAGAAGCTGACTCCACCGGAGCAACCCGGCCGTCAGCCTCAACACGAGAACGACGTCCACACGGGCGTCTGGGGCGAGAGGAGAGAGTCATGAGCGAGAGCAGCGAGGAGCGGGATCCGATCGCCGAGGAAGAGGCCGACGCCGCGGCGGCGGAAGCCGCCCGGATCGGCGGCCCGGCGCCGGACGATCCGATCGAGGATCCGGCCCAGCGGCCGGTGGTCGAGGGCGGCGAGGGCGAGGCGGAGGGCTTCGAGCTGGCCGAGGAGGAGCTGATCGACAACGCCGAGCACGGCGACCAGAAACGGTTCCCGGATCGGGACGCCGGACCGCCGGAGGAGCCTTCCGACGCGACCTACGGCGAAGCCGACGAAGAGATCCCGCGGGACGCAGACGAGTCGATTCGCAGAGAAGAGTAGGGAGGCGAACATGTCGCGCCGAGTCATCGCGATCCTGACCGACAATCTGCACGGCTCCGAGCCGGTGGAGCAGATCCTTGCCAACGCCGACCAGGACGGAGTCGACCTGAGGGTGGTCGTCCCCGCCACCGAGGCGAACGCCCTGCGGCACACGATGGGCGACGTCGACGAGCCCAAGCGCGAAGCCGAGGAGCGGCTGGAGCGGGCGCTGCGCGAGCTCCACCGGCGTGGCATCCGGGTCAGCGGTGAGGTCGGGGACCCCGATCCGGTGCAGGCCGCCCAGGACGCCTTGCTGAAAGATCCGGCCGACGAAGTCCTGATCTTCGAGCACTGCGAGGAGCAGTCCAAGTGGTACGAGGAGGGCCTGCTGGAGAAGGCGCAGGAGGGGATCGAGCCGCCGTTGCGGGTCGTGGTGGTCGAGACCGGCGACGACGAGCACCCCGACCACGTGGTCGACGTCGAGGAGACCGGGCAGGGCACGGTCAACCCGGTCGAGGGCCGGGAAATCGGCGGCGGCAGCTACGTCCCGGGCATGACCCGCTCGGACTTCGCCGGCATCGTCGCCGGCATCGCCGGCACGGTCGTCGTCGCCGTGCTCGCCGCCGCGATTGCCGGCGGCGAGGGTCACGAGACCGGCTGGGAAGCGGTGGCGATCCTGATCGCGATCGGCGTCGCCCTCGCCAACCTGGCCCACGTCGTCGGCCTCACCCTCTTCGAGGCGGTCAGCTACCGCGGCGGCTTCGCCAAGTTCTTCCGCAGCCTGGCGCTGGTGTTCACGCCGCTGGCGATCGTCGTCAACACGGCGATCCTGGTCTTTGCCGGCAACTAGCGGCCGCGCGCTAGGGGTGCCGGGTTTCGGCCGTCGCCGGTTCCGAGCGCCGCAGCGCGTCAAGAACCTCCTCGGCCAGCTGCGAGCCGTCTTCGGAACGCAGCGGCGTGGCGTTGACGCGGAATACGACCACGTCGCCGTCCAGCTCCTCGACCGCGACGCTGGGCTTGTAGCGAGTGGGAACGGTGATCGCCCGCAGCAGCCGCTCCTCGATCTCCTTCGGGTTGGCCTGGGCCGGGAAGCGGACCCGCAGGTCGACCTTCTCGGGCTCGCGCAGCGGCACGACCACGAGGCTGAGGAGGACGTTGTTGGGAACCAGGAGGCGGTCGGCTCCCTGGCTGAAGGTGGTGTAGAAGAGCCCGAGCGAGGTGACGGTGCCCTCCAGGGAGCCGGCCAGGGCGCCGCCGACCAGCCGCACCCGTTCGCCGACCCGGAACGGCCGCGTGCTCTGCAGGACGATGCCGGCGAAGATCCCGCTCATCGCCTGCTGGGCTGCGAGGCCGAGGAGGACGGCGGTGAAAGCTCCGCCGACCGCCAGGGTGCTGGAGTTGACGCCGACGATCCGCAGGGCGAGGACGACGACCGCAGCCGTCGCCAGGAGGCGGATGACGAAGCCCGTGGTGCCGGCGGTGGCGGGGTCGAGCCGCCGGTAGAGACGGGGGGAGAGGCCGCGGACCAGCCAGTGGGCCGCCGCCGAGCCGACGGTGACGAGCACGACCGCGGTCCCGATCCGGATCCACTGCCCGTAGCCGGGGGCGATCTCCTTGCGCTGGTAGTAGACGAAGAGGGTCCCGGCGATCACCAGCAGCGCGGCCAGCAGGCCGCCGAGCTGGCGCTTGGAGAACTTCGGCGCCAGCTCCTCGCCCAGGCCGAGCGAGTGCCAGGCATGGCTGCGGGTCTCGAACAGCTCCCGCGGCAGGCGGGGACGGCGGGGCGCGGAGGGCATCAGCGGTCGACTACCCCGCCGGGTCCGCCCGTATTCAGCTGTGTGACGCCTGTACCTTCAGGCGCGGACTCCGTTGTCAGCCGCTGAGCGCGGCCAGTGCCTCGTCCCGGGTCGTGTGGACCGGGATCGAAAGCTCGAGGCCGGTGATCTCCAGCACGCGACGGACCTGGTCGTTCTGGCTGCAGAGGACCAGGGTGCGCCCGTTTCCGCCGCTCTGCAGTCGCTGCCAGGCACGGACGATGAGGGCGATTCCGGTCGAGTCGATGAACTCGCACTGGGTGAGGTCGATGAGCACGGAGCCCTGGTCGTTCTCCAGCGCTCGCTCGAGGGGCTCCTCCAGCTCGGGGGCGGTGCTCAGGTCGAGCTCACCGCGGACCGAGATCGTCCGCACGCCGTGCTCGAGATCGCCGACCTTTGCCTCGAAGGGGGCTGGATTCACGGCTCGATGCTACCGCAGCGGGGCGACTCGTCTGCATGCTGTTTTGCGGGTTGGCGGCAGGGGTAAGCAGCCTTTGATGCGAGGCAGCCGGTTATGCTCGCGATCCGACTTCGGAGCCTCGATGTTCCTGGGGGCAGGCTGGAACTTTGAATAGCTCAACCAATGACCGCTCGGGGCTCCAAATGTCCCTTCCCGCAAGGGCCGAGAACGTGGCCGTGGTCCGCCATGCCCTCGCCGGCCTGGCCGAGCGCCTGGGCATGGACGAGGCCTCGCTCGCCGATCTGAAGACGGTCGTCACCGAGGCGTGCATGAACGTCGTCGTCCACGCCTACGCCGGCAGCGAGCCCGGACCGCTGGAGGTCGAGGCGGAAAGCGACCTCGAAGGGCTCACCGTGGTCATCCGCGACCACGGCACCGGCATCCGGCCACGCCCCGACGTCGAGCGCCCCAGCCTGCGGATCGGCCTGACGCTGATCGCGGCCCTCTCGAGCAGCTTCGAGATCAAGGGCGGCGCCGACAAGGGCACCGAGATCCGCATGCACCTGCCGCTGCAGGCGCGCGAAAACGGCGCCGTCGCCGGCTCGACCTTCGCCGTCGCCGCCGACGACGAGACCCGGATCCGGGTCGGGCCGCCGGAGATCGTCGGCCCGGTCCTCAGCCGCGCCCTCTCGGCCCTGGCGGCGCGTCAGGACATCAGCGTCGACCGGCTCTCGGACACGATGCTGCTCAGCGACGCGATCTCCGCCCGTGCCCCGCAGGGCTTCACCGACGGCCACGTCTCGCTCAGCATCGTCGAGCTGCCGAAGGGAATCGAGCTGAAGGTCGGACCGATGACCCACGGCGGGGCCGAGCGGCTGCGCGAGAGCTTCGAGCTCCCCGAGGTCGGCGGCTCCCTCGAGGCCCTGACCGACGAGCTGCGGATCGAGGACGGCGACGAAGGCGAGTTTCTCGTGGTCGGCATTTCCTCCTTTTCCAAGAAGTAGAGCGCTTTGGGTTGGGGGTGTGCCGGTGGGGGTCCTCTGGGCACATCTCGCTATGGCTCGATGTTGAGTGCCCAGAGGACCCCCACCGGCACACCCAGCCATCGAGCTCTGTGAGACGCCTCAAGATGAAGCTCTCCTTCTTTCAGATGGCTTGACCCTGAGTCGTCCGCCAGGGCGTGTTGCGGAGGGGACGGGAGACCCCCACCAGACACTCAACATCGAGCCATAAGCGAGATGTGTCTGGTGGGGGTCTCCCGTCCCCTCCCTAACCGCAAGCCCGCTACTCAGCGTCGCTGGCGGCGCGGCTCTGCTCTGCCACCTCGGCGCGGATGCGCTCCAGGGTGCGGCGGAGGATGCGGGAGACGTGCATCTGCGAGTGGCCGATCCGCTCGGCGATCTGCGACTGGGTGAGGTCCTCGACGAAGCGCAGCTGGAGGACGAGGCGCTCGCGCTCGTCGAGGTGGGGGAGAGCCCCCTCCAGCGCCAGCTTGTCCTCGACCAGCTCGAAGCCGGCGTCCTCGCCGCCGACCCACTCCGAGGCCGGCGATTCTTCGGAGTCCTCGCCGCCGACCGGACGGTCCAGTGAAAGCGGGCGGCGGTTGTGGTTCGCCTCCAGCACCTCGAGCACGTCGGTCGGGTCGCATTCGAGCTTGTCGGCGATCTCGGGCACCGACGGTGACCGCTGCAGGTTGACCGTCAGCTCGGAGATCGCCTTCTCGACCTCGGCCATGCGGTCGTGGAGCCCGCGCGGCACCCGCACGGTCCAGACCCGATCGCGGAAGTGGCGCTTCAGCTCGCCGAGGATCGTCGGCGAGGCGAAGGCGGTGAAGGGCGCGCCGCGATCGGGGTCGAAGCGGTCGATCGCGTTGACGAGGCCGAGGCTCGCCACCTGCAGGAGGTCGTCGAAGGACTCGCTCGCCCCTCGGTAGCGCAACGCCAGGTTCTTGGCGAACGGCAGATAGCGGCGGACCAGCTCCTCGCGGATCGCCGGGTCGCGATCTTTGACGTAACGCTCCCAGAGGGCGCGCTCGCTCGCCAGGCCCTCGCCGGGACCCGGGCTCGACTGGTCTTTCTTCTCCTCGCTCTTCACAACATCCTCGGATAGGCAGCGATACTTGTGCAACGTCGCTGCCCTGAGAGCGTCAGTCCGAAGCTGTGCAGCGCGACGGCAACGCTTCGCCGTCCGGCCAACGATAGCGAGAGAGGGTCGCGCGGCTCCGGCGGTGAAGCCGGAGCAGGCGCGCGGCCCGGGTTCAGGAGCTTCTAGGAGGCAGTCGGCTCGGCCGCCTCGTCGACGGTCTCCTGCTCGGCAGAGTTCGAGTCCGGTGACTTGAAGTGCAGAAGGTGGACTTTCGAGAGGATTCCCTCTTCCTCGCCGGTCGCGATTCGTTCGGAAGCTTCGGTCTGGATCTCCAGCAGTCGGTCGAGCGTGCTCTTCAGCAGGGTCGAGACGTCAGACCACCCCTGTTTGTCGACGACCATCGGGGTCCGGCTGAGATGAATGTCCTCAACCTCGTCGAGGGTGCCGCTTTTGGAAGCGGCCTCGATGTCTTCGAAGACCGATTTCAGCATCGCCCCGGCCATGCCCGGGCGCAGGCCCGCGGGCATCCGCGACCATTCGTCGTCGCTGAGGAACTGTCGGCGGGTGGCGCGGTAGAAGTGCTCGGTGGCGCCGCGGCGCTGCTTCGTGTCAACCAGCTCGATGCAGTCGTATTTCTCCAGCACGCGGACGTGGTAGGCGACCAGGTTGAGGCTCTGGTCGAGCTGCTGAGCAAGCATGTTCGGGCTCGCCACCTTCTCGCCCAGAATGATCAGGATCTGCACACGCAGAGGGTGGGCGAACGCTTTCGCGACTATCTGTTCGACGCCCTCTTTCTTGTTCTTCGTCTTCGGCAAGGCCGTATTTCCTTAGGTCGTTTCTAGGGATGTTGGCCGATGACAAGACTTTACATCCTGTCAATCAGGATTTTCACAACGCTTCCGCGTTTTCCGATTATTGATGAGGTTTACTGGTCCCGCCTTGATTGCTGGAATCAATTCGAGTAAAAATTGATCAACCACTTTCGAGTGGTCGCCGCAGACGGGCGGCGCAGCAAGCAAGGGAGAGGGGAGGTGTGGATCGTGAAGATCGGGACCGTGCAGGGCCGCGTCACTTCGGTGGCATCGCTCGTCAAGGGCAACTAAGGCTGAGGGACGGCGATCGCGCGCCTGCGAGGCTTTGGGGGTGAGCCCTTGGAAGCTGCCTCTGGTGGTCGCCGCGATCGCCGTCCCGATCGCCCTCGCCTTCCTCCTGGTGGGGCCGGCGGCAGGGCTGCCGGTGGGGGCGTTGGTCGCCGTCGCGATCGTCCTCGTGGCGGTGAGGCAACGGCCCCGAGGGGCGATTTCGCCGGTGCCGGGCGCGACGCCGGCGCAACGGATTCTTATCGTCGCCGCGGTGCCGCTCGAGGACCCTGCCGCGATCGAGGAGATCGCCGCCATGGTCGAATCCGAGCGCTCGCAGGTAATGGTCTTGGCCCCCGCCAAGATCGGGTTCCTCGATCGCTGGGCGTCGGATGTGGAGACCGCTCGCAGCGATGCGCAGCGACGCCTGGTGGTCAGCCTCGCCGCGCTGGCTGCCGCGGGGATTCAGGCCGAGGCGAGGGTCGGGGACGAGGACGTGGTGCAGGCGGTCGAAGACCAGCTGGGCAGCTACCCCGCCACCGACGTGATCCTCGTCAGCGCCGACGACGGCGAGACCAAAGCCGCGACCGCAGCTGCCGAGGAGCTGCGGTCGCGACTGCGAGCCGGCTTTCGCTGGATCGTCACCGGTCCAGCAGGTCGCTGAAGCGCAGCGCCGCCCGCGTCGGCTCGACGAATTGCTCGCCGTGGTGCAACAGGCCGACGGCGCTGAGGTCGCGGACCGCGCGCTCCACCGCGTCGCGCTCGGCGAAGGCGCCGCGGCCGCCGCCCACCTCGCGGACCAGCTCCGCCAGCGTCAGGCGGGTCGGGTGGAGGTCGAGCAGCTGTCGTAGGACCGCTGACTCCACGCTCTCGTCTTCGGCCAAAGTGGTCTTGGTCTCATCGCAAACGTTCATTCGCTCTCCCCTGGCTAAGTGGAGGCGCCCCCTTGGTTCTCCCCGGCGCCCTCCGAATCGATTTCCCCCAACTTGAGAACCTCTCGCGCCCACGGTGCCTGCACGGTGCTGCGATAGAAGTGCTGGATCGAGCCGCGGGTCGGCTTGGTTCTCACAAGCGTTACGGCCTTACTTTGGACCAGGACCCGGACGTGGTAGCTGACGTTGCTGAGCGGCTGACGCAGCGCATCCGCGAGCTCGCGGGGGCTGGCGGGTTTGCCGTCCGCCATCGCGCGCAAGATCTCGCGTCGCAGCGGGTGCCCCAGGGCAGTCAGCAAGTCCTCTTCTATCGGGCGATCCAGTGGTGCCATGACCGCCGTCAATATAGAGAATTCGCAATCTGTTGTCTGTAGATCTTTTGTCTACCCAGAGTGCGGGTGGGTCAGCCGTCCTCGCGGATTCCGCCCATCTCGGTGAAGACCGCCGTGAAGCCGCCGTCCTCGCGCTGCTCGTCGGCGATCACGTGGGAGACCGCGTTGATCAGGGCCAGGTGGGTGAAAGCCTGGGGGAAGTTGCCGAGGTGCTGCCCGGATTCCGCGTCGAGCTCCTCGGCGAAGAGGTCGAGCCAGCCGGCCGCCTCCAGTAGCCGTTCGCAGAGGTCCCGCGCGCGGCGCCGCTCGCCGATCTCCGAGAGCGCCGAGACGAGCCAGAAGGAGCAGATCAGGAACGTCCCCTCCTTGCCCTGCAGACCGTCGTCGGTCTCTTCCACCTTGTAGCGGCAGACGAGGCCGTTCTCGCTGAGGTCGGTGGCGATCGCGTTGACGGTGTCGCGCACCCGCGGGTCGTCGGGCGGCAGGAAGCGGAAGAGGGGGATCAGCAGCAGCGAGGCGTCGAGGGCGTCGGTCTCGTAGTGCTGGCGGAAGACCCCGTCGCGGACGCCGCGCTCGAGGATCTCGGCCTTGAACTCGTCGGCCTTGGCCTGCCACTCGTCGGCGAGGGCGTCGACGCCGGCGGTGCGAGCCAGGCGGGCGCCGCGGTCGACCGCGACCCAGATCATCAGCTTCGAGGAGACGTAGTGCTGCGGCTCGCCGCGTGACTCCCAGATTCCCTGGTCGGGATGGGGCCAGGCCTCGATCGCGGCTTCCACCTGGTAGCGGATCAGCTCCCGGTCGGTCTGGGTGCCGCGCCCGCGCAGCGCCTTTTCGTGGACGTAGATGGAGTCGAGCAGCGAGCCCCAGACGTCGTTCTGGCGCTGGTCGTAGGCGCCGTTGCCGATCCGTACCGGCTTCGCCCCGCCGTAGCCGGAGAGGTGGTCGAGCGTGCTCTCGGTGAGCTCCCGCTCGTGCCCGATCCCGTACATGATCTGCAGATCGGGGCGGTCGTGGCAGACGTCGACGATGAAACGCATGAAGTCGCGCGCCTCCTGGTCGAACCCGAGGGTGTGCAGGGCCCAGAGGCTGAAGGTCGAGTCGCGGATCCAGCTGAAGCGGTAGTCCCAGTTGCGTTCGCCGCCCGGCGTCTCCGGCAGCGAGGTGGTGGCGGCGGCGATGATCGCCCCGGTCGGCGCGTAGGTGAGGCCCTTGAGGACCAGGGCGGAGCGCTGCAGGTGGATGCGCCAGGGGTGGTCGGGGAAGTCGCCGTCGCGCAGCCATTCGCGCCAGAACTCTTCGGTCGAGTCGATCCGCTCCAGCGCCTCGGGAGCGCTGCGCGGACCGCCGAGGTCGCCGTCGCTCCAGGTCAGGGCGCAGAAGGCGGCCTCGTCTTCGCGCAGGTGGACCCTGCCGCGGGCGGCGCCGTCGCCCAGCTCCAGCTCCATATCGCTGGTCAGCAGCAGCTCGGTCCCGTCAGCGGCGGTGGCGACCGCTTCGCCGAGCTCGCCGCCGCTCCAGCGCGCCGCCTCGGCGCCGTAGGCGAAGCGCGGCAGGCACTCCATCTCCATCTCCACCTCGCCGTCGATGCAGGTGATCGTCCGCAGCAGCGAGCGGTCGGACTCGTGGCCGGTCTCCGGCCGGCCCTGGCGGGCGCCGTCGTCGCCGGCCGGCGCCCAGTCGGCGATCGTCAGCGCATCCTTGACCACGACCCAGCCGGTGTCGGTGACCCAGGTCGTCTCGATCACCAGCGTCCCCGGCGAGTAGCGGCGGCTGATTGGCACGATCACCCCCTGCGGGCGCAGCGACATGTGACCGGCGCCGCGGTCGAGCAGGGCGGCGAAGGTGCTGGGCGAGTCAAAGCGGGGGCAGCAGAGCCACTCGACGCTGCCGCCGAAGGAGACGAGGGCGGCGGTGTGGCAGTCGGAGAGGAAGCCGTAGCTCCCGATCGGGGGGAAGCGGTGGTTCTGGGAGCTCACGGGCAGGCCAAGCTAGCAGCGGGCTACGCTGAAAACGATGCACTTCCCGTCGGCCCACGTCGAGGCTGCCTTCGCGCCGCTCGAGCTGCTGCCGCTGCTGGTCGCCGCGGTCCTCTACGCGAAGCGCTCGCTGACCCTGGCCGAGCGCGGGCGGCCGGTGCCGCTCTGGCGCCAGGTCTGCTTCGCCGCGGGGCTGCTGATGATCGTCGTCGCCCTCGTCTCGCCGGTCGCCCACATCGCCGAGGAGCTGGTGATCGCGCACATGGTCGAGCACCTGATGCTGGGCGACCTCGCGACCCTGCTGCTGGTCCTCGGCCTGACCGGGCCGCTGCTGCAGCCGATCCTCGCGATCCCCGTCTTCGACCGGTTGCGGATCCTCGCCCACCCGCTGGTCGCCTTCCCGCTCTGGGCGCTCAACTTCTACTTCTGGCACATCCCGGCGCTCTACGACGCGGCCTACGGCGGCGCCATCCTCCACCTCGTCGAGCACACCAGCTTCATCTTCTTCGGCTGCCTGATGTGGATGCCGATCTTCGGCCCGCTGCCGAAGCCGAGCTGGTTCAACGCCGCCTGGAAGGTGGGCTACGTGATCGCGGTGCGCTTCGCCGGGGCGATCCTCGGCAACGTCCTGATGTGGTCGGGGAGCGTGCTGTACCCGAAGTACGCGGCGGGGGAGGCCTACTGGAGCATCTCGCCACTGGCCGACCAGAGCACCGCCGGGGTGGTGATGATGGTCGAGGGGACCTTCCTCGGCCTCGGCCTGCTGGCCTGGGTCTTCTTCGAAGTCTCGCGCGAAGGGATCGAGAAGCAGCGGCTGCTGGACCTGGCGCTGGAGCGGGGGGTCGAGCTGGACGAGGCTCGGGCCCAGCGCGCGGTCGCCGCCGGCCAGGCCGAGCGGCTGGAACGGCAGCTCGTCGGTGCCGGGGGTGACGGCGACGACCGCCCGGGCTGACCGCCGCCTGCTCGCGGCGCTGGTCTTCGTCGTCGGCGCCTCCAGCCTCGGCGTCGAGATCGCCGCGGCGCGGCTGCTGGCGCCCTACTTCGGCGCCTCGACCGTGGTCTGGGCGAACACGATCGGCGTCGTCCTCGTCGCCCTCTCGGCCGGCTACTGGTTCGGCGGCCGCTACGCCGACCGCTATCCGCGGCTGCGCCCGCTCTGCGTCGTGGTTCTGGCCGCGGCGGTGCTGATCGCCCTGGTCCCGTTCGCCGCCCGTCCCTTCCTCGGCTTCTCGGTCGACGCCTTCGACACCGTCTCGGTCGGCGGCTTCGCCGGCTCGCTGTTCGGCGTCCTGGTGCTGGTCGCGGTGCCGGTGACCCTGCTGGGGGCGGCGGCGCCCTGGGCGGTGCGCCTGGCGGTCGGCGAGGTCGGCAGCTCGGGCGAGGTGGTCGGGCGGCTGTACGCGATCTCGACCGCGGGCTCGCTGGTCGGGGTGATGGTCTCGGCGCTGGTCTTGATCCCGCTGCTGGGGACGCAGCGGACCTTCCTCGCCTTCGCCCTCGCGCTGGCGCTGGTTGCCGCGGTGGGGGTGGGAGCGCGGGCGCTCGCCGTGCCGGTCGCGTTGCTGGCGGCGCTGGCGCTGCCGGTGGGGACGATCAAGGCCGACGCCGACGGCCGCGTGCTCTACGAGGCGGAGACCACCCACCAGTACGCGCGGGTGATCGAACGCGACGACGGCACCCGCGTGCTGGAGCTGAACGAGGGCCAGGCGGTCCACTCGCTCTACCGGCCCGGCTCCTACCTGACCGGCGACTACTGGGACGGCCACCTCGTCCTGCATGCGGCGGCGAGCGGGCGGCCGCCGCGCCGGATCGCGATCCTCGGCAACGCCGGCGGCACCGTCGCCCGCTCCTTCGGCCACTTCTTCCCGGCGACCGCGGTCGACGCGGTGGAGATCGACCCCGAGCTGACCGAGCTGGGGCGCCGCTACCTCGACCTCCGCAACCCGAGGATGGAGGTCTTCGACGAGGACGCGCGGCCCTGGCTCGAGCGCTCGGCGGGCGGCTACGACGAGATCATGGTCGACGCCTACCGCCAGCCCTACATCCCCTTCTACCTCGCCACCCGCGAGTTCTTCGAGCTGGTGCGCGAGCGGCTGGCGCCGGGCGGGCTGGTGATCGTCAACGTCGGCCACCCGGAGGGGGCGCGCGAGCTGGAGCGGGTGCTGGGACGGACGATGGCGGCGGCCTTCCCGCGGGTGCTGCGCTGGCCGATCGAGGAGACCAACACGCTGCTGGTCGCCGGCGAGGGCGCCTTCTCGGCGGCGCGGCTGCGCGCGAACCTGGAGGCCCTGCCGGACGCGCTGCGGCCGGAGGGCGAACGGGCGGCTGCGGCACTCGAGCCGCGGTTGGCCGGCGGCGAGGTCTATACCGACGACCACGCCCCCGTCGAGTGGCTGGTCGACTCCTCCCTGCTGGAATACGCGAGCGAATGAGGCGGATGCGGGCGACTGACGAGCGAGTGCGAGCCTGGCTGGTGACCGGCCCGGTGGGCCGCGGCCTGGCCTTTGCGCTGGACTTCGCAGTGGCGCTGCGAACGATGCTGGCCCAGCGTCGCTAGAGATTCCCGATCATCTAGGGTCAGTCGCCCATGAAGACCACCCTCAAAGAGCTGCCCAATTCACGTGTCGAGGTCGCGGTGGAGGTCCCCGCCGCCGACGTCGAGAAAGCCACTTCCCGCACCGCCCGCGCGAT
Organism: Solirubrobacterales bacterium; assembly: GCA_036280195.1. Lineage (GTDB taxonomy): Bacteria > Actinomycetota > Thermoleophilia > Solirubrobacterales > 70-9 > VAYN01. The sequence goes on along the minus strand of DASURF010000063.1, from coordinate 4,925 downwards.
GGCGAAGGAGATGCGCATGCCGGGGTTCCGCGCCGGCAAGGCGCCGTCCTCGCTGGTGATCCAGAGGCTCGGCTTCGGCCCGGTCCTGCAGGAGGCGATCCGCGACGCGCTGCCGGAGTGGTACGAACGGGCGCTGCTCGACGCCGGCGTCAGCCCGATCGGCGACCCCAGCATCGACATGTCCTCGGTGCCGGAGGAGGAGGGTCAGCCGCTCGAGTTCAAGTTCGAAGTCGGGGTGCGGCCGCCGGCCCAGCTCGGCACCTACAAAGGGCTCGAGGTCGGCAAGGAGGAGAAAGAGGTGCCCGACGAAATCGTCGACACCGAGGTCGAGCGGATCCGCGAGGGGTTCGCGCGGCTGGAGCAGGTCGAGCGCGCCGGCGCCGAGGGTGACTCGCTGCTGATCGACTTCGAGGGCTTCGTCGACGGCGCCGCCTTCCAGGGCGGGACGGCCGAGGACTACCTGCTGGGGCTGGGGTCGGGCCAGCTGATCGAGGGCTTCGAGGAGCAACTGGTCGGTGCCGGAGCCGGCGAGGAGCGCGAGGTGAAGGTGACCTTCCCGTCCGACTACCAGGCCGAGCATCTGGCCGGCAAGGACGCGGTCTTCAAAGTCAAGGTCAAAGAGGTGCGGGAGAAGGTCCTGCCCGAGCTCGACGACGATTTCGCCTCCGACGCCTCCGAGTTCGACACGCTGGAGGAGCTGCGCGACGACATCCGCGAGAAAGTCGGCGCCGCGCTCGGCAGCCGCGCCGAGGAAGACTTCCGCGTCGCGGCGATCGACGCCGCCGTCGAGGCGGCGACCGTCGAGGTGCCCGACGAGCTGGCCACCGCGCGGGCGACCGAACGCTGGGAGCGGATGGAACGGCAGCTGGCCCAGCGCGGCATGGACCCCAACCAGTTCCTGCAGATGCAGGGCAAATCGCGGGACGAGCTGATCGCGGAGACGAAAGAGGACGCCGAAAAGGAGCTGAAGCGCGAGGCGGTGGTGACGGCGATCGCCGAGGCCGAGGGGATCGAGGTCTCCGACGAGGAGATGGTCGAGGCCCTGGAGCACAGCGCCGAACACGAGCGCACCAGCCCCGAGAAGCTGCTCGAGCGGCTGCGCCAGAACGGCCGCGACGCGCTGGTCCGTGAGGACCTGCGGGCCCGCAAGGCGATCGAACTGGTGGCCGAGGCCGCCAAGCCGATCCCCAAGGAGGAGGCCGACGCGCGCCAGGAGAAAGCCGAGGCGCGCGAGAAACTGCTGGCGCCCGAGGGCGAGGGCAAAGCCAAATCCGGCGAGCTCTGGACTCCGGGCGGCGACTAGCTAGCTGGCTTGCGGTAGGGAGGGACGGGTGCCCCTCTCCCGGCACATCTCGCTATGGCTCGATGTTGAGTGCCTGGAGAGGGGCACCCGCCCCTCCTTCACGAGCGCTGATAACAGCGCATCCCGATCCCGTGGTTCCTTTGTCCTCCCCCGGCGGACAAAAGAACCGCAACTAGGACTGAAGCCGGCATCCCGCCATCGCGTGGTTCCTTTGTCCTGTATTTCCGGACAAAGGAACCACTGCTTGCCGCGAAGCGGCGTGTCGCGCGATGACGGAGAGGGATGCCGGCACCCTCCCCACGCACGAATAGGACGCCGGGAGGCTTCTATAGAGTGGCCGCCATGAGTCCTTTGGTGCCGATGGTGGTCGAGCAGACGTCCCGCGGGGAGCGGGCGTTCGACATCTACTCGCGCTTGCTCGGCGAGCGGATCATCTTCCTCGGCACGCCGGTTACCGACGACATCGCGAATCTGATCGTGGCTCAGTTGCTGCACCTGGAGTCCGAGGATCCGGACAAGGACGTCAGCCTCTACATCAACTCGCCCGGCGGCTCGGTGTATGCAGGGCTGGCGATCTACGACACGATGCAGTTCATCAAGCCCGACGTGCAGACGATCTGCGTCGGCGTCGCGATGAGCATGGGGGCGCTGCTGCTGAGCGGCGGCGCGGCAGGCAAGCGGATGGCGCTGCCGAACTCGAAGATCCTCATCCACCAGGTTTCGGCCGGCTTCCAGGGCCAGGCGACCGACATCGAGATCCACGCCAAAGAGATCATCGACGTCCGCCGCCGCCTCGATGAGATCATCGCCAAGCACACCGGTCAGCCGTTCGACAAGGTCACCAAAGACACCGAGCGGGACTACTTCATGAGCGCGGAGGAGGCGAAGGAGTACAACATCGTCGACCGCGTCATCGAGCACCACTGAGGCGCGCCGCCGCCCTCGTCCTGGTCGGCTGTGCCCTCGCGGTCGCGCCGGCGTCCGCCCGCATCGTCAGCCGCGACGGCGGCACCTCTTATTACGGACACGTCTTCCCGGTGCAGGCGGCGCACGGCGAGCGCGGGACGATCGGGACCTACCACGCGCCGCGCAGCGGTGGCCGCATCCACGAAGGCTTCGACATCACCGCTGCATGCGGGGCGAAGCTGGTGGCGGTGCGCAACGGGCGGGTCCTGCGGCGGGGGTTCGACCCGGTGCTCTACGGCAACTACCTGCTGATCCACGGCGAAGGCGAGCGGCGCAGTTACTTCTACGCCCACCTGGCGCGGCCGCCGGCGGCGCGGCGCGGCGAGCGGGTGTGGGAGGGGGAGGGGGTCGGCCTCGTCGGCGAAACCGGCAACGCCGCCGGCACCGGCTGCCACCTCCACTTCGAGATCCACGAGCGCGGGGTGCCGCTCAACCCGGAAGCGGCGCTGCGCCGCTGGGACCGCTACAGCTAGTCCTCTCGCAGCGAGCGTTCGAACCAGAGGTCGGCTTTCGGGTTCTGGTTGTAGGCGGGGACTTCGCGGTAGCCGGCGGAGCGGTAGAGGCCGACGGCGGGGGTCAGGTAGTCGGAGGTGTCGAGGCGGACCGCCCGGCAGCCGTGTTCGAGGGCGATCTCGTCGAGGCGGGCGAGGATGCGGCGGCCGAGGCCGGTGCCCCGGTAGGCGGGCGCCACGTACATGCTCTTCACCTCGGCGACTTCGGTGTCGAGGTGGCGGACGCCGCCGAGCCCGGCCGGCTCGCCGTCGGCGAGGGCGAGGAGGAAGGCGCCGCCGGGCGGCACCAGATCGCCGGGAGGCCCGGCGGCGATCTCGGCATCGAGGTCGATCCCCGCTTCTTCGCGGTCGTAGACGAGCGGTCCGTCGGCCTCGCGGACGAAGTCGGCGTAGAGGCCGAGAACCCGCGGATCGTCGCGCTCGACCGGCTCCAGGCAGAAAGTCACAGAAACGACGCTAACGCGTTGCAGAATTTCTCCGATCTGCGCGCGACGCGTACGGTCACCCCTGGCAGAATTCCTTCTGTGACCGGGAAGGAACTGTCTGCGGTACTGGCTGAGTGCGCTGCGCGCACCGAAATCGCGCGGGCGGGGATCGAGGAGGCGCGGAGGAGACAGGAGGCGGCCACCGCAAAGCAGAACGAGCTCACCGCGATGCTCGAGGAGAGGTGGGCTGAGGCGGACGCACGGTGGGAAGAAGAACGGGTGGTGATGCAGGAAAGTGCTCGCAAGACCGACGCGATCCTCGCCGAGCTGAAAGAACACCGGGACGAGCGGCGGGCGCTGATCGAGGCGATCTTCAGGATGATCGACCGGCTGGACCGGCAGCACCCGCCTCCGCCGCCCGATCTGCGATCGGTCTGACGCTCAGACGCGCAGTTCGTAGCTGAACCACTCGGAGCGCTCGGCCCCGGTGGAGTCGTAGAGGCGCTGGGCGGTCTCGTTGTCCGGCGCGGTCGACCACTCGACGAAGGGGACGCCGCGCTCGCGGGCGATCTCGGCGCTGGCCTCGATCAGCGCCCGGCCGACGCCCTGGCCACGGGCCGACTCGTCGACGTAGAGGTCGTTCATCAGCACGCACTCGGTTGACTCCAGCGAGCTGAAGTGCCAGTAGAGGCAGGCGTACCCGACCAGGCGACCCTCGCGGCGGGCGCCGAGCAGGAGTCCGTCCTCGCTCGGGGCGAGGAAGCGGCGGAAGAAGCTGCGGTTGCGCGCGTCGTCGATCTCCGCCACTTCGTAGAAGCGCTGGTAGGCGGCGATCAGCGGCAGCAGCTGCTCGAACTCCTCGTCGGCGACCGGCGCGATCTCGATCTCGGCGGCCATCGGTCCACCGTAGCGAGACGCAAGGCTGCCGTCACGAGCAGGGACAGCCGTCCAGGCGCCGTAAACGGACCTCACGAACCGGTGCAGGTCCCTGTCTAAGCTTTGGGGCGCCGCCGGAAGCAACGATCGTCCCGTTAGGAGGGGATTCCGCTGGCACGGCCTTCAGATTCGAACGAGCAGCTCCTCTGCAGCTTCTGCGGCAAGTCGCAGCGCCAGGTGAAAAAGCTGATCGCCGGCCCCGGCGTCTACATCTGCGACGAGTGCATCGACCTCTGCAACGAGATCATCGACGAGGAGCTGACCGCGCCCCCCGCCTTCGAGCTGGAGAACCTGCCCAAACCGCAGGAAATCCACGACGTCCTGCAGGAGTACGTGGTCGGCCAGGAGGCCGCCAAGCGCGCCCTCTCGGTCGCCGTCTACAACCACTACAAGCGGGTCCAGATCGCCCAGTCCGACGAGACCGACGTCGAGCTGCAGAAGTCGAACATCATGATGCTGGGCCCGACCGGCTGCGGCAAGACGCTGCTGGCGCAGACCCTGGCGCGGATCCTCAACGTCCCCTTCGCGATCGCCGACGCGACGGCGTTGACCGAGGCCGGCTACGTCGGCGAGGACGTCGAGAACATCCTCCTGAAGCTGATCCAGGCCGCCGACTTCGACGTCAAGAAGGCCGAAACGGGAATCATCTACATCGACGAGATCGACAAGATCGCGCGCAAAGCCGACAACCCGTCGATCACCCGCGACGTCTCCGGCGAAGGCGTCCAGCAGGCGCTGCTGAAGATCCTCGAGGGGACCACCGCCTCGGTCCCGCCGCAGGGC
>DASURF010000062.1:0-10473 GCA_036280195.1 Solirubrobacterales bacterium | reverse complement strand
GGGGGGCGTGTCGAGGACGAGCAGGTCGAACTCGCCTTCGGTGTGCAGCTCGAACAGCTTCTCCATCGCCATGTACTCCTGCGAGCCGGCCAGGGCGCTGGAGATCTGCTGGTAGATCCGGTTGTTCAGCACCCGGTCGCGCGACTCCTCGTCCGGCGCCTGCCGTGCGATCAGCTCGTCGAAGGTCGCTTTCGCGTCGAGCATCATCGCCCACAGCTCGCCCTTCATCTCGACCCCCTGCTTCTCGATCAGGGCGGGGTCGACCCGCCGCGCTTCGTTGCCCAGCTCCTCGAGGCCGAGCGAGTCGGCCAGTCGCTTCGCCGGGTCGATCGTCAGCACGCAGACCTTCAGCCCCTGCGCCGCCATCCCGGTCGCGATCGCCGCCGAGGTGGTCGTCTTGCCGACCCCGCCCGAGCCGGCGCAGATGCAGATCGACTTGCCCTCGAGGACTTCGCCGACCGAGGCCATCAGAGCTTCCCCGCCAGCTTGCGCGCCGCGGCGACGTCGAGCTCGGGCTCGAAGAGGAAGGGCAGCGATTTCACCGGCGCCTCGACGCCGCGCTTAAGCCGCGCGAGCTGCTGGCGCTGGGAGCGGGCGCGGCCGTACTCGGAGAGCGCCGCCCGCGCCGCCGCCCTGGCGGCCCCGTTCTCGGTCTCGGCCAGCTGCGAGAGCTTCTCCGCCTCGCCCTTCTTGAACCGCTCCGGGTAGAGGCCGTTGAGGTAGACGCGGTCGACCGCGACGCCGACCTCGTCGCGCAGGTCCCGCTCCAGCGCCATCGACTCGTTTACCGGCATCTCCTCCGGCAGGGCGACGATCGCGGTGCCGGTGTGCTCGTGGTCGGTGATGAAGCGGTCGAGGGTTTCGGCCTGCGAATGGATCGGGCCGACGCGGGCGATCGACGCGAACGTGCGCGGCGTCTGCAGGAAGCCGACCCCGTGGCCGGTCGCCGGCGCGTCGACGATCACCAGGTCGTACTTGCGGCCCTTCTTCACCTTGCGGTCGAGCTGGGCCAGCTCCCAGATCTTGCCGATCGTCACCAGCTCCTTCAGCCCCGGGGTCGCGGCGGCGAGGTAGTTGAAGATGCGGCTGCGGAAGAGCATGTCCCGCATCGCCCGCACCTTCAGCTGTAGCAGCACGTACTCGCGCATCGACTCGTCGGGGTCGATCGAGATCGACCACAGGTTCTCCTCCATCTCGACCTCGTGGAAGCCGACGGCGGTGTGCTCGAACATCCGCGAGGTGTTCTCCTGCTGGGAGACCTCGCAGACGATCGTCCGCTTGCCTTCGGAGGCGGCGCGCAGTCCGAGCGCCACCGCGACCGTCGTCTTGCCGACGCCGCCCTTGCCGGTGACGATTACGAGCCGCTTGTCTAAAAGGTCGGGGATTGGCTGATTCCTAGCAATTTCGGGGGCCGGCAGGAAAAGCGGGGTCCCATACGAATATCCGCGCAATGGGATTTCTAAGCCGCAAGAAGCCGAAGCCTGCACCTGTCGAGATCGAGGAGCGTCCGATGTCGGACGAGCTGGAGATGATGGAAGAGGCCGTGCCTGAGCGCCCTCGGGACGATGACGACTGGGACACGGGTCCTGTCGCCGCAGTAGACGAGCGCGCCGGGGCCACGGGTCCTGTCTCCGATACGACCCCGTCGCCGACCGGCGACGGTCCCGCATCGTCGCCACCCGTGGCAGAGGTGTCTGAGGTTGAGCTGCGCCCGTCCGAGGTTGTTGAAGAGGAGTCGTCCGAGGTTGCTGAGGAAGTTCCGCTGAACGGCGATGACTCAGGGGACGAGGGTGACGGGCGGATGAAGGCTGTTGATCTGATTGCGCCTACTCGGCTCGACTTCTTGAACGAGAAGGCTGAGGCTGAGGAGGAGCCGGTTAAGCATGCGGAAGTGATCGCCTTTGCCAACCAGAAGGGCGGGGTCGCTAAGACGACTACGACTTTGAACTTGGCCGTTGCCTTTGCCGAGTCCGGGTATCGGGTGCTCTGCGTCGACCTCGACCCGCAGGGGAACCTGACGATGAGCCAGGGCATCGACCCCGACAAGGTCGAAAAGAGCCTCTACGACGTGCTCGTCAACGACATCCCGATCTCCGAGATCATCGTCAAACGGGAGATCGACGTCGCCGTCGCCTCGATCGACCTGGCCGGCGCCGAGATCGCGATGAGCACCAAGATCGGCCGCGAGCGCTCGCTGGAAAAAGCGCTGAAGGAGGTCGGCGGCGATTACGACTTCGTCTGCATCGACACCCCGCCGAGCCTCGGCCTGCTGACGATCAACGCGCTCACCGCGGCGAACAAGGTGATCGTCCCGGTCCAGTGCGAGTACCTCTCGATGCGCGGCCTGGTCCAGCTTCAGAACACCTTGCGGATGATCCAGGAGAACCTCAATCCCGACGTGCGGATCGAGGGGATCCTGCCGACGATGCTCGACTCGCGGACGATCCACGCCAAGGAGGCGGTGGAGATCCTCGAGGAGAACTTCGGCGACCTCGTTTTCCAGTCCCGGATCAAAAAGGCGATCAAATTCGCCGAGGCGCCCGTCAAAGGGTCCTCCGTGCTCAAGTACGATTCAGACTCGAGCGCGGCGAACTACTACCGGGAGCTGGCGAAGGAGGTTCTGTCCCATGGCTCGGCGTAACAAGCGGGCAAGCATGCGTGAGGGTCCGCTTTCCGACCTGTTCCGGTCGACTTCTGACGACGCTCCGATGGATCCGCCGGAGGCGCCCCGCTACGGGCGGAACGATCCGGCCGAGGCGAAGAAGGTTCAGGACGAAGGCGCTCGGGACGCGGGTCCTGTCGCCGCAGGGGACCCACCCCCACCTGCGCAGCAGGAGGGGGTCCCCCCTACGACGCCACCCGCGTCAGAGGCGGCTTCGGCCGACCTTCCTCTCCAGACGGAGGGGGCGCCCGCTCTTTTCGATCAGGAGGGTGAGGGCTCGGAGCGGGATATCGAGACTTCCAGTGAGTCGGCCCCCGAGCGTTTGAAAAGGGTCTTCAACGAGGAGCCGGTTCCTCGGCGGGAGCAGTTTCAGCCGGAAAAACCGAAGTACGGACGCGATGAGCCCGCCTACGAGCCGCCCGGTAGCGGCGAGCCGCACCAGCCGGTGATCAAAGTCGTCGGCGTCGGCGGCGCCGGCGTCAACGCCGTCAACCGGATGGTCGACGCCCGCATCCCCGGGATCGAGTTCATGGCCGTCAACACCGACCTCCAGTCGCTGCAGCTCTGCGTCGCCGACGTCACCGTCCACATCGGCGACGAGCAGACGCGCGGCCTCGGCGCCGGCGCCGACCCGGACGTCGGCCACCGCTCCGCCTTCGAGGAGCAGGACAAGATCAAGCGCCTGCTGAAGGGTTCCGACATGGTCTTCGTCGCCGCCGGCGCCGGTGGCGGCACGGGATCGGGCGCTGCCCCGGTCGTCGCCCGCCTCGCCCGCGAGGTCGGCGCGCTCACGGTCGGCATCGTCACCAAGCCGTTCAGCTTCGAGGGCAGCCGCCGGGCCGGCCAGGCCGACAAAGGCATCGAGGAGCTTGCCGCAGAGGTCGACACGCTGATCGTCGTCCCCAACGACCGCCTGCTCGAGGTGCTCGACCAGCAGACCTCGATGGTCGAGGCCTTCAAGGTCGCCGACGACGTCCTCCGCCAGGGCGTGCAGGGCATCTCCGACCTGGTCACCCTTCCCGCGGTGATCAACCTCGACTTCGCCGACGTGCGGACGATCATGGCCGACGCCGGCCGTGCCCTGCTCGGCATCGGCATGGCCTACGGCGACGAGCGCGCCGTGCTGGCCGCCGAAAAAGCGATCTCCTCGCCGCTGCTCGAGACCTCGATGGAGGGCGCCCGCTCGATCCTGCTCTCGATCACCGGCGGCGCCGACCTCTCGCTGGTCGAGGTCTCCGAGGCCGCCAAGGTGGTCGGCGAGGCCGCCCATCCCGACGCCAACATCATCTTCGGCGCCAACGTCGACGAGGAGCTCTCCGACCAGATCTGGGTCACCGTCGTCGCCACCCGCTTCGACGGCCGTCCGCAGCCGCCGCGCCGCAGTGCCGAGCCGACGATCCGCCGGACCAAAGACGCGGACGCCGGTCGCCGCGGACGCGGGTCCGACCGCGAGCTCGGCATCGACGTACCCGAGTTTCTGCCGGGCTGAGCCAGGACCCCATGCGCGGGGTCGTCGCAGCCGGGCATCCGCTGACCGCCGAGGCCGGCGCCTCCGTCCTGCGCGCAGGGGGCAACGCGGTCGACGCCGCCGTCTGTGCGGTGCTCGCTTCGTTCGCGGTCGAGAGCCCGCTGACCGGGTTCGGCGCCGGCGGCCACATGATGGTCCACGAGGGCGGCGAGACGACCCTGATCGACTTCTTCGTCGCCGCTCCGGGGCTCGACGGGATCGAGCGCGGGACCGAGCTGGTCCCGGTACCGGTTCGCTTCGACGCCGAGACGACGCAGACGTTCTACGTCGGTCCCGCCTCCTGCGGCGTCCCCGGCACCGCCGCCGGGCTGGCGCACGCGCTGGAGCGCTTCGGCTCGCTGGCGCTCGCCGACCTGGTCGGCCCCGGGATCCGGCTGGCCCGCGAGGGGGCGCCGGTCAACTCCGGCCAGGCCTACATCCTCGAGATCCTTGCCCCGATCCACGAGCGGATGCCGGGGACGCGCGAGCTCTACGCGCCCGGAGGCCGGTTCCTCGGCGAGGGCGACGTCTTCCGCTTCCCCGAACTGGCGGAAGCGCTGGAACGGTTCGCCGCCGAAGGGGCCGAGCCGTTCTACCGGGGCGAGGTCGCCGCGAGGATCGCCGAGTTCGTCGTCGAGCACGGCGGCACGCTCGGGCCCGGCGACATGGCTTCCTACCGGGCGATCGAGCGACCGCCGATCGCGGCGCCGTTCCGCGGCACCGCAGTGCTGACCAACCCGCCTCCCTCCTCGGGAGGAATCCTGATCGCCTACTGCCTGGGGCTGCTGGAGCGCTTCGGTGAGCGCAGCGGCCCCGAGCAGCTGGTCATGGCGATGGAGGCGGCCAACGACCGGCGCGACCTCGCCTTCGCCGAGGCTCTCTACGAGGAGGGCATGGAGGCCGGTTTCCTCGATCCCGTCGGGCTCGACCTCGCCGCCGCCGACCTGCTCGGTTCGACCACCCACATCTCGGTCCTCGACGCGGCGGGCAACTGCGCCACGGTCACCTGCTCCAACGGCTCCGGTTCCGGGGTGCTGGTGCCCGGCACCGGCGTGATCCTCAACAACATGCTCGGCGAGGAGGACCTCAACCCTGCCGGCTTCCACAGCATCGCCCCGGGGCGCCGGGTGCCGTCGATGATGGCGCCGACCGTGGTCCTGCGCGACGGCGAAGTCATCCTCGCGGTCGGCAGCGCCGGCTCGAACCGGATCCGCTCGGCGATCCTGCAGACGGTCGTCCGCGCGGTCGAGCAGGGCTACCCGGTGGCGGCGGCGGTGGAGGCTCCGCGGCTCCACTTCGAGCAGGGAATCGTCCAGGCGGAGATGGGTGTCGATCCCGACGCCCTGACGCGGATGGAAGAGCGGGGCCGGAGGGTGGTCCGCTGGCCCTCCCTCAACCTCTTCTTCGGCGGCACCCAGGCGGTTGCGCGAGACCCGCGCACGGGCGAGCTGAGCGGCGGCGGCGATCCCCGCCGCGGCGGCGCCGTCGCCTACGCCGAGTGAAGCGCGAGAATGGCCGCATGGAGGCGCGGCCTGAGATCGACTTCGAGGCTGAGGGGCTGCTCGACGAACTGGAGGGGAAGGCGCGGGAGGGGCGACTGGACCTGCTCCGGCGGCTCGCCGCCGAAGGGGTCCCGCTCGAGGACCTGCGGAACGCCGTCGCCGCCGGGCGGCTCGCTTTGCTGCCGGTCGAGCGGGCGCTGGCCGGCACCGGCCGTCTCTACACGGCGCGCGAGATCGCCGAGATCGTCGGCATCGACCTCGAGCAGCTGCGGCGCTTCAGCGCCGCTCTCGGCGTTCCCTACACCGATCCCGACGAACCGCGCGGCACCGAGGCCGATCTGGAGGCAGCGCGGCGGATGAAAGCCTTCCTCGACGCCGGCCTGCCGGAGGAGGGGATGTTGCAGGTGGCGCGGACGATCGGAATGGGCGCCTCGCGGATCGCCGAGGCCAACCGCGAGCTGGTGATCCGCACCCTGACCCAGCCGGGCGACAGCGAGCGCGACGTCGCCCTCCGCTTCGCGGCGGCGGCCGAGGCGATGATGCCGCTGGTAGGCCCGACGGTCGTCCACGCTCTGCAGGCAAACATGCTGGAGCAGATCCGCCGCGACGTGATCGGCCATGCCGACCTCGCCTCGGGCGCGATCGGCGGGACCGCCAGGCTCACCGTCTGCTTCGCCGACCTGGTCGAGTTCACCCGCCTCGGCGAGGAGATCCCGGCCGAGGAGCTGGGCCTCGTCGCCGGCCGGCTGGAGGAGATGGCCAGCGCCGTCGCCGAGCCACCGGTGCGGTTGGTGAAGACGATCGGCGACGCGGTGATGTTCGTCTCCCCCGAGGTCGAGCCGATGCTGCGCGCCGCGCTGGCGCTGATCGCCGCCGCCGAGGCCGAAGGGGAGGAGTTCCCCTGGCTCCGCGCCGGCCTCGCCTGCGGCTCGGTGCTGCCCCAGTCCGGGGACTACTACGGCCGCCCGGTAAACCTCGCCAGCCGCATCACCGGCGTCGCCCGCCCCGGCAGCGTCGTCGTCGATGCCGCCGTAAAAGAGGCGGCGGAGGAGGGCTTCGACTACACCTACATCGGCGAGCGCCGCCTCAAGGGGATCGATCAGAAGGTGAAGCTATTCCGGGCGCGTCTGTCTGGCGAAAAGAAGCGTTAGAGCGGCTTGCGAGCAGAAACCAGCAGGTTGTAGAAGAGCTCGGCGGGGAGGTAGGGCTCGAGCACTTTGGTGTCGACCTTCTGCAGGGCGATGTAGCTGCGGAAGGCGAAGCGGCGCCAGCCGAAGGGGATCGACTCCGGCTCGGCACTGGACTCGACCGTGCGCAGGCCCCAGCCCCAGGCGTTGGAGAGCAGCTCCTCGCCGCCGACGTGGCGATGCTCGAAGCCGGCGTCCTTGAGCAGGCGGCGCAGGTCAGCGGGGGCGAAGGCGTGGACGTCGACCTCGCCCTCGAGTGAGTGGTCATGGGACTGGTCGCCTTCGGCGACGGCGCGCTCGTCGGCGCCGATCGCCCGCCGCCAGAGCGGCGCCAGGGTCAGGCCGGCGCGCTTCGGCAGCGCCGCCAGGGTGTCGCCGTAACGGGACGGCTCGCCGGCGAAGGCGATCATCCCGCCGGGCCGCAGGACGCGGCGGAATTCGGCGAAGGCCTTGTCGAGGTCGGGGATGTGGTGGAGGACGGCGTGGCCGAAGACGAGGTCGAAGCTTTCGTCCTCGAAGGGCAGCACCTCGGCCTCGGTCTCGACGGTGGTCACGTGCTCCAGGCCCAGGGCCTCGGCCGTCGCCGCCAGCCGTTTCAGCATCCCCGGCGAGATGTCGGTCGCGGTCAGCCGCTCGATCACCCCGAGCTGGACGAGGTTGAGCGAGAAGTAGCCGGTGCCCGAGCCGATCTCCAGCGCGTCGCCGAAGGAGCGGCCCTTGAGCCCGCCCAGCGCCTTGACCAGCTTCAGGCGGACCTGGCGCTGGCCGATCTCGCCGAAGTCGATGCCCCACTTGGCGTCGTACTCCTCGGCGGCCGCGTCGTGGTAGCGGGTGTTGACGTCCTTGATGTGCTCGTGAGTGGCGGTGGGGGAGGCTGGCATGGAGCGGAACTCTAATAGCGTCCCGCCCGTGGAGCGCGAGTACCTGCAGCTGAACCAGCCCGCCGGGGTGCCGCCGCTGCCGTTGACCGGCGAGCGGACGCTGCCTGACGTGCCCGAGGAGAACTACTGGTTCCGCCGCCACCTGGTCGTCTACGAGTGGATCGCCGAACGCGTGAGGGGCAAGCGCGTGGTCGACATGGCCTGCGGCGAGGGCTACGGCTCCGACGTCCTCGCCCGCACCGCCGCGAGCGTCGTCGGCGTCGACGCCAACCCCGAAGCCCACGAGCACGCCCGGCTCCGCTACCAGCGGCCGAACCTGCGCTTCGAGCGCGACCTGGTCGAAACCTTCGCCGAGCCCTGCGACGCCGTCGTCTTCCTGCAGACGATCGAGCACGTCCAGGACCCCGGCGCGATCCTCGAGCACTTCAAGTCGATGCTGGCGCCGGGCGGGGTCGCCTACGTATCGACCCCGAACCTGCTGACGCTGGCGCCGCCCGGCGCGGAGAAGTCCGACAACCCCTGGCACGTGAAGGAGTACCGGGCCGAGGAGTTCCGGGCGCTCTGCGAGCCGCACTTCGCCCGGGTCGAGATGCTCGGCCTCTTCCACGCCCGCAAGCTGCGGGCACACGAGCTGGCGATCAAGCTCGGCTGGGACACGGTCCACAAACGGCTGCGGCTGACCAAGCCCTTCTACGACCGCTTCACGCCGGCGATCGCCGCCTCCGACTTCCGTCTGCGCGAAGGCGACCTCGACCGCGCCCTCGACTTCCTCGCGGTCTGCCACTCGGAGTAATGGGCCAGGAGGGGACCGCCGGGGACCTGGCGATCGTCCTGCACAGCCACATGCCCTACGTCGAGGGCTTCGGCACCTATCCCTTCGGCGAGGAGTGGCTGTTCGACGCGGTGATCCGCTCCTACCTGCCGGTCCTGGAGGTGGCGCGTGACCTGACGATGACGGTGACGCCGGTCCTCGCCGACCAGCTGGAGGACGCGGGCGCCGCCGAGCGCCTGCGGCGCTTCCTGGTCGAGTGGCGGATCGGCGCCGCCGAGGCCGACCTGGAGCAGGTGCCGGCGGAGTGCCGGGCCGCCTGCGAGGGAGAGCGCGAGCGCTACGAGCAGGCACTGGGGCTGCTTGACGCGGCGGGCGGCGACCCGCTGGCGTCCTTCCAGCGTGCCGCAGCCGAGGGCCGTGTCGCGCTGGCCGCCTCCTCGGCGACCCACGCGGTCCTACCGCTGCTGGCGACCCGCCCGGGCCTGCGGTTGCAGTTGCAGGCCGGCATCCGCTCCCACCGCCGCCGCTTCGGCTGGGACGGCGGCTTCTGGCTGCCGGAGTGCGCCTACGTCCCCGGGCTCGAGTGGCATTTGGCTGAACAGGGGGTCCGCTGGTTCTGCGTCGACCAGAGCGCCCACGAGGACTCGCTGGAGGCGCTGGCGCCGGTCGCGACCGATGCCGGGCCGGTGGCGCTGCCGATCGATTGGGAGGCGATCTCCTGGCTCTGGTCGCTCGACGGCTACCCCTCCGATCCGGCCCACGCCCAGTTCGCGGGCAAATCGCTGCGCGGGATCAGGATCTGGCGGGTGGGGGGCGGTGCTTACGACCCGGCGGCCGCTGCCGCCGCGGCGCGCCGGCAGGCGGAGGAGTTCCTCACCTCCGCCGCCGCGCGCCTGCGTACCTACGCCGAGGGGCACCACCGCCGTGGGCTGCTCGTCTTCGCGATCGACACCGAGCTGCTCGGCCACTGGTGGTCGGAGGGCCCGATCTGGCTGCGGGCGGTCCTGGAGGGGGCGGAGGCGGCCGGCGTCCGCCTGGTCACCGTCCCGCAGGCGCTGGCCGAGCACGAGCCGGTGCAGCGGCCGCTGCGGGCATCGACCTGGGGCGAGGAGAAGGACCTGCGTACCTGGGACTCGCCCGCGGTCGCCGACCTCGCCACCGGCGCCCGCCGGCTCGAGCTGCGGCTGCTGCGGGCGGTTGCCGGGGGCCTGCGCGGCGCCGCTCTCGAGCGCGCCGCGCGCGAGCTGCTAGCCGCCCAGGCCAGCGACTGGGCCTTCCTCGACCAGCGCAAGCAGGCCGGCGACTACGCCTACCAGCGGGCCACCGATCACGCCAAGGCGATGTTGGAGGCCATAGACTGCGGCGGCGCTGCCGATCCGCGCCTGCGATCGCTCGCCCCGGACCTCAGCATCGCTCCCCTCCTGGAGCCTTGAAGACCACCCGGACCAGCCACCGAACTTGACCCGCGTACTGATCCTTTCCTGGGAGTACCCGCCGCTGATCGAGGGAGGCCTCGCCCGCCACGTGCGCAAGCTCTCCGAGGCGCTGGTCGAGCGCGACGTCGAGGTCCACGTGCTGACCCGCGGCGGCGAGGAGTCGCCGGCGACCGAGCGCCGCGGCGGGGTGATCATCCACCGCATCCGCGAGCCGAAGCGGCCGACCGACCTCGGCGAGTTCGTCGCCTGGGTCGAGCGGATGAACTCCGACATGCTCGCCAGCGGGGTCGAGCTCGGCGACGCTTACGACTTCGACCTCGTCCACGGCCACGACTGGCTCGTCGCCAACGCCTGCGACCACCTGGCGCGGCGCTTCGGGGCGCCGCTGGTGACGACGATCCACGCCACCGAGTACGGCCGCCACCAGGGCTGGGTCGAAGCCCACCCGCAGTCCTACATCCACGGCGTCGAGCGCTGGATCACCAACCGCTCGCACCGGGTCATCACCTGCTCCCACTACATGCGC
>DASURF010000061.1:0-81907 GCA_036280195.1 Solirubrobacterales bacterium | reverse complement strand
AGGACAAAGGAACCACGACCTTGGAGCGCGCTGCCACCCGCCCCTCTACCAACAGCTTGGAATCAGCGGCTGAGGTCCCAGTCGCTGCTGAGGCGGGCGCCGAAGGCGGCGAGTAGTTCGACAGTTGCCTCGACGTCGCGGAGGTCGACCATCTCTACCGGGGAGTGCATGTAGCGGAGGGGGATCGAGACGAGCCCGGTGGGGATGCCGGCGCGGGAGATCTGGAGGACGTCGGCGTCGGTGCTGGTGCCGCGGCCGCTGGCGCTGATCGAGTACTCGATCCCCTCGGCCTCGGCGGTCTCGACCAGCAGCTCGAAGACCTTCGGCGAGAGGGTGGAGCCGCGGCCGATCGCCGGGCCGGAGCCGAAGGGGTGGCTGCCGATCTCCTTCTCGTCGACCCCGGGCGCGTCGGTCGCGTGGGTGACGTCGACGGCGATCGCGATGTCGGGGCGGACCTGGAAGGCGGCGGTGCGGGCGCCGAAGAGTCCGATCTCCTCCTGGACCGCGGCGACCGCGGCGAAGGAGCCGCCGGGGCCGCCCTTGTCCTCGACGCAGCGGCGCAGGCTCTCCAGCGCGGTGTAGGCGCCGAGGCGGTTGTCCATCGCCCGCGAGACGAGCCGGTCGCCGGCCACCGGCAT
The DNA here is from genome assembly GCA_036280195.1 of Solirubrobacterales bacterium. Taxonomy (GTDB): domain Bacteria; phylum Actinomycetota; class Thermoleophilia; order Solirubrobacterales; family 70-9; genus VAYN01. Next base: position 81,269 of record DASURF010000061.1, on the reverse strand, counting down.
CGGCTCGGTGGCGATCACCACCGGGTCACCGACCCGGACCAGCTCCTCGGCCTCCTCGCGGTCGGCGGCGCCGATGTCGATGTGCATGCTCTTCAGCTCGACCACCTTCTTGCGCTGGTCGGGCTCGAGCAGGTGGATCGGCTTGCGGCCGGCGACGCCGGGGACGAGCCCGTTCCGGCCTCGCACCTCGACCCGCTGGCCGACGAGGATCTGCGGATCCCAGCCCCCGACCGGGGCGAACCAGAGGAAGCCCTTCTCGTCGACGTGGGTGATGATCAACCCGATCTCGTCGATGTGGCCGACGACGGCGAGCAGGGGGGAGGCCTCGCCGACGCGGGCGATCGTAGAGCCGATCCCGTCGACGCTGACCTCGGCGAAGGAGGCAGCCTCGCGCCAGACCTCGGCGGCGGGACCCTCGTAACCCGAGGGCGCTCCCGCGCGTAACAGCTTGTCGAGGAGATCTGGACTGGTCAAAAGGTCCGCGGAGTATGCCTAAGAATGGGCTGCGCTTGCTTCCCGGCGCAGCTCGTCGCGGCGCGATCCGTACTGCCGGTGGTCGGCGAAGATCACCACCCAGATCAGGACCAGGGCGATGGCAAGGGTGAGCAGGGCGGGGATCGCGGTTGCCACCGGAATCAGGAAGAGGAGGACGATCGCCATCCCCAGCCGGCGGCGGTTGACGGTGTGGACCTGGCGGTAGCGGAAGGCGACCAGGCCGACGAGGAAGGTCGCGACGCCGCCGAGCAGGGCGAAGGCCGCCTCGGCGTGGAGGTGCTCGTCGTAGTGACCGATCGTCACTTTCATCCCCAGCGCGATCAGCACGATCCCGGCCACCATCAGCAGGTGGATGTAGGAGTAGGAGTCGCGCGCCAGCTCGTTCTGGACCCGGCCGGTCTCGGCTTCCCCCAGGCGGCGGGCCGAGATCAGGGCGACGACGTCGAAGTAGGCCCACCAGAGGGCGGCGGCGAGGAAGATGCCGAGCACCGCGGCGGTTCCGATCCCAAGCGAGAGGGCGCCGGACGCCCCGACGCCGATCGCGACGATCGACTCGCCGATGGCGATGATCACGATCAGGCCGTGGCGCTCGGCGAAGTGGCCGGGGACGAGCTTCCAGCCCTCGGCGCCGAAGAAGTAGGGGCCGGCCATGTCGAGGAAGATCGCCAGCGCCCAGAGCGCTCCCTGGGCGACGCCGTCGAAGAGCGAGGCGAGGACGAGCAGCCCGACGGCGATCGCGGTGCTGACCGCGAGCCCGGTCACCGAGCGGCGCAGGTCCTGGTCGTCGGCCCCTGCCAGCCAGAAGAGCGCGATGTGGGCGGTGCGGAAGACGCCGATGCCGAGCGCGAAGACGAGCGCCAGCTCGCCGAATGCCTCGGGCACCGCCAGGGAGACGATCAGGAGCGCCGCCATCGCGACGAAGATGACCAGGCGGATCTCCTCCGCCTCGGGGTCGATGACGCTGGTCAGCCAGGCGTAGCCGACCCAGGCCCACCACAGCACGCCCAGCACCAGCAGCCCCTGGACCAGCCCCTCCCAGGTCTGGTTGTGCGACATCAGCGCCGTGCACTGGGTGATCCCGAGGACGAAGACGAGGTCGAAGAAGAGCTCCAGCGGCGTCACCCGCTCGCCTTCGCGGCGGATCGCGCTGAGGCGATGGTGCGTTGCGGGCGAGCCCTCCAAGTCGCCCATCGTTGCACCCGGATCGGTTAGCGTGGCCTGGGATGACGGGAGAGAACAGGGTCGCGGTAGTGACGGGGGCATCGACGGGAATCGGCAGGGCGACGGCGATCCGGCTCGCGCGCGAGCCGGCTACCGAGTTGGTGCTCGTCGCCCGCCGCGAGGAGCTGCTGCGCGAGCTGGCCGAGTCGCTGCCCTGCCGGGCGACCTACCTCGCCGTCGACCTCACCGACGACGACGCGCCGCAGCGGGTCCGCGCCCACCTCGAGGCCGAGCACGGCGGCCGGCTCCACCTGCTCGTCAACAACGCCGGCGCCGCCTGGCGCGGCAGCTTCGCCGAGGGCGGCAGCGCCAACGTCCGGCGCCACATGGAGCTCAACTTCGACGCCGTCATCCGCCTCACCGAGGCGCTGCTGCCGCTGCTCCGCGCCTCGGCGCCGAGCGCGATCGTCAACGTCGCCAGCACCGCCGGCCGCGTCTCCCGCGCCCGCACCGGCGCCTACAGCGCCAGCAAGTTTGCCCTGATCGGCTGGAACGACTCGCTCTACGCGGAGGAGAAGGCGGAGGGCGTCCACGTCGGCATGGTGCTGCCCGGCTTCGTCGCGACCGAGGGCTTCCCGGCGACCGAGCTGCGCGAGAAAGCCCTCACCCGCTGGATGGTCTCCAAGCCGGAGAAGGTCGCCGAGGCGATCTACGAGTGCGGCCCGGGCGGCAAGGCCGAGCGCTACGTCCCCCGTCCCTACGCACTCGCCGCGATCGCCCGCATCCTGACGCCGCGCCTGACCCGGCGCGTCCTCAGCGGCGGCGCCGCGTCGAGCCTCACCACCAGCACCGCGGGTGGCGAAGCCGGGCGAGACCGCGCCTCTGGCTGATGCCGCTCTACGGCGACATCATCGTCGCGTTGGCCCTGGTGGCGGTCGCCGTCGTCGCCACGATCTCGACCAAACGGGTGCGGCTGGTGAACCGCCGCTTCCGGATGCTCGACGAGATCTCCCGCGTGGCCGACGAAGGCTGGACCCTGGACGAGACGCTCGAGGCGATCGCCGAGATCATCGTTCCCGAGCTGGGCGACATCTGCGCGATCGACGTGATCGAGGGCGACCGCGTCCGCCGCGCCGCGCTGCGGGTCGACGGCCCGGAAGCCGATGCGGTGGCGGCGAGGTTGATGGCGCGCGGACCCCGCCTACAGGCCCAGATCGCCAGCGACGCCAACCGCGAGCGCCAGGAGCCCCGCCGCTTCGAGCTCAGAAGCGAGGAGGACCTGCGCGAGTTCGCCGCCGACGAGGAGGATTTCGAGTTCCTCCGCAGCCTCGGGGTCAGCTCCGGGGTCACCGTCGAGCTGCGCGCTCGCGGGCGGCCGACGGGGATGCTGACGATCAGCGTCGGCATCTCCGGGCGCCGCTTCGACGACTCCGACGTCCACTTCGTCACCATCCTCGCCGGCCGCGTCGCCCTCGCGCTGGACAACGCCGGCCTCTTCTCCGACCTGGAGCGCAGCGAGCGGGAACGGGCGGAGATCGCCGAAACCCTGCAGCGCGGCCTGCTGCCGCCGCCGCTTCCGCACATCCCCGGTTGGTCGGTGGCGGCCACCTACCGCCCGGCGGGGGCCGAGAACGAGATCGGCGGCGATTTCTACGACGCCTTCCGCATCGCCGGCGGCTGGATGGTCGTGATCGGCGACGTCACCGGCCGCGGCGCCAAGGCCGCCGCCGTCACCGCCCACGCGCGCTACACCCTGCGGACCGCGGCGGCGCTGACCGGCGACCCGGTGATCGCCCTGCGGACCCTCAACCGCGAGCTGCTGTCCCGCAGCGGCACCGCCCTCTGCAGCGTCGCCGCGATGGCGGTCTCCGAAGACCCGGCAGAGCCGGTGCAGCTGGCCGTGGCGGGGCACCCGCCGCCGCTGTTGGTCGACGGCGAGACGGTCACCGAGGCAAGCCCGCCGGCGCCGGTCCTCGGCGCCTTCCCCAACGAGGAGTGGTCGCTGGAGGCGACCGCGGTCGCGCCGAACCAGCAGCTGGTCGTGGTCACCGACGGGGTGACCGAGGCCCACGGCGCGGACGAGCGCTTCGGCGAGGAGCGGCTCCGGGCCGTGCTCAACGGGGTGACCAGCCCGGCGCTGGCGACCCAGCAGATCGAGGTGGCGTTGAACGAATTCGCGGGCGGGACGCTGGAGGACGACGCGGCGATCATCGCCATCGCCCCGGCCAGCGCCGACGTCGAGCCGGCGCCCGAGCCGGAGCAGGACCTGGTCGAGCGCCTCTACAACGCCTTCAACCGGCGCGACGCCGAGGAGATCGTCGCGGTCTGCGACGAGCGGATGGGCTTCTTCCCGATCGGCACCGCCGAGCAGGTCGGCCGCGACGCCCCCTACGTGGGGCCGGAGGGGCTGAGCGAGTACCTGCGCGACGTCGAGCGCGCCTGGGACGAGCTGCAGATCGTTCCCAAGGTGGTCGAGAGCCACGGGCGCTCGCTGCTGGTGCGCGGCCGGGTCTACGCCCGCAGCCGCCCGCTCGGCATCCGCGACATGCCGGTCGCCTGGATCTGGGACCTGGCCGACGGCAAATTCACCCGCGGCGAGGTCTTCCGCGACCCTGAGGAAGCGGTCCGCCGCCTCGCCGCCGCGACCTGAGGCCGGCGCCTGGTTGGGCCCACTAGGATTCGCCGCCGTGACTATCTCGACGAATCAGTTCAAGAACGGCACCCATATCGAGATCGACGGCAAGATCTGGAAGATCATCGAGTTCCAGCACGTCAAGCCGGGCAAGGGCGGCGCCTTCGTGCGGACCAAGCTGCGGCGGATCGAGGACGGCTCGGTGATCGACAAAACCTTCAGGGCGGGGGAGAAGTTCCGCCCGGTCCGCACCGAATCGAAGAAGATGCAGTACCTCTACGACTCGGGCGAGGCGGCGGTCTTCATGGATTCGACCGACTACGACCAGATCGAAATCCCCAAAGAAGCTCTCGGGGACGCGATGAAATGGGTCCTGGCCAACGACGAGGTGGACGTGCTCTTCGTCGACGAGCAGCCCTCGGACGTGCAGGTGCCGAGCGCGATCGAGATGAAGGTCACCCAGACCGATCCGGGTCTCAAGGGCGACACCGCCTCCGGCGGCGGCAACAAGCCGGCGACGCTGGAGTCCGGCGTGGTCGTCCAGGTGCCGCTCTTCGTCGAAGAGGGCGACAGCGTGCGGGTCGACACCCGCAGCGGCGAGTACGTCTCCCGCGCCTGAGCGGCCCGTAGACCTGCGCTGAAAGAATGTCCCCATGCGCAGATCCGACCAGCGGCGGGACGCCGTCTTCGCCAACTACCAGCGCGACGTGACCGGTCGTCCGCTCGATGAGCTGCTGGGCGAGGCACGGCCGCTGACGCGCGAGCTGGCCGAGGGCGTCGACACCCACCGCGAAGAGCTGGACGAGACGATCGCCGCCCACGCCAAGGGCTGGACGGTGGACCGCATCGCGCCGCTCGACATGAACGTGATGCGCATCGCCCTCTACGAGATGGAGTTCATGGACACGCCGGCCGAGGTGGCGATCAACGAGGCGATCGAGATCGCCAAGGAGTACTGCGGGGCCGAGGCGCCGAAGTTCGTCAACGGCATCCTCGGCGCCGTCGTGCGCGAGCGGGAGCCGGCGAAATGAGCGTCCGGCTGCGGGAAATCAGCCGCCGCCTGCAAGAGATCACCGCGCGGCTGGAGGGCGGCGAGGCGAGCGACGAGGTTGCCGCCCAGCTCGCCGCGGAGGCCGCCGACCTTACGGCCGAGGCGGTCGAGGAGGCGAACCGCGAGGCGCGGCAGCAGGCGAGCGCAGAGTGAGCCGTTGAGCTATCCCGACGACCTGCGCGGAGTGGTCGACGACGCCCTCGCGCAACTGAAATTCTCCGCCGCTCCCGCGACCGCCGGCCTCGAGGGAGCGATGCGCTACTCGCTGCTGGCGGGCGGCAAGCGAGTACGGCCGGTCCTCGCCCTCGCCACCGCCCGCGCCTTGGGCGCCGACCCCCGGCGCTTCCTGCCGGTGGCCTGCGCGGTCGAGCTGATCCACACCTACTCGCTGATCCACGACGACCTGCCGGCGATGGACGACGACGAGCTGCGGCGGGGGCTGCCGACCTCGCACGTGAAGTTCGGCGAGGACGTCGCGATCCTCGCCGGCGACGGCCTTTTCGCCGAGGCGATGCGGCTCTTCTGCGAGCAGCCGGGAGAGCCGGCCCAGGTGCTGGCGGCGCTGCGTGAGCTGGCTGCCGCGACCGGCGTCGACGGCATGGTCGGCGGCCAGTACGTCGACGTGATCGGCGAGGAGTCCGACGCCGAGGGCCTGCGGGCGCTGCACGAGCTGAAGACCGGCCGGCTGATCGCCGCCAGCGTAAATGTCGTTCTTCTGCTCGAGGGCCTGCCGGAACCTGAGACAATGCCCTATCGCCGTTTTGCCGACGAGTTGGGCGTGCTGTTCCAGATCGTCGACGACATCCTCGACGTAACCGAGTCAGACGAGCAGCTTGGCAAGCCACGTGGAAGCGACGAGAGACATGGCAAACTCACCTACGTCAGCCTCTTCGGGCTCGACCGGGCCCGCGAGCTGGCGGCCGACTCGCACGCCAAGGCGACCGCGGCGCTGGCGCAGGCAGGCGGCGAAACCGAGGACCTGAGGCGCGTGGCCGACTACATCTTCACGAGGAACGAATGAGCGAGATGCCCCCCACCCAGGGCGACGCAGACGAAAGAGATCAGATCGAGACGCCGCTGCTGCCGGGAATCGACGGGCCCGAGGACCTGCACGATCTCGACGACGAGCAGCTGCAGCAGGTCGCGCAGGAGATGCGCACCTACATCATCGACACGATCGGCGAGATCGGCGGCCACTTCGGCGCCAACCTCGGCACCTGCGAGCTTGCCGTCGCGCTTCACAGCCTGCTCGACTCCCCCCGCGACAAGGTCCTCTGGGACGTCGGCCACCAGGCCTACCCGCACAAGATCCTCACCGGTCGCCGCGACCGGCTGCCGACGATCCGCCAGTACGACGGCCTCGCTCCGTTCTGCTCGATTCCCGAGTCCGAGCACGACATCATGGGCGCCGGCCACGCCTCGACCTCGATCGGCTACGCGGTCGGGCTGAAGGAGGCGATGCGCCACGGGATCGGCGAGGACGGCAAGGTCGCGGCGGTGATCGGCGACGGCGCCCTCACCGGCGGCGTCGCTTACGAGGCGCTGCACGCGGCGGGCGGCCTGCAGACGCCGATCGTGATCGTCCTCAACGACAACGGAATGTCGATCTCGCCCAATGTCGGCGCTCTCTCCCGCTACTTCAACCGGATCCGCCTCAACCCGCGCCTCTGGCACGCCCGCGAGGGGGTCGAGGACCGGTTGACGAAACTGCCGTTGGGGCTGGGCCGGCGGATCGAGCGGCTGGGGCCGGAGATCAAGTCGGCGATCAAGGCTTACTGGGCGCCCGGACTTTTCTTCGAGGAGCTCGATCTCGCCTACATGGGCGTGATCGACGGCCACGACGTGCATTCGCTGCGCGAGGCGCTGCGTGAGGCATTCGCCGCAGACCGGCCGGTCGTCGTCCACATCCACACGGTCAAGGGCAAGGGCTTCGCGCCGGCCGAAGAAGGCGGCCTCGAGTCGATGGAGGAGTGGCACGCGGCGAAGCCGAAGTCGATCGTCAACGGCGAACCGGCCGAGGCGAAGCCGGTGCCGGTGACCGAAACCGACTCCCCCGAGGGGATCGAGGTGCTGGAGAAGCCGCCGGCCGCCGGCTCGCCGCCCCAGTACACGCAGGTCTTCGCCGAGGCGCTGGTGGCCGAGGCCGAGGCCGACGAGCGGGTGATCGGAATCACCGCGGCGATGGCGGGGGGGACCGGCCTGCAGAAGCTCGCCGACGAGGTGCCCGAGCAGTACTACGACGTCGGCATCGCCGAGCAGAACGCAGTCCTCCTGGCCTCCGGTCTGGCGCTGCAGGGGGCGAAGCCGGTCTGCGCGATCTACTCGACCTTCCTCCAGCGCGCCTTCGACCAGATCGTCCACGACGTCTGCCTCCAGAACCTCGACGTGACCTTCGCGATGGACAGGGCCGGCCTGGTCGGCGACGACGGCCCGACCCATCACGGGGCTTTCGACGTCTCCTACTTCCGCCCGATCCCGAACGTGGTGCTGATGGCGCCGCGCGACGAGGCGATGCTTGTCAACATGTTGCACACGGCAATCGGCCACGACGGCCCGGCGGCGCTGCGCTACCCGCGCGGCGCCGCCGAGGGCGTCGTACTTCCCGGCAAGCCGGAGCTGTTGCCGATCGGCAAGGGGGAGGTTCTTGCCGAGGGCGAGCGGGTAGCGCTGCTGGGCTACGGATACGGGGTCACGGTCGCCCGCGAAGCGGCCGAGATCCTCGCCAAGCATGGGCTGACGGCGACCGTCGCCGATGCCCGCTTCGCCAAGCCGATCGACGCCGAGCTGACCGAGCGCCTGGCGCGGGAGCACGAACTGCTGGTGACGATCGAGGAGAACGCGCTGCCGGGCGGGTTCGGCTCGGCGGTGCTCGAGCACCTGGAGGACGCCTTCGCCGAATCGCCGGGAGAGCGGGCGAGGGTCCTGCGGATCGGCCTGCCGGACTCCTACGTCACCCACGGCAAGCCGGCGTTGCTACGCGCCGAGGTCGGTCTGACCGGCGAGTCGGTGGCGGACCGGGTCCTGAGCTCGCTGCCCAGCGCACAGCCCGCATTGACCTAATCAATTTTGACGATTGATTCAATTGGCGCAATCGATTAGCCTGCGCCAGTCTCTCCGGTGAAGGAGAAGCCCGGCAAGAAGCCAGCGCTTCTGGGGGAATCGCCAAGGGGAGGGGAGACGCGCTCTATATGTGTGGATCCGCTTGGGGAATCGGATCTCTCGCGCCCGCCTCTCGAGGCTGGGGCGCGAGGCGCGTCCGCAAACGGACCCGTGCCGCTCTCGTTCGAGTCCATGAAAAAAAGCGCCCGCCGGATGGCGGGCGCTTTTTCGTTGAACTCAGACTGCTCTATTCGCTGGCTTTGACCGCGGGGGCGTAGCCGATGTAGGTGTTCCCTTCGAGGATGGCGGTGTTTCTGCCAGCCGCCGAGGGGGTGCCCACGATCGAGTCGACGAACGGGTCGATCAGGAACGAGAACAGACCGCCGCAACCGTTGACGCCGGGGGCGGCAAACGAGTTGTCGACGAGTTTGTTGCCTTTGATCGACAGCAGGTTCCCTTCTTCGGTCGCCCCGGGAATGCCCGGGTTGCCGGAGATCGGCGTGTTCGGCGGGGGCGGAGCGGTGGTCCCGGTCGTCAGGTTCAGCTGGATCGGGTTCGAGTTCGAGCCGATGTAGCAGTTGCTACCCAGGAACGGGTTGCCCAGCTTGACCTTGACCGGCATGCCGATCGCAGTCCCTTTGCCGGTGAACGCGGCGAGCGCGCTGAATTTGACTGCCGACGGCGGACCCGCGAGCTCCAGCGTCGCCGTTACTCCCGTGAAACCGTTGTTGATGGTTTCGTTGAACAGGTCCCGGAGGAATTTAGGCCACCAGGCCGGAGCGGTGACGCCCAGCAGACCACCCGGAACCGGCTGTGCTGCTTTGGTCAGGGTGTTGCCGTCGGTGGCGCCGACGACCGTCATCGGGGCGAAGAAGCCGCCGCCGTTGGTGTCGAGCCCGCCCTGCAGCACGACCGGGTTTTTCACCGGCACCGCTTTGTTGCCGATCGTGGTGGTGCCGCTGAGGGTTTCAGCGTAGAGGCAGAATTCGACTTCCGGATTGGAGGTCGGGCATTTCGAGAAACGCGCGTATTCGCCGGTCGGCGCAGCGGACGCTACCGCCGCTGGTACCAGCATCGCAGCCAGCACCGCGCCGACTAGAGCAAGTCTCTTCATGAGGACTGGTTCCTTTCGATTTTTCTTAGATTTCCGCTGCCTTTCCCAAGCGGCAGACGGCACGGAACGAAACTCATTCCGAGTGGAAGGCATGTTCGTACCAGATCAAATCGGCTTGTGCATCCTAAAAATTGATTAGACAAGGTGACAATCACTAAAAAAACGCGACTGTCTGTTGTAAACCAGGAAGTACCCAAACTGCAGGAGGGTCATTCTTGCTTTCGAGGTTGTCGAGGGGGAGACTCCGCGCGTGTCAACCGCGAACTTTGATGGACAGGTCGTGCAGCAAGCGGCAGGAAGAGCGGCGCGTGCTGCCGTGCCCCGGTCGAGCCACGGTGCCTGGGTTCATGCCTCTCGGGACCCCGTTTCGATCCTGGGTCGCCAGGACGAGAGCCGCGTCGCCGAGCTGGTTCCGATCCGCTACGGCCGCATGCTGGCTTCGCCCTTCGCCTTCTTTCGCGGCGGCGCGGCGGTGATGGCGGCCGATCTCTCCCGGGCGCCCGGCACCAGCTTCGAGGTGCAGCTCTGCGGTGACGCCCACCTCTCGAACTTCGGCGTCTTCGCCGCGCCCGACCGGCGGCTGGTCTTCGACTGCAACGACTTCGACGAGACCTGCCGAGGTCCGTTCGAGTGGGACCTGAAGCGGCTTGCGGCCAGCGTCGCCGTCGCCGGCAGGGAGCGTGGCTTCGGAGCGAAGGAGCGCCGTCGCGTGGCGATCGAAGGGATGGCGGGATATCGCCGGGCGATGCGGAAGTTTGCCTCGATGCGCAACATCGACGTCTGGTACGCCCGGATCGAGGTCGAGTCCCGGCTCGCCGAGCTGCGAGGGGATCTCGACAGCGGCCGGTTGCGCAGGGTCGAGCGCAACCTCGCCAAGGCCCGCGCCAAGGACAGCCTCCGCGCGCTGCGCAAGCTCACCGTGGAAGAAGGCGGCGAGCTGCGGATCGTCAGCGATCCGCCGCTGATCACCCCGCTGGAGGAGCTGAGCGACGCCCCCGGCGCCGAAGCGCAGCTGCGGGCGGTGCTCGACGCCTACCGGGAGTCGCTGGGCGACGACGTGCGGCGGCTCGTCTCCTCCTACGGCTACGTGCACGCCGCCCGCAAGGTGGTCGGGGTCGGCAGCGTCGGCACCCGCGCCTGGATCGTGCTGCTGACCGGGAGGGACGGGTCCGACCCGCTCTTCCTCCAGGCAAAGGAAGCCCAGCGCTCGGTCCTCGAGCCCTACGTCGGCGCGAGCGCTTACGACCACCCCGGTCGGCGGGTGGTCGAGGGCCAGCGTCTGATGCAGGCGGCAAGCGATGTCTTCCTCGGCTGGGTCAGTGCGGACGGCGTCGACGGGGTGCGGCGGGACTTCTACGTGCGCCAGCTATGGGACGGCAAGGGTTCTGCCGATGTCGAGCGGATGACCGCTCCCGAGCTCTCCGTCTACGCGTCGCTCTGCGGCGAGGCGCTGGCGCGGGCGCACGCGCGTTCGGGCGACCGCTTCGCGATCGCCGCCTACCTCGGCAAGGGCGACGTCTTCGACAGGGCGATGGTGCGCTTCGGGGAGAGCTACGCCGACCAGAACGAACGCGATTTCGAGCAGGTGGCCGCGGCCGCCGCGAGCGGCAGGATCCAGGTCGAGGGCGAGGCCTGAGTGACCGTCCTCCGCCGGGCTGCCTTCGTCCTGCTGCTCGACGCGGCGATCCTCCTCCTGCTCTCGGAGATCCTGAGGGGATTCGTCCTCGACGGCGCCGGGGCGGCCCTGGCGGCCGCCGCCCTGATCGGCCTGCTCAACTCGCTGGTCTGGCCGGCGCTGGTCCGCTTCGCCCTGCCGCTCACCGTGCTGACGCTCGGACTCGGGGCGCTGCTGCTGAACGGCCTGCTGGTGACGGTCGCGATCGACGCGCTGCCCGGCGCGGAAATCTCCGGCGTCTTCGAGGGCACGGTGGTGACGATCGTGATCGCCGCCCTCACCACCGGCCTCTACGCGCTCTTCGCGGTCGACGAAGACGAATCCTGGTACCGCAACGTGGTCCGCCGGCAGGCGCGGCGCCGCAAGCAGGCGGTGGAGAGCGACGTCCCCGGTGTGCTCTTCCTCGAGATCGACGGCCTCGCCCACGACGTCCTCTGGCGGGCGATCACCGACGGCAACGCGCCGACCTTGGCGGGCTGGCTGCGGGCCGGGTCGCACCGCCTCAATCGCTGGGAGACCGACTGGTCCTCGCAGACCGGCGCCTGCCAGGCCGGGTTGCTGCACGGCTCCAACGAGGACATGCCCGCCTTCCGCTGGTGGGAGAAGGACAGGGGCGCGGCGATCGTCACCAACCATCCCCGCGACGCGGAAGAGATCGAGCGCCGCCACTCCGACGGCAAGGGGCTGCTGCACGCCGACGGTGCCAGCCGCGCCAACATCCTCTCCGGCGACGCGCCGCACTCGATGCTGACGATGAGCACGGCGCTGCGCCGTCGTCGGCCGATCGGCAAGGACTACGCCGCCTACTTCGCGCGCCCCTACGCGGCGGCGCGGACGCTGGTGCTCGCCCTTGCCGAGGTCGGCCGCGAGCGGCGGGCGGCACGGTCGCAGGTCCGCGACGACGTGCGGCCGCGGATCGCCCGCAGTCGCTCCTACGCCTTCGTGCGCGCCTGGGCGACCGTCGTCCAGCGGGACCTGCAGGTCGCGACCGTGGTCGGCGACGCACTGGCCGGCCGGCCCGTCGTCTACACCACCTTCCTCGCCTACGACGAGGTCGCCCACCATTCGGGCATCGAGCGGCCGGACGCGCTGGCGGTGCTCCACGACCTCGACCGCCAGATCGCGCGGATCGCCGCCGCCTGCGCCGAGGCGCCGCGCCCCTACCGCCTGGTCGTCCTCTCCGACCACGGCCAGTCGCAGGGCGAAACCTTCCGCGACCGCTACGGCCAGACGCTGGAGGACCTGGTCCGGTCGGCGTGCGAGCCCGACAGCGTGATCGCCTCCGAAGCGGGCGACGACGACGCGCTCTCCTACCTCAGCGCCGGGCTGACCGAGGTGGCCCGCGACGACACCGTCGCGGCGCGCACGGTGCGGGCGGCGACCCGGGACCGACTCGCCGACGGCGCCGTGGCGCTCGACCCCGACACCCGTCGTGAGGTTGCCGCAAGCCATGGCGGAGAGCTGCCGGAGCTATCGGTGATGGCCTCCGGGTGCCTGGGCTTGATCAGCTTCCCGCGCGAGCCCGGCCGGGTCAGCCTCGAGCGGCTGGAAGTGCTCTACCCGAAGCTGGTGCCGGCCCTGCGCGACCATCCCGGCGTCGGCTTCCTCCTCGTCCGCTCCGAGCGCGACGGGGCGCTGGCGATCGGCGCGGGGGGCACGCGGTTCCTCGATTCGGACAGGGTCGAGGGCGAGGACCCGCTGGCTCCCTTCGGTCCCAACGCGGCCGACCACCTGCGACGCACCGACGGCTTCGCGCACTGTCCCGACCTGATGGTCAACAGCACCTACTGGACCGAGTTCGGCGAGGTCGCCGCCTTCGAGGAGCTGGTCGGCTCGCACGGGGGGATGGGGGGGACCCAGAGCTTCCCGTTCGTCCTCCACCCGAGCGACCTGAGCTGGCCCGAGGACGAGGTGATCGGCGCCGAGCGGGTCCACCGGGTCCTCCGCGGCTGGCTCGCCGAGCTGGGTCAGGACGCTTACGCCAGCGAGGTCGATTCGCCCGGCCGGAGCACCCGGGCCTCGACCTGAGGCGCGAGCCGGCGCAGTTCGGCGGCGAACTTCTCGGCCGGCCTCAGGAGGGGGGCACTGCGGAGGCGCCGGAGGCCGAAGGGGTAGAGGGTGCCCCAGTGGATCGGCACCGCCGTGCGGGCCTGCAGCGCCGCCGCCGCCCGGGCCGCGCCCTCGGGGTCGAGGTGCCCCTCGCCGATGCTCGGGCCCCAGCCCCAGATCGGCAGCAGGGCCAGGTCCACCGGGCCCAGCTTCTCCATCCCCGCGAAGTAGTCGGTGTCGCCGGCGAAGTAGACCCGGCTTTCTCCGGAGACGAGGAAGCCGATCGCTTGTACGTCGCGGGCGAAGCGGCGCCGGCCGCCGTCGTGGTGGGCATCGACGGCGGTCACGGTCAGTGCGCCGACCGCGGCGGACTCGCCCGGTGCCATCTCGGTGACGGCGCGGAAGCCGCGACGTTGGAAGAAGTGGCGTGACCCCGGCGGGACCAGCAGCCGGACCTCACGGCCGAGCCGGCGCAGCGAGGCGTGGTCGGCGTGGTCGTGGTGCAGGTGGGAGACCAGGACGGCGTCCAGGCGCTCGGTCGTCTCCGGGGCCGGCGGCGCCCCGTGGCGTACCAGCGGTCCGACCCGCCGGCGCAGGACCGGGTCGGTCAGCAGTCGGGTTCCGTCGAGGTCGAGGAGGACGGTTGCGTGTCCGACGTAGGTGGCACTGTCCCGGCTGCTCATGCCCCGTCGAGTATGGCTTCGCCGAGAGAAGGGTGCGACCGAGGACGAAGTCATCGAGGTCGAGCCCGGCGCCCTGAGCGGCCTCTTCGCCGCTCCGCAGTGGCTGCGCGACCTCGGTTTCTCCTCCTGGCTCCTGGTCGGTTTCGGCGCCGCGCTGATCGGCGTCATCTGGCTGCTGTCGCTGACCGAGACGATCGTGATGCCGGTGATAACCGCGGGGATCATCGCCTCGGTCGCCTCGCCCCTTGTCGACCGGATGCACCGCCGCGGGATCCCGCGGGCGCTGGGCGCCGGCCTGGTGATGGTCGTGATCCTCCTCGTCGCTCTCGGCGTCGGCCTCATGGTCCTCGCCGGGATCGCCAGCCAGGCAGGGGGAATCGCCGACAGCCTCAAGGCCGGGGCGGGTGAAGTCGAGTCCTGGGCTCACGACCTCGGCGTCAAGGCCCCGACTGCCGCCGAAGCCAACGCCGACACCAGCGCCGCGATCGGCGCCGCCTTCACGGCGCTGACCCACGGCCTGCTCGGCGGCCTCGACCGGCTTGCCTCGATGGCCGTCTTCCTCTCCTTCACGGCCCTCAGCCTCTTCTTCCTGCTCAAGGACGCGCCGACGATCGGCGGCTTCGCCGAGCGCCACCTCGGCGTCCCGGTCAACGTCGCCCGCGGCATCCTCGCGCGGCTGGCCGCCAGCATGCGCGGCTACTTCCTCGGCGTCACGGTCGTCTCGCTCTGGAGCTCGCTGATCGTCGGCGGCGGCGCGCTGATCCTCAACGTGCCGCTGCCGGGCACGATCGCGGCAGTCACCTTCGTCGGTGGCTACGTCCCGTATCTCGGCGCCTGGACCGCGGGCATCTTCGCCGTCCTCATCGCCCTCGGCGGAGAGGGGACCGAGTCGGCGGCGGCGATGGCGGTCATCGTCCTGCTCGCCAACGGGGTCCTGCAGCAGCTGGTCCAGCCGATCGCCTACGGGGCGGCATTGAGGCTCCATCCCCTCGTGGTCCTGATCGCGACGATCGCGGGAGGCTGCCTGTTCGGGACCGTGGGGTTGGTCCTGGCGGCGCCCTTGCTCTCCGCAGCGGTGAGGATCCAGGCCGACCTCACCGCCGCCGAGCAGGAGGCGCGGGGCGGAAGCCCCGCGCCCGAAACGGGCTAGCTCATTCCTCCCAGCGGGCGGTCAGCTGGTAGATGATCGTCACGTCGAGGATGATCATCAGGAACGCCCAGAGCGGGGCGGCGGGGAACCAGACGATCTGGGTCACCGCGCTGATCGAGACGAAGAAGATCGCCGACCAGCGGGCCCAATCGGCGCCGGCGAAGAGGCCGAGGCCGGTGACGGCGACGATCGAGCCGAGGATCAGGTGGACCCAGCCCCACATCGAGACGTCGGCGATGATCACTCCCTGACCGCCGACGAAGACGATTTCGTCGTTGAGGATGCCCGCCAGGCCCCAAAGTGCATCGAGCGAACCGACGATCAGCATCAGGGCACCGGCGAAGACGGTCCATCCCGTCGGCTGCCTTTCCTCGACCCTGCGCCGTTGTGCGCTGCTCTCCATGCTGTCTCCTCTCCCTAGTTGACGAGTACGAGAGCACCCTAGAACCGGCCGGTTCCCAAAGCAACAACGCGGTCCACAACAGAAAACGCCCCGCCGGGGGAGGCGGGGCGCTTCTGGGGTTACTACAGGGAGGAGAGGACTCCGGCTCGCTAAGCCATGAGCGGGATTTGGCTTATCGCTGCGCGATCAAATCGGTTATTTCCGGTTGTGGCCGGTGGTTCTGGTGGCGGACTGGCGCATCACTGGCGCATGGAAATGTGCTCGACAGAGGCATTCGGGTGCCCCTCGAGAGGGTCAACCGCGCTGATCCCTAAATTGCCGGTCGATGCAACCTCGACCCCGAATCTCGCAAGGCATTTCCAGTCGGGCGATCCGTCTGCGAAAATCCTTGGCATGGAGTTCGCCCACGTCAAGCTCAGCGGCGACCGGGCCGGCGAGTATGTCGTCACCGAGGAGCGCCCCGACGGGTCACTCACCCTGGTGCCGGATACCTCCTTCGAGGCGATCCGAAAGCGCCTTGGCACCGAGCCGGCGACGCTGGCTGAGTTCGAAGCCGAGTACGGCCCGGTTCAGCCCCCCGACGGCGAGGGGTAGCTGGTGAGCGACAAGCGGCCGGGCCGAGCGCCTGCGCTGTTCGATGACGCTGCCTTTGCTGAGGATCTGCGACGAACGAGCGATGCAGGGGAAGAAGTGGCACGTGCGGCTCGCAAGGAGTTCGAGGGGGTAGGGGTCCCCGTTGAAAGCCTCCTCGCCTGCGATGCGGAGGGACCGGATGGGACCGAACTCTGGCACTGCGTGAAGCTGCGGCTCCCACCCCCGAATGGCAAGTTCGGCATGGTCTTCCGCATCGAGTTGCGAGATGGCAAGCCCACCTTGGTCTTCGCTGCCTTCGGCATTCGCCATCATCCGCCCGAGGCGAAAGCGCCCACGGTCTACGAGATCGCGCACGACCGGCTGCAGTCCAGCTAGTCGAGGGGGCCCCGGTAGGAATGGACCATGACCGTGCTTTTCTGGGGCCGAAGCACGATCTCACTCCCAGCGGTACCGGCTCCAAAGGAAGCCCGCTACCGCTCCAATGATGGCTCCTTCTTGTCCCATGGCGACGCTCCCGAGGGTCCAACCCATCCCGGTCATTGCAACTTCCCACATAGTCCTCTCCCGCCTATCGGAGACCCCCTTGAGGGGTTTCGGTTCTGGGTCGGGGTCGTCGCCGCCACCGGCACTCCGGCTGGTGACGCGTCGAGAGCCACGACGGCGGAGAGGCTTTCCACGGGACCTACGCTGTCTTGCTCCGCGAGCGAGGTGGGTGTGGAACTGGAGCTCATTGCCGGGAGGAACGAGCGGGGGAAGGTAATCAAGGTTGCCTGGTTGATCGACCACGATTACTAAGGCTCCCTGTGCCGCCCGGCGGACAATTAGGCGGTTGTAGCAGTCGGGGCTAGTTCGCCGTTCCTGCTGCTTCACTAGATCGCAGAGTTGCTGAAGCGGCTCAGCTTCTTGCTGACGCAGAGCAACGACGAGCTGACAGATGCCACCTAAGCCCAATCGACTCTGCATCGCTACAAGGATCTCCGCGTTTTCACCAAACCCCGCGTCGGCAAAGCCGTCGATGATCTCCTCCCAGAGCAGCGTGATGAGAGCCTCGGTGTGGTCGAAGTCAAGCGGACCTCTCCCTTCCGCGACTTCTTGGTGTTCTCGTTGGTCATACTCCCGCAGGGAGGGAGCTCCTGGGTACATCTTCTCCCAGAGCAAGCAGGTGATCTCAATGTCGCAAGCCTCGATCTCGGCCTCGCAGTCATTGACGGATCGCTGTCCTTGGGTCAGAACGTCTTCTAGGGTGCGGTCAGCCCCATAATCCCTCGCGACTCTCGCTTCGGCCGCCTCTAGCTGATCACTCATCAATAGGTGGCGAAGTTGTTCAAGCTCGCGTTTCTTAGCGAGCCTGGTTGCCTCCGCTGTCTGCCGCTTCTCTTGGAGCTCTTCGACCAGTCGCGGGACCTTCCAGAGCTTTGAGCGTTTCGGAGGCGGCTGGCGCCGCATGCTGTCGGAAGCCTTCACGCCGATCATCGCGCGACCATAGGGGTCTCGAAAATCAATCGGATGAGAGGGCTCGGCAGGCACCGCCTTAAAGCATTACAGGGCACACGGCCTGAACAAAGGGCATCTGGGGAGCAACGGCCTGGTCCGGAGGCGCACAGGTTTGTGCCTCGCCCCACAACAGAAAACGCCCCGCCGGGGGAGGCGGGGCGCTTCTGGGGTTACTACAGGGAGGAGAGATATGTATCTCTATATATGTGTGGATCCGTGGGAGGTAGGTGAGCCCGGTTGATGTCGAGTGCGTCGCTGTGGGAAGCAGCGAGGCGATATGTCGACGCGGGGTTCAGCCTTGAAGTCTTGGGTTGATCTCCTAGATCGGTTTCCTCTTGCGAATCCTTGAACAGCGTACGAACGTATGTGCGACTTGTGTGTGAGTGGGGTCACAGAGACCCTGCAATTCACGGTCTCTCCGGCATCTCTACCCGATTTGATGCAGGCGTTTAGATCAAATTCGGTAACCGGTGTGCCCTCAATGTCGCATTCCATTCTGAATCCCCGATAAAAGGCCAGAACGGGGGCCTCGCTGTAGCTTTCGGCGGGTGAAGAAGTCCCGGATAGACGCGGTTTTGGCCGAGCGGGGCCTCTTTCCGTCGCGCTCGGCGGCTGCCGGTGCCGTGCGGGCGGGGGAAGTGCGGATCGGCCAGGACGGGCCGGTGGCGCTACGGCCGAGCCAGCTGGTCGAGCCCGACGCGAGCCTGATCCTCGACGAGGGCCCGCGTTACGTATCCCGCGGGGGGACGAAGCTGGAGAACGGGCTCGAGGAGCTCGGGATCGAGGTCGCCGGTCGTGACTGCCTCGACGTCGGCGCCTCCACCGGCGGCTTTACCGACTGCCTGCTGCAGCGCGGTGCGGCCCGGGTTGCCGCGGTCGACGTCGCCTACGGCCAGCTCGACGTCCGCATGCGCCAGGACCCACGCGTCGACGTGATCGAGCGGACGAACGCACGCGAGCTGACCCCGGCCGATCTGCCCTTCGCGCCCTCGCTGGCGACGATCGACGTCTCCTTCATCTCCCTGACCAAGGTGCTGCCGGCGGTGGCCGGCTGCCTCGCACCCGGCGGCGAGGTCCTGGCGATGGTCAAGCCGCAGTTCGAGCTCGGGCGCGAGCGGGTCGGCCGAGGCGTCGTCCGAGGCGCCCTCGACCGCCGCGAGGCGATCGTCAAAGTCGCCCGCGCGGCGCAGGAGCTGGGGTTGCCGATCCGCGGGTTTGCCTCCTCGGGCCTGCCGGGGCCGAAGGGGAACCGCGAGACCTTCGTCTGGTGCGGCGGCGAGGGCGCCCCGGTTGAGGACCTGGAAGCGGCTGCCGCCGCAGTCGAGGAGGACGAGTGAAGACTGCGGCGCTGATCACCCACTCGCATCCGCCGAGCGCCTCGGAAGCGGTCGCGGTCGCGGCCAAGGTCGCCCAAGATCTGGGCTGGCGGCTGGCGGCGACCGAGGAAGAGCTGGCCAAGCACGGCGCCGCCGGCGAGGGCGTCGACGTCACCGCCGAACACACCCTGCCGGACATCTGCCTGGTGCTCGGCGGCGACGGCTCGATCCTGCATGCGCTGCGCCGCTACGCCCGCACCGAGGTTCCGGTCTTCGGCGTCAACTTCGGCACCGTCGGCTTCCTCGCCGCCGTCGAGCGCGACCAGGCGGAGGAGGGGATCCGCCGCGCCCTGCAGGGCGAGATCGAGACGGTGCAGCTGCCCGGCCTCGAGGTGAAGGTCGACGGCACCGAGCGGGTGGGGATGAACGACATCACCCTCACCCGGCGTCCGCACGACCGGGTCGCCGAGCTCAGCTACCGGATCGCCGGCGAGGAGGTGGGGCACGTCCGCTGCGACGGCCTCGTCGCCGCCACGCCGGTCGGCTCCACCGGCTACAACCTCGCCAACCAGGGGCCGATCCTCGCCTGGGGCGTGAAGGGGTACGTGGTCAGCTACATCTCGCCGCATTCGCTGACCGCGCGGGCGCTGGTCGTCGCGCCGTCCGACGTCCTCCACGTCGGCAACGCCCCGGAGCGCGAGCCGGTCGAAGTCGCGGTCGACGGCGTCAAGGTCGCCGACCTCGCCGCCGGCGCCTCGCTCGAGGTCCGCTTCGTCGAGTCGGTCAGCACCCTGGCGCAGCTGCCAGGGACGAGCTTCTACCAGCGCATCAGGGAGAAGTTCGGCCACCTGGCTGTCTAGAGCGAGCTCGCGAGCCGACCGGATCGGTTCTTTAGGGTTGCCCGCCATGGAGCGCAAGTGGTGGACCCTGGTCCTGGTCTCGATCGCGACCTTCATGCTGCTGCTCGACGTCACCGTCGTCAACGTCGCCCTGCCGGACATCCAGCGGGAACTGAACGCCAGCCTCTCCAGCCTGCAGTGGGTGGTCGACGCCTACTCGCTGATGCTGGCCGCCTTCCTGCTCACCGCGGGCTCGCTCGGCGACCGGCTGGGCCGGCGGCGCGTCTTCACGATCGGGTTCGGGGTCTTCACCTTCGCCTCGTTCCTCTGCGGTATCGCCGAGGACCCGACCCTGCTCAACCTGGCGCGCGGCCTGCAGGGGATCGGCGGCGCCGGCATGTTCGCCACCTCACTGGCCCTGATCGGCCAGGAGTTCCACGGCAAAGACCGGGCGACGGCCTTCGGGGTCTGGGGGGCGACGGTCGGCGGCGCGGTCGCGGTCGGGCCGCTGGTCGGCGGCGTCCTCACCGAGAACCTCGGCTGGGAATGGATCTTCTTCGTCAACGTGCCGATCGGGATCGCGGCGATGGTCCTCACCGAGCGCCAGATCGTCAACGTCGCGGCGCAGGACCCCGAGCCGATCGACGTGCCGGGGCTCCTCACCTTCTCCTCGGGGCTCTTCCTGCTCATCTTCGGCCTGATCCGCGGCAACCCCGAGGGCTGGGGGAGCCCGCTGATCCTCGCCTGCCTGATCGGCGCCGCGGCCCTGCTGGTGCTGTTCATCGCGATCGAGCGCCGCAGCGACCATCCGATGCTCGACCTCACCCTGTTCCGCAAACCCGCCTTCAACGGGGTCTCGGCGGTGGCCTTCGCGCTCTCGGCGGGGATGTTCGCCCTCTTCCTCTACCTCACGATCTACATGCAGGGGGTACTCGACTTCTCGCCGCTGGAGGCGGGGCTGCGCTTCCTGCCGCTGACCGTCCTCGGCTTCGTCGTCGCCCCGATCTCGGGCGCGCTCTCGCACCGGGTGCCGATCCGGATCCTGCTCGGCACCGGGCTGACCATCGTCGGCACCGGCCTGCTGCTGATGCACGGGGTTTCACCTGACTCGACCTGGACCACGCTGCTGGCCGGCTTCGTCCTCGCCGGGATCGGCATCGGCACCACCAACCCCGGCATCGGGCAGGCGGCTATAGCCGTCGTCCCTGTGGAGAAATCGGGAATGGGCTCGGGGATCAACACGACCTTCCGCCAGGTCGGGATCGCCACCGGCGTCGCCGGCCTGGGGGCGGTCTTCCAGGGCCGGGTCGACTCCGAACTGCACCATCTGCTCCCCCGCGCGCCCGACGGCCTCGGCGAAGCGGTCGCGTCCGGCGGCTCGCGCGCGGTGGCCGAACTGCCGCTGCCGCCGGCGGTGCACGAGAAAGCCGTGCACGCCGCCGACGTCGCCTTCGTCAGCGGCTTCAACGACATCGTCCTGATCGCCGCGATCATCTCCTTCCTCGGCGCCGCCCTCGGCTTCTGGCTGGTCCGCTCCGAGGACTTCGTCCAGCCGACGGACGGGCCGAGCGAGCCGGCGGGCGGCTGACGCACTTACGCGCGAAAGACCTCGCGAAGATTTTGCTTTCTGCGCGCCACCCGTGACAACACGCCTCGTAGGGTTGAATCGTGGCCGTGATGGCAAGGGAAACGTGGACCGACGAGCGCTTGGACGACCTCAAGGGTCAGATGGAAAAAGGCTTCGCCGAGGTCAAGGGAGAGATCCGAGACGTCCGCGGAGAGATCCGAGACGTCCGCGGCGAGGTGCGCGAACTCCGAACCGAGACGAACGCCCGCTTCGACTCGCTGCAGCGAACGATGATCGTCGGCTTCGCCGGCATCGTCGCGAGTACTGTCGGCAGCGTGATAGCCGCTGCGCTCGTCGCTTGACGCCCGGGCGGAAATAGCGCGAAAACGCGACAAGTCGGTCCGCGCCCGTTGCTACACAGAACCCATGCTGCGCGAGCTGCGGATCGAGAACCTGCTGCTGATCGAGCGGGCCGAGCTGCGGCTGGGGGAGGGGCTGAACGCGATCACCGGCGAGACCGGCGCCGGCAAGACCGTCCTCGCCCACTCTCTCGACCTGCTGATGGGCGGCAAGGCGAAGTCGCAAATCGTCCGGCCCGGCGCCCAGGAGGCCTGGGTCGAGGGCGTCTTCGACCTGCCGGAGGGGCTGCTCGAGGAGCCGGAGATGGCGGAGCTGGCCGAGCGGCTGCCGGAGGGGGCCGACGAGGTGGTCCTCGGCAGGCGGGTCTCGGCCGGGGGTCGCACCAGCGCCTTCGTCGCGGGGCGCGCCGCCACCGCCGCTGACCTGAAGCTGCTCGGCGGGCGTCTCGTCGCTTTCTTCGGCCAGCACGAGCACCGGCGACTGACGATCTCTTCGGCCCAGCTGGAGATTCTCGACGGGTTCGCCGGCGACGAGCACCTGAAGCTGCGCAGCGCCTATCGCGAGGCTCATCGCGAATGCGGCCGCCTGGCGGCGGAGCTGTCCGAGCTGCGCGAGCGCGAAGGCTCCCGAGAGCGTGATCTCGACCTCTACCGGTACGAGCTCTCCGAGATCGAGGCGGTGGCGCCGGTGCCCGAGGAGCGAGCCGAGATCGCCGCGGAGCGGGAGCGCCTGCGGCACGCCGAGGGCTTACGGGAGGCAGCATCCAACGCTCATGCCGGCCTCGCCGGCGCCGATGCCGACGGTGGCGGCGCCACTGCGGCACTGGCACAGGCCGAAGCCTCTCTGCAGGGCGCCGCCGGACTCGACCCGGCGCTCGATGCGCTGGCCGAGCGGGTCGCGGCCCTGGTGGTCGAGGTCGGCGACGCCGCCTCGGAGTTGCGCGACTACGCCGAGGGGGTCGCCGCAGACCCGGCCTCCCTGCAGGCGATCGAGGAGCGGCTGGAGGCCATCGACCGGCTCGAGCGCAAGCACGGCGGCAGCGTCGAGTCCGTCCTGGCCCACGCCGAGCGCTGCCGCGAGGAGATCGCCCGGCTGGAGGGAGCCGAGGAGCGCAGCGCCGAGGCCGAGGCTGCGCTGGTCGCGGCCGAAGCGCGCCGCGAGAAGCTGGGCAGGAAGCTGAGCGCAGGCCGCGAGGCCGCCGCCGGTCCGCTGCAGGAGCGGGTCGCGGCCGAGCTGGAGCGGCTGTCGATGGCGGGCGCCTCGCTCGAGGTGGTGCTGGAGCCGCACCCCGACGGCTACGGGGCCTCCGGGCGCGAGACGGTCGAGCTGCGGGTCGCTCCCAACCCGGGCATCGAGCCGGCGCCGCTGCGCGACGCCGCATCCGGCGGCGAGCTCTCCCGGGTGATGCTGGCGCTGAGCGGGCTCGGCCAGGCGGCGAGCGCCGGGACGATGGTCTTCGACGAGATCGACGCCGGGATCGGCGGCAAGACGGCGCGGGTCGTCGGCGAGCGATTGCAGGCCCTGGGCCGCGACCGCCAGGTTCTCTGCATCACCCACCTGCCCCAGGTCGCTTCACTTGCCGATGTCCATTTCCGGCTCGAGAAGGACGTTGCCGGCGAGCAGGCGCAGGCCGGCGTCGAGCGTCTCGAGGGCGAGGAGGTGGTCGCCGAGATCCGCCGCATGCTCGGCGCCGACAGCTCCGACGAAGCCGCCACTCAGCACGCCCGCGAGCTGCTTGCCGCCTGAGCTTGCGGTTGCGGACACCCTTCGCCTAGTCTGAGGCGGTGGCCACCGCTAGCCGTCGTCGCCTTCCCGCCCTGCTCGGGCGCCGGAACGGCCCGCGGCCGGATGCGCCGATCGAAGGAACCGCGCGTCTGGGGGAGCGGACCAAGCACCTGGTCAAGCGCTTGCGACCCGGCGAGATCGCGGTCATCGACCACGTAGACATCGACCGGATCGCCGCCGAGGAGCTGATCGAAGCCGGGGTGGTGGCGGTCCTCAACGCCTCGCCCTCCTCGCAGGGGCGCTATCCCAATGCTGGGCCGTTGATGCTGGCGGGTGCCGGGGTCAGGCTGATCGACGCTCCCGATGCCGAACTGTTCGAGCGCATGAAAGACGGCGATCGGGTGCGGATCGTCGGCGAGGCGATCTTCGTCGGCGAGGAGGAGGTGGCGCGGGGCCGGGTGCTGCGCGTCGACGAGCTGGAACGGGAGATGCAGGAGCACCGGGCGCGGATCGACGAAGCGCTGGCCGAATTCGCCGAGAACACCGTCGCCCACGTGCGCGAAGAGACCGACCTGCTGACCGGCAACATCGCCTTCCCGCCGACCCGCGCCTCGTTCCGCGATCGCCACGCGCTGATCGTCGTCCGCGGCGACCGCCACCGGCGCGACCTGAAAACGCTGCGCGCCTACATCCGCGACGTGCGCCCGCTGATCGTCGCCGTCGACGGCGGTGCCGACGGGGTGCTGGAGGCCGGCCTGCGGCCGGACATCATCCTCGGCGACATGGACTCGGCCGGGGACGAGGCGCTGCGCTGCGGCGCCGAGCTGATCGTCCACGCCTATCCCGACGGGCGGGCGCCGGGACGGGAGCGGCTGCTGGAGGCCGGGCTCGAGCATCAGGTCGTCCCCGCCGCCGGCACCAGCGAGGACGTGGCGATGCTGATGGCGCACGAGAAGGGGGCGGCGTTGATCGTCAGCGTCGGCGCCCACTTCAACCTGATCGAGTTCCTCGACCGCAAGCGCGGCGGCATGTCCTCGACCTTTCTAACCCGGCTGAAGATCGGCGAGCGCCTGGTCGACGCCAAGGGCGTCAGCCGGCTCTACAACCCGAGCTCGACGCTGGCGCCGCTGGCCTTCTTCGCGGTCGCCTTCCTCGTCCTGCTGACGATCCTCGTAATCACCTCGCCGGCGCTCAACGACGTCTTCGAACTGGTCTGGCTGAAGATCCGCATCTGGCTCGGTATCGACTAGCCAGGCACTAGCCTTCGGCGCTTCATGGGGTACTCCGCCCGCTACCACGCAGCTTCCCTGATCGCGGTCTTCATCGCGCTCGCGATCGGGATCCTGATCGGCGCCGAGTTCGGCGGCGACGCGCTGACCAACACCCGCCGCGACCTCGAGCGCAGCCTGGTCGGCAACCTCCAGGACGCCCGCTCGCAGGTCAACGACCTGAACGGCGACCTCAACCGCTCCAACGAGTTCGCCCAGCGCGTCTACCCGGTGCTGACGCGGGACCGGCTGGACGGGAAACGCTTCGCGATCCTTGCGCTCGGCGGCCTGCCCAGCGACATCACCGGGGAAGTCGAGGATGCGCTGGAGCCGACCGGGGGCCGCCTGGTCGGGGTGGGTGTGGTGCGCGAGCCGGTCGACGTCAACGGCCTCGCCGAAGACCTTTCGAAAACCCGCTTCGCCGAACTGCGCACCGACGCCGACGCCCTGACCGAACTCGGCACCGGCCTGGGACGGCAGCTGGTGCTCGGCGGCAAGCTCCCGGACGTCGTCCGCGGCCATCTCTTCTCGCGGGCCAGCGGCAACTTCGGCGGCCTCGACGGGGTGATCGTCGTCCGCGACCAGCCGGAAGGCATGGGACCGGTCCAGGATGCGAAGACCGACGAATTCGAGGAAGCGCTGGCGAGCGGCATCACCGCCACGCCGGTGCCGGTCGTCGGGGTCGAGACCTCGACCGACGACTCGTCCAACATCCCCTTCTTCCAGTCGAACGGCCTCTCCAGCGTCGACGACGTCGACCTGACGGCCGGGCAGCTGGCGATGGTCTTCGCCCTGCTCGGCGCCGACGGCAGCTTCGGCGTCAAGGGGAGCGCCGATCAGCTGCTGCCGGATCTGCTGACCGAGGCCGAATAGGTGTACTGGGTCGGTCTGCCGCTGGCGCTGGCGATCTCGTCGTTCCTGGTCCCGGCGGGGGCGCGCGGCCTGCGCGACGCCGGCCTGGTGCGGGAGAACTACCGCGGCGCGCTGCTCGCCTTCCCGCTGGGGGCGGTGCTGGCGACGGCGGCCCTGGTGGCGCTGGCGCCGCTCGCCTTCCTCGACGACCGCGCCGACCTCGACCTGCTGGAGCCGGAGCTGCGCCGCTGGCTGCCCTACCTGCTGGGGATCGCCTTCCTCGGCTTCCTCGACGACGCGCTCGGGCGCGGCGAGCAGGCGGCGACCCCGCGCGGCTGGCGCGGCCACTGGGCGGCGCTGCGCGAGGGCTCGCTCTCGACCGGGGCGATCAAGGCGATCGGCGCGCTGGCGCTCGCCGCCTACGTCGTCTCCGGCCGCGGGCTCGAAGACTGGCGCTACGTGGCCGACGTGGCGCTGCTGATCCTCGCCACCAATCTGGGCAACCTGCTCGACCTGCGGCCGGGGCGGGCGGAGAAGGCGCTGGTGCTGCTGGGCGCCGGGCTCTGCATCGGCGCCTGGACCCTCGCGCCGCTGGAATTGCTGGGGATCTTCGTCGGCCCGGTGCTGGTCGGCGCCTGGCTGACCCTGGGTGAGCGGGCGATGCTGGGCGACACCGGGTCCAACCTGATCGGCGCGATCGCGGGGGTCTGGCTGCTGACCGCGCTGGGCGCCGACGCGCGCCTGGTCGCCCTGGCGGTCGTCGTCGCGCTGACGATTTACGGCGAGATGCGGTCTATTTCGCAGGCGATCGAATCGGTTCCGCCTTTGCGCTGGCTAGACTCGCTCGGCAGAGCATGAGTCCAGGGAACAAAGGCGACACGCGGTTCATCTTCGTCACCGGCGGTGTCGTCTCGGCCCTCGGCAAGGGGATCACCGCGGCGGCGATCGGGCGCCTGTTGGTCTCCCGCGGCTACCGGGTCCAGCTGCAGAAGTTCGACCCCTACATCAACGTCGATCCGGGGACGATGAGCCCGTTCCAGCACGGCGAGGTGTTCGTCACCGAGGACGGGGCGGAGACCGATCTCGACCTCGGCCACTACGAGCGCTTCACCGACGAGAACACCTCGCGCGCCTCGAACGTCACCGCCGGCGCCGTCTACAACTCGGTGATCCGCCGCGAGCGGCGCGGCGACTACCTCGGGGCCACGGTCCAGGTGATTCCACACATCACCAACGAGATCAAGCAGAAAATCCTCATCGTCGCCGAGTCGCAGTCGGTCGATTTCGTGATCACCGAGATCGGCGGCACCGTCGGCGACATCGAGTCGCTGCCGTTCCTCGAGTCGATCCGCCAGCTCTACACCGATCTCGGCCCGAAGCGGGCGATGTTCGTGCACCTGACGCTGGTGCCCTACGTCGGCCACGCCGGAGAACTGAAGACCAAGCCGACCCAGCACTCGGTCAACGAGCTGCGCCGGATCGGAATCCAGCCGCACGCGCTGGTCTGTCGCTCCGAAGGCCGGCTCGACCGCGAGATCCGCAGCAAGATCGCACTCTTCGCCAGCCTTCCCGTCGACGCGGTGATCTCCGCCCACGACGTCGACAACATCTACAAGGTGCCGCTGGTCTTCCGCGCCGAGGGCGTAGACGACCTCGTCCTCGACCACTTCGGGATGGAGGCGCCCTCGCCGGACATGGCCGAGTGGGAGGCGATGGTGCGTCGCGCCGACAACGCCACCGGCAAGGTGCGGATCGCGGTCGTCGGCAAGTACGTGCAGCTCGCCGACGCCTACAAGTCGGTGATCGAGGCGCTCGAGCACGGCGGCTTCCACCACGGCGTCGACGTCGAGGTCGAGCTGGTCGACTCCGAGAACTTCGAACCGGAGAAGCTCGAGGGCTGCGACGGGATCCTGATCCCCGGCGGCTTCGGCGAGCGCGGGATCGAGGGCAAGGTCGAAGCGGCGCGGATCGCCCGCGAGAAATCGATTCCCTACCTGGGGATCTGCCTCGGGATGCAGATCGCCGTGGTCGAGTTCGCCCGCCACGTCGCCGGCATGGACGGCGCCAATTCGGCCGAGTTCGACCCGGAGACCCCGTTCCCGGTCGTCGACCTGCTGCCGGAGCAGAAGGAGGTCTCCGATATGGGCGGCACGATGCGGCTCGGCGCCGACCCGGTGAAACTGCACGAGGGGACGAAAGCCCGTGAGATCTTCGGCGAGGCCGTCATCTACAAGCGCCACCGCCACCGTTACGAGGTCAACAACCAGCTCCGCCGCCGACTCGAAGACGAGGGCCTGGTCTGCGGCGGCACCTCACCCGACGAGCGGCTGGTCGAGATGGTCGAGCTCCCGAATCACCCCTTCTTCGTCGCCTCCCAGTACCACCCCGAGTTCAACTCGCGGCCGAACCGGCCGGAGCCGCTGTTCCGCGAGTTCGTCGGCGCTGCCGCAGCGCATGCCGGCCGACCTGACGAGTCCCAGGCGCCGCTAGGCAAGGACGCAGGGAACCCCAATAGCAGCGCTATTGGGGTGACCGAGGACGCCGCATAGCGGCGATCTGGGGCCGTCAGCCGTGGGTTCCAGGCTGCACGAGCGCTTCGTCCGCTACTGCGAGATCCGCAGCCCCACCGGGGAGGAGCGGGAGATCGCCGACACCCTCGCCGCGGAACTGCGGGCGATGGGGCTGGAGGTGAGCGAGGACGGCGGTGCCGAGACGGCCGAAGCCGGCGCCGGCAACCTGCTCGTCCGTTCGCCCGGCACGGGGGAAGGGTGGCTGATGTTCTGCGCCCACGTCGACACCGTCCCGCACCGGGGGCAGGTCGAGGTGGTCGAGGACGAAGGCGTCTTCCGCAGCCGCGGCGACACCATCCTCGGCGCCGACAACAAGGCCGCGGTCGCGGTCTTCATGGAGCTGATCGCCCGCCACGTCGAACGGCCGGGCCCGGTGGGCGTCGAGCTTGTGCTGACGGTCGCCGAGGAGCAGGGGCTGCGGGGGGCGAAGGCCTTCGACGTCTCACAGCTGCGCTCGAGCGCGGGTTTCGTCCTCGACCACGCCGGGCCGGTGGGCGAGGTGATCGTCTCGACCCCGACCCAGCAGAAGATCCTTGCCGACTTCATCGGCGTCGAGGCGCACGCGGGGATCAAGCCGGAGGAGGGAAGCAGCGCGATCGCCGCCGCCGCCGCGGCGATCCACCGCATGGAACTCGGACGGCTCGACGAGGGCACGACCGCGAACGTTGGCCTGATCGGCGGCGGGACCTCTGGCAACGTCGTCCCCGGCCACTGCAAGATCCACGCCGAGGCGCGCAGCCTCGACACCGAGCGCGCGGCCGAGGTGGCGGGGAAGATCGCCGACGCCTGCGCCTGGGGGGCGAGCGAGCACGACTGCGACGTCGACGTGCGGATCGAAGAGCTGTTCCGCGGCTACCAGGTGCCGAAGGACTCGGCGGCGCTGGGCCTTGCCGAGGAGGGGTTGCGGGCCGCCGGCCTCAAGCCGCAGCGGGTAGCGATCGGCGGCGGCAGCGACGCCAACGTCTTCCGCCGCGACGGCTTCGACAGCGTCCTGCTCTCCAACGGCACCGACGCGGTCCACACCTCCGACGAGATGGTGCCGGCGCGGGCTCTCGACAAGATGCTCGAGGTCTGCGAAGGGATCCTGAGCGCGGCCGCGCCGGCGGCTGAGTAGTGGCCGGCCGGCTGAAGCTGCGTCGCGGCATCGTCGTCTCCGCCGATCCCCTGCTGGTCGAGGTCGCGGGCGAGCGGCGCCCGGCCTGGGCGGACGAGGTCCTGCTGGGGGAGATGCGCGAGGGCGACGAGGTCGTCGTCAACGTCGCCGCTCTGGACCTAGGGCTCGGCTCAGGCGGCTTCGACGTCGTCCACGTCAACCTCACCCGGGGGCTGGACGGCGGCGGAGTGGAGGGCGACGCCCACGTGATGAAGCTCAACTACACCTCGCTCCAGCACCCGGTCGAACCCGCCGAGCGCCCCAACTCATGGTTCGAAAGTCCGGATATGGAGGACAAAGGAACCACGGGATTGGCCTCGGTCCTGATTCTGCCGCTGCATGGCTACCTGGCGCCTGCGGCGTGGGCCGTGGCGCAGGCGGCGCCTGGGCTGCGGGTGGGTTACGTGCAGACGGGGGGAGGGGCGCTGCCGGGATCGCTCTCACGGGATGTCGCCGAACTGCGCGAGCGGGGCCTGCTTGCCGGTCACCTCACCGCCGCGCCGGCCTACGGCGGCGAGCACGAGGCGCTGAGCGTCGTCGGCGCCCTCGACGCCGCGGCCGAGCTCGGCTGGGACGCTGCCCTCGTCGGCCCCGGCCCGGGGATCATCGGCTCCGACACCGCCTACGGCCACGGCGGCATGGCGGCACTAGACAGCGCCCACGCCGCCCTCAGCCTCGGCCTACCGACCACGATCTCACCCCGCCTCTCCTCCGCCGACCCCCGCGACCGCCACCGCGGCCTCAGCCACCACACCAGAACCGTCCTTGACCTTCTCCTAGCCCCGGTCGACGTCGCTCTGCCGCAAGGCACCGAGGAGATCGCCGGTTCTCTCCACGGCTCCGAGCACCGCCTCCACTACGTTTCAGTCGACCTAGACGGTTACGCGTCCTCGGGTCTGCCGACGAAAACGATGGGCCGGTCCCTGAGTGACGACCCGCTGTTTTTCTCATCCCCGCTCGCAGCGGGAACGCACCTCGCGCGGGTGGCGCGGTAGGGGGGACCATCCCCGAGGTGTCCTCGGGGATGGTCCCCTGCCGTGACAGGACCCGCGCGCCCCACGCACGGTCCCTTGCGCCCCAAGGACTGCCCGAAAACAAGGCGAACCCACCGTCGTGGCCATCGCAATCAAGCCCCAAGCCCCGAGCCCTGCCGCTAAACCGGGCGCCGACGCCCGCTTCGAGTCCCTCGTCCTCGACTTCCTCTCCTACCTGGAGCTGGAGCGCGGCCTTTCGCGCAACACGCTGAACGCCTACCGGACCGACCTGCTGCAGTACGGCGAATACCTCAGCGCCCACAATCGCGACGCGTTGGAGGCGAGCGGCGCCGACGTCGCCGACTTCCTCGCCGAGCTGGCGACGGGGGAGGGCCGGCCGGCCTGCTCGGCGGCGACGATCCACCGCAAGGCCGCCTGCCTGCGCTCCTTCTACAAGCACCTGCGCCGCGACGAGCTGATCGGCGACGACCCGACCGCGCACCTCAGCGCGCCGCGGCGATCGAAGAAGCTGCCGCACGTCCTCAACTACGCCGAGGTGCAGAAGCTGCTCGCCTCGCCGAAGGGCAGCGAGCCGACCGCGCTGCGCGACCGGGCGCTGCTGGAGGTGATGTACGCCTGCGGGCTGCGCGCCTCGGAGACGATCGGACTCGAGCTGGGAGACGTCGACCTGCGCGAGGGCTTCCTGCGAGCCCGCGGCAAGGGCTCGAAGGAACGGCTGGTGCCGCTCGGCCGCCAGGCGATCGCGGCGATCAACGGCTACCTGCGCGGCGGCCGGCCGAAGCTGGTCGGCGACCGCCACGAGGCAAAGCTGTTCGTCAACTTCCGCGGCGGCCCGCTGACCCGCCAGGGTCTCTACAAGATCGTCCAGCGCCACGCCCGCGACGCCGGCCTGGCGGGCAAGATGAGCCCGCACACCCTGCGCCACAGCTTCGCCACCCACCTGCTCGCCGGCGGCTGCGACCTGCGCGCCGTGCAGGAGATGCTCGGCCACGCCGACATCTCGACCACCCAGATGTACACGCACCTCTCGGGCGAACGCCTCAAGGAGGTCTACTTCCAGGCGCACCCCCGCGCCGCCGAGTAGATAGAACTCGGGCATGCCCGAGCTGCCCGAGGTGGAGACCGTCGTCCGCCAGCTGGAGCCGGAGGTCGAGGGGCACCGGATCGAGCAGTTGCAGGTGATGGATGCGCGCTGGTCGCGGCCGGTGCCGCCGCAGCGGCTCGGCGACGAAGTGGGCGGCGCGACGATCGAGCGCCTTGGCCGGCGCGGCAAGTACATCCTCATGGGGCTGGACGGCGCCCGGACCCTGGTCATGCACCTGCGGATGACCGGCAACCTGATCCTGCGCGAGGGCGACGAGGTGATCGACCCCTCCGAGGGCCGCCGTCTCTACGAGAGCGAGCGTTCGACCGAGGAACGCCACCTGCGGGCACGGTTCGTCCTCGACGACGGCCGCGAGCTCTGGTTCACCGACCCGCGCCGCTTCGGCGAGGCCTTCCTGATCGCCGACGACAAGCTCGACGAGCGCTTCGCCAAGCTCGGGGTCGAGCCCTTCGCGCCGGAGTTCACCGCCGCCGCGCTGGGCGAGATGGCGGCTGGGCGGACCGCCCCGTTGAAGTCCTTCCTGCTCGACCAGTCGAGGGTCGCCGGGGTCGGCAACATCTACGCCGACGAGGCGCTCTTCCGCGCCGAGCTGCACCCGCTCTCGCCCGCCGGCTCGATGAAGCCCGAGCATCTGGAGGCTCTGCGCGAGGCCGTGGTCACCGCGCTGGAAGCCGGGATCGAGGCCGGCGGTTCCTCGATCGACGACTACCGCGACGCGCGCGGCGAGAAGGGCGCGATGCAGGACGAGTTCCTCGTCCACACCCGCGAGGGCGAGGACTGCCCGCGCTGCGGCGGGACGATCGTCCGCATCGTCGTCGGCGGACGCTCGACCTACTTCTGTCCGAGCTGCCAGGTGCGGCTGCGAAAGCGGCCGAAACGGCGCCGAACCCAAAAGTAACGTCCGATCTGTCGGTCATCTTTGGTTTCGTGGCCGGAGCTACGGTCAAGACCGAGGCGATCGTCCTGCGCAGCATCCGCTACGGGGAGGCGGATCGCATCCTCCATCTCTATTCGCAGTCGCGGGGGCGGATCGGTGCGATCGCGAAGGGCGCGCGCAAGCCGAAATCGCGCTTCGGCGGCCGCCTGGAGCCGTTCTTCCGGCTCGACCTCGTCCTCCACGAAGGCCGCGGCGACCTGATGACGGTGACCAGCGCCGCCACCGTCGACGGCTACCCGCGCCTGCGCTCCTCGGGTGCGGCCCTCACCGCCGGGGCCCGCGGTTGCGACGCGGTCCTGCGCCTGCTCGACTCGGCCGAGTCCAACCCACCCGCCTACAACCTCCTCTGCCGCTACCTGTCGCTGCTCGACGACCCCGACCAGCCCCGCGCCGCGGAGCTGGAGACGGCGCTCTCCTTCCGGCTGAAGCTGGCGCTGGTCGCCGGCTTCGCCCCCGAGCTCGCCTCCTGCGCGCGCTGCGGCGAGGCCGAGCACCTGGCCGGTTTCTCCGGTGCCGCCGGCGGCGTCGTCTGCGCCGGTTGCGAAGCGGGCGCCTTCCCGCTCAGCGAGGAGGCGCACCGGTTCATGGTCGAGGGACTGGCGAAGCCGCTCAGCGAAGCGCCGGCGGCCGAGCTGCGCGACCTGCGCCAGGTAGAGCGCGCTGTGAGCGAGACGCTCGAGCACCACGCGCACGTGCAGCTTCGCGCCGCCGCTTAGACTCGGGCTGTGCCCGCCACCGTCACGTTCCAGGACCGGATCGCTGCTTGGGAGGAGGAGTTCCTCGCCCCGCAGGCAACCCGGTCCTATCCGGCTCGGCGCCGGGGGGAGGAGGCGGACAGCCCGCTACGGACGCCGTTTCAGCGGGATCGGGACCGGATCGTCCACTCGAAGTCGTTCCGGCGGCTGAAGCACAAGACGCAGGTCTTCGTCGCTCCCGAGGGGGACCACTACCGGACCCGGCTCACCCACACGCTGGAGGCCTGCGGGATCGCCCGCACCGTCGCCCGCGCGCTCGGCCTCAACGAGGACCTGACCGAGGCGATCGGGCTCGGCCACGACCTCGGCCACCCGCCCTTCGGGCACGCCGGCGAGGAGGCGCTCGACGCTGCCCTGCGCGAGCACGGCGGCGACGGCTTCCGGCACAACGAGCACTCGCTGCGCGTGGTCGAAGCGCTGGAGCGCGGCGGCGAAGGCCTCAACCTCACCGCGCAGGTCCGCGACGGCATCCTCAACCACACCGGGCCGCGCAAGCCGGCGACGCTCGAGGGGCAGATAGTCCGCCTGGTCGACCGTGTCGCCTACATCAACCACGACATCGACGACGCGCTGCGGGCCGGGATCCTGCGCCCCGACGACCTGCCCGCGGAGGAGATCGAGCTGCTGGGCCCGACCGGGTCGCAGCGGATCGACACCCTCGTCCGCGACATCGTCGAGCACTCGCGCGGCGCCGAGGAGATCGCCCAGGGCCGCGAGGTCGGACAGGCGATGCTGCGCCTGCGCAAGTTCATGTTCGATCGCGTCTATCTCGGGCCGGAGGCGCGCCGCGAGCACGACCGCGTCGAGCGCACCATGCGCGGCCTCTTCGAGCACTACGCGGCCCATCCCGCCGAGGTCCCCAGCCGCGACCCCGGTGCCGGCGACCTGCAGCGCATCACCGACTACATCGCCGGCATGACGGACCGCTTCTGCATCGCCAAGTTCACCGAGCTGACGATCCCGGAAGAGTCCCGCTTCTGATGGCGCTGATCTCTCCCGACAGCGTCGATCGGGTCAAGCAGGCCGCCGACATCGTCGAGGTCATCTCGGCCCACACCGACCTGCGCCGCCAGGGCGCCCGCTACGTCGGCCTCTGCCCGTTCCACGACGAGCGCACCCCCTCGTTCTCGGTCGAGCCGCAGGAAAAGCTCTACCACTGCTTCGGCTGCGGGGTCGGCGGTGACGTGATCAAGTTCGTCGAGGAGAAGGACGGCCTCAACTTCGCCGAGGCGGTCGAGCTGCTGGCCGACCGCTACGGGGTCGAGCTGGAGCGCGAGCAGGAGGACCCGCGGGCGGAGGCGCGCCGCCAGCGTCGCCGCCGCCTCGAGGAGCTGCTCGACCGCGCCGCCGCCTTCTACGCCAACTACCTCTGGGAGTCGAAAGAGGCAGCGAAGGCGCGCGACTACCTCGCCGCGCGGGGCCTGGGCGAGGAGGTGCTGCGCGCCTTCGCCGTCGGCTACGCCCCCAGCGCCTGGGACAAGCTCCTGGTTGCCGGCCAGCGGGCGGGGTTCGGCGTCGAGGAGATGCGGGGGGTGGGGTTGGTCCAGCGCGGCCGCAGCGGCGGCGATTACGACCGCTTCCGCGAGCGGATCATGTTCCCGATCCGCGATCGTCGCGGGCGCGTGCTCGGCTTCGGCGGTCGGGCGATGCGCTCCGACCAGGGCGCCAAGTACGTCAACACCGCCGAGACCGACTTCTTCCACAAGAGCCAGATCCTCTACGGCGTCGACCGCGCCAAAGGGGCGATCGCCAAGGCCGGCCGCGCCGTCGTCGTCGAGGGCTACACCGACGTCCTCGCCCTGCACCAGGCCGGGATCGAGGAGGCGGTGGCGGTGATGGGGACGGCGATCACCGGCGAGCAGGTGGCGGCGCTCTCGGGGATGGTGGACGAGGTGGTGCTGGCGCTCGACGCCGACTCGGCCGGACAGGAGGCGATGCTGCGCGCCCAGAGCGTGGCTGCGGGAAGGCGGATGCGGCTGCGGGTGGCGGCGATGCCCGCCGGTGAGGACCCGGCGGAGATGATGGCCGGCGACGAGGGAGTGGAGCGCTTCCGCGGCCTCCTGGAGCGGGCGGCCGAGCTGACCGCCTTCCAGGTCGGGCTGGTCCTCGACCGCACCGACGTCGGCTCGCCCGCCGATCGCGACCGGGCCCTGGGCGAGGTGGCCCCGGTGCTGGCGGGGATGGGCGAGACGGCCGGGCGCGAAGACCTGATCCGGCGCGTCGCCGAGCGCCTCGATCTCGACCCGGCGATGGTGATGGGCAGGGTCGTCGCGGCGACCCCGGCCAGCGGCGGGCGCGAGCAGGCGTCCACCGCGTCGCCGGGGCCGCAGCCGGCGCGGCCGCAGCGGCCGGCCGAGCTGACTTCGCGCGAGCGCCGCGAGCGGGCGCTGCTGGCGATGTGCATCGCACTCCCGAGCGAGGGACGGGAGTACCTTGCCCGGCTCACCGATGCCCACCTCTCGCCGACCGGCATGCGAGTCGCCGCCTGGCTCCGCGAGCACCTCGAGGACCCCGCCTCCGACCTTCCGCACGAGGACGGTGAGCTGGCCGGGCTGATCTCCGAACTGGTGATCATGTCCCGCGAGGAGCCGGCCTCCCACGAAGCCATGGAGCTCAACTACCTCCTGCTCGAGCAGCGTCGCCTCGAAGGAGAGATCGCCGCCGCCGGCGAGCGCGGAGACTACGAGCGCCGCGCCGCCCTCAGCCGTGAAAGAGCGGCCCTGGTGGAACGGATCGCCCACACCGAGCGGGTCGGGGGCTGAGTCGGTAAATTCCGAGTGGTCCGGTCCGGCCGGGCAGCGGTCCGGGGTAGCTCAACGGCAGAGCATTCGACTGTTAATCGAAGGGTTGTGGGTTCGAATCCCACCCCCGGAGCTCTAGGTGGCAGCAAGGCGCTTCAGCGCCAGCCGCTCGACCAGCTCCGCGCCGCGTGCGGCACCGTCGTTCTCCCGCCCCCAGGCGGCGATCTCTCCGGCCTTCGCCGCGAAGCTCGGCTCGTGCAGCAGTCGGCGGACGCTCCATCGCAGCGGCGCCGGCCGGCACAGTCGCCACGGCAGCGAGAGCCCGGCGCCGGCCCGGTCGACCCGCATCGCGGTCTCGCTCATGTCGCCGATGATCGGGCAGACGAGGACCGGGGTGCCGGCGCCGAGAGCGCGGGCGACGGTGCCGTGGCCGCCGTGGGAGATGACCAGCGAGGCGGCGGGCATCAGCTGGCTGTAGCTGAGCCATTCGACCAGCATCGCGTTGGCCGGCACCTCGATCGGCCGCTGCGGGGCAACCCGGTTGGTCGTCGCCACCACCCGCACCGGCTCGTCCGCAAGCGCTGCCAGGGCCGTGCGCACCAGGTGGTTGTCGGAGTCGTGGGCGGTGCTGGGGGCGACCAGGACGAGCGGTTCCTCGCCCGGCGGCAGCTCGATCGCCGGGTGCGGCAGCTCGAAGGTCATCGGGCCGGTGATCTCGACCCCCGGCGGCCAGTCGCGCGGGTACTCGAGCTGCGGGTAGGTCGCGACCAGCGCCAGGTCGGGGCTGATGCCGCCGTGGAAGCGATCGATCGGCGGCAGGTCGAGACGGGCGCGCTGGATGTTGAGGTCGCGCCGGCCCTGCTCCAGCCCCACCCGCAGGGCGCGATCGTGCCCGGCGCGCCAGAGCCTGCGGCCGATCCCGGTCCGTGGCGGCCGCAGGCCGATCGCGAAGAAGGGCAGGCCCGGCTCTACCACCGGGTAGATATGGGGGATCAACGTCGCCAGCGGCACGCCGGCCCGCTCGGCCGCCAGGGTCGGGGCGAGGGTGAGGATGTCGCTGACCACGGCGTGCGGCCGAAAGTCGTCCAGCAGCGGCTGCAGCGCCCGCGCCGCCTCGGCCGCGTGCTGGCCTTCCGCCGAGTCTGGATCGGGAGGCGGGAACATCCGGTATTCCTCGGCCGCGGCGAACCCCAGCCCCTCGCCCTCGACCGCCGCGCGCCGCTCCTCCCAGGTCTCGATCACGACCTCGTGGCCGCGCGCTGTCAGCGCCTTGCCCAGCGCGATCGCGGGAAAGACGTGTCCGGCATCGCCGAAGGCGGCAACGAGGATGCGCAGGCGCTCGGATGCGCCCGGGCGAGAGTCAGGGGGTATCGAGGCCCTCACCGGGGCGCGTGAAGACGATCTCGGGGATGTGGCAGTTGCGCGAGGTGCGCAGCAGGAAGCGGACTGCCTCGCCCAGGTCCTGGGGCCGGATCATCTCCTCCGGGGGGATCTGGCCCTGGACGAACTCGGTCATCGGCGTCTCGACGAAGCCGGGTGCCAGCGCCGTGCACTGGATGCCGGCTCCGCCTGCCTCGCGGTGGGTCGACTGGGTGAAGTTGATCACCGCGGCCTTGGTCGCGGCGTAGATCGAGAGCCAGGCCTGGCCGCCCTTGCCGGCGATCGAGGCGGTGTTGACGATCAGCGCCTTGCCGTGCTCGGCGCCGGCCTGGCGCAGCATCGGTAGCCCCTCGCGGGTGCCGAGGATCAGCGCCCGCAGGTTGACCGCCAGCTGCATGTCGAGGTGCTTGGTCTGGATCTCCTCCATCGGCGATCCGATCCCGACCCCGGCGTTGTTGACGAGCGCGTCGAGTCGGCCGTACTTCTGGCGGTGGGCGGCGAAGATCGCGACGACGTGGTCCTCCTCGGCCATGTTGGCGGGGATCGGCTCGACCTCGAAGCCTTCGCCGCGCAGTCCTTCGGCGGCTTTCTCGAGCTTCTCCGGGCGGCGGGCGGAGACGGTCAGGGAGTACCCCTCTTCGCCGAGCGTCCGCGCGATCGCGAGACCGATCCCGCTCGAAGCCCCGGTCACCAGTGCAGCTCGCTCAGCCATCTCCATCTCCTCTCGTCGGAACCCCGGGCACCCTATCTCTCCATAACATGCCGCCGATGCGCGCCCCCCGTCTTGCCCCAGCGCTGCTTGCCCTGCTCGCGGTGGGGGCGCTGATCGGCTGTGGCGGCGACTCCGAGACCGGGAGCACGACCGCCTCCGGCCCGGGAGCCGCCCCGAGTCGCCCGGCTCCGCCCAAAACCGATTTTCCCGGCACCGAGAACCGAACTCTGCGCCAGGTACTGAAGGCGGCCGACGGACCGGCCGAAGTTGTCATCACCCCGGCAGCCGAAGTCTTCTACCCGGGGCTCAACCGCTACCCGTTCGGTGTCTCCCGCCGCGACGACGGGGGGGTCGACGACGCCGAAGTCGCGCTCTACTTCGCCCGGGTGCCGGGCCCCGCGCCGGGGTCCAAGTCGAAGCCGGGCAACCGTGGCCAGGCGGCGAAAGGGGAGCGACAGGCGCTCGACGAACCGGCGGTAGGGCCGTTTCCGGCTTCGATCGAAAGCCTCGCCGTCAAGCCCGCCTTCCGCGCCGATTCGACCGCCGAGGACCCCGATGCCGCCCGGGTCGTCTACTCGACCGAGCTGAACCTGCCCGGCGCCGGGGAGTGGAAGATTGCGGCGATCATCAAGGAAGACGGCGAACTGAGGGGAACGCCGGTGGGGACGGCCGTGGTCGGCGAGTTCAAGCGGATCCCGCGACCGGGGCAAGAAGCGCCGCTGATCCATACGCCGACCGCGCAGGACGTCGGCGGGGACCTGTCGAAGATCACCACGCGCATACCCCCCGACACCCAGAACAAGGTGGATTACGCGGAAGCACTGGGCAAAGAACCGATCGTGCTCTTGTTTGCAACCCCCGAGTTCTGCCAGAGTCGGGTCTGCGGGCCGGTCGTCGACGTGGCCGAGCAGGCAAGAGAGGAATTCGGAAACAAGGCAGCCTTCATCCACATGGAGATCTACAACGACAACGACCCGGCCAAGCGGGTGCGGCATCAGGTGCGCGCCTTTCACCTGCCGACCGAGCCTTACCTGTTCACGATCGACCGTCGAGGTATCGTCCGCGCCGCGGTCGAGGGAGCCTTCGGGCTAAAGCTGATGCACGAAGCAGTCGACAAGGCGATCGCCGGATGAACGAGAAAGCTGCAACTGACGAGGAGCTTCTGCAGTCCTTCGCCGAGGAGGCGAAGCGCCGCTGCGACGTGATCTCCGCCGGCCTCGCCACCGCCACCACCGACTTCGAGACGATGCGGGCCGAAGCCCACGCCCTGAAGGGGACCGCGAGCGTCGTCGGCCTCCGCCGCCTCGCCGAGCTCGCCGGCCTGATGGAGTCCGACCTGGCCGAAGCCAAGAAGACGGGCACGATCCGCGGCGGGCGCGACCACCAGATCGCCGACGCCGCCAAGGCCCTTGCCGAGGGCGCTGCCGCAGCCGCCAAAGGCGAAGAGGAGCCGCCCGACGTCGGCCGCTCGCTGGCACAGCTCTTCAGCGCCTAGGTCACGATCCCGCGCTACGCTCGCATTCCCGGGGCGGTAGCTCAGTTGGTTAGAGCACGGGACTCATAATCCCTTGGCCGCTGGTTCGAGTCCAGCCCGCCCCATCAGTAGGTGTCGGACAGCTTCAGCAGCTCGACCAGGTAGACGCGCGGCTGGTTTCCGTAGACGAACTTGGACGGGGCGATGATCTCGCGTACGCCTCCCACCCGCATCCCGAGCATCCCCACTTCCAGCGCCGGGACGATTTCGTGCTTGCCGTAGACGAAATGGAAGGCTTCGTCTCCCCATTGCCGTTCCCCTTCCGCCCCGGTCTTGTAGTCGTACTGTGCGTAGTTGATGGTGAACCAGTCGAGGGGTTCGATTTCCTTGCCGCTTCCCGTGTGGAGGTCCACGATCTCCACCCGCTCGGGGGCCGGGCCTGCCGGGCGCACGAGCTGAG
Source organism: Solirubrobacterales bacterium (assembly GCA_036280195.1). Taxonomy (GTDB): domain Bacteria; phylum Actinomycetota; class Thermoleophilia; order Solirubrobacterales; family 70-9; genus VAYN01. The sequence continues at coordinate 41,460 of DASURF010000061.1, read as the reverse complement.
CGGCGTTCGCTCCCGCTTCCTTTTCGAGGGCACCCCAGCGCTTCTTGTCGCCGGATTCCTTCTCAGGCTTGGCCTGGACCGGCGTGTCCGGTTGAGGAGAGAACGGGTCCGAGGAAGACGAGTCGGAGGTTGCTTCCTTGCTGGAGTTGGAGGTAGAGGTCGAGGCTGGGGTGGTCGAGGTCGTGTCGGAGCTTCCGCAGCCGGTGATCAGCAGAGCCGCCGCCAGGCAGATAATCAATCGAAAAAATCTCACTGATAAGGAAATATATGCGTTTCGGCAAGCAGCCGCTCAGGCCTTCGGAGTTGCCAGGTAATGCGCCACCGCCTGGGCGCGGTTCGCGACTCCTAGGGCGCGCAGGATCTTGCGCACGTGCCACTTGACGGTGCTCTCGGTCAGGTACAGGCGGGAGGCGATCTCGGCGTTGCTGAGGCCGTCGGCGACGAGGGCGAGGATCTCCAGCTGGCGGGCGCTGAGCAGTCTGTCGAGGTTGGCGTTGCGGGGCCTGCCGGGAAACCTGTGCAGCTCGGCCGCACGGCGCCCGAGGTCGCTGGCGGTCTGGTGGAGGACCTCGGCGGCGGCGCGCAGCTCGGTCACGTCCTGGGCGGTGCCGGTGAGTCGGAGGGGGTTGCCGGCGGCGTCGGCGGTCAGCTCGGCCCGGCTGTGGAGGCGGCGCACCCGTCCATCGGGCCTGATGATCCGGTATTCGATGTCGACCGGGGCGCCGGTCTCGACCGCCTGCCCCATCTCCCTTTCGACCTGGGCCCGGTCGTCGGGGTGGACGTACTGGGTGTTGCTGGGTTCGTAATGCCCGTCGAAGTCCTCGGCCGCGATCCCGTAGATCGCGAACAGGCCCTCCGAGCAGGTCAACCGGTTGTTGGGGATGTCCCACTCCCAGCTGCCGAGCCGGGCGATCCGCTCCGCCTCGGCCAGGCGCGTGCGGCTGCGCTCCCCCTCTTCTTCGATTCGCCGCCGCTCGGTGATGTCGGTGACGAGGACGAAGAAGCCGCGCACCTCGCCGTCGGCGATGTCGGGTATGTAAGAGGCCTGGGTGAAGCGGACCTCGCCCGAGGGAGTGCGGATTTCGCGGTCGAAGAGCTGCTTTCGGCCGGCCAGCGCGCCTTCGATGTAAGGCAGGTTTTCGGCGAAGAGCTCCTCTCCCAGCAGGTCGCGGATGTGCGAGCCCCGTAGCTCCTCGGGGGATTTGCCGAAGAACTCGATATAGGCCGCGTTGGCCATCCGGTTGCGCAGCTCGCTGTCCCAGTAGCCGACCAGGGCAGGCAGGGCGTTCAGCATCGCCTGGATGCCTTCCGCCTCGCTCCCCGGCTCGACGGGGCGTATTGCTCTGCCCGGTGAACCCATATCTACAGGATGGACTAATCGCAGGGCGGGCTCAACCCCCCCTGGGACGGGGGCGGGCGGCTCTACCCTGTTTCCTGTGTTCGATCGCGGTGAAGATCCGTCGACCCGCCCCTTTCGTCGTCGGTCAGCCTTGCGGACGAGCACTTCCCCCGCCGGGGCTCAGAGGCCGCGGCCGGTTGCCGAACCCCTGCCGGTGACCGGCCGCGCCGCCTCGGACTCGCTCCTGCGGGAGGTCGAAGGGCTGCTCGCCGCCGAAGGCAGGCGCGCTCTGTTTGCCTCGCGCAGTCGGGGGTAACCGCAGTCTGAGCCCGATGTCGCGCCGTCTCGCTTAGGTTCGAGCCGATCTTGGGAAGTGCGACCGGGGAGTGGAGAGGTTGACGGACCTCCTTCCTTGCCGGTCATCGCAACGGCAATCGACGCCGTGACGCATCCCTGCTCGGAAGCTGATCGGCGAGAAGACGAAACCTGGAGGTACGAGATGGCTGACGGAAGCGTTGGCGAAGCGCAGGAGAAGGTGCAGGAGGTCGCGGGAGGAGCGCAGGAGAAGGCGCGCGAAGCCGCAGGAGAAGCGCAGGAGGGCGTCCGCCGGCAGATCGACGACCGCTCGACGCAGGCCGGCGAACGGGTGACGCACACGGCGCAGGACCTACGGTCGGTGGGCGAGGAGCTGCGCAAGCAGGGGAAGGACACCCCCGCGAAGCTCGCTGACCGGGCTGCCGAGCAGACCGAGAAGGTGGGCTCCTACCTCAAGGAGCGCGGCCCGGATGAGATGCTGGAAGACGTCGAGGATTTCGGCCGGCAGCGGCCCTTGGTGGTGCTCGCCGGAGGTCTCGCGGTCGGCGTTCTCGCCGCCCGCTTCATCAAGGCCTCGAGCCGCAATCGCTACCAGCAGCGGAACGGCACCCGAGCCGGCGCTCAGGTGCCTGCGGCGACGGCCCCCCGGCCGCCGCAGCGTTCGGCGGTCGAGCCGGTCGTGGCGTCCCCGCCGTCCAGCGCCCGGCCGGCGCCGGCCGCTCCCTCGCCGGCGCGATGAGCACCATGAACGGGGAGAGCAACGAGCTCCGGTCGCACTCGACCGGAGAGCTGGTCAAGCAGCTCTCCGAGCAGACGACCACGCTCGTCCGCAAGGAGATCGAGCTGGCAAAAGCCGAGCTCAGCGCGAAAGGAAAGGTGGCGGGTCAGGGCGCCGGGATGTTCGGCGGCGCCGCGGTGGTGGGCCTGCTGGCACTGGGGACGCTGACGGCGGTGATCCTCGCCCTGCTCGACAAGGCGATGGATTTTTGGGTCGCCGCACTGATCGTCACGGTCGTCTACGGAGCGATCGCCGCCGTTCTGGCGATGTCCGGCAGAGACCGAGTCAAGCAGGCAGCGCCACCTGCCCCCGAACAGACCGTTGAAACCGTGAAGGAGGACGTGCAATGGGCCAAGAGCCAAGTCAAATCCGCGAGGAGATAGAGGAGACGAGGGCGGAAATGGGCGATACCGTCGATGCCCTCGCCTACAAGACCGACGTCAAAACCCGTGTCAAGGAGTCGATTGCCGACAAGCGGGAGCGGCTGATCGACCAGGTGCAGGGGACGACGCACCGGGTCGGTGACGCGACCCCCGACGCCGAACAGGTGAAGGAGGGCGCCCGCCAGGCGGTCGGCGTCGTCCAGGAGAACCCGATCGGCCTCGCGCTCGGCGGTCTCGCCGCCGGCTTCCTCGTCGGGATGATGCTGCCGAGCACGAAGATCGAGGACGAAAAGGTCGGGCCGATCGCCGACCAGGTGAAGGAAACCGCCGCCGAAACCGGCCAGGAGGCGCTCGACCGCGGCCGTGAGGTCGCGAGCCAGGTCGCCGAGCAGGCCGTCGCAGGCGCCAAGGAGGTCGGGCACCAGGCGATGGACACCGCGAAAGAGGCGGGCCAGGAGCAGGGCGAGGAGCTGAAGGACAGCGCCCGGGAAGGTGCCGAGGAAGTCAGGGAGCAAGCTCGGACCTGAGAGAGGAGGGGGGGCGAAAAGGCTCGCCCCCCTCTCAACTCTGCGCGTACCTATTTAGGTCCTTCTCGGTACGCTGCCGTCGATGGCGACCGGCAAGGTCAAGTGGTGGTCGGACGACAAGGGATACGGGTTCATCGAACCCGATGATGGCTCCAAGGACGTATTCGTCCATCACAGCGCGATCGCGGGAGAGGGATTCGGAACCCTCACCGAGGGACAGGCAGTCGAGTATTTGCCGGAGGAAGGCGCAAAGGGACCGGCGGCGATCCTGGTCGATCCGGCAGGGGCCGGCGCGTCACCCGAACTGTCCCCGTCCAGTTCCGCCAGGTCTGTCACCGATCCTCCCGCTTCCGAAGCGGACTACACCGAAGAGGCGCTGGATGCGATCGAAGCTGCGATGGCCGAAGCGCGAGGCCTTAAAAACCAGCACGTGGGCACCACTCACCTTCTGCTTGGCCTGCTGGGGCAGAGGGGGCCGACGGCGGAAGCCCTCCGTCGCGCGGGCCTTACCGGTCCGGAGGTCCGCGACGGCCTGGTTGCGATTGACGGCTTCGGAGCGGGATCCCCGCCAGGCACGATTCCTCCCACCAAGAACTTGCTGCACGTGTTCGATGCGGCGGTCGATGTCGCACGGAGAGACGGGGACGAGGAAGTGGGGACTGACCATCTCCTGAAGGCTCTACTGGCGAGTGACCGCGGGCTGGCGCGTCAGGTGTTGAGAAAACTGAGGATTTCCGCCGCTTCGGTTTTCGAAGCCCTCCGCGAGTCGACGGCAATGGGCGGCGAGCCGATGGAGCGCGTACCCACCCATCCCGACCGCCCCGCCGTCATCGACCAACTCAACCGCCGCCGGCTCGCGGAGGTGATCGCCGAGAGGATTCGCCGTGCGCGCAACGAGGACACCGAGCGACAGGTGCACACCCTTGGGGAGCGCAGAGAGAAGCTGCGGCGCGACCGCGAGGCAGCCCTGGAAACGGGGGGCTTCTTGGTCCATGTGCATGCGCCCTGGGGGGCCGGCAAGTCTTCATTGTTGAACTTCCTCGCCGCCGATCTGCGCAATCGGAAGAGGGATGGGAGGGGACCTGCGAGACCAGAGCTCTCCCAATGGGTAGTGGTGGAGTTCAGCGCTTGGGAGCACCAGCGGCTGGTCACCCCGTGGTGGTGGCTGCTGACGGCGGTGCGCCGTTCCTGTGCCCGGGAGCTATGGAGCATCAATCGAGGGCGCTGGCTTTGGTTTTGGGTTCGAGACATCGGGTGGCGGCTGTGGAACGCGCGCGCAGCCGCCCTTGTGCTGTTTCTGCTTGCGGCGACCCTATTGGCGGCCTGGCGGCTCGACTGGTTCGGCCTCGGGGACGAGCGGCTGACCACCGTGCAGGCAGTGATCCTGACGTCGGTCCCGGCCGTGGCGCTGCTGACCACCTTCGTGGGCTTCCTCCAGGGCACCAGCAGATGGCTTGCAGTCGGATCTGCAGAGGGTGCTGAGCGCTTCCTGCGACGTGCGCACGACCCCCTGGCTGTGTACCGGAAGCGATTCGAGAACCTGGTGCAAGCGAGCGGTCGCCCCATAGCGATCTTCATCGACGATCTCGACCGTTGCAACGCCGAGTATGTCGTCGAGCTACTCGAGGGCATCCAGACGCTTTTCATCAAGCAACCGGTGGCGTTCGTCGTAGCTGCCGACCGGTCTTGGCTCTGTCAAAGCTTTGCCTGCGCCTATGACGACTTTTCCCCCAGCGTGGGTGAAATCGGGCGCCCGCTCGGATACCTCTTCCTGGAGAAGACCTTCCAAGTCTCACTGCAGATCCCGCCGATGTCGGATGAGGTCCGCGGTGAGTACTGGAAAGCCCTGATGCATCCCTCCCGGGACCGCAACGGAGCGAAGAAGGTTGACGCGGAAGAGTTGACCGGCGCTTTCGCCGAGGCCAGGACCCAATCTCAGGTCGAAGCGGAGGTGGAGGAGCTGCTTGCCGCCGATCTCGACGACGAGGAGGTCTTGGCAGCGGCGGTGCGGCGCCTCAACGCGCCCGCACTCGAAGAGCAGACCGAAGCGCAGCTCAGCAGGTTCTCGGGACTGGTGGAGAACAACCCACGCTCCATGAAGCGGATGATGAACGCATACGGAATCGAGCGGGACCGGCTCTTCCGTGACGGTTACATGCTGACGCCCCTCCAGCGCCAGCAACTGGCGCTGCGAACCATCGTCCAGCTGCGCTGGCCCGAGCTCGCCGACCATCTCCAGCGGCATCCGGAGGATGCGGTCTTCGGCTTGGAGGAGGCTGAGCCTGTCCCGAAAGAAAATCCATTCGCGAAGCTGTTTGTGGATACAGAGCTGCGGAAGGTTTTCGACGGCGATGGAGTAGAGGCCTCGCTCGATGCAGAGGTGTTCCGTCACTTTCCATCGCGCTCAGGCGCAAGCAGCGACCAGGTGAACGCCTCACCTCAGGCCCGATAGGGTGCCGCGGTGATGGCTGCCGCGGCACCCGAGCAACCGAACGAGGCAGGGCTCGCCGCGTTCTCCGAGCGGGCCGACGAGGCCGGCGCGGTGACGATGCTGAACCTGCTCGAGTTCGTCCCCGAGGGCGGGCGCGAGCGCTACGCCGAATACGGGGCCGCTGTCGCGCCCCTGCTCGAGAAGGCGGGAGGCAGGCTCGTCTTCGCCGGCGAGCCCGGCCCGGTGCTCCTGGGCGATCGGTCCTGGGACATGGTCCTGCTGGTCGAGTACCCGAGCCGTCGGGCGTTCCTGGAGATGATCGGCTCCGAGGCGTACCAGGCGATCGCCCACCTGCGCACCGAGGCCCTGACCCGCGGCGAGCTGCACCCGCTCGCCGGGGTCGAGCTCCCGGCCTGACTAGCGCAAAGCCTCTCCACCCGTCAGACTCTCGGGCGTACCGATGGGGCACTGGAGAGACGGAACCGGGGAGTGGGGGAGATGACGGAAATCGACGTCGACCTGGGCGCGCTGCTTCCCGCCGACCTCCCGGACGGCCGGGAGTGCGTTGCGGAAGGGCGCGAGATGGCGAAGGGGGTCGAGCGCGCCCGCTCGGCCTACTGCGAGGAGAAGGGGGTGGGCTCGGAGCGGGAGTGGCGCGAAAAAGCCCGCGCGGAGGGAGTTCCCTGCACCTGCATGAACATCGGCCTCGCCACCTGGGCCGATACCCGCGAGGCACTGGGCGAGATCTACGAAGACGCGCTTTCGCGCGGCGTCCGCCCGCCCGACCGCTTCAACCTGATCGCCGAGCGGCGCATGGGGCTGCCGAAAGACAAACGCGCGGAGGCTGCCCAGGAAACCGGGCCGGTGATGATGACCGAGCAGGACTGGTGGGAGCTGGCGCACACGGTGCCGATCGAGCCGGAGGCGGCTGACAACACGATCGGCGGGCCCGGTTCGGTCGAAAACGCAATCGACGCCCTGCAGGCGGGTATCACCACGATCGGCGTCCTCTCGCAGTACACCTGGCGCTGGCCCTACTACGACGACGACGTCAACCAGACGGTGGTGACGCTGCAGGCGGCGGGACTGCTGGCCGCCTTCAAAGACGAGGGGGTGGTCTTCGACTCCTACCTGGAGGACGGCTACCCCGGCGTCTTCCACGACTACGCCAACTACATCGGCTGGGCGATGGTCGAACGCTACGTCAGCGAAGAGCTGATCGGGGCTGCGCTCTCGCCGTCCTGGGGCGGCCTCACCCAGAACCCGGTGATCAAGTCGGCGGTGACGCTCGCGCTCGAGGCGGTCAACCCCGACCGGGTCCCGTTCTCCTACGTGCAGGGCGACACGATCGGCAACACGCCTGATTTCGACGCCAACATGGCGGTGCTCAACACCGACCTCCTCTTCAACAAGATGGTCGACATGCGCTACCGGCTCGGCACCGCGCCGATCGCGGTCCCCGTCACCGAGACCGAGCGCATCCCCACCTGGCAGGAGGTGGCGACGGTGCAGACGATCAGCCGCCGGCTCGAGGACTACGTGCCGATGGTCGAGCCGTTCGTGGACTGGGGAAAGATCGAGGCGCTGCGCGACGAGCTGGTGCGCGGCGGCAGGGCGTTTTTCGACGCCGTGATCGGCGGCTTGAGCAACGCGGGCATCGACGTCCGCGACCCGGCGCAGTTGCTGCTGGTCCTCAAACGGCTGGGCTCGACCCGCTGTGAGGAGCTGTTCGGCGCCGGCGAGCCCGACCCGGAGTTCCCCCGCGGCCGCCGGCCGGTGCTGGAAACGGACCTGGTCAGGAACACGATGGAAGAGCGCGAGCGGCTGCTGGTCGAGCTCCGGCATCGGCGCGAAGAGGAGGCGATCCGCGGGATGAAGGTGCTCGTCACCTCGACCGACGTGCACGAGTTCGCCGAGTTCCTGCTCGCCTCGACGCTGACCGCGGTGGGGACCGAGGTGATCGACTTCGGGGTCAACCGCGACCCCGAGGACATCGTCAAAGCGGTAATCGAGACCGATGCCGACGCGGTCGTGATCACGACCCACAACGGCGTTGCCCGCTCGTTCGGCCGGCTGCTGATGGAGGAGCTGCGCGGCGCCGGGGCGGGAGAGGTGCCGGTCTTCATGGGCGGCGTCCTCAACGAGGACGTCGACGGCTCCGAGATCCCGATCGACGTCCGCGGCGACCTCAACGCGACCGGGATCGAAACGCCGGGGACGATCGACCGCCTGGTCGACGCGCTGATCGAGCGCCGCGCCGGCGGCGTGCCCGCCTGAGGCGCCGGTGGGCGTCGTCGCGCTCGCCGACTTCGGCAGCACCTACACCAAGCTCCGCCTGGTCGACCCCTCCGAGGGGCGGCTGCTGGCCCGGGCGGAGGCGCCGACCACGATCGGCAGCGACCTGATGGAGGGCTACGCGGCGGCCCTGGAGGAGGCCAGGCGCGCCGCCGGATCGGTCGAGATCGACGAACAGCTCGCCGTCTCCAGCGCCGGCGGAGGGCTCAAGGTGGCAGCCGTCGGCCTGGTCGAGGACCTGACCGCGGCGGCCGCCCGCCAGGCGGCGCTCAACTCGGGGGCGCGGGTCGAGGCGGTGCTGGCCGGGACGCTCGACGACGACCAGCTGGCGAAGCTCGAGGCGGCACGGCCGGAGATCGTGCTGTTCGCCGGCGGCACCGACGGCGGCCAGGCCGAGCTGGTCCTGGAGAACGCCCGCCGCCTCGGGGCGCGGGCGATCGGCGGTAACGCGGTCGTCGCCTGCAACGCCGCCGTCGCCGCGGAGGCCGCCGAGCTGCTGCGGAGAGGCGGCAGCCGGGTGGAGGTCGCCGCCAACGTGATGCCGAGCCTGGGACAGCTCGAGATCGAGCCGGCGCGGGAGGCGATCCTGCGGGTGTTCCTCGACCACGTGATCGGCGGCAAGGGGCTGAGCGCGAGCGCGGAGTTCCAGCGGATGGTCAGGCTGCCGACCCCGGAGGCTGTGCTCGAGGCGACGCGGCTGCTCGGCGACGTCGTCGTGGTCGACGTCGGCGGCGCCACCACCGACGTGCACTCGAACCGCACCCACGAGGTGGAGATGCCCGGGGTCGAGGACCCCCTGCTGCCGCCACCGCTGACCCTGCGGACGGTCGAGGGCGACCTCGGAATGCGTTTCGGCGCGGCGGGGGCAATGGCAGTCGACGGGCGTTGGATCGAAGCCGAAGCCGGCATGGGAGAGGGCTCAATTCGACACGCTGTCTCGCTTCGTGGGGCCGATCCGAAATGGCTACCGGAGGATGACGAGGGGCTTCGTCTCGATGGTCTGCTGGCGATCGGTTGTGCCACTCACGCCCTCGCCCGACACTGCGGAACGATGTTGCTGACGCCGGGGCGGAACGGTCCGCCGACGCTGGTGCGGAGCGGTCCCGATTTACGCGAGGCGGGAATGGTTCTCGGTACTGGAGGGGTTTTCAGCCACCGCGGCGACGGAGAGCGGGTGCTGCGCGAAGCCTTGGCGAGGAAGGAACCGCGCTCCCTGGTGCCGGTCAGCCCGGACTTCGCGGTCGATTCGAATTACGTGCTGGCCGCCGTCGGCCTGCTTGCCACCGAGGACCGTGAGGCAGCGATAAGCCTGCTGCGGCACGAGCTCAACCTGGACATGCTGTCTGGTTCGAGTTGAAATCTCGGCCGGCAGGCGTCGGGCGGATGCCGCATGATCTCCGCCGGGAGAGATGTTCAGACGACGTCGAAATAGTGAGATCACGCGACTGTTTTACGCCGGGGATGTGCACGGCTCTCGTGTCTGCTGGAAGAAGTTCGTCAACGCCGCTGCGCACTATCCGGCGGACGTCCTGGTGATGGGTGGAGATCTGACCGGCAAGGCGCTGGTGCCGATCGTCCGGGAGGGGGACGGCAGCTACAGCGCCGAGGTGATCGGCGAGCGGCGTACCGCCCGCACCGCCGAGGAGCTCGACGAGATGCAGCAGGCGATCTCCACCAACGGCATGTACCCGCTGATCCTCGATCCCGACGAGGCGCGGGCGATTGCCACCGAGCCCGCCCGCCGCGAGCAGGCTTTCGAGGGAGCGCTGCTCGCGGAGCTGCGGCTATGGGTGGAGCTCGCCGACGAACGCCTGGCGGGCACGGACACTCGTGCATACGTCATTCCCGGCAACGACGATCCATGGTCGGTCGACGAAGTGCTGGCCGGAGGGGAAAGCGTCATCGCCTGCGACGAGACCGTGCAGGAGGTCGGGCCCCATGAGCTTGTCTCCTTCGGGTACTCCAACCGCACCCCTTGGCACACCCCCCGCGAGCTGGACGAGGAGGAGATCTACGGTCGCCTGAAACGACTCGTCGACCAGCTGGAAACGCCCCGTCGCGCGATCCTCAACGTCCATGTGCCCCCTTATGAGAGCAGTCTCGACACCGCTTTCGAGGTCGACGAGGAATTGAGCTACGTGATGAAAGGGGGCCGACCTCACGAGGTCCCGACCGGCAGCCCGGCGGTGCGCCAGATCATCGAAGAGACGCAGCCTCTGCTCAGCCTTCACGGTCACATTCACGAGAGCAGGGGCGTGACGAAAATCGGTAAAACGGTGGCAATCAATCCGGGTTCCGATTACGGTAGCGGCCATTTGGACGGCTGCCTGGTGCATCTGGCATCCGACAAGGTCGTCAACCAGTATCTGGTCTCGGGGTGAGGGTCGAAAATGGGGAGCAAGGGGGAGAACGATGGCTGAGTTGGGAGAGGGTCAAGTGACTGAGGGTCGGCAACGTGGAACCTACGCGCGCAAAGCGACCGGCCTGGTACGAGAGGTCTCGCCTTTCTCGACCTTCGTCTTCAACATGGCGGGGCAGCCGACCTCGGTTTTTCTGGCCACCTCGATCTTCTTCACCCTGGGAGCCTTCCCCGGCGGCTCGATCTGGCTCGGCTTCGCGATGGCTCTCGCTGCGGCCCTGTTGATCAGCGTCTGTTACGGGCTCTTCGCCTCCGCAATACCCCGCAGCGGCGGTGACTACGTCCTGGTCAGCCGGGTTACCCATCCGGTGATCGGCTTGGTCTCGTCCTTCTTCTGGACCTCGGGGGTGATCATCTCGATCGCCTTCATCGCCCTTGCCTTCGTCACTGTAGGCCTAGGCCCCTCGCTGACCGCGGTCGGTCTCGTCAGCGAAAGCAACTCACTTGTCGATGCCGGCAACACCCTCGCAACCAGCAAGGGCTGGCAGTTCGGGGTCGGAACCCTGCTGATCGTGATCTCGGCGCTGCTACTGGCGGGAGGGTGGCGTTGGACTACCCGCCTGATGAGCGGCCTCTGGGCGCTGATGATGCTCGGCCTCGCCACCGTGTTCCTCGTGCTCCTGTTCAAGAGCCAGGACGGCTTTGTCAACAGCTTCAACCAGTTCGCCGGATCGATCACCGGCGAACCAGACACCTACAACTCGATCATCAGCAGCGCGCACAAAGAAGGTGTCGACACCAACTCGGCATTCAGCATGAGCAACACCTGGCCGACCTGGGCGGCGATCTGTGGTCTCTCGCTGTTCGGTTGGCTTTCGATCTACATCTCCGGCGAGGTGCGGCGAGCCAGAGACACGACCCAGGTGAAAATGATGAGTCTGGCGGCCGTGGTTCACATCGGGATTGCAGTGGTCCTCGCGGCGGTCTTCTTCGCCAAGTTCGGCCACGACTTCTTTGTCGCGATCAACGGGATCAAGGAAACGGAAAGCTACCCTTTCGCGGTGGAACCCTTCTACACGTTCTTGACCGCGATCGCGGGTGGCAGCCCGGTGCTCGCCTGGTGGCTTCTGATCACTTTCGTAGCGGCTTATCCGCTGCTGATGATCCCCAATATCACGATCGCCGTCCGCACTCTCTTTGCCTGGGCATTCGACGGCCTGTTGCCTTCGAGCGTCGCCCGGGTATCGCCGCGGACCCATGCCCCGAACTATGCGATCGCGGTGGTGGTGGTCCTCAGCATCGCCTCGCTCGGCTGGGCCGTCACCAACAACGAAGACTTCTTCAAATTGCTGGTCGAGGCCATCGTGGTGCAGCTGGTGGCGATGATCCTGATCGGGGTCGCGGCGCTGCTGCTGCCTTATCGGCGGCCGGATATCTGGCGCTCCTCTGCCACTACTAAGCGCCTTCTCGGCATCCCGGTGGTCGCCATCGCCGGCGCCTCGGTTGCGGTTCTTCTGGCCGGGGTGTTTTACATTTACATGCACTTCGAAGGCTTCGGCATCGACACGGACCAGTTCCTCGGCCGCGACGCTCCGATCCTCCTCGGCGCGGCGTTGCTGATGTTCGTGGTCGCCCGTTTTGCCCGCTCGCGTCAGGGCGTCGACGTCGACAAGCTGGCGGCGGAGATCCCGCCGGAGTAGCTGCTTGGAGCCGCTGGCGGACCCTATTGCCGAGGGAGCCCGGATCGCGGAGACCGCGGCTGAGCGTGGGATTGCTTTGCGGTTGCTGGGCGGCGTCGCCATTGCCCTCTCGTGCCCCAGCAGCCGGCAGTCGCCGCTTCGGCGGCGGTATGGAGACATCGACTTCGCGACCAGCTCGGTCGCCAAGGGGGAGGCGAGCCGGTTGCTGGAGGGGCTCGGCTACATCCCCGACCGGGAGTTCAACACTCTCTACGGGCATCGTCGGCTCTACTTCGCCGATCCTCTGCACCAACGGCAGGTCGACGTGTTCGTCGACGAGGCGAACCTCTGCCATCGCATCGACTTTCGTCCTCGGCTCGAGCTGGTGCCGACGACTCTCGCGCCCGCCGACCTGGCGTTGATGAAGCTGCAGGTGGTGGAAACGGACGAGAAGGACTACCTCGACCTCTGTGCTTTGTTTGCCGACTATGAGCTCAGCGAAGACGAGAATGGCGTCAACTGCAAGTACATCGCCGAGCTCAGCGCTTCGGACTGGGGACTGTGGCGAACGATCGGCATCGTCTCCGAACGTACCGAGAGCTTTGCCTCCCACTTGCCGAACTTCGAGGCTGCAGGGCTGGTCATCGCAAGGCTCCGAGATCTGCGGGTGAAACTGGACACGGTCCCCAAGAGCCGCCGCTGGAAGCTGCGCTCCCGAGTAGGGGAGCGCAAGCGCTGGTATGAGCTACCGGAAGAAGTTCATTAAAAATGGTCATGTCACATCTATTGGATAGTCTCGCCTGTGTGATCGGCAGAGGCGTACGTCTGGGGAGGCGCGAATTTGACTAGGCCACGGCGCGGGGAGCCGCGTGCCAGAACCAAAATCATCGAGGCTAGCCGCAAGCTCTTCGCCCGGCGCGGCTTCTCGGAGACCTCGATGGGGGACATCGCCAAAGCGGCGCAGGTCGCCCGTGCGACCGTCTACAACAACTTCGATGACAAGCAGGACATCCTCGCCGCGATCATCAAGGACTACATGAAAGGGTACGCGATGATCGCGCAGCGACTGCGTGAAAATGCCCGCTCAGGAGAAACTTCTTTCGACCTGATTCAGGAGATGGTCCGCGAAGCGCTGAGCTGGCGGGTGAAGAACGCCGACCTCAGGCCGATCGTCGCTGTGGCCAAGAACCTCCGCGGCAGTGGCTGGGACGAGGCGGACAAAGCCGCTGACGACGCGCTGCTCGGCTGGATAATCGACGTTCACGCCGCCGACGCCGACGCCGGTCTCATCCGGGAGGACATCGACATCGAGTTCGCCGTTCGTGCGGCCTTCGCGATGATCGAGTCGGTGCTGTCCTCCTTCGATGTCTCCTCCTCCGAGGAGGAGATCAACAAGGCTGCTCACCAGCTCGCATTGATGCACTGGTACTCGATCTGCTCGGTGCCGCCGAAGGATGCTCCGCGCAGCCCGCTCGGCCGTAAGTAGTCCTTCGCGGCTGCCGTAGACAAACTGTCCACAATCGGTAGTCTGATAAATCAATATGTCGCGCCCGGATCATGTCGCGGGGGATCTGGCGCACCTGATTCATCCGCTTACCGATCATTCCCAGTTGTCTGAGACTGGGCCACTGGTCATAGTGCGGGGGGAAGGGTGCGAGTTGATCGCCGACGACGGTCAACGTCTTATCGACGGCCTCGCCGGACTCTGGGCGGTCAACCTCGGCCATGGCCGACAGGACCTGATCGCCGCCGCAACCGCTCAGCTGGAGCGTTTGCCCTACGTCGCGACCTTCGGGGGTGTCTCCTCGCCGCCCGCGATCGAACTTGCGGAACGAATCGTCGGGCTGGCGCCCGCGGGTCTCAGCGGGGTCTTCCTGGTCAGTGGTGGCAGCGAAGCAAACGAGACGGCGATCAAGCTTGCCCGTCGTCACTGGATCCGCCGGGACCGGCCGCAGAAATCGAAAGTGCTCGTCCACGATCGCAGTTATCACGGCTTGTCCGGGGTGACCACGACGGCGACCCGTCTCGATCCGTATCACGGTGTTTTCGGCGTCGAGGCCCCCGATATCGTCGAGGTTCCCGCCCCTTACACCTACCGCTGCTCCGCCGGCATTCCCTGCGAGCCTTCGAGCTGCCCGGTCTGCCAGGGGGTGACGCTGGAGCGAAAGATCGAAGAGTTGGGAGCCGATCGGGTCGCGGCGGTGATGATCGAGCCGGTCTTCGGGTCCGGAGGGGTGATCGTGCCGCCGAGCGGTTATCTGAAAAAGCTGAGGGAAGTCTGCGATCGCCACGAAGTGCTTCTGATCGTCGATGAGGTGATCACGGGTTTCGGCCGGACCGGTGCCTGGTTCGCCTGTGAGCACGAAGGGGTCTCTCCCGACCTGATCACCTTCGCAAAGGGGGTCAGCAGCGGTTACATCCCCCTCGGTGGGGTGGTCGTCGGCGACGAGCTCTGGGACGAGCTTCGCGATCCGGATCGGCATCCCGGAGTTCTCATGCACGGCTTTACCCATTCGGGCCACCCGGTTGCCTGCGCCGTGGGCCTGGCCAACATCGATGCGATCGACCGCGAAGATCACCTGGCGCGGGTCGACGCGGCGAGCAGGACGCTTGCGGAGCTGGTTGCTCCGCTGCGCGACCACCCGGAAGTCGGCGAGGTGCGGCAGGCGGGCCTGATGGTCGGCATCGAGCTGGTCTGCGACAAGGAGTCGCGTCAGCGCTGGCCGGTGGAGGCGGAGCGTGGCCGCCGCGCCGCGGCCGTGGCGCGTGAGCGAGGGCTGCTGACCCGCGCCCTGCTCGACGACGTCCTCTGCCTGGCGCCGCCGTTCACGATCTCCGACGAGATGATGGGGCGGACCGTGGCGATCCTCACCGACGCCATCGAGGAGAGCCGGGCGGGGACCGCTTAGCCGGCACCCGCGAGATTCCCGCGGATGCCGGCCGGACCGCTACGGCAGGTACTTTTCCGCCTTTTCCTTGGCTTCTTCGAGACCCTTCTCGGCCTTTTCCTGGCCTTCGTCGAGTCGTTCTTCGGCTTCCTTCTGGACTTCGTCGAGCTTCTTGGACTTCTTGCCGTCGACGCCCTTTTCGATTTCGTCCTGGGCTTCTTCCAGCCCCTTCTTCGTCTTTTCGGTGCCTTCCTCGACGGCTTCTTCGGCCTTCTTCGTGCCTTCTTCGATCTGCGTTTCGGCGTTGTCCTGAACGGTGCCGGTATCGCTGTCGCTACCGCAGCCGGACCAGACGACGCCGCCGGCGACGATCGCGAACACGGCGAACAGCGAAGAGACGGCGCGCAGCTTTCTGCTCATTTCATGCTCCAGATCGGTTGCGGGTTAACTTGGCGGCAGTGAATCAGACCGAGCCGGACAAGTTCGAGTCCCTGGTCGCCGACGCCATCGACGCCCTGCCGGACGAATTCCAGCGCCTGCTCGAGCGGGTGCCGGTGGTGATCTCCGACCTGGGCACCGAACGCCACGCTTACGGCGAGTATTTCGGCGACGGGGTCGCGGCCGAACGCTACGAGGACCGGATCGTGATCTACCGCGACACGCTCGAACGGGACTTCGGGCATGACCCGCAGCTGCTGGCCCGCCAGGTCGAGCAGACGCTGCGGCACGAGCTCGCCCATCACCTGGGCTGGGACGAGGGCGGCGTCGGCGGTCTCGGCCTCTGAGCTAGCGGACCGAGCAGGCCCTGACCAGCTTCATCTCGATGTCGCGGTGCCCTTCGAAGCGGAACCTGCCCTTGGCGAAGGCGAAGACCGCACCGGGCAGTCCGCTCGGAGCGCTACAGGCGGCCGAGACGTAGCTGCGGCGCTTGCCGCCGAAGGAGTAGCGCCGGCCGATGTCGAGGCCGATCTGGGTGACCGAGACGATGCCGCCGATGCGCGGGATCCGCGCCCGCAGCACGGTGCCGAACTGACCCTTGGCCTGCTTTTCGGCCACCAGCGGCACGACCAGCGTGAAGCGGACCGGTACCGCGGCGAAGAGGTGGAGCAGCAGTGCGGGCTTGCCGGCATGACGGCTGTTGAAAGCGAGAATCCTGCCGGCCGAGGAGACCTCCCGGCCGAGGTCCACCTGCGCCCGGAAGCTTCCCTTGCCGACCAGCGCCGGGCCGCAGCGGGCGAGCGCGGTCTGCGTGCTGGTCGATTGCAGCGCCCGCGAGGAGCAGACCGGGAGGCCTTTGCCGGAGAGGATGCCGTTGCGGTGGATTTCGATTTCCAGCCAGCGCAGAGGAGGCGGGTGGCTGCCGTCGGTGGTGGCGATTCTCCCCTCGATCTGGACCTTCACCGGCGCCGGCTCGGAGCGCGGCAGCGCGTGGGGGGCGAAGTCGGCGTTGAAGGCGACTTCCAGCCCGTCCTCGATCGTCCGCTCGGCCTTGGAGCTGCCGGCCCAGCCGACCGCCAGGACGGCGACCAGGATCGGTATGACGAGGCGGCGTCGCATGGGTTCCCGGGCCGAGTCTAGGTGCTGGGTGACGGCGTCAGTCGCGGTGGCCGAGCCGCTCGGCCCGCTGGCGCACCTCTTCGCTCGCCTCGCGGGTCGCGGCGATCGCCTCCTCGCGCGCCGCGGTAAGGCCCTCGCTCGGCTTGCCGCCGACCAGGTCGCGGAAGGCGTTCTTGAAGCGCTCGGTCCGGCGGTCCGGCGGGAAGCGGGCTTCGGCGCGCTGCTGCTTCTTCGGGTTCCGCTCGCCGTAGCGGCGGCGCGCCCAGGCCGAGTCGGGCTTGGCGAGCCGGGCGGCGCCGTAGATAGCGATCGGGAAGACGAAGAAGCCGACCGTCCCGTGCATCACCCGTCCCTTGGCGAAGCAGACCGCCACCCAGACGAAGACGGCCAGGGCGCTGAGGATGCTGAAGAAGACGGCGCCGAAAGAACCCGATTCGATCGTGAAGGGGCTGAAGCCGAGCAGGATCAGTCCCATGCCGGCGGCGGCGATCACCGTCGCGTCGATCGAGCTGCGCCCCTCCTCGGCCCAGTAGACGTCGTCGAGGTAGACCCAGAGGGCGAACTCGTCGATCGTCAGGCCGGCGCCGATCCCGAAGGCGAAGGCGCAGAGCTCGGTCCAAGGGGTCTCGCCGAAGGCGAGGAAGCCGAGCGAGCCGGAGACCATCATCGTCACGATCCCGAAGACCAGATGGTGCAGGTGCACGCCGCTGTCGCTGACGATGCTGCCCGGCCACCAGGGGACCTTGGGGCTGCGCATCAGCCGCGTGCTCATCCGGATGAAGGCGAAGGAGAGGATGAAGCCGGCCAGGACGAGGAAGAGCCCGGTCTCGTTGTGCCTTTCGAGCCGTTCCCAGAACTCGGTGAAGATCGAGGCGGTGAGGATCATGCCGGCACCGGCGCCGAGTGTAGAGGCGGCGCCGACCCCTCCTTGGCCGCCAGCCGCTCGACGGTGAGGAGGACGGCGGCGACTGCGAAGATCGGGGCGAGGGCGGCGTCGGCCAGCGACTCGGCCAGCCAGGTGGCGACGAAGGTGTGGCCGAAGAGGTCGTGGACGAGCGCGGCAAGCCCGCTGCCGACTGCATCGCCGACGATCTCGATCGGGACCAGGACCCAGAAGACAAGCCAGAAGGCACCGCGGACGAGCTGCAGGCTGCGGCGCAGCGCGCCGACGGCGCTGCATCCCTCCAGCTCGACCAGAGGGCCGGCCAGGCCGAGCCAGACGTAGGCGAGGACGCCGGGGACGACCCCGAGGATCAGTCCCGCGGCCACGATCGCGACGAAGGCGAGGTCGACCGCGATCAGGCGGCCGTAGTTGAGGCGGCGGGCGATCTCGCGCAACGGTGGCGGGTCCTCGCCGTGGGGATGGGTGAGGGAGATCGCGATCGCGCCGCTGAAGAAGACCTCGCCGATCAGGCCGGTGGCGGTGACCACCCCGACCGCCAGCGCGAAGGCGGCGAGCTTCAGCCCGTTGGTGATGTTCAGCGAGTCGAGCTCGACGTTCATCGTCAACGCGTTGAGCAGCCCGAGCGGGACGAAGACGACCACCGCCAGCAGCAGGATCGAAGGCGCCCAGCCCCGGTAGGTGCGCCAGATCTGCCGGTAGGTGGCGGCCAGCCGGCGCGGGAAGGTCACGGTCGGTGGCGGCGTCCCGACGGGTGGCGCCCGCGTGCCTCGAGCCGCGACTGGCTCGACTCCGCAGCTGGAACCCGCTTCAGGTTGCCGAGCTCCGGGACCAGGAGCTCTTCGGCGCAGCGGCGATGCCAGTGATGGTGGTCTGTGCCGCCGAGCCGGCGGACGAACTGGACGACGGTGTGTTCCTCGCCGACCGGGATGTCGCCGTGGCAGCCGGGGCAGTGGTAGAGCTTGCGGGCGATGCCGCGGATCAGCCAGGTCTCGTCGCCCTCTTCGTTGATCCCGAAGAGGCTCCAGCGTTTGCTCGGCTGCCCCTCGAACTCGCTCACTTCGACCGCCTCGACATCCAGGCGAAGCCGGCGGCCATCGCCACGTTGGCGGCGCCGGCCAGCTGCAGGCCGAGCTTCGCGCCCGGCCGGCTGACCGCCGGGGAGGCGGACCAGAGGGCGTCGGTGGCGATCTCCGTTCCCCGCAACCAGGCGAGCGCCTGCCAGTCGGCGGCGGAGCCGCGGCGGTCGGCGACAAGATGAGCGGCGGCGAAGGTGAGCCAGATCGGCCCGCAGCGGCGGAAGAGGTGCTTGGCGTCGGGTGAGGGCTCGTCGTGCCCGAGGATCCTGAGGGTCGCCGCCGGGGCGGCGATCGCGGCGCTGCCGAGCAGGAGATCGAAGGCGATCATGTTGCGGTTGGTGAGGCGCAGGGCCTGTTCCAGCGTCATCGCCCGACAAATCCAACCAGAACCTGGAAGGGAAAGGGTCCGGTTCGGCGA
The DNA here is from genome assembly GCA_036280195.1 of Solirubrobacterales bacterium. Classification (GTDB taxonomy): domain Bacteria; phylum Actinomycetota; class Thermoleophilia; order Solirubrobacterales; family 70-9; genus VAYN01. The sequence goes on along the minus strand of DASURF010000061.1, from coordinate 22,511 downwards.
AATGGACCGCCGTGACCAAGACCGCAACGAAGTCCCCCCAACTCAAAAGCCTTTCCGACTACATCCAGGAGCGCTTCGACGAGTTCTCGCGCTCCCAGAAGGACGTCGCCCGCTACATCGTCGACCATCTCGACGAGGCAGCCTTCCTCACCGCCGAGGAGCTGGCCCGGAGAGCGAGCACCTCGTCATCGACGGTGGTGCGCTTCTCCCAGGCCCTCGGCTTCGAGGGTTACCCGGAGCTGCAGCAGGCGGCGATCGAGGAGTACCGCACGACGATCGCCACCAGTGGCACCGCCGGCGGGCCGCTCTTCTCCTTCGACCACTCCGAGCTGGAGGGATCGCTGAGCGCGGACTACGCCAACCTCGAGGAAACCGCGCGCAAGCTCAGCACCGAGCAGGTCCAGAACGCGGTTGCCGCCCTGGCCGAAGCCCAGCGAATCGTCATCGTCGGCGTCGACCAGATGGCTTTCTTCGCCAGCTACCTGCGTCACACCCTCAGCCTGCTCGACATCCGCGCCGAGATCGTCGCCAGCACCGGCGGCGAGTCGCTGCAGCGACTCGGCCGGATCGACGAGAGCACGCTGGTCATCACCCTTTCCGCCGGACGCGCCCATCCGCTGCTGCTGCGGGCGATGAAGCTCGCACTACACCGCGGCGCCCGCACCCTGGCGATCTCCGACGCGACGATGTCGGAGGTGGGCGAGCACGCCGAGCTGACGCTCTACTTCTCGTCCAACAGCCCCAGCTTCACCCGTTCCCACACGGCGTTGATGGCGCTCGTCCAAGGTTTGGCGCACGGTTTGTACGCGCGGGACGAAGCTGCGCATAAAGATCGCATCCGGGCCTACAAACTGAAGTAGGACGGGGGCGCTCGGCGCGCGGGTCCTGTCTCCGATTCCGGGCTCTCCCTAGCGGGAGAGTCCTCGGAATCGTCGCCACCCGCGCGAGGGACGCCTGTCTTTAAGATGGGCCGCATGAGCGAGCGAGCGACTTTCAGGTTGAAGACCGGCCTTGCAGAGATGTTGAAAGGCGGGGTGATCATGGACGTGGTCACCCCCGAGGAGGCGAAGATCGCCGAGGAGGCCGGTGCCTGTGCGGTGATGGCCTTGGAGCGGGTCCCGGCTGACATCCGCCGCGACGGCGGCGTCGCCCGCATGTCGGACCCGGCGATGATCAAGGGGATCCAGGAGGCGGTCTCGATCCCGGTGATGGCGAAGGCCCGGATCGGTCACTTCGCCGAGGCCCAGGTCCTGCAGGCGCTCGAAGTCGACTACATCGACGAGTCGGAGGTCCTGACCCCGGCCGACGAGCGCAACCACATCGAGAAGCTTGCCTTCGAGGTCCCCTTCGTCTGCGGCGCCACCAACCTCGGTGAGGCGCTGCGGCGGATCGGCGAGGGGGCGGCGATGATCCGCTCCAAGGGCGAGGCCGGCACCGGCAACGTCGTCGAGGCCGTCCGGCACATGCGCGAGATCACCTCCGGCATCAAGCGGCTCGCGCAGCTGCGTCCGGAGGAGCTCTCGGCGGAAGCAAAAGAACACCAGGCGCCGCTGGAAGTCGTCCAGGAGGTCGCGAAGGCCGGCCGCCTGCCGGTGCCGCTCTTCTGCGCCGGGGGCATCGCCACGCCGGCCGATGCGGCGCTGATGATGCAGCTGGGTGCCGAGGGCAACTTCGTCGGCTCGGGGATCTTCAAAAGCGCCGACCCGGAGCGGCGGGCGCGGGCGATCGTCGAGGCGACTACCCACTTCAACGACCCCGAGCGGGTCGCCGCCGCCTCGATCGGCCTCGGCGAGGCGATGCCGGGCCTGGAGATCGCCGGTCTGGCGGCCGAGGACGCCCTGCTGCAGAACCGCGGAGCGTAGGTGGCCGGCCTGAAGGTCGGCGTACTCGCGCTGCAGGGAGGCTTCGAAGCCCACCTCGACACCCTGCGCCGGCTCGGGGCCGAGCCGAGCGAGGTCCGCACTCCGGAGGACGTGGAGGCACTCGACGCCCTCGTCGTCCCCGGCGGCGAGAGCACGACGATCGGCAAGCTGATCGAGTCGGCGGCGCTGGAGCCGGCGCTGCGCGCCCACCACGAGGCCGGCAGGCCGATCCTCGGCACCTGTGCCGGGCTGATCGTCTGCGACGCCGACCACCTCGGCTTCGTCGACGCCGAGGCGAAGCGGAACGCCTTCGGGCGTCAGCTGCAGAGCTTCGAGGCGGACCTCGAGGTGGAGGGGATCGGCGACGAGCCGCTGCGGGCGGTCTTCATCCGCGCGCCCTGGGTCGAGCGCTGGGGCCCCGAGGTCGAGGTGCTGGCCACTTACGAGGGTCACCCGGTGGCGATCCGGGAAAGAAGCGTGCTGGCCTGCGCCTTCCATCCCGAGCTGACCGACGACCCGCGTTTCCACGCGTTCTTCATGGCGATGACGACTGCCGCCCGCGAGCGGGCGGGGGAGGAGGCAGCGAGATGAGCGGCGGCGACCCGAGGGTGCAGAACCTGGCGAAGATCCTGGTCGGCTACTCGACCGAGGTGAAGGAGGACGACGTCGTCGCGATCGACGGCGAGAGCGCGGCCGCGCCGCTGCTGCTGGCGGTCTACGAGGAGGTGCTGAAGGCCGGCGGCCACCCGATGCTGAACGTGGCGCTCGAGGGCCAGATCGCCTCCTACTTCAAGCACGCCTCCGACAAGCAGCTGGAATGGATCTCGCCGTTCGCCGAGTGGATGGTCGACAACGCCGACGTGCGGATCGCGATCGGCGCCAGCACCAACACGCGGGAGCTCTCCGGGGTGCCGCCCGAGCGCCAGACCCTGCGCCAGTCGGCCACCGGCGACCTGATGACGCGGGCGATGAAGCGCGCCGCCGAGGGCGATTTCCGCTGGTGCTACACGCTGTTCCCGACCAGCGCCTACGCCTCGGAGGCGGAGATGAGCCTCGCCGACTACGAAGACTTCTACTACGGCGCCTGCCTGGCAAACGACCCCGAGCCGCTGACCGCCTGGAAGCGCGCTTCCGAGGAGACGACCCGTCTGGCTGACTGGATCGAGGGTCACGAAGAGGTGCGGGTGACCGCGCCGGGAACCGACATCAAGCTGGGAATCGCCGGTCGCAGGTTCATCCCCTGCGTCGGCGACAACAACATGCCCGACGGCGAGTTCTTCACCGGCCCGGTCGAGGACTCGGTCGAGGGCGAAGTCAGCTTCCACCTGCCGGCGGTGATCGGCGGCCGCGAGGTCTCCGGCGTCCGGCTCCGCTTCGAGGCGGGCAGGGTCGTCGACGCCTCGGCCGAGCGGGGGGAGGAGTACCTGTTGAAGCTGCTCGACACCGACGAGGGCGCGCGCACCCTCGGCGAGCTCGGGATCGGCACCAACTACGGGATCGCCAAAGGCACCCGCGAGGTCCTGCTCGACGAGAAGATCGGCGGCACCGTCCACATGGCGGTCGGCAGCAGCTACCCGGAGTCCGGCGGCGAGAACGAGTCCGCCGTCCACACCGACCTGGTCTGCGACCTCCGCCTCGGGGGCAAGCTCGAAGTCGACGGCGTGGTGATGCAGGAAGACGGCAAGTTCATCGTCTGACGCGCCATGACCGGCGCATTTCGGCGTCCTCGCTCTGTCATGTGCGGAGCACGCTCCCTCCCTCGTCCTTGAACTGCTTGGTCCTGACGCGTCAGATCAGGGCCACCTGCCTAGCTGCCGGGTGGCCCGCCGAGGGCGAGAACGTCGACCAGCAGGAAGCAGGCGATCACCGCGACGACGATGCCGAAGCCGTGTGCGAGCGCGGTCGGGGAGAGACGCCGGCCGAAAGCGCTTCCCCACAGGGCGCCGACCGCGGCGGTCGCGCAGAGCACGGCGGTTATCGGCCAGTCGGGTTCGGCGCCGCGACCGAGGTGGGTCGCCAGGGCGACGACGCTGGTGATGCCGATGATCGTCAGGGAGGTGGCGATCGCGCGGCGCAGGGGCAGGCCGAGCAGGGAGGTCAGCGCCGGCACGATCAGGAAGCCGCCGCCGACGCCGAAGAAGCCGGTCATCGCGCCGACCACTACCCCGGCGCCGCCCGAGCGCGCCGGGTCCAGGGGCGGGCAGGGCTGCGGCTCTTCCCCCTTCTCGTCTCCGTCCGTCCCGCCGCGCACATAGGTGAGGATCGCGGCGGCGAGCATCACCGGGACGAAGGCGAGGATCAGGGTGCGGGGGCTCACCGTGGCGCCGGCGACGCTGCCGAAGTAGGCGCCGAGCGCCGCCGGCGCCGCGAAGACCAGGGCGATGCGCCAGCAGAGCTGCCCGTGAACGGCATGAGACCCGGCGCCCACCGAAGCGCCCAGAGCGACGACGATCAGCGAGGCGGTCGAGCCGGAGCTCACGCCTTGGTCGAGTACGTAGACGAAGACCGGAAGGGCGAGAATCGCGCCACCGCCTCCGATCGTGCCGACGACCGCGCCGATTGCGAGGCCGAAGAAAACGGCAAGCAACATCTCCATGTCAGGCCTGAACGATGATGGCGATGACGCCGACCACCCAGGCGATGAGCATCCCGCCGAACAGCCGGTAAATCGTCCTGTTCAGCATTTCTGCCTGAGCAGCCATCTCTCCGCGTATCGCCTGGAATTCGCCTTTCATCTCGGCGCGCAGCGCCCGGAATTCCTCGCGCATCTCCTTGAAGCCGGCATCCATTCGCCGGTCGATGCCCTCGACCCGCGTATTGAGGTCGTCCAACCTGTGGTCGGTCCAAGCTTCCCTCGCCATCACGGCCATATTGCCAGGCTACAGGGCAACATGCAACGTGTTGTGCGCGAAACGTAAAGGTTTCGCGACAACTTCGCTACTGATCAGGCAAGGGCGAGCCGGCGAGGAGGAAGAACCAGAGGGTCAGGGCCAGCGCGGCCAGCATCACCGAAGCCATCAGCACCGCCTCGACCACCGTGACCGAGTTCGTCACCGGCCCGGTGTCGCGCATGCTTTTCAGCCAGCCTGGCCGGATCGGGGCCAGGCGGTTGGTGCCGGTGATGCGGATGTAGAGGTTGTTGAGCCGTCCGATCAGCCAGGCGACGAAGAGGATCGAGATGACGATGCCGACGGCGACGACCATGTAGGGCCCGCCGCTCGGGAACTGGGTCTCGGAGACCTTGGAGCCGATGTACACCCAGCTCAGTGGGATCGCCGTCCAGAGCGAGAAGGCCGCCAGCAGCATCGCGATGAAGACGAGGCTCGCCGCGAAGGCACGCCCCGCCCGGTGGCTTTTCTCCTGCATTCCCATGTAGCGACTCCATAGAATGGCAGGCCATGTCCGGGCACTCCAAGTGGCACTCGATCAAACACAAGAAGGGCGCCGCCGACGCCAAACGCGGCAAGCTCTTCAGCAAGCTGGCGCGGGCGATCACGGTCGCCGCACGCGACGGCGGCGGCGACGTCAGCGGTAACCCGACCCTGGCGACGGCGGTCCAGAAGGCCAAAGACGCCTCGATGCCGAAGGACAAGATCCAGAAAGCGATCGACGTCGGCACCGGCGCGGGTTCGGACAGCGCCGCGATCGAAAGGATCGTCTACGAGGGATACGGCCCGGCCGGCGTGGCGGTGCTGGTCGAGGCGCTGACCGACAACCGCAACCGGGCCAGCGCCGAGATCCGCCACGCCTTCTCCAAACACGGCGGCAACCTCGGGGAGCCCGGCTCGGTCGCCTGGATCTTCGAGAAAAAGGGCGCGGTCACCCTCGACGGCGGCCGCTACGGCGAGGACGACCTGATCGGGGCGATCGACGCCGGCGCCGAGGACGTGCGCGAGGACGAAGGCAAGCTGCGGGTGATCACCGACCCCCAGGACCTGACCCCGGTGCGCGAAGCCCTGGAGGGCGAAGGAATCGAGTTCGAGTCGGTCGGCCTGATCACCGAGCCGAAAAGCACGGTCGAGGTCAAGGGCCACGACGCCGAACGGGTCCTCAAGCTGCTCGAGGCGCTCGACGACCAGGACGACGTCGACGAGGTCTACGCCAACTTCGACATCCCGGCCGAGGTTCTGGAGCAACTGGCCGCCTAGACCTGCGGGGAGGCATCCGACCGGATGCCGAGAATCACTACCTGTGCAGGTGGTGATGGGCATAGACCCCGGCGCTGCGAACCTGGGGTTCGGCATCGTCCGAGTCGAGGGCAACCACATGGTCGCCCTCGACGGCGGCGTGGTCGAGACCACGCCCGATTTGCCGATGGCGCGCCGGTTGGAGCGGATTCACCGCTCGCTGCGCGAGCTGATCGCCTGGCACGAGCCGAAGGCGATGGCGATCGAGGAGGTCTACTTCGGCAAGAACGTGCGCTCGGCGATGGCCGTCGGCCAGGCCAGCGGCGTGGCCATGCTCGCCGCCGCCGAGCACGGGGTCGACTGCTTCGCCTACACCCCGCAGGCGATCAAGATGGCCGTCTGCGGCTCCGGCGGCGCGGGCAAGCGGCAGGTCCAGCGGATGGTGGGCACGCTCCTGGGACTTCCCGAGCCACCCTCGCCGGATCACGCTGCCGACGCCCTTGCGGTTGCGATCTGTCACGGCGGCGGCAGCGGCCATCGCGACGCCGTCAGCGTCGCCCGCGAAGTGAGCGGCCGCGCAACCGGGGAGCGGATCGCCGGATGATCGCCGCGGTGCGAGGCGAGGTGATGGTGCGACGGCCCGACCACGTCGTGATCGATGCCGGCGGCGTCGGCTACCGCCTGGCCGTCTCCTCCGAGACCTTGAAAGCGGTGCCGGCCACCGGGCGCGACGCTTTCCTCCACGCGGAGCTGATCTCGCGCGAGGACTCGCTCGCGCTTTACGGCTTCGGCTCCGAGGAGGAGCGCGACCTCTTCCGCCTGCTGATCACGGTCAGCGGCGTCGGCCCCAAGGTCGCGATCGCAACGCTCTCCGGCGGCACCGCCCGCGACCTGCTGCGCGCGATCGCCGCGGGCGACGCCAAGCGCTTCCAGGCGGTGCCGGGGATCGGCAAACGGACCGCCGAGCGGATCATCGTCGAGCTGCGTGAGAAAGTTGCCGGCGCGCTCGAGGAAGAGGTCGCCGTGGCTGCCGCCGAGCAGGGCGACGCTCGCGCGCTGGCCCGGGACGGCCTTGTCAACCTCGGCTACGCGCCGCTGGAAGCCGAGCAGCTGCTGGACGGGGTCGAGGGCGCCGAGCCCCAGGAGCTGGTTGCCGCCGCGCTGCGCAAGGCCGGCGCTTCCAGGAACGCAGCATGAGCGGGCCCCCGGAGATCGGCGGCAGCAGGATCCGCACGCCGGGAATCGACGGCGAGCCGGTGCCGGTCGACGCCGAGGTGAAGGTCCACGACGCCCGGGCCGAGGCTCCCGACGAGGACCTCGACCGTTCGCTGCGCCCGCCCACCCTCGGCGACTTCGTCAACCAGCAGCAGGTGACCGAGCAGCTGGCGATTTTCATCGAGGCCGCCCAGCGCCGCGGCGAGCCGCTCGATCACGTCCTGCTCGCCGGCCCGCCCGGGCTCGGCAAGACCTCACTCGCCCACATCGTCGCCGCCGAGCTGGGGGTGCCGATGGTTCAGACCGCGGGGCCGGCCCTCGAGCGCAAGGCCGACGTCGCCTCCTTCCTCACTTCGCTCGAGCCGGGCAGCGTCTTCTTCATCGACGAGATCCACCGCCTCGGCCGCGCCGTCGAGGAGACGCTCTATCCGGCGATGGAGGACGGCGAGCTGCCGGTTGTCCTGGGTCAGGGCGCCGGGGCGCGGACGGTGACGCTGCCGCTGCCGCCCTTCACCCTGGTCGGCGCCACCACCCGGGCCGGGCTGCTGACGACGCCGCTGCGCGACCGCTTCGGGGTCTCCCACCGGCTCGAGTACTACGCCCCGGAGCACCTGGCGCTGATCGTCGAGCGCTCCGCCGGAATCCTCGGCGTCGAGATCGACGCCGAGGGGGCGGAGACGATCGCCCTGCGCTCGCGCGGCACGCCCCGCGTCGCCAACCGGCTCCTGAAGCGGGTGCGGGATTTCGCCCAGGTGAAGGGCAGCGGCCGGATCGGCGCCACCGTCGCCGCCGATGCGCTGGCGATGCTCGAGGTCGACGCCGGCGGCCTCGACCGCAGCGACCGGGCGCTGCTGGAGACCATCGCCACCAAGTTCGGCGGCGGGCCCGTCGGCCTCTCGACGCTGGCGATAGCGATCGGTGAGGAGCAGGACACGATCGAGGACGTGCTGGAGCCCTATCTGCTTCAGCAGGGCCTGCTGAAGCGGACGCCGCGGGGCCGGGTCTTGACCCGACGCGCCTTCGACCACCTCGGCCTGCAGGCCCCCGAAGGCGCCACAAGCCTCTTTTAAGGCGCGCCAGCTAGCCTGTCGAATATGCCGTTTTTCATCTGTCCGAATTGCGGACACCGGGAGGTGAGCGGGGAGCGGACCGCGGGGTTCAGCACCCGTCCCAAGGGCTGCTCGAAATGTGGCTTCGGCTTTGTCTTCGAATTACTCGACGATTATTATCCGGCTCCTAATGCTGCCTTTTTCGTCTGTGACAAGCAGGAACGCGTGATCGACGCCGGGAAAGGCAGCTTCGAGCTGACCGGTTTGACCGACGAGGACGTGATCGGTCGCCCGGTTCGCGAGGTCCTCGGCCTCGACTGGATCGACGCCGGCGACGGCGGTAAGGACGCCGACAGCGACGAGAACGGGTTCACCGACCCGATCGAGACCTCGCTCGAGTGGGGCGTCCGCTCGCTGGGCAAGCGGGTCGCGGTGAACGCCGAGGGTGACCTGCCCGCCAAGGCGGTCGCCGACGTCTTCCCCGCCTACGACGACGACGGCGGCCTACTCCTGATCCTCACCCCCGAGGGCTGAGCGCAATGGGAACCCGCCGCGGCCACATCCTCGTCCTGCTCTTCGTCCTCGGCCTGGTCGCGGTCTCGGGCCTGGTCATCGCCAAGAAGGAAACGAAGCTGGGGCTGGATCTGCAGGGCGGCCTGGAGCTCGTCTACCAGGGGCAGCCGACCGGCACCAGCGACGAAGTCAGCGGCGAAGACATCGAAGACTCGATCTCGATCATCGAACAGCGGATCAACAAGCTCGGCGTCTCCGAGCCGGAGGTCGCGCGGCTCGGCACCGATCAGATCACGGTCCAGCTGCCGGGCGTCACCGACGCCGCCCGTGCCGCCGAGCAGGTCGGCACCACGGCGCAGCTCTACTACTACGACTGGGAGCCGAACCTGATCGGCCCCGAGAAGGCGATCGGCGGCAAACCGGGCATTCAGCCGCCGGCCGGGCCCCTCAAAGAATCGGAAAAACGCTGGGAAGAAGCGGGCCGCAACATCGCCAAAGAAGAGAGCCAGCAGCTGATCTACTCCGGCGCCTACCCGACCGCCTACGGTGCGGCGCTGCTCGCCGCCGAACAGAAACCGGTCGAGAACTGCGAAGACTGCTCGGTGGCGAGGCCCCGCTACTACCTCTTCGAGAAAGACGAGCCGCACGAAAAGATCGCCGGGCCCGAGCTGGCGAAAAAGGACCTCTACATCAGTCCGACCGGAAAGAAACGCCCGAAGGACGGGATCGTGGTCGAAGTTCCGGCGGGGACGATCCTCGTCTCCGAGTACCCCACCAACGCCGACGGGGAGCTGGACGAAGAAGCCAAACCGGGCTGGTACGCGCTGAAGGACCAGCCCGCCCTCAGCGGCAACGACATCACCAATCCGGAACAGACCTACGAACAGACGACCAACGAACCCGTCGTCAGCTTCCAGTTCACCGACGACGGCCGCGAGGCCTTCCAGGAAGTGACCCGCCAGATCGCCCAGCGCGGCCAGTCGCAGGCGATCGGCCCGGTCAGCAACGAAGAAGCCGAACGGCTGTCCGGCCATTTCGCGGTCATCCTCGACAACGAAGTCAAGACCCGCCCGATCATCAACTTCGCCCAGAACCCCGACGGGATCGACGGGCGCCAGGGCGCCCAGATCGCCGGTAACTTCGGTCTCCAGGAGGCGCAGGACCTGGCGACGACGCTGCAGATCGGCGCCCTGCCGATCAGCCTCAAGCTGATCAGCCAGACCCAGGTCTCGGCGACCCTCGGCAGCGAAGCGCTCGACCAGGGCGTCAAAGCGGGGATCGTCGGCCTCGCCCTGGTGATCCTCTTCCTGCTCCTCTACTACCGCTTCCTCGGCCTGGTCGCCTCGATCGCCCTGGGCGCCTACGCGATCATCTTCTTCGCCCTCATCGACCTGATCCCGATCACCCTGACCCTGCCGGGGATCGCGGGCCTGGTGCTGACGATCGGCGTCGCCGCCGACTCGAACATCGTCATCTTCGAGCGAATAAAGGAGGAGGTGCGGGCGGGTCGCTCGATGTCGAGCGCGATCGCAGCCGGCTACAAACGCGGGATCAGCACGATCATCGACGCCAACGTCGTCACCCTGCTGACCGCCTTCATCCTCTTCGTCCTCGCGACGGCGGGGGTCAAGGGCTTCGCCTTCACCCTCGGCGTCGGCACGATCGTCTCGCTGCTGACCGCCGTCGTCTTCACCCAGGCGCTGCTGGGCAGCATGAGCCGCTCGCGCCTGCTGCGCTCGCCGAGCGTGCTGGGGGCCGCCGGCGAAGGCAAACGCTGGCACTTCGACTTCATGGGAGCGAGCCGCTGGTTCTTCTCGATCTCGGGAGTGATCCTGATCGTCGGCGGCCTGGCGCTGGCGACCAAGCAGCTCAACTTCGGCATCGACTTCGAGTCCGGCACCCGGATCACCGCGGCGCTGCAGCAGCCGACCGACGAGGAAGAGGTCCGCGACGCGCTCGCCGAAGCCGGGATCAGCGGCGAGGAGATCCAGCAGGTCAGCGATCCGAACTTCGGCGACAACGTCTTCCAGATCCAGTCGCACGAACTCGAGCCCGCCGAAGTCCGCGAGGCGGAGACGGCGCTGGTCTCGCAGTTCGGGGTCGTCGAAGACGGCTTCGACAGCACCAGTGTCGGACCGACCTTCGGCCAGCAGGTCGCCGACAGCGCCCTCAAGGCGTTGATCTTCTCCCTGCTGGTGATCTGCGGCTACGTGGCGCTGCGCTTCGACCCGAAGTTCGCGGTGCCGGTCCTGATCGCGATCTTCCACGACATCCTGATCACGGCGGGCGTCTACTCGCTGACCGGGAAAGAGGTGAGCAGCGGTACGGTCGCCGCCTTCCTCACCATCCTGGGTTACTCGATCTACGACACGATCATCGTCTTCGACCGGATCCGCGAGAACGTGCCGCGGATGCCGCGCGCCGCTTTCTCGCAGATCGTCAACCGCTCGATGAGCGAGGTCCTGACCCGGTCGCTCGCGACCAGCTTCTCGACCCTCCTGGGCGTGCTCTCGCTGATGGTCTTCGGCGGTGCCGTTCTGCAGGACTTTGCCTTCGCGATGCTGGTCGGTATCGCCTCCGGGACGTACTCCTCGATCTTCATCGCCTCGCCGGTGCTGACCGCCTGGAAGGAACGCGAGCCGGGCTTCGTCCGCCGCCGCCTGCGGATCGCCGAGGTCGAGGGCGGCCAGGTTCCGGCCTACGCCGACGACATCGAGATGGCGAAATTGAGCCGCGACGAGGAAACCGAAGCCGAGGTCCCGCTGCCGACCGAGGAGCCCGCCGCGGAGTCGGCTGCCGGGGCGGTGGCGACGGCCGAGCGGACCGGAGGTTCCGGCAGCGGCGGCAGCTCGCGCTCCAACGGCGACGAAGAGGCGGCCGCTTCTGCCTCCGCGGAGCGCCGTGAGCGAAATGCAGAACGACGGGCGCGCCGCCAGGCCCGCCGCAAGCACGGGAGGCGTTGATCCGCATGGCACTGGTCGTCTTCTTCATGATGGGCATCGCGATCTGGCACTTCACGGTCTTCATGCCGGACCGCTTCTGGCAGGGGATCATCGGCGCCTTCATCGGCGCGGTGATCGGGTCGACCGTCTTCGGCATGATCGTCCAGGAGGCGAGCGGCAAAAGCCTCGGCGACACCGACCTTTCGACCGCGTTGATCGCGATTCCCGGCACGGCGATCGGGCTGGCTGTCGTCTACGCGATCGGCGTCCGCTCTGAAGAGCGCGCCGGCTGAATCGACCGTAATTCCGGGCTCGCGAACGACTCGTTCCGTCTGGGGCGGGAGGCAACCTCATGGAGTGGCCGCTCCTGCCCCCGCATTCGTCGCCGCACCCTACGACTACGCCGAGGCGCGCGCCCTTGCCGAGTCGCTCGGGGTAAGCGAGCCGCTAGCGGTCACGCTGGTCAGGCGGGGGTACCGGACCCCGGACGAAGCCAGGGCCTTCCTCGCGGCCGACGAGTCGTACCCGCCGAGCGCTTTTGCGGGGATGGACCGCGCCGTCGCGCACGTGCGGGAGGCGATCGCAGGCGGAAAGAGGATCACCGTCCACGGTGACTTCGACGTCGACGGCGTCTGCGCCACCGCGCTGATGGTCTCGACCCTGCGTGAGCTGGGCGCCGAGTGCGACTGGTTCATCCCGGACCGGATCGAGGACGGCTACGGCCTCACCGCGGACAACGTGAGGCGGCTGGCCGAGCGCGGCACGGGTCTGCTGCTGACGGTGGACTGCGGGATTACCTCCGCCGCGGAGGTGGCGCTGGCAGCGCAGCTCGGCCTGGAGACGGTGGTAACCGACCACCACCAGCCCGCGGCGCAGCTGCCCGACTGCCCGATCTTGCATCCTCAGGTCAGCGACTACCCCTTCGAGTCCCTGTGCGGCACCGCGGTCGCCTGGAAGCTGGCGTCCGCTCTGCGCGAAGAGGAGGCCGCCGAGTACCTGGACCTGGTCGCGCTGGCGACGGTGGCCGACGTGGTTCCGCTCGTCGGCGAGAACCGGTCGCTGGTCAAGCGGGGGCTGGCGGAGATCCGCCGTGCCGATCGGCCGGGAATCCGCGCCTTGATGGCGGCTTCGAAATGCGACCCCGAGCGGCTGGACGAGAGCGACCTGTCCTTCCGCCTGGCGCCGCGGATCAACGCGGCCGGGCGGCTTTACCGGGCCGACGCCGGCGTCGAGCTGTTCCTCACCGAGGACGAGAAGCGCGCCGAGGCGATTGCCGATGAGCTGGGTCGCGCGAACTCGGAGCGGCGGGCGACCGAGCGCGAGGTCGACGCCGCCGCCGAGGCGGCGCTGCGGGAGCTGCCCGAGGACCTGCGCGAGGCTCGTGGCCTGGTTCTGGCGGGCGAGGACTGGCACCCCGGCGTGGTCGGGATCGTCGCTTCGCGCCTGGTCGAGCGCCACCATCGCCCGGTCGTGGTCGTCTCGCTCGGCGAAGACGGCTCGGGCCGCGGCTCGGGCCGGAGCATTCCCGGCTTCGACCTGCTCGGTGCCCTCGAGGCCTGCGGCGAGCACCTCGAGGGCTTCGGCGGGCACCGCGCCGCCGCCGGGCTGCAGATCAGGGCGGAGAACGTCGCCGCCTTCCGCGAGGCATTCGCGGCGCATGCCGACCAGGTTTTGAGCGAGGACGATCTGCGGCGGACCGAAAAGGTCGACGCGATCGTGGGTGGAGTCGGCCTCGGACTCGACCTGGCCGAGGAGCTGCGGCAGTTGGCCCCGTTCGGGATGGGAAACCCCGGGGTCCGACTGCTCGTCCCCTCGGCGCGGGTCAGCGACGTGAGGGCGATGGGGGAGGGCAAGCACGCTCGCTTCAGCCTCCACAGCGGCTCGCACCGGGCTCTGGGCGTCGCCTTCGGCCGCGCCAGCCTCGGGGTCGAGGACGAGGACCTGATCGACGCCAGCATCCGCCTCGAGGTCAACCACTGGAACGGCTCGGTCGAGCCCCGAGTGGTGCTCCGCGAGCTCTACCCGCTGGAGGAGCCGCAGGCAGAGGAGCCCGTGCTGCCGCACTCCTGCTCATGCGAGGAAGCGGAGTGGTGGCGCCGCTTCGAGGCCGAGCTCGAATCCGACCCTGTCGGCGAAGCCGCAGCGAGGCACCCCGAGGGTGCTCTTTCGCGGTCTCGCGGGACGGAGGGGCGGCGCGTGGTCGCAGGCACCGCTTCGGCCACCGTCGCGATCGCCGAGTTGGTCTCCAGCGGTGCCGGGGTTCTCGCGGTCTGCGCCGACGCTTCGCGGCGGGCGGCGCTGGCCAACGGGGCCACGGGACTCGCCCGCTTCAACGGCGGCGCCGCGCTGATCGCCTGTCACCGCTGCGACGACGAGGAGATCGCCCGGCTGAAGGGGCGCGCGGGGGCGGGCCTGGCCCTGGTCGACTACGGGGCCCTCGAGAGGGAGCCGGAGCTCGCGGCCGGCTTCGAGCACGTGGTCCTCGTCGACCCGCCGCGGGGCGAGGGCGATGTCGTGCGCGCAATCCTGCCCGGTTCCGCGTCCTCGCCGGGCTTCTTGCACGCCCTCTGGACCGACGGAGAGCGGGAGTTCGCGGCGCAGGCGCTGGCCGAGCAGTGGGCGACGCGCGAGGGCGTGGCCGCCACTTATCGCGCCCTGCGCCGGACCGGCGACGCCCGCGGTCGGCGCCTGCGCGAGGCGCTGGCCGGCACCGGTCCCCATCCGCTCTGCCCCGAGGCCGGCGCTCGCCGTTTTCGGGTCCTGCGTGAGCTCGGGCTTCTGCAGGGAGCGCCGGAAGGGGGCGAAGGGGTTGTCCGGGTCGTATCCTCAGTGAGGACGGATCTGCAGCGTTCGGCCGCGTTCCGTGCTTACAGCGAACGACTTTCGGAGGACCAGCGATACCTGACAAGGGCCAAACTGCCGTAGCGCACAAGGAGCTCCTCGCCGACCTATTCGCCGTGGTCGAGGAGTTCGATTCGGCTGCGAGCGTTTCCTCCGGCAACGGCAGCAACGGCTCGGGCGGCACCGCGGTCGCGGTAGCGACGATCGACCGCGCCAAGGTCGAGCGCGCCTTCGACTTCGCCTGCGAGCGCCACGCCGACCAGCGCCGCTACTCGGGCGACGAGTTCATCACCCACCCGGTCGGGGTTGCCCAGATCTGCGCCGGCATGCGGCTCGACACCGAGACCCTGTGCGCGGCGCTGCTCCACGATACGGTCGAGGACACCACCGCCAGCCTGGAGGAAATCAGGGCCGAGTTCGGCGACGAGATCGCCCAGCTCGTGGACGGGGTCACGAAGCTGACCGGAATCACCTTCGAGAGCCGCGACGAGCGCCAGGCCGAGAACTACCGGAAGATGATGGTGGCGATGGCCACCGACGTCAGGGTGATCCTGATCAAGCTGGCCGATCGTCTCCACAACATGCGCACCCTCGGCGCCCTGCCGAAGCAGAAGCAGACGCTGAAGTCTCACGAGACGCTGGAGATCTACGCGCCGCTGGCCCATCGCCTGGGAATCCACGCGATCAAATGGGAGCTCGAGGACCTCGCCTTCGCGACCCTGCACCCGCGCAAGTACGCGGAAATCAAACAGCTGGTCGCCCAGCAGCGCGAGGAGCGGGAGTCTTACGTCTCCGAGGCGGGCGAGTTCCTCGCCAAGGAGCTGGAGCAGGTCGGGATCGAGGCCGAGATCTCAGGCCGCGCCAAGCACTTCTACTCGATCTACACGAAGATGGCGAAGAAGGGCCGCGAGTTCAACGAGATCTTCGACCTGACCGCGATGCGGGTGATCGTCCACTCGGTCAAGGACTGCTACGGCGCGATCGGCGTCATCCACTCGCTCTGGAAGCCGCTGCCCGGCCGCTTCAAGGACTTCGTGGCGATGCCGAAAGCGAACATGTACCAGGCGCTGCACACGACGGTGATCGGTCCCGAGGGCAAACCGCTGGAGATCCAGATCCGGACCGAGGAGATGCACAAGCTCGCCGAGTACGGGATCGCCGCCCACGTCGCCTACAAAGAGGGCACCAGCGGCGACCCGCAGCGGGAGAAGATGACCTGGCTGCGGCAGCTGGTCGAGGCCGAGGGCGAACAGGACCCGGCCGAGTTCCTCGAGTCGCTGAAGGTCGACCTGTTCGAGGACGAGGTCTTCGTCTTCACCCCGAAGGGCGAAGTGAAGAACCTCTCGGCCGGCTCGACCCCGCTCGACTTCGCCTACGCGGTCCACACCGACGTGGGGCACAGCTGCGTCGGCGCCAAGGTCAACGGGAGCATCGTGCCGCTGCACTACCAGCTGCGCTCCGGCGACATCGTCGAGGTGCTGACCGCGAAGCAGAAGCGCGGCCCCTCGCTCGACTGGCTGAAACTGGTGCGGACCAACCGCGCCCGCAACAAGATCCGCTCCTGGTTCAAAGAGGAGCGACGCGAGGACGCCGAGCGCGACGGCCGCGAAAAGCTGGAGGAAGCGCTGCGCACGCGCGGCATCCCGATGCAGAAAGTCTCCGGCTCGGCCCTGCTCGCGGACGTGATCCGCGAGATGGGCTTCCGCAAAGGGACCGACTTCTACATCGCCCTCGGGCAGGGCAAAATCTCCTCCAAGACCGCCGCCAACAAGCTGATGCAGCGGCTGAAGGCGGGCGAGGGGGTCGAGGAGGAGGCTCCGGGCGCGCCGCTCGGCCGCGAGGACCGCGCCCGCCGCACCAAGGACGCATCCAACTACGGGATCATCGTCAAGGGCGCCGACAACGTCGCCGTGCGGCTGGCGAAGTGCTGCCGGCCCGTTCCCGGCGACGAGATCGCCGGCTACGTCTCGCTCGGGCGTGGGATCACCATCCACCGCACCGACTGCAAGAACGTCAAGGCGCTGAAAAAGTCGCCGGAGCGCTTCGTCGAGGTGCGATGGGAGGGCGAAAACGAGGCCTCCTACCGGGTCGAGCTGCAGATCGACGCCTACGACCGCACCCGCCTGCTCGAGGATCTCTCGCGGACCTTCTCGGAGGCGGGGATCAACATCATCGGCGCCAGCTGCACCACCAACCACCCGATGGTCAAAAACCGGTTCGTGGTCGAGGTCGGCGACACGGAGCAGCTGAAGCAGTGCATCAGCCGACTTCGCAACGTCGAGTCGGTCTTCGACGCCTATCGCGTGACCCCGGCCGCTTGAGGACGGCCAGACGGACGGGGTAGATGTCCTTAGCCGTCGCCGTAACCGGCCCCACCGGGGAGATCGGCAAGCCGCTGATGTCGGAGCTGGAGCGACGGCCGGAGGTGGGGGAGGTCCTCGGCATGGCGCGGCGGCCGTTCGATCCCGCCGAGGAGGGGTGGAAGAAGGTCTCCTACCGGCGCGGGGACATCCTCGACCGCGGCGCCCTGGCGGCGCTCTTCGACGGGGTCGACGTCGCCGTGCACCTCGCCTTCGCGATCTTCGGCAGCCGTGAGGACACCCGCAAGGTCAACCTGCAGGGAACTCGCAACGTCTTCGAGGTGGCGATCAAGGCGGGGGTGAAGCGCCTCGTCTACGCCTCCTCGGTCGCCGCCTACGGCTTCCACCTCGACAATCCGCAGCCGCTGACCGAGGACGTACCGCCGCGCGGCTCGGAGAGCTTCTACTACTCGGCGCAGAAGGCCGAGCTGGAGGACCTGCTCGACGAGCTCCTGCTGGGGAGCGTGGTGGACGCCTACGTGTTCCGGCCCTGCATCGTCGCCGGTCCGCGGGCGACGATGCTGATCGAGCAGACGGTCGACGCGGTGCGGGCGGGGGATCCGGTGCCGCTGCTGCGCAAGGGGATCGAAAAGCTGCCGCTGGTGAAGCCGGTCCTCCCGGATCCCGGGATGCCGATCCAGCTCGTCCACCATGACGACGTCGCCCGGGCGATGGCGGCGGCGATCTGCGGCGACGGCCCGCCGGGGGTCTACAACCTCGCGGGCGAAGGCGAGGTCGGCGTCGCCGACATCGCCCGCGAGCTCGGCTGGCGCTCGGTCCCCGTCCCCGGGCCGGCGGTCACCGCCGCCGGCGCCGCGGCCCGCCGCCTCACCTTCGCCTCCTCCAAGCTCGAGTGGGCCACCGCCCTCGACACCCCGGTGCTGATGGACACCACCAAGGCCCGCCGCGACCTCGGCTGGCAGCCCCGGCACGACGCCCGGGAGACCCTGCGCGAAACCGTCGCCGGTGCCGGCGAAAAAGGGCTGCTCGACTAAGCGATGACGGTTAGCGCGCCTGGCGCCGCCCGCAGCTCGATCCGCTCGTGCTCGCCGATGTAGTCGCCGTCGACCTGCAGCGGGAACGGGCGCACCGAACCGTCCTTGGCGGTGGAGATGGTCTCGACCACGGCGTGGGTGACGTCGTCGAAGTGGGCGACCTGCTTGTGGCGGGCGGCCGGTTTCGTCTCGCTGAAGAGGCGACTCAGCAGGGTCGGCATGTCGCGCTGGTTTGCGCGCTTCAGCACCGCCATCGAGAGGGTGCCGTCGTCGATCGCGATCCCCTCGCAGACGCGGATCGGCCGGCTGGCGAAGTAGGTGAACGGGTCGGAGTTCTGGACGATCGTGGTGACACCGTCGACCGGCTCGCGCCCGTCGACTGTGGTCCGGACCCGGATCGGATTGACCCGGTACTTGCGGTAGAAGGCGGAGATCCCGGCCCAGCTGTAGTAGTAGGGCCCGGCGCGTCCCTTCAGCTTCGGGTTGGCGTCGACCCGCTCGACCACGGTGGCGTCGATGCCGACCCCGCAGGCGAAGACGAAGTAGCGATCGTCGACCATCCCCAGGTCGATCTTGCGCGGCTGCCAGTCATCGGCAAGGGAGAGCAGGTGCTCGGTCGCGTCGACGACGTCGTTGGGGATTCCGAGCGTGCGGCAGACGACGTTGGTCGAGCCGCCCGGCAGCACCGCCACCGGCAGGTCGGTCCCGGCCAGGCCGTTGGCGACCTCGTTCAGCGTCCCGTCGCCGCCGAAGGCGACGACCACGTCGTAGCCGCCGTCCCGCGCCTCGCGCCCGATCTCGGTCGCGTGGTTCTGTGCCCGGGTCGAGACCGCTTCGACGTCGAAGCGACCCTGCAACGCGTAGACGACCAGGTTTTTCAGCCGATCCGAGACCGTCGTCGCGTAGGGATTGACGATCAGCAGCATCCGCTTCTTGGCGGGTTTGCGGCGGCGGAGAGCGGACACGAAGGCTGCACCCTAATGCCGTCGCGGTGCGATTAGTCTGCCGCGATGCCAGACCGACGGGAGATCGGGGCGGTCTTTCTCGGCGGGGCGCTGGGAACCCTGCTGCGCGCCGGGTTGCTCGAAGGGCTGGGGGAGGGGGCTCCCGGCTGGCCGTGGGCGACCTTCGCCGTCAACCTGCTCGGTGCCTTCCTGCTCGGCTGGCTCGTGGTCCGTTTCTCGCCCGCCTTCCGTTGGCGGCCACTGCTGACGACCGGGCTCTGCGGCGGGCTGACCACCTTCTCGACGATGCAGGTGGAGCTGCTGACGATGCTCGAAGCGGGGCGTCCGGGGATCGCGGCCGGTTACGCGGCCGCCAGCCTCGTCGGCGGTCTGCTCGGCGTGACGGCAGGTTCTGCCGTGGCACCGGCGGGGGCGCGATGAACCTGCTCACCTGGATCGCGGTCGTCCTTCTCGGCGGGGTCGGCGCCTCGGCCCGCTTCCTCGTCGACTGGTTCGTCTCGCTCCGCGTCGGGTTCCACTTCCCCTACGGGATCCTGGTCGTCAACCTCAGCGGCGCCTTCCTGCTCGGTCTGCTGGCCGGCGCAGCCGTGGACGGGAGCGCCCGCCTGCTGGCGGGCACTGCGACGCTCGGCTCCTACACCACCTTCTCCACCTGGATGCTGGAGGCGCGGGAGCAGGCGCAGCGAGGAGAGCGCCGAGCCGCCGCGGTCAACCTCCTCGGCAGCCTCGGGCTCGGTCTCGCGGCCGCGGCGCTCGGGCACGCTGTCGGCGCCCGGCTTTAGGTCACCTCGTAGCGGATCACGCCGCTGTCGTCGACTTCGCGCACGCGGCCCTCGTTGACGAGCAGGTCGGCGTGGCCGATCACCTCGGAGAGGGTGAGGAAGGCCTGGGTGACGGCGACGTTGCCCCACAGCGCCTGCGCCAGCTCGTAGCCGCTGCGCGGTCGCTCGGCGACGAGGCGGTAGATCTTCTCCTTGCGCCGCTCGTGGCCGGCGAAGCGGGAGTCGATCAGCTCGGCGTGGTCGGTGATCGGCTCGCCGTGGCCCGGCAGGACGATCTCCGCGGGCATCTCCCGCGTCTTCTTCAGCGACTCGATGTAGGTGGCGAGCGCCTGGGTCCGCTGCGAGGAGCCGTCGAGGGGACGGGTGATCAGCGGGTTGGAGGAGATCTTCGGCAGCAGGTGGTCGGCGGCGATCAGGATCTTGCGCTCCTCGTCCCAGAAGACCGTGTCGGAAGGGCTGTGACCCGGGCGGTGGAGGACTTCCAGGCGCCGGTCGCCGAGCTCGAGCGTGCCGCCGTCGTCCAGCGGCCGGGTCACGGTCACGTGCGAGCCCCAGCCGCGGAAGCTGCGGGAGACGCTGCGCAGCGCCACGGTCACGTCCTCGGGGATGCCGTTGCGCAGCATCACCTCGACCGCGAAGGCATCGTCCTTCTCGGCGTCCTCGTCGAAAGAGGCGAGGCGTTCGGCCGCCGCGCCCAGCGCCGCCACCTCGGCGCCGGAGTGCTCGACCAGGATCTCGACCAGCCCCAGGTGGTCGATGTGCTGGTGGGTGACGACGATCAGCTCCAGGTCGGAGAGCGAGTGCCCCCGCTCGCCCAGCCGCGCGGTCAGCTCGTCGAGCGCCTTGCCCGAGTTGGGGCCGGTGTCGACCAGGGTCAGCGGCTCGTCCTCGATCAGGTAGCAGTTGACCCGCCCGACGGCGAACGGGGTGGGGATCGCGAAGCGGTGGATGCCGGCCAGCGCCGCCTGCTCGAGCGCTTGCTCCGGCGTCGCCGTCACGATCGGATCAGGCCGAGGACCTCGTCGCGCCGCCGTTCCATGTCCTCGCGCGAGACCAGCGACTCGAGGTTGAGGCGCAGCAGCGGCTCGGTGTTAGAGGGGCGGACGTTGAAGTGCCAGTCCTCGTAGTCGACCGAGACCCCGTCGAGGTGAGCGAGCTCTCCGTCGGAGTAGCGCTCTTCGATCTCCCGGATCTTCGCCTCGGCGTCGGCGACCTGGGAATTGATCTCGCCGGAGATGAAGTACCTGGAGCGGAACTCCTCCATCAGCTCGGCCATGCTGCGTCCGTCGAGCGAGAGCAGCTCCAGCACCAGCAGGGCCGGGATCGTCCCGGAGTCGGCGTTCCAGAAGTCGCGGAAGTAGTAGTGCCCGGAGACCTCGCCGCCGAAGGCCGCTTCCTCCTCCCGCATCCGCGCCTTGAAGAAGGCGTGGCCGACGCGGGAGAGGTCGGAGCGCCCGCCTTCGGCGGCGACCAGGTCCGGCACCGCCCGGCTCGAGCGCGGGTCGTAGAGGATCGTCGCGCCTGGGTTCTTCTGCAGGACCGAGCGGGCCAGCAGGGCGCAGATGAAGTCGCCGTCGCAGAAGCTGCCGTTGCCGTCGATGAAGAAGCAGCGGTCGGCGTCGCCGTCCCAGGCGATCCCCAGGTCGGCGCCGGACTCCTTCACCCGGGAGATGATCATCTTCCGGTTCTCCTCCAGCAGCGGGTTCGGCTCGTGGTCGGGGAACTCGCCGTTCGGGACGAAGTACATCTCCTCCAGCTCCAGCGGCAGCTTTTCGAGAACGGGCCCGGCCATCGGGCCCGCCATCCCGTTGCCGCCGTCGACCACGACCTTCATCGGCTTCACGTTCGCGGGGTCGATGAACGAGAGGGCGTGGGCGTGGTACTCGTCCCAGATGTCGACCTCCTCGGCGCCGCCGCCGCCCGGCGCCTCGCCGAGCCCCGCTTCGATCTCGGCCTTGACATCGCCGATCCCGGCGTCGCCGGAGAGCGGCAGAGCGCCCTCGCGGACGAGCTTCACCCCGGTGTAGGCCTTGGGGTTGTGCGAGGCGGTGACCATCGCGCCGCCGTCGAGCTCGCGTGAGCCGACCAGGTGGTAGAGCATCTCGGTCGCGACCTGGCCGGCGTCGACGACCGTTGCGCCCTCGGCGACGAGGCCGTCGCGGACAGCACCCGCCATCGCCGGCGCGGTCAACCGCATGTCGCGCCCCAGCCCGACCCGCAGCTCGCTCGTCTGCTTGCCTCGCAGCCGTCCCAGCACCCGGGCGAAGGCGCGGCCGATCGCCAGCGCCGTCGTCTCGTCCATCTCCTCGCCATACAGGCCCCGGATGTCGTAGGCCTTGAAGATCCCCGGCGGCGCCAAGGGCGACTGGTCGTTCAAAACGCTCCTTTCAGCGCTTCGTAGCTCTGCTCGATCGACTGCGGCATCACTTTCGTGTCGGCGATCACCGGCATGAAGTTGTTGTCGCCCGCCCAGCGCGGGACGACGTGCATGTGGATGTGGTGCTCGACCCCGGCTCCGGCGACGCGGCCCTGGTTGAAGCCGACGTTGTAGCCGTGCGGCTCGTAGACCTCCTCGAGCCGGTCCATCGCCCGCTGCGCCAGCGCCATCATCTCCGCCAGCGTCTCGGCCGGCATCTCCTGCAGGCGGCCGATGTGCTCGTACGGCGCCACCATCAGGTGCCCGTTGGTGTACGGGAAGAGGTTGAGGATCACGAAGCTACGCTCGCCGCGGTGGACGATCAGGTTCGCCTCGTCGTCTTCCGCCGCCGGCTTGGCGCAGAAGATGCACTCCTCCTCGATGTCCTTGGACGCGTCCTTCACGTAAGCGAGGCGCCAGGGCGCCCAGATGCGGAAATTTGCC
>DASURF010000060.1:0-25971 GCA_036280195.1 Solirubrobacterales bacterium | reverse complement strand
GACCGCGAGATCGAAATCGGCGGGCCCGACGTCACCACCTACGGCGGCATGATCGACGAGCTCGCCCGCGCGCTCGGCCGGCGCCCGCCGCTGCGGATCACCATCCCCGTCCTCACTCCCGCCCTCTCCTCCCTCTGGATCGGCCTCGTCACTCCGGTCGACGCCGGGGTCGCGCGGCCGCTGATCGAGGGCCTCTCGACCGAGACCGTCGTCACCGACCCCTCCGGGATGGACATCTTCCCCGAGGTCGGGGCGACGCCGCTGCAGGAGGCGCTGCGACGGGCCGTCGCCGACGCCGAAGCCGGCTAACGGCCGCCCGTCGCCGCCCGCGCCTGCTCTTCGCCGACGTAGGGGACGAGGAGGCCGTAGGTGAGGTCGGGCAGCAGGGCCGGCAGCTCGGCGGTGCGGCCGAGCACGATCTCCTCGTAGATCCTCGCCATCGTCGCGCCGACGGCCAGCCTCGATGCCTCCGCGAGCTGCGGATCGAGCCCGCTTTCCTCGAATCCTTCGTCGAAGAGCTTCCGGAAGCGCTCGAATTCGGCCTGGAGGATCGGGTGGAAGGCGGGCCCGATGGTGCTCGTCTCCACCAGCAGGAACCGCGCCGTCTCCGGATCGGCCGAGAACCAGTCGAGGGCGACCGCCAGGCCGCCCCGAACCCGCTCCGGCCAGGGCCCCTCCTCGCAGTAGGTGGCGCGCACCTTCTCCTCGAGGTCGTCGACGAGGATCTTGTGGGCCGCCAGCATGCAGTCGAGCTTGTCGTCGAAGAGTTCGTAGAAGCTCTCGCGGCCGACCCCGGCCTCGCCGAGGATGTCAGCCACCGTCGTCGACTCGTACCCCTTCTCGGCGGTCACCCGCACCACGGCGGCCAGCAGCCGTTCCCGCTGCGAGCGCTCGACCAGCTCCCGGGGAAGGCCGTGCCGCCCGCGCGGAAGACGCCAGCGGCTCAGGTCCTCAGGGGGTTCCATCACCGGGAAGCCGCCCCGTCGGATGCCGCTTCCCTCACCAGCTGGGACTGGCGGATCGCCTCCTGGTGGCCGCCGAAGGGGCTGACGGCGATATAGACGATCTCGGGCAGCAGCTCCGGCAGGCGATCGATCTCGCCGGTGGCGATCTGGTTGAGGATCAGCACCTGGACCTGGCCGAAGGCCAGCCGCGGATCGGTATGGGCCTTTGCCTCTCCTCCATCCTGCGCCCAGAGGCTTTCCATCGCCGGAATCGTCGCCCGGCGGTACCTGCCGACCACCGTCGGGTCTACGGCGATGGCATCTCCGGTCAGCAGCTGGGCCAGTCCCGGTCGCTTCGTGAGGGCGTCGATCACCGCGCTCGTCGCCTTGCGGAGAGCGTCGGCCGGGGCGTCCTCGGGGGAATGGGAGGAAGCGGCGACCTCCTGGAGCTGCGCGATGCAGTCCTCGATGGCGGCGTCGAAGCAGGCCCGCTTGTCCTCGAAGTGCTTGTAGAAGGTCGTCCGGGAGATTCGCGCGCGAGCGACGATGTCGGTGATCGTGGTGGCGGCATAGGTCTTCGCGGCGCAGCTCTCGATCATCGCGTCGATGATGCGCCGGCGCTGGTCCCTGCGGCCGATGTCAGCCGGAGTGGTCGGGCGCGGGATGCTGCTCCCCGTTTCAGAACTCCGGTGTTTCTGCATCAGTGCGGATTCTCCCAGCCTGCCCGGCCAGCGATGGCAGAGACGCCCACGCTGAAACGTGCTTACCCGCACAATGATACGGCAGTTTTTTTAACTACTGCGATCCGGTGCGGTTTCAGAACCGCTCTCGCCGCAGTCCTGGCAGGGCTTCTTCGCGTAATAGGGAAGCTCGCCGGTGTCGTGCAGCTCGAAGCGCAGCGAGTTGATCACCGCCCCTACCATCAGCGCCAGGCTGAGCACGTAGAACCAGAGCAGGGCGATGAGGATGAAGCCGACGGTCGAGCCGAAGCGCGAGAGGCTGGACACGTTGGAGAGGTAGATGGGGAAGAGCCAGTTGGCGAGGCCGGCGCCGATGGTGACGAAGAGGGCGCCCGGCCAGACCGCCCGCCAGGGCATGTGCCCCTTGGGGACGGCCCAGAAGATCACGCAGCAGATCCCGAAGGTGACGAGCAGCGCCGCCGTCAGCAGCAGGATCGAGTCGAGCGCCTTGATATTGGAGAGGCCGAGCGGGAGGCGGTCGGTGCTGGAGATGAGGGCGCTCTCCAGGGTCGGCACGAAGATGCTGGCGGCGATGAAGAGCAGGACCACCACCAGCATCGCGAAGGAGAAGCGCTTCTGCTCGACCCAGCCGCGGCACTCGACGTGGTAGATGCGGCAGAAGGCGGTGTCCATCGCCCCCCAGAAGGAGGCGCCGATCCAGAGCGAGCCCGCGAAGGCGACGATCCCGATCGTCGCCGTGTTGTTCTCGATCCTGTTGAGCACGTCGCTCAGCGTCTCCTCCTCGACGTCGGGGAAGAGGCGCTGCAGATCGGCGAGGACGCTGCTCTCGACCCCCTCGATCTTCAGCACCTGGCCGAAGATGAAGAGCACCAGCAGCGCAAAGGGGAAGACCGACAGCATCAGGTTGTAGGCGACCATCGCCGAGAGCCCGGTGACGTTCTCCTGGTAGGCCCGGTGCCAGAAGGCCCGGAGCCAGGGAGTCGGATGTCGCAGGTGGCTGGGCATTGACTTCATTAAATGAAGCGAGTACCATGCGAACAGGCGTTTGATGGATTTCAGACGCCCGCCCGTTAGGGCACAATGACGATGTAGACGCTACTTCGCGGACCAGCTCTCCGGTCCGCTTTTTGTCGCTCCGGCGCGACTTTCGGCTCGCGACGGTATTTCATCGCCAGGACTAAACATTCGAGCGCAAGGAAACGAGTAAGAACGGATGCTGGTAGCAGAGCTTCAGGAACTCGAGGAGGTCAAAAACCTCATCAATCGCGGGCAGCAGCTCGGCGTGCTGACCTTCGGCGACATCGCCTCGGCTGTCTCGGAGGTCGATCTCGACGAGTCCGACGTCGAGGACCTCTACGGGCACCTCGAGAAGTCGGGGATCGAGCTCGTCGAGGACATGGATCCGGCGCAGAAAGCCGCGGCCGAAGCGCTCCCCGTGGACACCGGCAAAAAAGGTCGCCGGCGCCAGAAACAGGCGCTCGACCTGAAACCGGACATGACCACCGATTCCTTGCAGCTGTTCCTCAAGGACATCGGCAAAGTTCGCCTCCTGACCGCCCAGGAGGAGGTCGAACTGGCGAAACGGATCGAGCGCGGTGACCTCGACGCGAAGCAGAAAATGGTCGAGTCGAACCTGCGCCTGGTCGTCTCGATCGCGAAAAATTATCGGAACCAGGGCCTGCCCTTCCTCGATTTGATCCAGGAGGGGACGCTGGGCCTGGTCCGCGCGGCGGAGAAGTTCGACTACCGCAAGGGGTTCAAGTTCTCCACCTACGCGACCTGGTGGATCCGCCAGGCGATCGCCCGTGCGCTCGCTGACAAGGCGCGGACGATCCGCATCCCGGTCCACGTCGTCGAGAAGCTGAACAAGATCGGCCGCGCCGAGCGCAAGCTGGTCACCGAGCTGGGCCGCGAGCCCACCCCGGAGGAGATCGCCGAGGTGACGGGGATCGACCCCGAGGAGGTCGACTCGATCAAGCGCTCCGCCCAGGCCCCGGTCTCCCTCGAGAAGCCGGTCGGCGACGAGGAGGAGTCGGAGTTCGGCCAGTTCATCGCCGACGAGAAGGCCGAGTCCCCGTTCGACCGGGCGGCGGACCTGCTGACCAAAGAGGCGCTGAAAGAGGCGCTCGAGAACCTCTCCTACCGCGAGCGTCGCGTGCTCGAGCTCCGCTACGGGCTCGGCGGCGAGCACCCGCGGACCCTGGACGAGGTCGGCCGCACCTTCAACGTCACCCGCGAGCGGATCCGCCAGATCGAGAACCAGAGCCTGAAAAAGCTCCAGTCCCTCGGCGAGGCGCAGAAACTCCGCGAGGTCGCCTAGGTCGCAGTTGGTTGGGGGAGGGGATGAGTGCCCCTCTCCCAAAGACCGTCGCGCAGCTGGGCGGCGTGCTGGGCGCCATCGTGGTCTCAGGAGCCTTTGTGAGAGGGGCACTCATCCCCTCCTGCAAACGCAGCAGCCCTACGGCGTAGCTGGGTTGCAAGACCGCCGTTAAGCCATTTGACTGACCGGCCGATACAGGCTGGGATGTCATTCGATATCGATTCAGCGCTGCGCACCCTGGTTGAGCGGGGTGGGTCGGATCTGCACGTGAAGGTCGGGGTGCCCCCGACCGCGCGGCTGCATGGTGAGCTGGCCCCGCTCGAGGGCTATCCGGCGCTGGAGCCGAAGGACACCGAAGGGGCCTTCAACGACATCGCCGAGGTCCGCTCGCTGACCGAATTCGAGGAGTGCGGCGAGGCCGACTTCAGCTACTCGATCCCCGGCCTCTCCCGTTTCCGCGTCAACGCCTTCAAGCAGCGCGGCTCGATCTCGATCGTCTGCCGCGCGATCCCCTTCGAAATCCGCTCGGTTGACGACCTCGGCCTGCCGCCGGTGGTCACCAGGCTGGCCGAAGAGCAGCGCGGGATCATCCTCGTCACCGGCACCACCGGTTCGGGCAAGAGCACGACCCTGGCGGCGATGATCGACCACATCAACCGCACCAGGACCGATCACATCGTCACCCTCGAGGACCCGATCGAGTACCTGCACCCGGACAAAAACTCGATCGTCAACCAGCGCGAAGTCGGCTCCGACACCGAAAGCTTCGCCCGCGCCATGCGCCGCGTCCTGCGCCAGGACCCCGACGCGATCCTGATCGGCGAGATGCGCGACGAGGAGACGGTCCGCACGGCGCTGTCTGCGGCCGAGACCGGACACCTCGTGCTCTCGACCGTCCACACCCTGGACGCCACCGAGACGATCAACCGCATCGTCGACTTCTTCCCGCCGCACCTGCAGCACCAGGCGCGGGTGATGCTGGCGGCGACCCTGAAGGGGGCGATCGCCCAGCGC
Organism: Solirubrobacterales bacterium; assembly: GCA_036280195.1. Classification (GTDB taxonomy): domain Bacteria; phylum Actinomycetota; class Thermoleophilia; order Solirubrobacterales; family 70-9; genus VAYN01. Next base: position 20,992 of record DASURF010000060.1, on the reverse strand, counting down.
CTGGTCCCCGACGTCACCGGCGACGGCCGGGTGCCGGCCTCCGAGATCCTCGTCGTCACCGGCCGGGTCAAAGACCTGATCATGAACCCGGAGGAGACCGGCAAGATCACCGAAGTCATCGCCGAGGGCGAGTACTACGGGATGCGGACGTTCGACCAGTCGCTGCTCCAGTACGTGATGGAGGGCAAGATCGCCGAGGCGGTGGCGATGGAGTACGCCTCGAATCCGCACGACTTCAAACTGATGCTGGCAGCGGGCGGTCAGCGGGCGAGCGGAATCGAGCAGCTCGCACCCGCAACTGAGTAGGACGGCCGTCCAAATCGCTAAAGGCGGAACTTTTCGGATTCAAGTCAGCCGCGCATCGGTCGATGGGGTAAGGCGAATGGCAGCGATCGACCGATTCATCCTCTTGGTCAGGCAACTCCGCCGCAGCGAGGCGGGGATGGCGCTTCCGGTTGCCCTTTTCGCGATGATCGGCAGCATGGCGCTGGCCAGCGCCGCGGTCGTCGCCACCACCGACGTCCAGGTCGGCGCCCACCGCGACGACTCCTCCAAGGACGCGATCGCCGCCGCCGACGCCGGCGCCAACGTCGCCCGCGTGCGCCAGACCCGCTACGGATTCGTCCTCAACAACTGGAACCCGTGCCTGGTGGTCGGCGCCGACGGCAAGCTGACCAAAGGTCCCGCCGAAACCGTCGACGGCCAGCGCTGGTGCCCACCGGTCTCCGGCGCGGTCGGCGGCTCGAGCTACGTCTACCAGGTCAGCCCGGTCGGGGAAGACTGCGGTGCCTACGAACTCTGCGTCGTCTCCACCGGCACCGCCGACGAGATCAGCCGCCGGATCGAGGTCACCTACAACCGCTCCGGCCTGGTCACCAACGAATCGGAAAAAATCGGCCGCGAAACCCGCGAACAGATCGAACAGACCGAACGCGAACTGAAAGAAGCGAAAGAAAAAGAAGACGAACAGCTCGCCAAAGAACTCGAAGAAAAAATCCAGAAAGAAAAAGAAGAAGAAGCGAAACGCGCCGCGGTCGAGGGCTTCATCGGCCGCGACGGCATCACCCTCAGCGGCAACGCCGACATCCGCGTCGGCCTCGGCACCAACGGCCACCTGACGACCTCCGGCAACGCCAGCATCTGCGGCGACATCCGCCACGGCGTCGGCAAAAGCTGGACCAAATCCGGCAACGCTTCGCAGTGCAGCGGCTACCAGGTCACCGAAGGCAACGTCGACCTGCCGCCGGTCAGCAGCTTCATCCCGACCAACATCGCGACGGTCAACTCGAACAACCGGCTTCTCGCCTGCACCAGCACCAATGTGCCGGTCGACTGCCAGAAAGACGCCTACACCGGCAACTGGAAATCGAAGCCACCGTTCAATTCCAAAACCCGCGCGATCACGCTGAGCAGCAACGACACGCTGACGGTAGGCGGTGGCGACTATTGGATCTGCTCGATCAGCATGAGCGGCAACTCGCAGCTGATCATGGCCACCGGCTCCCGCGTCCGCTTCTTCTTCGACACCCCTGAGCACTGCGGAACCGGCAACCAGCTCAGCCTCAGCGGCAACAACCGGATCTCGGCCACCGGCTACCAGCCGGGCCTGGGCCAGTTCGACGTGCCTGGCTTCTACTTCCTCGGCTCGCCCACCACCGCCAGCCAGATCAACCTCTCCGGCAACTTCGGCACGGTCAACGAGATGATCGTCTACGGCCCTGACACCTACATCAACATCAGCGGCAACGCGACCTTCAAAGGCATCCTGGTCGGCAAGCAGATCGCGATGAGCGGCAACGGCAAGGTCGAACAGGACGCCGGCTTCCCGGTCCCGCCCGAGCTCAACCCCGGCGCGAGCGAAGAAGCAGGCAATCCCGCCGAAGAAGAAGAAGCGACCGAAGAAGAAGAAGAAATGACGCCTGAAGAACGGGAAGCCAAAGAACTTCAGGAAAAAGTGGAACGCGAAGAACGGGAAAAAGAAAAAACCAACCGCTCGGCGATCTACTTCACCCCGCAGGCGTACTTCGAGTGCACGGGGCTGCCCCCGGTCGGCGACGCCCCCAACGCCAACTGCTGAGGCCCCCCGAGCCCGGGCCTCCGTGCCCGCCATTCAAGCTCGCGCCTCCGCCTGCCGAGCTAACTCCAGGTAGGCCATGCGCGAGCAGCTGAACAACAACCCGATGGTGCAGATGGGCGTTATCGCCGTCCTGCTGGTGGCTGCCGCGATCTTCCTCCTCACCACGATGGGAGGCGGCGGCGAAGAAGAAGGCGAAGCGGGCTCGAGCTCGATCGCCACCACCGCTCCCGGCGAAGGCGTGGCGCCCTCGCCGGGCGAAGCACCGCCCCCCGAAGCCACCTCTGCGGCCGGCAACCCCACGCTGGCGACGCAGCCGCTGCCCCAGCCGGTGCTGGACGCCTGGAATGCGAACCAGATCGTGGTGCTGCTGATCGTCCACGACGGCGGCATCGACGACGACCTGGTCAAGCTCGCCGGCTCCCGCCTGGCGGGGATGCCCGGCGTCACGACCTTCACCGTCCCCGCCGGCGAAATCGCCCGCTACGCCTCGATCACCCAGGGAGTCGGCGTCGACCGGGTGCCGGCGCTCGTCGTCCTGCGGCCGAAGAAGCTCGACCAGGCGGTGCCGACCGCATCGGTCAGCTACGGCTTCCAGGACGGCCAGAGCATCGAACAGGCGGTGATCGACGCCGGCTACAAGGGCCCGACCCTCGAATACCACCCGTGAGCATGGACGGCCGGGACTTCCCCAGTCACCTGCGGCCGGTTCCCGACTCAGGCGACTCGACCGCACCGGCGCTGCCGGCTGAGCGGAGCGGCACCCCGGGCCTGACGCCGCCGATCTCCCGCGGCCGCTCCAGCGGCTTCGTCACCGACGTCCTCGTCGACCTCGGCTTCGTCGCCGAAGACCGGGCGCGGCAGGCGATCGAAGAAGCGCGCACCGCCGGCCGCCCGCCGGAGCGGCTGTTGCTCGAGCAGGGCGCGGTCGACGCCGACCAGTTCTCCCGCGCCGTCGCCGAGCGCTACGGGCTCGACCACATCGACCTCTCCGAGTTCCAGGTCGACATGGCGGCGGCCAACCTGATCCCGGTCAACACCGCCCGGCGCTACAAAGCGCTGCCGGTCGGCTACGCCGACAAGAAAACGCTGATCGTGGCGATGGCCGACCCGACCAACGTCCTCGCAGTCGACGACATCCAGATCGCCACCGCGCTCGACTGCCGCGTAGCGGTCGCCACCGAGGAGGACATCGAGGCGCTGCTCGGCCGCCTCAACACGCTGCAGAGCGCGGTCACCGAGGCGGTGATCGAGGGCGAGGCGGAGGCCGACGACGAGCTGGCCGAAGTCAGCGACATCGAAGTCAGCGCCGAAGACGCGCCGGTGATCAAACTCGTCTACAGCATCCTCGGCCAGGCGGTGGGGGAGGGTGCCTCCGACGTCCACTTCGAGTCCGGCGAGGACGACATGCGGGTCCGCTTCCGGGTCGACGGCGTCCTCCGCGAGGCGGCCCACGTGCCGAAGCGGATGGTCAACGCGGTGATCTCGCGGATCAAGATCATGAGCGACCTCAACATCGCCGAGAAGCGGGTTCCCCAGGACGGCCGCGTCAGCGTCACCGTCGACGACCGCCGCGTCGACCTGCGCGTCACCACGCTGCCGACCCAGCGGGGCGAGGGGGCGACCGTCCGCATCCTCGACAAGGACAACGCCCAGCGCTCGCTCGACGAGCTCGGCATGGACGGCGACGCGCGACACCGGTTCGAGAACGCCTTCCAGCAGGCCTACGGCGCGGTGCTGGTCACCGGGCCGACCGGCTCCGGTAAGAGCACGACGCTCTACGCGGCGTTGCAGGAGCTGAACCAGATCGAGAAAAACATCATCACGATCGAGGACCCGGTCGAGTACCGCCTGCCCGGGGTCAACCAGATCAACGTCAATCGCAAAGCCGGCCTCGACTTCGCCACCGGCCTGCGCTCGATGCTGCGCGCCGACCCCGACATCGTGATGGTCGGCGAGATCCGCGACGGCGAGACGGCGCGGATCGCGATCGAGGCGGCGCTGACCGGGCACATGATGCTCTCGACCCTGCACACCAACGACGCCCCCGGTGCGATCACCCGCCTGACCAAGATGGGGATCGAGGCCTTCCTGATCGCCTCGGCGGTCGACTGCGTCGTCGCCCAGCGGCTGGCCCGCAAGCTCTGCAGCCACTGCAAGCGGCGGACCGTGATCCCCCAGCAGGCGCTGGCCGAAGCGGATCTCCGCTCCGCGGTCGAGATCGAGGCCTACGAGCCGCTCGGCTGCGCCCGCTGCAACCAGAGCGGCTACCGCGGCCGGGTCGGGCTCTACTCGGTGATGCAGCTGAGCGAGCGGATCAAGGAGATGGCGGTGGCCGGCGCGCCCGAGGCCGAAATCGGCGCCGTCGCCCGCGAAGAAGGCATGTGCACGCTCCGCGAGGACGGCCTCAACAAGGTGCGGGCGGGGCTGACCAGCCTGGAGGAGGTCCTGCGTGTCACCGCATAACCGAAAGCAGGTATGGAGGATTTCGGCTTCGCTGCCGATCTAGGTCAAATGGATTTCGACTTCTCCGAGGTCCTCGCCCACATGGTCTCCGTCAAGGCCTCCGACGTCCACCTGACGCCGGGGTTCGCGCCCGCGATCCGCGAAAAAGGCCAGATCCAGCCGATGGAGGGCTACCCGGTGCTGAGCAGTCAGCACACCCGCGAGGTCGTCTACGGGATCCTCAACGACGACCAGCGCAAACGCTTCGAGACCGAGAAACAGCTCGACTTCGCCTACGCGATCCCGGGCGTCGCCCGCTTCCGCGTCAACTGCTTCTTCCAGCGCGGCGCGGTCAGCGCCGCCTTCCGCCTCGTCCCGCAGGACATCCCGGCGCTCGACTCGCTCGGGGTGCCGCCGGTGCTGCGCGAGCTGGCCGCCAAACCGCGCGGCTTCGTCCTCGTCACCGGCCCCACCGGCTCGGGCAAGAGCACGACCCTGGCGGCGATGATCGACCTGATCAACAGCGAGCGCCGCGACCACATCCTCACGATCGAGGACCCGATCGAGTTCCTGCACCGCCACAAAAGCTCGATCGTCAACCAGCGCGAGGTCGGCTCCGACGCGGTCGACTTCGCCCTCGGCCTGCGCGCCGCCCTGCGAGAGGACCCCGACGTGATCCTGGTCGGCGAGATGAGGGACCTGGAGACGATCTCCACCGCGCTGACCGCGGCCGAGACCGGCCACCTCGTCTTCGCCACCCTCCACACCCAGTCGACCGCGCAGACGGTCGACCGGATCATCGACGTCTTCCCGCCCCAGCAGCAGGGGCAGGTTCGGACCCAGCTCTCGATCGCCCTGCAGGGGATCGTCACCCAGCAGCTGCTGCCGACCGCCGACGGGATGGGCCGCACGGTCGCCACCGAGGTGCTGGTGCCGACGCCGGCGATCCGCAACCTGATCCGCGAGGGCAAGACCCACCAGATCTACGCCGCGGTGCAGACCTCGGGCGCGGTCGGGATGCAGACGATGGACGCCGACCTGGCGCGCCTGGTCCGCAGCGGCAAGATCACCCGCTCGCTGGCCGAGCAGCGCGCCTCGGTGCCCGAGGAGCTGAAACGACTGCTGGGCGGGGCGCCGGTGGCGCCGCCGCAGTACACGCAGGTGGGCTAGGCGATGGCCGGCTCCAGCACCTTCGCCTTCCGGGCGATGGACCTCAGCGGCGTCCCCTCGACCGGCGAAGTCGAGGCCGACTCCAAGGCCCAGGTCACCGAGCAGCTGCGCCAGCGCGGGCTGATCGTCCTCGAGGTCTCAGAGAAGGCGAGCCCGATCAACGTCGAGGACTTCTTCAAGCGCTTCAAGAGCGTCGACATGCGCGAGCTGGCGGTCTTCTCGCGCCAGTTCGCGACCCTGGTCGCCTCGGGCATGCCGATGCTGCGCGCCCTGCTGACGCTGGAAGAACAGACCCAGGACGAGATGATCAAGGAGGCGGCCGCCGGGCTGCGCTCCGACATCGAGGCCGGCAGCACGCTCGAGCAGGCGATGGCCCGCCATCCGCAGGTCTTCGACCGCCTCTACCGGGCAATGATCCGCTCCGGCGAGGAATCGGGTCGCCTCGACGAAGCGCTCGACCGGATCGCCTACCAGGTGGAGAAAACCGACGCCCTGCGCCGGCAGGTCAAATCGGCGCTGATGTACCCGGCACTGGTCTTCGGCTTCGCCGCTGTCGTCCTGATCGCGATCGTCGCCTTCGTGATCCCCGTCTTCGCGAACATCTTCAAAGAACTCGGTGAAGAAAACGAAGAAAGCGCGGCGCTGCCGATTCCCACCCAGATCTGCGTCACCGCCTCGGAAATGCTCACCGGCTACTGGTACATCCTCATTCCCTTGCTGGTGGTCTCGATCTTCGCCTTCCTGCGCTGGAAGAAGACCGACACCGGCAGGGAGGTGTGGACCCGGTTCACCCTGCGCATCCCGTTCAAGATCGGCGACGTGATCCAGAAGGTTGCGCTGGCCCGCTGGTCGCGGACCTTCTCCGGCGCGGTGTCGGCCGGCGTGCCGATGCTGCAGGCGATCAAACTGACCGGCGAAACGGCCGGCAACGTCGTCATCGAGCAGGCGATGGAGGACGTCTACTCCTCTGCCAAGCGGGGCGGCTCGCTGGCGGCGCCGATCGAGGCCCACGCGATCTTCCCGCCGATGGTCGGGCACATGGTCTCGGTCGGCGAGGAGACCGGTCAGCTCGAGCACATGATGAGCAAAATCGCCGACTTCTACGAGGCCGAGGTCGACGCCAAGGTGAAGGCGCTGACCGCCCTGCTGGAGCCGGTGATGATCGTCTTCGTCGGCGGTGTGGTCGGCTTCATCGTGATCGCGATGTACATGCCGATGTTCAGCATCTACGAAAAAATCCGCTGAGCAGCGGTTTCCCCACTTTTCGCGACACGAAGTCCAAATTTCAGGGATCAAGGTCTGGGGATCGGAGCCGATGACCTCCCTGTGATGAATCTGCCAGTGCTTCGGTGCAAAAGGCAAACTCGCTGCGAGGCGGGGGCGCAAAGCCATCGGGACTCCCTTACCGGAGTTGGCCGGGCTACCACCGGGGTCGACAGACACCACGTGGCTTCAGGCGACGGGGCTCTGGCGCAAGCGATTAGGACCATAGGAGGTCACTAATGTTTCTCCAGAATCTCCGGGCCAAAGTAGGCGCCCGGCTCAACGGCGACAGCGAGGCGGGCTTCACCCTGATCGAGCTCCTCGTCGTCATGCTGATCCTCGGCATCCTCGCCGCGATCGCCCTGCCTGCCTTCTTCAACCAGAAGGACAAGGCCGGCGACGCGAAGGCGAAGGAGGTCGCGCACACGACCCAGGTCGCGCTCGAGAGCTGCTCGACCGACAACGACGGCAACTACCCGGTCGGCGCCGGCGAAAATTGCGCTTACGCCAACCTGCAGGCCAACTACGAGGAAACCCTTCCGGACGAAGGCGTGGCAGTCACGCAGCCGGAAGAAACCGAGTACCAGATCCGAGTCACCTCGTCGACGGGTAACACCTTCGACATCGTCCGCACCGAAGACGGTGCCCTGGAATACAACTGCGCCACCGAAAACACCGGCGGCTGCCCCGACGAAGGCGACTGGGAGAGCTGATCTCTCTCACGCTTGAGCAGCATGAGCATCGAGGGGCGGGCCTTTGGTCCGCCCCTCGCTCTTTCGGCTACCGATTTTTTTGCAGGGCGCTAAGCGAAATGTCCAGAGCAGCCGATAGATCGGTGATGTCTTCACCCCTGCTTTCACGAGCTACCTTCGCCATGCTTGCCGCGGTGGTCGCAGTCCTCTCGATGGCGGCCGGCGCCGGTGCGGCTGTCCCGAACTTCAAGGGCTCCTCGGCCGACGGCTCGATCGTCTTCTTCGAAACCGAAGAGCAGCTGGTTCCCGGCGACACCGACACCAAGCGCGACGTCTATGCGCGCTCGTTCGAGGCAGGTGTCGGCGCCTACGTCACCCGCGAGGTCTCGCTCGGGCCGACCGGCGGCAACGACGCCTACCCGGCCCAGTTCGAGGGCACGGACGACCTCGGCGAGCTCGTCTTCTTCTCGACCGAAGAGCGGCTGGTCGCGGAAGACACCGACCGCAGCATCGACGTCTACGTGCGCGACCTCGGCGACGCGACCACGACGCTGGTCAGCCAGGGCAGCGCCGAATGCACGCCGGCGTGCGGCAGCAAAGCCTTCGCCGCGACGTTCGCCGACGTGGATTCCGGCGGCGGGGTGGTCTTCTTCGAAACCAAAGAGCAGCTGGTGAGCGCCGATACGGACAGCTTCACCGATCTATACGCCCGCGACATGACCGCGGAAGAGACGGCGCTCGTCTCGGCCGGCGAACCCGGCTGCCAGCCGGGTTGCGGAAACGGCGGCTTCGAAGTCTCCCGTCGCGGCATCTCAGCCGACGGCGCCTTCGCCTACTTCATCACCGCGGAGTCGCTGTCCGCCGCCGACACCGACAGTGCCTCCGACATCTACGCCCGCGACCTCGAAGGCGACACCACCTCGCTCGTCTCGGCGGGCAGCTGCGCCGGCTGCGGCAACGGCGGCGCAGTCCCGATCTTCCACGGCAGCTCCGCCGACGGCACCCGCGTCTTCTTCAGCAGCGAAGAAAAACTGGTGGAAACCGATACCGACAGCGCCACCGACGTCTACGCCCGTGACCTGCCGGCCGGCCCGACCATCCTGATCTCCGCCGGCAGCGAAGACGTCACCGCCAGCTTTGCCGCCGCTTCGTCCGACGGCACCCACGTCTTCTTCACCAGCGCCGAGGAACTGCTCGGGCCCGACGAAGACACTGCCAACGACGTCTACGAGTGGACCGGCGGGACGCTGCAGCTGATCACTTCGGCCCCGTGCTCGAGCTTCTGCGGCGCCAACTTCGACGCGGTCAGCGCCGACTCCACGCAGGTGCTCTTCAGCACCGCCGGCGCGCTGGTCCCCGAGGACGAAGACACCAATGACGACATCTACCGGCAGGAAGTCGGCGGCGGTGCGCCCGTTCTCGTCTCCCGTGGCGAGGACGCCTGCCTCTCGTGTTGGAACGGCGATTTCGACGCCCGCTTCAACGAAGCCTCGGACGACGCCTCGCGGGTCGTCTTCACCACTGCCGAGCCGATTCTCGCCGCGGACAACGACAACCTCGTGGAGGAAGACGACATCTACATGCGCGACGTCGAGGCCGAAACGAGCAGCCTGATCACGATCGCGCCGAGCTACTGCCCGCTGAAAGCGGGCAACTGCGGCGCCACCTTCGTCGGCTCCTCCGAGGACGGCCTCCACGTCTTCTTCCGCACGGTCGAGCGCTTCACCCTCGAAGACGGCGACAACGAGGCCGACGTCTACGAACGCTTCCTCGGCGAAGACCCGAGCGAAGAGGTGACCCGCCTCGTCTCGACCGGCAACGACCCGAACCTCGATCTGGGGCCGGCGCCGCCGGTCCTGACCGGCACCGACCCCGAGTCTCCGGGTCCCGTTCTCAACCCGCGCATCCTCGGCGAAGCGACGGGATCGGCGGTGAAGATCTACGCCACCGAAGACTGCGCCGGCGAACCGGTCGCCACCGGCACGGCGGCGGCGCTGCTCGATCCGGGGCTGCAGGTCACCGTCCTGCCGAGCTCGCTGACCACCTTCCGGGCCACCGCCGAGGCCGAAGGTTTCGTCTCCGACTGCTCGGAGCCCCTCGCCTACCAGCACCTGCCCGACGTGCCGGAAGGCGGAACCGGCGAAGGTGGTGGCGGAACCGTGGTCGTCACGGGCACTCCGCTGGCCCCGACCGCGCCCACCTTCCTGGTGCCGCATACCCGGATCACCTTCGCCCCGGCGGCCAAGACCCGGTCCCGCAGCCCGGTCTTCCGCTTCACCGACTCCACCGGGCAGTCCGGCACGACCTTCCAGTGCAAGGTCGACCGCAAGGCGTGGCGCCGCTGCAGCTCGCCGCTGCGCCTCAAGCGCCTCGGTCGCGGCAGGCATGCGATCGAGATCAAGGGAATCAACGCCATCGGGCAGGTCGAGCCGAAGCCCGCAAAGCGGACCTTCAAGGTGGTGCCGCGATGAACCGGCTGCGGCGCCCAAGGTCGATCCGGGACGAGTCGGGGATGACCCTGGTCGAGATGCTGATCGCGGCGACGATGAGCGTCGTCATCGTTTCCGCCTCCTGCGCGATGCTGATCAACGCCGTCCGCGACCAGCCGGTCCTCAGCAAGAAGTCCCAGAACGTCACCACCGCCCGCTACCAGCTCGAACGCGTCGTCCGCGAGATCCGCAACGGCGTCGAGGTCGAATCCGCGACCAGCTCCTCCGTGACCCTGGTCGCCCGGATGAGGCGGGTCTCCTGCGGCGGGGCGGTGCAGACGGACCCGAACGCCGAACCGGTGCAGTGCCGGATCACCTACAGCTGCAGCGGCAGCACCTGCACGAGGACGGAAGCAACGCTGACCGGCACCCCTGTCGGCACGGCCACTATCGCCCTCTCCGGGATCGGCAGCACCGAAGTCTTCTGCTTCGTGCCGAGCACGGAGGAAGACCCCTCTCAGTGCGGGCTCCCCGAAGAACCGTCGACTGCCACCTACATCGGCGTCAACCTCCAGGTCCCCAATCCGGAAGGCCCCGGCCTGCTCACGATCTCGGACGGGGCCACCCTGCGGACCGCGGCCTTCAGCAACTCATGACGATCGCGCGCTTCAACAGGTGGCTCCGGCTCGCCCACGAGGAGGACGGCCTGACCCTGATCGAGGTGCTCGTCGCGGCGATCATCCTGGCGCTGGCGGCGATGGCGACCTTCGGCGTGCTGGCGGCGGCGACGCGCAACGCCCAGCGCGCGCAGGCCACCCAGGTCGCCCTCGACAAGGCCCAGGAAGAGATGGAGAAACTGCAGACGCTCTCCTACTCGGAACTTGCGCTCACCAAAGCTCCCCAGTACGTCAACAATCCGCTCAACCCCAATTACCGCTACCGCGTCTCCGACGGCAAGTTCGCCGTGCAGCGGGATCCGCTCGGGCAGTACGGGGAAATAGTCCGCAACGAAGGCAGCCTCTACGGCAGCGAAGACCCGATCGAAGGCGGCGTCGTCAAACCGGGCCCGTTTCCCTTCGAAGAGGGCAACGTCAGCGGTGACGTCTACCGCTACATCGTCTGGCGCAACGACCCCCAGTGCCCCGAAAGCGAAGTCGGCAGCGAAGACTTCTGTCCCGGCCAGCAGGACTACAAGCAGCTGATCGTGGCCGTGAAGCTCGACGGCCCGGTTGCCCAGCAGGGGGAGACCAACTACGTCGAAGTCCAGTCGAAGGTCTCGAACCCCCTGGCGCAAGCCCAGCGCTCGACCCGCGGGGACAACGTCGGCGAAGGCGGCACCGGCGAAGAAACCGAGCAGGAAAAAGAAGAACGCGAAAAAGAAGAAGAAGAAAACGAAAGCGCCGGCACCGGCAAAGCGATCACCGCCCAGCAGTTCTTCCTCTCGGACACGCCCTGCTCGGCGAGCGGGGAAACCACCCGCGCGGACATCGAAAGCGACCACCTGCTGCACAACACGCTCGGCACCTGCGCCAGCGGCCTGCGCAACGGGCAGACCAAAAACGGAGCGCCGGACGCGCTGCTCCTCGGCTCGCCGCCCGACCCCGATCCGGTCGACGAAACCAACCCGCTGCTCTACGACTACTCGAGCGACTCCTACCTGGAGCCGACGCCGGACACCGACAAGGGCACCCAGATCCTCCACGACGACTCGGCGGGCTGCAACTACGTGCCGAAAAGCAGCGTCCACCCGGAGGCCAAGGTGCATCGCTGGGTGACCGACCCGATGCCGCGCGAATTCAAGATGAGCGGCACGGTGACGCTCGAGTTCTACTCGCGGACCCTGAACGAAGCGAGCTATCCGGGGACGGTCTGCGCCTACCTGTTCATCCGCAGCGAGACCGGCACGGGCGAATCCACCGTGGCCACCGACACGCTGCTGGAAAACAAAGAAGTCGCCGGCAGGCTGTACTGGACCTATTCCTCGCAGGGAACCGGGTCCTGGCCGCGAACCGAATGGACCAAGTTGAGGCTGAAGATGAACATCGCCGGGGTGTCTGCCGAAAGCCCCAAAATCATCGCGACCGGGCAGAGGCTGGGCGTGGCTCTCAGCGTCGACGCCGGCACCACGCCCGCAGACGCGATCCCGGTGATGTACGACCACCCCAACTACCCGACCCGGCTAGAGGTCGACACCACCACCCCCTTCGAAGGGAACTAGGGAGTGGCAGCCGCCGCTGCCATGGCCTTCCTCGGAGGCCTCCTCGCCGGCAGCTTCATCACCGTCGTCGCCCACCGGGTGCCGCGCGGCGAAGGAGTGGTCGCGGGGCGCTCGCACTGCCCCGAGTGCGGGGCCCAGATCGCCGCCTACGACAACGTCCCGGTGCTCTCCTGGCTGGTGCTGCGGGGAAGGTCGCGCTGCTGCGGCACCCGGATCTCCGCCCGCTACCCGCTGACCGAGCTGACGATGGCGCTGCTCTACGCGGCGACGGTCCTGGTCCTCTGGGACGACGCGACCGAGATCGCCCTCGGGCTCGTCTTCGTGACGATGCTGGTGGCGGTGACGCTGACCGACCTCGAGCGGCGGATCATCCCCAACAAGATCCTGCTGGTCGCCGCCGTCCTCGGCGTCGCGATCGTCGCGGTGGGGGATCCTGGCAGCCTGCCCGAGCGCGCGATCGCGGCCGTGGCGGCCGGCGGTCTCTTCTTCCTCGCGGCGCTGGCCTACCCGCGCGGAATGGGGCTCGGCGACGTCAAGCTGGCGGCGACGATGGGCCTCTTCCTCGGCCGGGACGTCGCTCCGGCGATTCTGGTGGCGCTGCTGACCGGCTCCCTGGTCGGGCTGGCGATGATCGCCCGCGACGGCGCCGCCGCCCGCAAGCAGGCGATCCCGTTCGGGCCATTTCTTGCATTCGGCGGGGTGGTCGGATTGCTGCTCGGCAGCGAGCTGATCGACCTCTACACGGGAACCTTCTCGTAGAGACGTCCAGGTAATTCGAGAAATGAGTACTTGCAGGACGAAAGTTCTGCGCGCTTTCTGTCGATTCAGGGTGTGCGGCCGCGATCGGAGCGGCCGCCTCCACCCATGGACTTCCAGCTGACGAGAAAGAAGAAGCCGACCGCGGTCGCCGGCCTCGACATCGGGGCGGGCAGCGTCGCCGCGACCGAGCTGCGCGTAAACGGCGCGGTCCAGGTCGCCGGCTCGGCGATCGCACCGCTGCCGCCCGACGTCTTCCACGAGGGGGAGGTGCTGGACGCCGACGCCCTGGCGAGCGCTCTCAAGTCCCTCTTCAACGACCACAAGCTCTCCAAGCGGGTGCGGCTCGGGATCGGCAACCAGCAGGTCGTCGTCCGCACCGTGCGTCTCCCCGCGATCGAGGACCCGAAGGAGATGGAGGCGGCTGTCCGCTTCCAGGCGCAGGAGCAGATCCCGATGCCGCTCGACCAGGCGGTGCTCGAGTACCAGGTGGTCGGCGGTGTCGCCGCCGAGGAGGGTTCCGCGCCGCAGGTCGACGTGGTCGTCGTCGCGGCTCGCCGGGAGATGATCTCCACCTTCCTCGACGCCTGCCGGCGCGCCGGGCTCGAGCCGGCGGGAATCGACCTCTCGGCCTTCGCGATGATCCGGGCCCTCGCCGACGTCGCCGCTCCGGGCGACCAGGCCGCGGCGGAAGGGCAGCCGCTCGACGCCGTCCTCTACTGCGACGTGGGCGATCTCACCAACCTCGCGGTCGCCCGCGGTCGTTCATGTCTCTTCACGCGCACCTCGCACGTCGGCTTCGAGGCGATCTCGACCCGGCTCGCGGCGGCCGGCGGCCTCACTCCGGAACATGCCTTCCAGTGGCTCTCCTACGTCGGCCTCGACCAGCCGCTCGAGGCGATCGAAGGCGATCCGCAGATCCTCGCCGAGGCCCGCAGGGCACTCGAGGACGGGGTCGCGTCCCTGCTCGACGAGATGCGTCTCTCACTCGACTACTACGGCGCCCAGGAGACGTCCCTGCCTGTGCGTCAGATCGTCCTCAGCGGCGCCGGCAGTGCGATCCGCGGCCTGGGGCCGGCGATGGAAGAGAAGCTGGGCATTCCGATCCAGGTCGCCCGCCCGACGGCGCTGCTCGGTTACGACGACGCTTCCGCCGCTCGCCTGACCCTTTCCTACGGCCTGGCGCTGGAGGGCTGAGCGGTGCGTCCCGTCAACCTCATCCCGCCGGACATGCGCCGTGGCGACAACGCGCCACTGCGGACCGGTCCTCTCGCCTACATCGTCGTCGGCGCCCTGGCGCTGGTGCTTCTCGGAGTGACGATGCTCGTCCTCGTCTCGAACGAGGTCAACGAAAAGAAGGACGAACTCGTGACGCTCGAACGCGAAGACGCCGCCGCGAAAACGCGCGCCGAAGAGCTGGCGCCGTACGCCCAGTTCCATGCGATGAGCGAGCAGCGGGTGGAAACGGTCACCAGCCTCGCCGACAGCCGCTTCGACTGGCCGCGGGTGATGCGCGAACTGGCGCTGGTCCTTCCCGACGACGTCCTGCTGACCAGTCTCACCGCCGGGGCGTCGGGGGAAGAAGGCGGCGAAGGGGTCGCCGGAGTGCAGGGCCCCTCGCTGGAACTGAGCGGTTGCACGGTCGGTCAGGACGCGGTCGCTCGTTTCGTCACTGCGCTGAAGGACATCGACGGGGTAACCCGGGTGGGCCTGGAATCCTCGGCCCTCGGAGAAGGGTCGGGTTCCGCCGGCTCCAGCGGTCAGGCGTGTGAGAGCGCCGGCTACGAGCTCACCTACCAGCTGGTCGTGGCATTCGATGCCGCGCCGACCCCTGTCGCCGTCGAAGGCGAAGTCGAACCGGAAGCGGAAGAAGCCGAAGGCAGCGAAGCCGACGAAGGGTCGGAAGGGACCGAAGAAGGCGGCTGAGTTGAAAGCGCAGACGAAAAAACGGACCAATCTCGTGGTGGTGGCGATGCTCGTCGTCGCCGCTCTCGCCGCGGCCTTCTGGATGCTCCTGCTCAGCCCCAAGCGCGAAGAAGCGCAGAAGCTCGGCGAGCAGATCGAATCGGTCGAAGCTTCGCTGGCGCAGCATCGCTCCGAAGCGGCGGCGGCGGCCGCCGCCAAACGCTCCTTCCCCGAGGACTACGCCCGCCTGGTCGTGATCGGCAAGGCGGTTCCCAGCGGCGACGAAACCGCTTCGCTGCTGGTTCAGCTGAACCTGCTCGCGCTCAGGTCCGAAGCCAGTTTCCAAACGCTTTCCCTGGAGGGCGGCGGCGAAGGAGCTCCGGCCACCAGCGTCGAAGCAGCCAGCCCGACCGAGGCGGAAGCCTCGCTGTTGCCGCTGGGGGCCTCGGTCGGCCCCGCCGGCCTTGCGGCGATGCCCTACTCGCTGACCTTCGCCGGCGACTTCTTCCAGATCGCCTCCTTCGCCGAACGCCTCGACAACCTGGTGAAGACGACGAACGGGAAGCTGGCGGTCGACGGGCGCCTGATCACCGTCAGCAGCTTCTCGCTGTCGCCCATCGAAGGAGACGGCGGCGGTTCGAGGCTGCAGGCCGACTTCTCGGTCACCACCTACGTCACCCCACCAGGCGAGGGACTTACCGGCGGCGCCTCCCCGGCCGGCCCTGAAGAAGTGACGACCCTGACCTCCTCGACCACCGGGACGCTGCCATGAAAAAGCCGAAGGGACCCGATCTGAAGATGCCGGAGATGAAGGTGCCGGCCTTCGTCAGCGACCTGTACTACGACCTGCGGGACCGGCGGTTGCTGCCCTTGGTGGGGTTCGTCCTTGTCGCGATCGTCGCGGTCCCTTTCCTGCTCTCCGGCGGCTCGAGCGAATCGGGTCCGCAGCGGGTCGAACCGCCGGCGGAGGACTCGAGCGTCAACGCCTCGCAGCTGACCGTCGTCAAGGCAACCCCAGGACTGCGCGACTACCGCGAGCGCCTGCGCGCCCGCTCGCCGAAGGACCCGTTCCAGGGGCCGGAAGCCAAGCCGGAAACCGCGGAAGCGCAGCTGGGGACGAAGGGCGACAACGGCTTCGAATCGAGCGAAGTCACCTCCTCGTCCACCTCCACCACCACGAGGTCTGAAGGTAAGACGACCGAAACCCGGAAGACGACCAAGGAAGAAGACGGCACCGTCACCACGGAAACGGAAACGAAGACCGAAAGCGACGAATCGGGTTCCTCGGAAGGGCAGCCCGGCGAGATCACCCTCTTCGCCTTCGCGATCGACGTCCGCATCAAGAAGGCGACGACCGCGCCCGACGGCAGCGCCAAATCCGGCGACCCGGAAACCCGCTCGCGGGTCCTTTCCCCGGCGCCCCTGCCCGGACAGAAAACCCAGGTCGTCACCTACATGGGGATCAGTCCGACCACCAAGAACCCGTTCTTCCTCGTCTCCGACGAAGTGACCTCGGTCTTCGGCGAAGCCAAATGCCTCTCCGGCGACAAAACCTGCCAGCTGCTCGAAGTCGAAAAAGGCATGCCGCTGACCTTCGTCTACGGCCCGGCCGGCGATCGCTACAAGATCACGGTGCTGAAGACCTACCCGGTCACTGCCGGAAAATTCTGAGCACAGCAGGGTTTGACCAATGCTTCAGTAAGTGAAGCCATGGCGCTACACTTCTTGAAGCGAAGGGTCAGATCGCCCTTCCCCTTTGATCATGAGTGCCGAGAGCAACTCGACCTGCCCTGTCTGTAGAACCGCCGAAGTCGTCTGCGGCAAGTGGACGCTGCTGCTGATCCGCGACCTGGCCGAGGGCAGCGGCCGCTTCTGCGAGCTGGAGCGCTCGCTGGAGGGGATCAGCCCCCGCACCCTCTCGCTGCGCCTGCGGGCGCTGGAGGAGGAGGGCATCGTCGAGCGCCACACCTACCCGGAGGTGCCGCCGCGGGTCGAGTACGCGCTGACCGCCAAGGGCGAGGCGCTGGTGCCGCTGGTCGAGGACATGCGCAGCTACGGCATGCGCTGGCTGCTGGGCGACGCGGCCGACCGCGAGCCCGCCGCCGTCTAGCCCTCCCGGCTGCAAGCGATCATTCAGGCGCAGGAGGGCCGGCCCGCGGGCGGAAGCCTGGGACGTGCGTGATTTCCTCCTGAACGAATCGATCAAGCGCCTCGCGACCGAGGCCGCCACCCGACTCAGCTCGTTGGTCGCGATGGGGGAGGAGATCCCGTTCGACGTCGCCGCGGAGAGCGGCGACGACTCGGCCTTCTACAGCTACGTGCCGATGACCGGCCGCTACGTCGTCGAGCACGGCGACGAGCTGCGCGCCCTGCCCGGTTTCACCCCCGCCCGCGAGGCGACGGTCGAAGCCGGCGTCGCCGCGCCTTACCTGGAGGCGCGCGGCGAGAGCGTGCCCGCCGACCCCGGCGCCCGCGCCGAGCTGATGCTGATCACCTTCTTCTCCGAGCTCTGGGAGGGCTCCGCCGGCTTCACCCTGGATCGCGAGCGCCTCGAGACGGCGCTGGCGACCCTCGACGCCGAAAGCCGCGACGCCGACGAGGCCGAGACGCTGCTGGCGCCGGTCGTCGGCCTGCGGATGTCGATGGCGCGCCTGCAGCTGCCGCACGGCATCCGCATCGTCCGCGCCGACTCGATCGAGGCGCCGGTCGAGGCGATGCGCAGCGAGGGCATGGGCCGCGCCGCCTGGGAGCCGCAGTACCTGGCGGTCGCCGAGCAGGACCCCGAGGGCGGGGTCGAAGGGGCCCTGCAGCAGTTGCGCGAGCTGATCAGCGTGATGAGGCTCTTCAAGGGCGGCGGCATCGGCCTCGGCCCTTACGCCTTCGCCCCCACGGGTGAGGGCTGCTGGCGCCGGATCGCAACCGGCGCCCCGGCGACCCGTCCCGGCGGCTACCGCCTGAGCGAGGCCGAGGCGGAGGAGCTGATCGCCTTCGGGACGACCCTGGAGGCGCGTCCCGACCCCGATACAGCCCTCACCTGGGCCGTCGGCCGCTTCGAGATGGGCTGCGAGCGCGCCACTGCGCTGGAGGGGCTGAGCGATCACCTGCTGGCGATGCGCGCCGTGCTCGAGGGCCACGGGCCCGTCGGCGCCTCGCTGCCGCTGCGCGCGGCGGCGCTGATCGCCGACGAGCAGATGGACCGGATCGAGGCCGGCGAAAAGGTCGAGGCGGTGCTGGGGCTGGAGCGGGCGATGATGAACGGCCGCCCGGTCGAGCGCGCCGTCGAGCTTGCCACCTGGACCGAGGAGGGCGTCCGCGGCCTGCTGCGCCAGGCCGCGCTGGGGGAGCTCGGCAACGACCTCAGCACGGTCGCCGACGAGACCCTGATCGTCGAGGGTCTGGCCGAAGGCGACGCCCAGATCACCGTCTCGGAGAGCTTCGAGCCCGAGTCCGAGCCGGAGATCGAGCCCGAGCCTGACTTCGCCCCCGAGCCCGAGGAAGGCGAGATCTCGATCGAAGCGGTCGAGCCCGAGCCCTCCGCCGAACTTCGACTGCCCTTCGACGAGCTACCCGAGGAGGAAGACGTGGAGCAGGAGACCCGCATCATGGAGCCGGTCCCGGCCGAAGACGAGATCAGGATCACCGCCACCCCGTGGCTGGAGGAGGTCTCCGACCCCCGCGGCGGCGACACGATCCAGTGGCCGGCCGACGCCGAGCGCGATCTCCAGCACCGCGAGAAAATCGACACCCCCCGCGTCCGCCACCTCTTCCCGGTCCCGGACTCCGACTGGGACGTCGAGCACCTCGAGTTCGAGTACTCGCGCAATCGCGCCGGCTGAGCTCCACTAAGGGCCCAGCGCGGTGACGGGAATCACCTGAACTCCATCGTCTCGCGCATAACCGTATCCCCCGGCGACGATCACGCCGAGAGCCGCGGGCTCACCGCTGCGCTTGGTGTCGATTTCGCCGGCGAACTTGAGCAGGTTGGAAGCCGCTTCCTCAACGTTCTTCTCGCCGCCGATCTTTATCTCGAAGGCCCCCCAGCGGCCGTCGAGCTCAACGATGGCATCGACTTCGAGGCCCTTGTTGTCGCGAAACTGCCTGACTTCGCCTCGTCCCGCCTGCGAGTAGACCCGTAGGTCCCGTACGACCGAGGACTCGAAGAGGAAGCCGAAGAGATTCAGGTCGCGCAGCATGGCTGCGGGATCCGCACCCAGTGCCGAGGCGGCAAGCGAAGGATCGACGAAGTGGCGCTTGGGCGACTTGCGGAGGATGGAGCGTGACCGCAGGTGTGGCTCCCACGGAGGTTGGTTCTCGACCACGAAGAGACGCTCGAGGGCAGTGAGGTACTCGCCCACGGTGTGCTGCTTCAGCGGGTCATTGCCGCCGTCGGCGGTATCGGCTGCAAGAGTGGCCATCGTCACGTGGGTGGCTACGTTGCGGGCAAGGCTGCGCAGCAGCCGGCGCACGCGGGGCGGGTCTCGGCGCACGCTGTCCACCTGGCTGATGTCGGTGCGACAGATCTCCTCCAGGTAGTCGGCGACGCTCTCCATGGCGACCTCGACCGGTGCTTCATGGAGGGCCGGCCATCCGCCACGGGCGATCGCCTCGGCGATGTCCATCAGCGCGAGCCCCCTGTCGTCTGCCGCGATGGTCTCGCCCTCCAGCAATCGGACCAGTGAAATCGAGCCGTCGCTCAGGCCGGACTCGAAGAGCGACATCGGTCGCATCCGCAAGCGGCTGATGCGCCCGGCGCCCGAGTGGCGGGTCGAATCGTCTGCCGGCACCGCCGAGCCGGCGAGGATGAACTGTCCGGGCTCCCGGCGTTCGTCGACGGCCCGCCGGACGTGGTTCCAGATCCTCGGCTCGACCTGCCACTCGTCGAGCAGGCGCGGCGTGTCGCCATTGAGGATCAAGGCAGGGTCGACAGCGGCGGCCGCCCTGGCCCGGTCGTCGACGTCCAGTAGGACCTCGCTCGCGGAGGCCTGCCGCGCCGTCTCGGTCTTGCCACAGGCCTTGGGGCCCTCGATCAGGACGGCGCCGTGGGCGGTCAGCTTCTGCTGTAGCTCAGCGTCGACGACGCGTGGTTGATAGGTCCAGTCAGCCAACGGCACGATTGTAAGACCTACAACGGCATAATTACAAGAGATGAAACGGCATGATTATAAGAATGACAACGGCAGATTGGTAGGCCCGGCAAGGCCCAAGCGGTAGACCCTTTGGTGTTTCCTAGGCCCGGCCCGCTGCCATCTCGACCCGCTCCTCCGCGGTTGCGAAGAGGTAGCGGTCGATTTCGGTGAGGCCGTGGAGGTCGTGGACGTCCTCGTCCAGGTAGGGGACGCGGATCACGCAGCTGGTGCGGAGCTCGTTGGCGAGGTGGTCGATGTTGCGGGCGTCGCGCTCGGCGAGGGCCTGGTAGTCGGCGAAGTTGTCGGCGACGCGCTTGGCGAGGTTCTCGTCGTCGAGCTTCTCGGCCAGGGCCGCCGGTAGGTCGTCGACCTCGGCCTGCAGCTCGTCGGCGGGGTAGTGGACCTTGTTGACGATGACGCCGCCGAAGGGAAGGTTTGCCTCGACCAGTTTGCGGTGGAAGTAGACGGCCTCGTCGATCGGCTCGCCCTGGGGACCGCAGACGACGAGGAAGCAGGTCTCGGGATCGGCGAGCAGCTTGTTGACCCGTTTCGCCCGCGCCTGGAAGCCCTCGACCATGCCGCTGAAGGCGTTGAAGAACTCGGCCAGGTCGGCGAGCAGGTCGAAGCCGACGATCTTCTTGAAGACGCCAAGGGCGACCGAGACGCCGCGGCCGGTGACCTTGGCGGCGAGGCCGGTGGGCTTCATGAAGACGCGCAGCGATTTGCCCTCGATGAACTGGGTCAGCCGTTTCGGCGCGTCGAGGAAGTCGAGCGCGTTGCGGGTGGGGGGCGTGTCGAGGACGAGCAGGTCGAACTCGCCTTCGGTGTGCAGCTCGAACAGCTTCTCCATCGCCATGTACTCCTGCGAGCCGGCCAGGGCGCTGGAGATCTGCTGGTAGATCCGGTTGTTCAGC
>DASURF010000059.1:0-44270 GCA_036280195.1 Solirubrobacterales bacterium | reverse complement strand
GACACCATCACTTTGGAGGTCAACTGACATGGCAACGCCCGAGGTTCTCGCCGAGAAACGCGAGCTGGCCGGCATCAACGCCGACTACAAAGAGAAGTTCGGCTTCAACGATCCGGAGACGGGTTACGCCTACAAAGCCCCCAAGGGTCTAACCAGAGAGGTCGTGGAAACGATCTCCGACTTCAAGGAAGAGCCGCAGTGGATGCGGGACTTCCGGCTGAAGGCGCTGGAGCACTTCGAACAGCGCCCGACCCCGAAATGGGGCGGCGACCTCGACCAGATCGACTTCGACGACATCCACTACTTCGTCCGCGCCTCGGACAAGAACAGCCGCGACTGGAGCGAGGTCCCGGAGGACATCAAATACACCTTCGACCGCCTGGGAATCCCCGAGGCGGAGCGCAAATTCCTCGCCGGCGTCGGCGCCCAGTACGAGTCCGAGGTCGTCTACCACCAGGTGAACGAGAAACTCGAGGCCCAGGGCGTGATCTTCACCGACATGGACAGCGCCCTGCGCGAACACGAGGACCTGGTGCGCGAGTACTGGGCGACGGTGATCCCGCCCAACGACAACAAACTGGCGGCGCTGAACAGCGCCGTCTGGTCGGGCGGCTCCTTCGTCTACGTCCCCGCCGGGGTCAAGGTGGAGATGCCGCTGCAGGCCTACTTCCGGATCAACACGGAGAACATGGGCCAGTTCGAGCGCACCCTGATCATCTGCGAGGAGGGCGCCGACGTCCACTACATCGAGGGCTGCACGGCGCCGGTCTACTCCAGCGACTCGCTGCACTCGGCCGTGGTCGAGATCGTCTGCAAACCGAGCAGCCGGGTCCGCTACACGACCGTCCAGAACTGGTCGCAGAACGTCTTCAACCTCGTCACCAAGCGCGCGGTCGCGCACGAGAAGGCGACGATGGAGTGGGTCGACTGCAACCTCGGCTCGAAACTGACGATGAAGTACCCGTCGATCTACCTGCTCGGGCCCGAAGCCCACGGCGAGATCCTCTCGATCGCCTTCGCCGGCGAGGGCCAACACCAGGACGCCGGCGGCAAGATCATCCACGGCGCGCCGAAGACCTCGTCCTCGATCTTCTCCAAGTCGATCTCCAAGGACGGCGGCCGGGCGACCTACCGCGGGCTGCTCGAAGTCGCCGACGGGGCGAGCGAGTCCCGCTCCAAGGTCGTCTGCGACGCGCTGCTGCTCGACGAGGACTCGCGCTCGGACACCTACCCGACGATCCGCATCGACGAGAACGACGCCGACATCGGCCACGAGGCGACCGTCTCGAAAATCGGCGACGAGCAGCTCTTCTACCTGCAGAGCCGCGGGCTCGACGAGGAGGAGGCCTCGAAGATGATCGTCAACGGGTTCATCGAGCCGGTGACCAAGGAGCTGCCGATGGAGTACGCGGTCGAGCTCAACCGGCTGATCGAGCTGCAGATGGAGGGCTCCATTGGCTGAGCTCGCGACGCAGCCGGCCTGGCTCGACGAGAGGCGCCGGCAGGGCGCCTCTCTTGCCGAGAGCCTCCCCCTCCCCGACCAGAAGGCGAAGGGCTGGGAATTCACCGACCTCTCCGGGCTCGACCTTGCCGCCTACGAGGCGACCGGCGCGGCGCCGGTGATCTCCGGCGCCGAGGGCGCCACCGTGCTGCCGCTGAGCGAGGCGCTGGCCGGCCATGGCGACCTGCTGCACGAGCGGCTCGGCTCCCTGGTCCCGATCGAGGACCCGTTCGTCGCCCGCAACGAGGCCGCCTGGAGCGACGGCGTGCTGGTGTACGTGCCGAAGGGCGTGCGACTGAGCGAGCCGATCCAGATCGAGCTGCCGCTCGAGGCGAGCGGTGCCGCGGTCAACTGGCGGACGCTGATCGTGCTCGAGGAGGGCGCCGAAGCCGAGGTCTGGGAGCACTGGTCCTCACCGGGCGACGACGTCGACGCGCTGCTCAACTCGGTGGTCGAGCTGGCCGTCGGCCAGGCCGCGACCCTGCGCTACGTCAACACCCAGGACATCTCCGAGAAGTCCTGGATCTTCGCCACCCAGCGCGCCCAGGTCGAGCGCGACGGCCGCCTCGACTGGGCTGCGCTCGGCTTCGGCTCCGGCCGCGGCAAGGTGCGGATGGAGACCAAGCTCGCCGGACCGGGCTCCGAGGCGCGGGTGACCGGCGGCTACGCCGGCGGCGCCGGGCAGCACCTCGACTTCGACACCCTGCAGGAGCACGCGGCGCCGAACACCAACTCCGACCTCGCCTTCCGCGGCGTCCTCGCCGCCGGCTCGACGGCGGTCTGGCGCGGGATGATCAAGGTCGACCCCGGCGCCCAGCAGACCGACGCCTTCCAGGAGAGCCGCAACCTGCTGCTCTCCCCCGAGGCCCACGCCGACGCGATCCCCGGCCTGGAGATCCTCGCCGACGACGTCCGCTGCACCCACGCCGCCGCGATCGCCCAGGTCGACAAGGACCAGCTCTTCTACCTCACCTCCCGCGGCTTGGACGACGCCGTGGCGAAGTCGTTGATCATCGAAGGCTTCCTCGAGTCCCTGGTCGAACGCCTGGCCGAGGGTCCCGTACGGGACAGCATCTCCGAGGCGCTCGAGACGCGGCTCGCCGAGATTCTCTAGGCGACGAGGGCTAGCGGCCCGCGGGTCCTGTCTCCGATCGGGGGCTCTGCCTATCGGCAGAGTCCTCCCGATCGTCGCCACCCGCGGGAGGGGCGCCGACTGGATGACGTAGGGCGAGGCGGCTTTTGATGATTGCTGCGATAACGACCACTACCGGTAGGGCGTAGAGGATCCAGATGGCGTAGTGGCCGGCGTGGGCTAGGGGGAGCACTCCTCTCCCCTACCCGTTGGCTACCGAGAGCAGGTAGAGGCCGAAGCAGGTGAAGGCGACCATCACCGCCAACATCCAGTACTGCGAGGCGGTCGCGTTGCGGTAGTCAGGCCAGTAGACGAGGGCGCGGTCGTGGGCGAGCATCAGCCCGATCACGTGGCCGGTGATCAGCGCGGCGACCTGGACGTACCAGATCGTGTTGGCGGTGAGGATCGTGTAGTCGACCCCCGACCCGGCGGTGCCGAAGAGGTCGGTCGTGCCGGTGCCGAGGGGGTCGGAGAGCAGGAAGGTGAACTGCGCCTGCTCCTGGAAGACGAAGAAGCTGAAGTAGTGGGCGACGAGGTAGGCGAGCGCGATCGGGATCAGGGTGTGGGCGAAGCCGGTCCGCAGCTTCGCCAGCGAGGGCGCGCCGGGGACGGTCCGCATCCCGCGCACGCCGAGCAGGTAGACGAGGCCGACGGCGGCGAAGCAGAGCAGCATGAAGACGGTGCCGGAGAGGCGCAGCGAGGTGGTGAGGCTGAACCCCAGCCCTTCGATCCAGTCGGTGAGGCTTTCGATCCAGTCCTTGAACGCCCCCTCCTGGCCGCCGTCGAAGCTGGTGGTCGAAATCGAGGCGATCACGACCGCGGCCGAGCCCGGGATCGTCGCCCAGGTGGTCGCGGCGGAGAACGGCCGCCGCCGCTCGAGCCGGCCGTCGCGGGCCCCGAAGATTCCCAGGCGGCCGAATATCCCGAAGTAGACCGAGAAGACCTCGCCCCGCTCGCACCACTCCTCGGCCCCGAAGACGGCCATCATCGCCAGCGTGTAGGCGCTGTAGACGAGGGTCGCGGTGGCGACGGTCTCGGGGTCGAAGCCGACGCCCCCTTTGCCCCACACCACCTCCAGCCAGACGACCGCGAGCAGGCCGACCGCCGCCGGCCAGCGTCCCAGCCGCTCGGGGTAGGGGGCGTGGGCGGCGCGCTGGCCGGCGATCAGGCGGAAGCCGGCGCCGGCGGCGCGGCCGATCGCCCGCCACGGGTTGAAGGGCCGGAAGAGGTCGCCGAAGATCGCCGAGAGGAAGGGGAAGCCGAGCCAGCAGGTGACGAAGAGGAAGGTGAGGGCGAAGTTGCGGTCGGGCGCTTCGGTTCCTTCCAGGCCGGCGTAGACCGCGAGGCCGAGGAAGAAGACGCCGACGGCGCCGCAGATGACCTGCATCGGCAGGCCGAGGAGGACGCGCGAGACCCCCGCCCCGAGGGGCCGCTCGTGCAGCTGCTCGAAGCGGGGGCTGCGCCAACCTGCCGCCAGCGCGAAGAAGGAGACGACCAGGACGATCGAGGCCCCCCAGGCGAAGAGCCAGGCGGGGACCGGCAGGTCCTGCCTGGATGCCAGGGCGTGCGCCAGCGGCAGGAAATTCATGGGTTGATCCGCAGCTCGGCGATCTGGACGCCCTGCTCCTCCAGCTCGGCCTCGTAGATGCCTTCGAGCTCGGCTGGGAAGTCGAATTCGATCGTCCCGCCGGCCGGCACGTCCTTGGCGATGTCGTAGCCGTGGACGTGGATCTCTTCCGCTTCGTCGGAGGAGACGCGGAAGCGGACCTCTTCACCGGCGCTGAATTCGAGCGTCTGGACGCCGCCGACCGGTTCGCCGTTACGGACGACGATCGTCGGCACGCCGCCGCCCCCGCCGGAGGTCGATTCTTCTTTGCCCACAGAAGCGCCTTCGAGCTCGGCGCAGGCGATCTTCTCGCTGTGCGCGTGCTGCTCGCCGCCCGCGCCGTGGTCCTCGCCTTCGTGGACGAAGGCGACCATCTCGTGGTGCGACTCCTGCTCGGCGGTGTGGATCACGAGCGAACCGGCTTCGCCGACGGGGACATCGCGGTCGGTCGAAACCCGGGCCTTCCCCTCGCCGGCGGCGTCGGAGGTGAACTGCAGATGGATCTCGTTCGGCGGCTCCTCGGATCCGCCCTTTTCGAACTGGAAGTGCGGACCGCCGGGGTCGGACTGATCGCAGCCGCCGACGTGGAGGTGGGCGATGTAGGCGGTTTTCGGCTTCAGGCCGCTGACGCTGAGCGAGACGACGGTGCCGCCGTTTTCCGGGCGCTCGATGTCGGCTTCGCCCGAGACTTCGGAGTAGCCGGCGGGGGCGTCGGCGACCGGGGCGAAGTCGCCGCTGACGATTTCCGCGGTTTCACCCGTCGTGCCACTGCCACTGCCGCAGGCCGTCAGTGCGATCGCCGCGACCAAGACCAACATGGCCAGCATCGGTTTCCTTGCATCTCTCATCTTCGAGTCCTCTCGTCGCTTCTTGCGTGGGCGTGGATGCGCGCCCACGCCGAAGCGGCGGGCGGCGCTAGGCGGCGGCCGGTGGCGCGCGGCCGGAGAGCGAGAGGGCGAGAAGGAGCCCGCCGGCGCGCACCAGGGACGGCGGCCGGTGGGCGGGTC
This sequence comes from Solirubrobacterales bacterium, assembly GCA_036280195.1. Taxonomy (GTDB): domain Bacteria; phylum Actinomycetota; class Thermoleophilia; order Solirubrobacterales; family 70-9; genus VAYN01. Next base: position 39,024 of record DASURF010000059.1, on the reverse strand, counting down.
GGCGGCGACCCGGGCCTTCCAGCCGCCGCCGGCGGGCGACGGCGATCCGCTCCGAGAGGCGGACGATCGCCTCGCAACCGGGGTAGCGGCCGAGGAGCAACGCCAGCAGCAGGGCCAGCAGCGGTAGCGCCGGCAGCAGGAACGTGACGAACTCGGTCACGGCAGCCAGGATAACGTCCGCTCTCCGTGCGCCCCGGTCGCGAGAACATCGCCGCCCCCGACCTGCCCTCCGGCCTGGCCTGGGTCGGGACCGAACCGGAGTCGATGCCGGCACTCACCGCCGGCGGCCCGGCGCTGGTCCACTTCGTCGAATACGCGCAGCTGAACAGCGTCCGCACCCTTCCCTACCTGGCCGAGTGGGACCGTTGCTACCGCGAGGCCGGGCTGAGCGTGATCGGCGTGCAGGCGCCGCGCTTCCCCTTCGCCGCCGAGCCGGAGAACGTGGCGGCGGGCCTGGCGCAGCTCGGGGTCGAGTTCCCGGTCGCGATCGACGCCGACCACGAGCTTTGGGCCGCCTACGGCTGCGAGGGGTGGCCGAGCCTCTTCCTCTGGAGCCTCGGCGGCTCGCTCGCCTGGGCCCACTTCGGCGAGGGCGAATACCGGGCGACCGAGGAAGCGATCCAGGCCGAGCTGCGCGAGATCGACGCCCTGCAGGAGCTGCCCGAGCCGATGGCGCCGCTGCGCGCGACCGACGCACCGGGCGCCCGGGTCATCCCCCCCACCCCCGAGCTCTTCCCCGGCGGCTCGTGGGAGCGGCCCTGGGTCGCGGGCACCGACGGCGAGGACCTGGCGCTCGACTACCAGGCGGGCGGCGCCTTCGCCACCGTCGAGGGCGAGGGCGAGATCCAGGTCGAGATCGACGGCGAGTGGAGCACGCTGCCCACCGGCCCGCCCGGCCTGCGCACGCTCGCCGAGCATCCGAGCCACGAGGCCCACAGCCTGATCCTGCGCCCCGCCCCGGGTGTCAAGATCTGGTCGGTCAGCTTCGCCGCCGGCATCCCGTAAAGCGCGGAAAAAGCGCGGCTTCGCCGCACGTCAAAGGAGGAAACGATGATCACCAGGACCGACTTCATCGGCATCCCGTCGACCGACGCCGAGCGCAGCCGCGCCTTCTACGTCGACACCCTCGGGCTGCGCCCCGACGAGCACGGCCGTTTCGAGTGCTGGGCCGGCGACACCTGCTTCGCGATCTGGGAGCCGGCCAGGATGGGGATGGAGTTCGCCCCCCAGAAAAACGCCCACCCGGCGCTCCACGTCGACGACGTCGAAGCCGCCCGCAAGGAGCTGGAGGCCAGAGGCGTCGAGTTCGCCGGCGACACCTTCGACAGCGGCGTCTGCCACATGGCCTTCTTCACCGACCCCGACGGCAACGACCTGATGCTGCACAGCCGCTACGCGCCGTACGAGGACTGATCGTTGCGACGGCTCCTGCTCCTGCTCGCCGGCTGCGCCTGCGCCGCGGCGATCCTCGCGGCGCCGGCGTCGGCCGGCGACGCAAACCGGGAGCCGCCGCGGATCGAGCTGACCGCGGCCGGACAGGAAGGGATCCTGGGGCCGCGCTCGGAAGCGCTCGCCTACTTCTCGACCAGCGAATCCGAAGTACCCGGGGAGGACACCGGAGCCGAATACACGAAGGGCAGCAAGGTCACCTTCGCCTGCACCCTCGACGGGCGGCCGATCCGCTGCCCGTCCGAATACCTGCCGACGGAAGAAGGCAGCGGGGTGCTCCTCCGCTCCGCGCGCGGACAGCAGCGGGAGAGTCTGCCGGGGCCCTTCTACGGCTGGGTGCCGATGCCGAAGCACCTCGCCTCCGGGCCCCACACCGTCACCGTCGTCGCCAGCGACGAGGACGGGACCGACCCGAACCCGCCCAGCGTCACGGTGACGATGGACCGCACGCCGCCGAGCGCGCCGGAGCTGACCCAGAGACCGCCGCGTCGAAGCTGGGACCACAAGCCGATATTCCGCTTCGCCGCCGACGACGAGGTGCGACTGGTGAGGAGGCGCGGCGACACCTTCACCGGCTCGCTGCGGCGCCTGAGCCCTCCCGGCCTCGTCTGGAAGAGCTACACGTTCGGCGACTCGTTCCTCTCGGTCTGGATCCCCAGTTGCCCCACCCTGCTCACCTGCTCGGGCCGGGCGCAGGCGAGCTACATGGTCTCCGAACACTGGTACAGCTACGGAGAACCCGAGCGCCTGAACCCCGGGCTGTACGAATTCCGGATTCGCAGCAGGGACTCGGTGCTGAACAAATCGCCGCTGACCAGCTACCGCTTCCGCATCCTGCGCGGCAGGCCGCGCTGATCCTCAGGGCGAGACGACGAACGCACCGGTCACCAGCACCCGCTTCTGCGTGTTGGCGAGGTTGACCGGGGTCGAGAAGCGGTAGCTGCCGGGAGCGGCGTCGGCAGGGACGTCGAAGCGCTGGCACCAGCCCACTTCCCCGGGGCCGATTATCCACCCGATCCCCATCACGGACCGCGGGGTCGGCGGCAGCGGCACCGGCACCCAGGCGTCTCCCTCGTACCTTTCGAGGTCGAGGTACCCCCGGGTGGAGAGCTGACCGGCGCCGGGGTTCTCGAGCAGGCCCCAGACGGGTTCGCCGGGGTGGACGCTCTCGGCGCTGACCCTGATCCCCACCTCGCTGCTGCGGCGCAGAACCCGGAAGTAATCGCGATAGGCGACGCGCCGACGGCCGTCCAGGGTCTCGATGCGGAGGTCGATGCGGAAGAAGCCGGGGTGATCGGCGGGGAAGGCGATCTCCAGCGCGTCGAGGTCCTTGATCCGCTCGACCTGCCAGCGCCGCTCGCCGACGGTCCGGCGCACGCGACCGCGCCGGTCCACCGCCCGCGCGACGGCGACGGCTCGCCAGCCGAGATCGAGGACCCGGGCGCCTTCGTGCTTGCCGCCGAACCGGTAGCCGAAGCGGCTCCCCTCGAAGGCCAGCGGCGTGCGATTTATCCGGTGGATCCCGAAGTTGCGCGGGCCGAAAGGGAGTTCCCCTTCGGGAGGCGGGTGCTGACGCGGCATCTCGCGCAGCGGGGCCGCGTAGTCGCGGACATAGCGCTCGCCGCAGAAGGACGGGACCTCGGCGGCGGCCACCGGCGCACATGCCAGGCTCGCCAGCAGGATCCCGGCGAGGCAGATCGGCGCCGATCGGCGCCGCGGCGAGCCCTCAGGCTCGCGCCGCGACCTCTTCACGGATCTCCTTCGGCAGCATGAAGCGGACGTCCTCGTGGACGGTCCGCAGCTCGGAGACCTCGTCGGCGCCGCGCTCGCGGAAGAAGGAGACGAGGCGCTCGACCAGCTCCTCGGGGGCCGAGGCTCCGGAGGTGATGCCGACCGTCTCCACTCCCTCCAGCCACTCCTCCTGGACCTGGGTGTGGTTGTCGATCAGGTGGGAGGCGGCGCCGTATTCGCGCGCGACCTCGACCAGGCGGTTGGAGTTGGAGGAGTTGGTCGAGCCGATCACCAGGACCAGGTCGCACTCGCGGGCCAGCTGCTTGACGGCGATCTGGCGGTTGGTGGTCGCGTAACAGATGTCGTCTGACTTGGAGCTGACGATGCCGGGGAACTTGGCCCGCAGGGCGGCGATCACCTCGGCGGTCTCGTCGACCGAGAGCGTGGTCTGGGTGATGAAGGCGACTTTGCCCGGGTCCGGGACCTCGAGGCTCTCGACTTCGTCGGCGGTTTCGATCAGGACGATGCTGTCGGGCGCCTCGCCGGTCGTCCCTTCGACCTCCTCGTGGCCCTCGTGGCCGATCATGATGATCGTGTAGCCCTGGGCGGCGAAGCGGCGGGCGGAGACGTGGACCTTGGTCACCAGCGGGCAGGTCGCGTCGATCGTCCGCAGCCGGCGGGCGGCCGCGTTCTCGTGCACGCTGGGGGCGACGCCGTGGGCGGAGAAGACGACCATCGCGCCCTCCGGCACCTCGGTCTCCTCCTCGACGAAGATCGCGCCGCGCTTGGCCAGCTCCTCGACCACGTGCTTGTTGTGGACGATCTCCTTGCGCACGTAGACGGGCGCGCCGTGGAGCTCGAGCGCGCGCTCCACGGTCTGCACGGCGCGGTCGACCCCGGCGCAGTAGCCGCGGGGAGCGGCGAGCAGCACCCGCTTGGGCGCGGTGGCGGTGGCTGGCATACATGCAGGGTAGCGATGGAGCGCTTGCGACCCCCTCCGCGAAACAGCCCCGATTTTGCGGCATAAGTAGCCTTGCTGGATGGCAACGTCTGGACGCCACCTGGACCGGCTCACGGCTGTCGACGCCTCGTTCCTGACCAACGAGCACTCGAACAGCCACATGCACGTGGGCGCGGTGCTGATCTTCGAGGGGCCGCCGCCGAAGTACACCGACCTGGTCGAGCACGTCCGCAGCCGCCTGCCGCTGGTGCCGCGCTTCCGCCAGAAGCTGGTCGTGCCGCCGCTGGAGGCGGGCCGGCCGCTCTGGGCCGACGACGTCAACTTCAACCTCACCTACCACATCCGCCACACCGCGCTGCCCGAACCGGGCGGCGAGGCGCAGCTGAAACGGCTGACGGGGCGGATCTTCTCCCAGCAGCTCGACCGCTCGAAGCCGCTCTGGGAGCTGTGGCTGGCCCAGAACCTGGAGAACGACCGTTTCGCGATCCTGACCAAGACCCACCACGCGATGGTCGACGGGATCTCCGGCGTCGACATCGGCACCGTGCTCTTCGACCTCGAGCGCGAGGCGAAGCCGATGCAGTTGGAGGACGACTGGGTGCCGCAGCCGGAACCGGGGACGACCGAGCTGGTCGCGCGGGGGGTCGCCGACGCCGTCGCCGCTCCGGTGAAGCTGGCCGAGCGCGCGGTCGACGTGATCCGCAACCCGGAGACGACGGCGAAGAAGCTGGTCGAGGGGCTGGAGGGCGTCGGCGAGATCGTCACCGCCTTCGCCGACCCCGCCCCGGACGTGCCGCTGAACGAGGAGATCGGGCCGCACCGGCGCTACGTCTGGGCCCGCTCGGAGCTGGCGACCTTCAAGCAGATCAAGGACGGCCTCGGCGGCACCGTCAACGATGTCGTCCTCGCGGTGGTGACGGGGGCGCTGCGCAAGTGGCTGCACGGGCGCGGCGTCCGCACCGAGGGCCTGGAGCTGCGGGCGCTGGTGCCGGTTTCGATCCGCAGCGAGGACGAGCGCGGCAACCTCGGCAACCGGATCGCGCTGATGCGCGGGCCGCTGCCCGTCTACATCGAGGACCCGGTGCGGCGGCTGCGCACGATCAGCGACGCGATGGCGGGCCTGAAGCGCTCCAAACAGGCGCTGGGAGCGGAAGTCATCTCCCGCTTCAACGACTTCGCGCCGCCGACCCTGCTCGCCCAGGCCTCGCGGATCAACTTCTCCACCCGCCTCTTCAACCTGATCGTCACCAACGTGCCCGGCCCGCAGATGCCGCTCTACGTCCTCGGCAAGGAACTGGAGGAGGTCTATCCGGTGGCCTTCCTGCCGCAGAACCACTGCCTCGCGGTGGCGATCATGAGCTACAACGGCAAGGTCGGGTTCGGCCTGCTCGCCGACTACGACTGCATGGAGGACATCGAAGTCGTCAGCAACGGGTTGAGCGAAGCGCTGGCCGAGCTCGAGTCGGCGGCCGGCAAGAAGGTCAAGGCCGCGTAGCTGTCGCCTTTGTCTCGCATAGCGAGAGGAAGGCGACACTTCCTCCTCCGTAGGCTTCGTGCATGCCGTTTCTGATCATCCTCTTCATCGTCGTCCCGATCCTGGAGCTCTACGTGATCATCCAGGTGGGGCAGTGGATCGGCGTGGTGCCGACGCTGGCACTGCTGCTGGCCGACGCGGTGCTCGGCTCGATGCTGCTGAAACACCAGGGGCGCGGCGCCTGGCGGCGGTTCAACGAAGCCTTGGCGGCCCGCCGGTTCCCCGGCAAGGAGGTGGCCGACGGGCTGCTGATCGTGATCGGCGGCACCCTGCTGCTCTCGCCCGGCTTCATCACCGACATCTTCGGCCTCTTCCTGCTGATCCCGCCGACCAGGGCGATCGCCCGCCGGCTGCTGAAACGGTTCACGGTCGGGCGCTTCACCGTGGTGGGCATGCCGGGAGGCGGCGACAGCCCGTTCGGGCCGCCGCCCGGGGGCCCCGACAGGCGCCCCGGCCGCGACTACGACTTCGAGGGCACGGCGGAAGAGGTGCCGCCGCAGGGCAACGGCGATCCCCACCTGCCGGGCGGCGACCGGGGCTGAGGTGGAGGAACGGCAGACGCAGGGCCTGCTCCTCCGCCGACCGACCGCCGCCGACCGCTCCCTCTACCACTCCCATTTCACCCAGCCGGAGGTCGAGCGCTGGCTGCGACCCGCTCCCCTGCCGCCCTTCACCCCCGGCGCCCTCGACGAGCTCGTCGAGGGCGACCAGGCCCACTGGTCCGACCACGGCTTCGGCCCCTGGGTCCTGATCGAGAAGGAGACCGGCGCCTTCGCCGGCCGCGGCGGCCTGCACTGGACCACGGTCGGAGACACCGCGATGATCGAGCTCGCCTGGAGCGTCGAGCCGTCGCTCCACAACCGCGGCTACGCAACCGAGACGGCTGCCGCTGCGATCGAGTGGGCGCACGAGATGCGCATCGAGGAGCTGGTGGCGCTGGTCCTGCCGACGAACGCCCCCTCGCGGCGCGTCGCCGAGAAGGTCGGCTGCGAGCCAGCCGGCGAGGTCGAGCACGCCGGGCTACCTCACCTTCTCTTCCGCATGCGGCTCGGGGAAATCCCGTCGCCGGATTTGTAGGACTTCCCGGATGGGCGGGCGGGTCGGCCGCCTTAGGTTCGGTGCATGAGGCAAGGCCACCATCACCATGAAGCCGACGGACACGACCCGAGCGCGCCGCTGCTGAAGGCGGTGGGGCTGGAGCGCTCCTTCGGGGAGGGGGCGACCGCCGTGCGGGCTCTGCGCGGGGTCGACCTGGAGGTGACCGCCGGGGAGATGGTCGCGATCATGGGACCGTCGGGGTCGGGCAAGAGCACGCTGCTGCACATCCTCGGCGCCCTCGACCGGCCCGATGGCGGCACCGTCGCCATCTCCGGGCGCCGCTACGACAACCTCGGCGACAAGGACCTGACCGAGCTGCGCGGCGACGTCTTCGGCTTCGTCTTCCAGTTCTTCAACCTCCTCCCCACGCTGACCGCGGCCGAGAACGTGCTGCTGCCGGCGCTCGTCAACGGCGAGCGGCCGGCGAAGTACGCGGCGCGGATCGACGAGCTGCTGGACCTGGTCGGGCTCGGCGACCGGGCAGCCCACCTTCCGACCGAGCTTTCGGGCGGGGAGCAGCAGCGGGTCGCGATCGCTCGCGCCCTGCTGCGCGATCCCCGCCTGGTGCTCGCCGACGAGCCGACCGGCAACCTCGACTCCGCCAGCGGCGGCATCGTCATGTCGCTGCTGCGCAGGGTCGTCAACGGCGGCCAGACCGTGGTCATGGTCACCCACGACCCGCGCGCCGCCTCGCTCGCCGACCGGGTCGTCTTCCTCCGCGACGGCGCCATTGCGGGCGCGGTCCCCGGCGGCGACAGCGACCGGGTGATCGACGCCTTCCGCGAGGTCGAGCGCGGCGCGATGCCCGCCGGAGTCGGCTGATGCGCGCCGGCGAGATGCCGCGCGGCGCGCGCCTCCACAGCTTTACCGGGATCGGGCTGCGCTCGCTGCGGGCGCGCCCCCTGCGCTCGATCCTCACCGCGGGCGGCATCGTCCTCGGGGTCGGAATGGTGTTCGGCGTGCTGATCCTCGTCACCACGATCCACTCCAGCTTCGAAAACCTCTTCTCGGCGATCTACGGCCGCACCGACCTGATCGTCTCCGGCAAGTCGTCGATCGGCTCCGTGCCCGCGGACGACCTGCCCAAGATCCGCCGGGTCGAGGGGGTCGACGCCGCCGAGGGCGACGTCTTCGGGGTCTTCCGCACGATCGACGAGCAGGGCGACGCGGGCAGCGACCGCGGCTCGATGCTCTTCGTCGCCGGGGTGAACCTGCAGGGCGCGGACACCGCCGGGTCCGAAGTCGTCGCCGGGCGCGAGCCGCGGGGCTCCGGCGAGATCGAGCTGGAGGAAGGCTGGGCGAAGCAGGAGGGCCTCGGCGTCGGCGACGTGCTGCGGCTGGGCACCCCGACGGGACGCGCCGTCGTCACCGTGACCGGGGTCTACAAGCTGCAGACCGACCTCGACCTCGGTGGCTACGGGACCGCGGCGATGCCGATCGAAGCCGCGCGGGCGCTGAACGACAAATACGGCACCTACGACGAGATCAACGTGATCCTCGAAGAGGGGGCTTCGGCGACCGAGGTGCAGCGGCGGATCGACGCGATCACCGGTCCCGGCGTCGAAGTGGCGACGCCCGCGGGCAAGGGCGACGAAGCGAACGAATCGCTGGCCGGGCTGGACATCGTCCTCTACTTCTTCTCCGGGATCGCGCTCTTCGTCGGCGCCTTCCTGATCCTCAACTCCTTCAACATGACCGTGCTGCAGCGGATGCGCGAGATCGGGACGATGCGCGCGCTCGGCGCCCCGCGGCGGCGACTGGCGGGCGGCATCGCCTTCGAGGCGCTGGTGCTCGGCGTGGTCGGAGGCGCGATCGGGCTCGCCCTCGGCCTCGGCCTCGCCGAACTGCTCGCCTCGGCGATGCGGAGCTTCTTCGGCCTGCCCCTCTCGGCGCTCGAGGTGACGACCGGGGCGGCGGTGACCGCGGTCGGGGTGGGGCTGCTGGCGACCCTCGCCGGGGCGCTCTACCCCGCCCTCCGCGCCGGCCGCATCCCGCCGATCCGGGCGCTGACCGGCGGGCGCACGATCGAGCGGCCGCCGGGGTGGCGGCGCGCCCTCGCCGGCATCGCTCTCTTCCTTCCCGGGCTGGCGATCGGCGGCCTCTTCTGGTTCAGCAACCAGTCCGGCGGCGTCTGGTCGGCCGTCGTCGGCGTCGGCTCGACGATGGTCATGTTCGTCGGCATGGTGCTGCTGGCGCCATTCGTGGTGATGCCGGTGATCCGCCTGCTGGCAATCCCGGCGCGGCTGGTGATGCCCGCCGAGGGACGGCTCGCCTCCGACTCGCTGCGGGCCAACCCGCTGCGCACCTCGGCGACCGCCTCGGCGCTGGTCGTGACGCTCTCGGTGGTCGTCGTCAACGGGATCATGAGCCAGAGCTTCGTCGGCTCGATCTCCGACGAGCTCGACAAGCGCTTCAGCCGCGACCTGACCGTGCAGCCCGCCGGGTTCAGCGAATACGGCGGGCCGACGACCTCGATCGCCGCGCCGCTGCGCAGGCGGATCGCCGAGCTGCCGGAGGCCGGGACGGTGACGCCGCGGCGGATCGTCTACATGCTGCACCTGCCCGAGAGCGACGAACCCGGGCTGCTCGTCGCCGTCGACCCGAAGGCCTGGCCGAAGGTCGACCGCAGCGAGTACGAAGGGGCGAGCACCAGCGAAGCGATGGCCGGCCTGGCGGCCGGGGGCGTCGTCCTCGGCAAGGGCTTCTCCGACGAGACCGGCATCGGGGTCGGCGACACGATCCCGCTGAAGGGCGCCTCGGGCGCCCGCGAGGCGCCCGTCGTCGCCACCATCGACACCTTCGAAGCGAGCGGCAACGAGGTGATGGTCTCGCTGGGGACGATGAAGCGGGTCTACGGGATCGAGACCGACTCGGTGCTCGCCGTCACCGCCGCCTCGCCCGGGCAGCGCGAACTGCTGGAGACGAAGGTCAACCGCCTGCTCGGCAGCGACTACCCCGGCTACGAAGCCGTCTCCAACACTGAGTTCAAGCAGCACTACGAAGACGAAATCAACAAGCAGTTCGCCTTCTTCAACGCGATCATCGGCATCGCCGTGATCGTCGGCCTGCTGGGGATCATCAACACCCTCTCGATGTCGGTGATCGAGCGGACCCGGGAGATCGGCGTCCTCCGCGCCCTCGGCGGCTCGCGCTGGCGGGTGCGGCGGACGATGCTCGACGAGAGCCTGCTGATCTCGCTCGGCGGCAGCATCGCCGGTATCGCCGCCGGCCTCGTGGTCGGGATCGTCTGGATCCTCTCGGTGCGCGAAAGCACGCTGGTCGGCCTCAACCTCCACATCCCCACCGGGATGCTGATCTCGACCGCGGTGCTCGGCGCCGTGATCGGCACCCTGGCGGCAGTCCTGCCGGCCCGCCGCGCCGCCCACCTGGACCCGCTGCGGGCGCTTACCTACGAGTGAGGCGCGAGTGGCGAGTTAACCCCGCTATGAAGCGGTTAGCTCACCAATCGTCAGATCCCTAGAACCCGAGGGCGAACTTCGCGTCCTCGGTCATCATCTCCGGGGTCCACGCAGGGTCGAAGACCATCTTCGGGTGGACGGCGGTGACGCCGGGGAGGTCGCCGACGAACTCGCGCATCTGTTCGGAGACCTGGGGGCCGATCGGGCAGGCGGGGGTGGTGAGGGTGAAGGTGACGTAGACCTCGGTGCCCTCGATGTTGACGTCGTAGACGAGGCCGAGGGAGACGAAGTCGAGGCCGAGCTCGGGGTCGATGACCTCCTCGAGGACCTCGTAGACGTCCTCCTCGGTCAGGGTTTCGTCGCTCGTCGCGTCGGTTGGTGCGGGGTTATCGCTCATGGGTGCATGGTAGCCAGAGGGTCAGCGCGGCTCCGGCGGCGGTCCGCCGGGGGCGGGCGCCAGCTCCAGCTGGAACCAGCCGACGTCGCGCCAGGCGCCTTCCTTGAAGCCGATCTCGCGGTTGACCCCGGTCCGCTCGAACCCGAGCGCTTCGTGCAGGCCGACGCTGGCCTCGTTCGGCAGGGTGATGCCGGCGCACGCCATGCGGAAGCCGCGCTCGCGCAGGCGCTGGAAGAGCGCTTCGTAGAGGGCGCGGCCGACACCCCGGCCGCGGGCGCTCTCGGCGATATACACCGAGACGCTCGCGCTCCAGCGGTAGGCGGGGCGCTCGTTGAAGCCGGTGGCGTAGGCGTAGCCGACCACCTCTCCCCCGCGCTCGGCGACGAGCCAGGCGTGGCTCTGGCCATAGCTCTCGATCCGCGCCGCCAGCTCGGCCGCGTCGGGCGTCCGTTCCTCGAAGGAGACGGCGCTGCCCTCCATGTGCGGCGCGTAGATCGCCGCGCAGGCGACGGCGTCGCGGGCGGGGTCGGCGTCGCGGACCGTCAGCTCGGGCATGGCGGGAATCTAGATCGTGGGGCGCGGTAGAGCTTTTGCTCCCCCATAGGTACAAAAGCTCTACCGCGCCCCTCCGGTCACTAGGCTGCCGGGCAATGAGCCTTGGGGGACGGATCGTGCGGCGGTCGATCGGGATCGTCTTCTCCGACGGGGGACTGCTGGCCCTCACCTCGACCATGCCCGCCGGCGGGCGCGGGCACGGCGACGAGGAGGTCACCGCGGTCCTCTGCGACCCTGACGGTGCCCCGCTGACCTTCGAGGAGGCGCTGCTCTCGACCGAGTACGGCGAGGACGGGGTGCAGCGGCGGGCGACGCTGGAGCTGTGGCCCGACACCGAGGAGATGCGACCGCTGCGCGGCGCCGGCACCCTGATCAGCGCGGTCAGCGTTCGCCGCCAGGGAGTCGACTCGGAGATCGCCTTCTTCCGCTGGTCGGTCGAGGGTCGCGAGGGGCTCGGCACCTACGAGGTCGCCCGCGAAGTCGATGAGTGAGCCCCCGGCCAATGGCTTGCGGGCGATCGTCTCCGACTTCGGCGGGGTGCTGACGACGCCGCTGTTCGCCGCCTTCGCCGCTTTTCAGGACGAGGTCGGGATCTCGCCGGAAAACCTCGGCAAGGCGATGCGGGCGGGGCTGGCGGAGGGCGAGGATCTGCCCCTGTTCCGGTTGGAGCGGGGCGAAATCAGCGAGGACGAGTTCATCGAGCGGCTCGAGGACGGCCTCGAATCGATCCTCGACCACCGGCCGCACCTGCACCACTTCCGCCAGAAGTTCTGGGGCGCGCTGCACCCCAACGAGGAGATGATCGCGCTGATGCACGAGCTGAAGAACAGCGGCCTGAAGATGGCGATGCTGACCAACAACGTGCGCGAGTGGGAGCCGCTGTGGCGCTCGATGCTGCCGGTCGACGAGATCTTCGAGGAGATCGTCGACTCCGCCTTCGTCGGCGTCCGCAAGCCGGAAGCCCGGATCTACGAGCTGACCCTGGAGCGGATCGGGATGCCGGCGGAGGCCTGCCTCTTCATCGACGACCTGCCGCCGAACATCGAGGGCGCCGAAGCCGTCGGGATGCAGACGGTCCACTTCCGCGACAACGAGCAGGCGATCGGCGAGATCCGCGCCGCGCTCGCCTAGACGGCGATCGGCGCTTCCCGCCAGCGGCGGGCGAAGGGCAGGCGCCAGCTGTGCGGCGCGATCAGGGCGCCGATCTCCGCCGGCCCCCACGAGCCCTGCGGGTAGGGCTTGACCGGCGGCGGGTCCTGCAGCAGCGGTTCGGAGCATTCCCACAGGCGCTCGATTCCCGGCGCGGTGGTGAACAGGGTGCGGTCGCCGATCATCGCGTCGCGGATCAGCCGCTCGTAGGCCTCGACGGTCTCGCCGCGGTAGTCGGTTTCCTCCAGCGAGAACTGCATGCTCGCCTTCTCCAGCACCATCCCCATCCCCGGCCGCTTGCCGTAGAAGGAGAGCGAGACGCGCGAGGACTCGTCGAGGTCGAAGGTGAGGTGGTCGGGGCCGTAACGGCCGACGCGCGAGTGCTCAGGGAACATCGCGTGCGGCGGCTCGCGGAAGGCGATCGAGATGATGCGGGCGCTTTCCTCCATCCGCTTGCCGGTGCGCAGGTAGAAGGGCACGCCGCTCCAGCGCCAGTTGTCGAGTTCGCAGCGCAGGGCGACGAAGGTCTCGGTGCTGGATTCCTCGACGCCCACTTCGTCGCTGTAGCCCTCGTACTGGCCGCGGACCACGTGGCGGGGGTCGAGCGGCTGCAGGCTGCGAAAGACCTTGTTCTTCTCGTCGGTGATCGGGTCCGGCGCCAGCGCCGTCGGCGGCTCCATCGCGACGAAGGCGAGGATCTGGAACAGATGGGTGACGACCATGTCGCGGAAGGCACCCGTCTTCTCGTAGAACTGAGCCCGCGAGCCGACCCCGACCGTCTCCGGCACGTCGATCTGGATGTGGTCGATGTGGTTGCGGTTCCAGATCGGCTCGAAGAGGCCATTGGCGAAGCGCAGCGCGAGGATGTTTTGCGCCGCCTCTTTGCCGAGGAAGTGGTCGATGCGGAAGACCTGATCCTCGCCGAGCACTTCGTGGACCATGTGGTTGAGCTTGCGAGCGCTGGCTAGGTCGGTCCCGAACGGCTTCTCCATGATCACCCGCGAGCGCTCCGAGAGCCCGCAGGTCTTCAGCATCTGGATCACGTCGGGGGCGGCGGTCGGCGGCACGCTGAGGTAGTGGAGCAGGTGCATCTCCGGCCCCAGCGCCTCTTCGGCCCTGTCGACAGCCGCCCGCAACCCCTCGGGCGCCTGCGAGTGCGGGACGTAGGAGAGCCGGTTGGAGAACTCATGCCACTCCTCCCCGCCGAACGCATGCCGCGCATGTTCGCGGCAGGCCTCTTCGGCGATCGCCCGGAACCGAGCGTCGTTGATCTCCTCCATCGAGACCCCGATCACCCGGAACTCCGGCATCAACCCGGCCTGGAACAGACGTAGCAACCCCGGCAGCAGCTTCCGCCGAGCCAGGTCGCCGGTAGCGCCGAAGATGACTATCGCCTGCGGGGGAACGTCCATAAGGCGAGGTTAGCCCCGCCAGGGGCTGACTAAACAATGGACCGGCTAGTCGTTCAGGTCGGTCGCCGTCTCCTCAACTTCAACCAAACGACTCCTCCGGCCCTTGTTTACGTCCCAATGTGCCGTAAAGCAAAGGCCAGAGGCCAAGAGGAAGCCGGCGGCAGCTACCCAGAGTTGCCCAGGCCCGAAGGCCGCTCGATCGGAAACGGTCAGGGCCGCAAGGCCCACAGCGAAGCCGAACCCACTGAACGCAATCGCAAGGGTCTGCCATATAGCCGAGGGTTCAGGCGTCTCCCGTTCGCGTATCTGCCGGCGGACCCTGGCGTATGGCTCGACCTTTCCTACCTGCCTATTAGACATATTGTCTAGTTTTACTACCACTTAGCCTCCGCTTTGAACTCAGAGGATGCTAAGCAGCACGACTTGCTCTGTCAAGGAACAGAACTGGTATTTGGTCCACAAAACTAGACAGTTTGTCTAGTTTTTGACTGCAGGCGAGCGTTGGGGAAGCAGAGGATCTAGTTATCGCTACCAGCGCGATCCCAAACATACAGCTCGAGTGCCTCGGTGGCGAGCTCCATCAGGCGGGGTGGGCCGAGGAGGCCCAGGACCAGCTCCAGGGCGTCCTCCTCGGTGACGCCGGAGTCGACGGCCTCCTCGCCGCGGAAGCCGGCGGCCAGCTTCAGGGCCTCGCGGCGGTTCTCGCCGAGGGAGCCGAAGGCGGCCATGAGGAAGTCGCGGTTGGGGACCGGCTGGCCGGCCTCCAGGGAGCCGTGCCAGGCGGCGAGCATCGAGAGGTCGTGCTCGTCGAGCTCGGAGATCGCCTTTGCGTAGTGGACCTCGAGTTCGGACTCGGGGATCTCGTCGACCCAGGCGCGGACCGCCTCGCCGAGCAACTGGCGGCGGGCCTCACGACCGATCGAATCGGCGATGGCGCGGATCGCGTCGGCGGGGTCTACGAAGCAGAGGGACATCGGCTGCGGAGAAAGGTAGAGGCGCCTGGGGACGCCAAAAGATGCCCGCTAATCCCCCAGTTTGCGGGGTCGTGCGGGGTACCCGCCGGGCGGCGCCGGAGCCGTCCGTAGGCTCGGGCGGGTGCCCCTGAATCTGATCCACGGACCGCCCAACTCGGGCAAGCGCGGTGCGGTGCTGCGAGAGCTCGAGGAGGTCCTGGATAGGGATCCGATCCTGGTCGTCCCCAACCGCGACGACGTCTTCGACTTCGAGCGCGAGCTGTGCGCCGGAGGCGCGCCATCCGGGGCGCTGCTGGGCGGCTCGGTGATGACCTTCGGAGCCCTCTTCCGCACCGTCGCCGTCGCGGCCGGAGCGCCCCCCGGAGAAGAGCTCTCGCCGGCGCAGCGCCTGCGGGCGATCGCGGTGGCGATCGAATCGCGCCGCGACCGGCTCGGCCCGCTGCGCCGCTCCGCCGCCCGGCCGCGCTTCGCCGGGGCCCTCGGGCGGCTGCTCGACGAGCTGCAGGCGGCCGGGGTCGAGCCGGGAGAAGTCGAGGCGAGCGCCGCGACCCTCGAAGGCTCCGCCTACCTCAGCGACCTCGCCACCCTCTACAGCGGCTACGAGGAGGCGCGGCGGCGGACCGGTCGCACCGACCCCCACGGCATCGCCCGCGAGGCGATCGCCCAGCTGCGCCGCGACGGCTCCTTCTGGGGCGACCGGCCGGTTCTCCTCTACGGCTTCGACGACCTGACCGAGAACCAGCTGGCGCTGATCGCGGCCCTCGCCGAGCGGACCGAGGTGACCGCCGCGCTCCCCTACGAGCAGGGCAACGCGGCGCTCGCGGCCCGCGGCAGGCTCCTGAGCCGGCTGCGCGAGCGGATCGGAGCGGCGGGCGAAGCGACGATGGCTGCCGACCCCGGCAACACCCTCAGCCCGCTCCTCTTCCACCTCACGATCTCCTTCGGCGCCGGGCGGCCGAAGCGAGCCGAACCGGACGGCAGCCTCGCCCTGCTGCGCTCGGCCGGCACCCGGGCCGAGGCGGAGGCGATCGCCGCCCACGTGTCCCGCCTCGTCCAGGGCGGCGCCGACCCGGCCGAGATCGCGATCGCCCTGCGCGATCCCTCCCGCCGCGGCGCCGAGATCCAGGCCGCGCTGGAGGCCAACGGGATCGCGACGGCGCTGGAGGCGGAGCTGCCGGTGGCGCGGACCGGCGTCGGCGGCACCCTGATCGCCCTGCTGGAGACCGAGTTCGGCGCCGGCCGCGCGACCGACTTCCTCCGCTACCTGCGCGGCGCCTCGGGCTTCTCCCTCGGCCGCGTCGACTGGTTCGAGCGGCGGCTGCGGCGCCGCCGGGTGCGCGACGCCGAGACGGCGCTGCGCCTCTGGCAGGGCGAGGAGGGCGACCCGCCGCGGGACCTGCTGCGCCTGCGCGCCGCCGCCGAGCGCTCGCCGGCCGAGCTGGCGGCGGAGGTCGCGGCGCTGGCGGCGACGATGGCGGCGCGGCCGCTGCGCGACGCCGAGGACGGGCCGAGGCTGCAGCGCGGCGACGGGATCGAGCTGCGTGCCGCGGCGGCGATCGCCGGCGCCCTCGCCGACCTCGCCGAGCTGGGCGACCTCGCGCCGGGGCCACAGGAGCTGGCGCGGACGATCGAGGAGCTCGACTTCCGCGTCTGGTCGGGCCCGGTCGAAGGCCGGGTGCGGATCGCCAGCCCCTACCGCCTGCGCGCCGCCCGCTTCGACCACGTCGTCGTCGGCTCCCTGCAGGACGGCGAGTTCCCGCGCCGCGACCGCGGCGCCGACCCCTTCCTCTCCGAGGCCCAGCGGGGGACCCTGGGGCTCGACCCCCGCCGCGACACCGAGGCCGAGGAGCGCTACCTCTTCCACGCCTGCCTCGCCCTCCCCCGCCGCAGCCTCGTCCTCTCCTACCGCGACAGCGACGAGGACGGTGCCGCCACCGCCCGCTCGCCGCTGCTCGACGACGTGCGGGCGCTGCTGGCGCCGGCGCCGGACGGGGCCGCCCCCGACCCGGTCGAGGCGGAGATCACCGCCACCCGCGACCTGGCGCAGGTCGTCGCCCCGCTGGCCGAGGCGGCATCGGAGGACGAGCTGGCGCGGGCGCTCGCCGCCCATGGGCCAACCGCCGACGCGCCGGCGCTGCTGGCCCAGGTCGGGGTCGAAGCCGAGCTCGCGGCGGAGCTCGCCGCCAGGGTCGCCGACGCCCGCCGCGCCGAGGCCGCCTCGCGCGCACCCGGCCCGCTGACCAACCCCGCGGCGCTCGAGTCGCTGGCCGCGGTCGCCGCCTACGGCGGCACCACCCTGGAGGAGTTCGACCTCTGCTCCTACCGTTGGTTCGCCGGCCACGAGCTCGACCCGCAGCTGCTCGACCCGGTCCCCGACCCGCTGGTCCAGGGCGGCCTGATGCACGAGGTGCTCGAGCGGCTCTTCGGCGAGCGGCCGGGCGGCGACCCGCTGCCCCGGCCGGACACGCTCGCCGCCTGGACCGAGCGCGGCCGCCGGCTGCTGGCGGAGATCGTCGCCGAGCGCGAGCTGGGCGACCACCCGGCCGAACGGGCGATCGCGCGCCGGGTCGAACGGCTGCTGGAGCGCTTCCTCGCCGAGGAGGCCGAGCGCGACCCGGGGGGCTTCGAGCCCTGGCTGCTGGAGGCGCGCTTCGGCGAGCACCCCGACGCCGAGCGGCCGGTGCTGGACCTCGGCGGCTGGGGCCTGCACGGTGCCGTCGACCGCGTCGACCGCTCCGCCGACGGCCGCGCTGTCGTCATCGACTACAAGCTCGCCTCGCAGGTCACCCCGCTGGACAAGTTCGAGGAGCGGGCCAAGCTGCAGCTGCCGCTCTACCTGCTGGCGGTCGCCGAGCACTGGGGCGGGAAGCCTGCCGGAGCGCTGTACCACCCGCTGCGCGGTACCTCCAGCCGTCGCCCGCGCGGGGTCGTCTCGGAGGCGGCTGCCGGCGAGCTGGCCGGCTACGGCCTCTACCCCAACGACGTGGTCGAGCCCGAGGAGCTGGAGGAGCTGCTGGAGGATTCGCGCCGCCGCGGCGGCGCGATCGTCGCCCGGATGCGGACCGGCGACATCCGCCGCGACCCCGGGCCGCGGCCGGGCCTGCGGGGCCACGACGTCTGCCCCTCCTACTGCACCTTCGCGCCGATCTGCCGCCGCGACCGGGCGCCGCGCTGGGAGCAGGACGAGAGGGACGAGGAACGGTGAGCGCCGAGGAGGCGACGGTGGCGCCGACGCAAGAGCCGACCCCCGAGCAGGCCGCGGCGATCGCCGTCCGCGGCCGCGACGTGCTGCTCGAGGCCGGCGCCGGGACCGGCAAGACCGGGGTGATGGTCGACCGCTACTGCCGCCTGGTCTGCGACTCCGGCCTCCCCCCCGACTCGATCCTCGCCTTCACCTTCACCGACAAGGCGGCGGCCGAGCTGCGGCAGCGGATCCGGGCCGAGCTGGCGCGGCGCGCCGAGCGCGGCTCCGAGCGTGCGGCGGCGGCGCTGGCCGGGCTCGGCGGCGCCTGGATCACGACGATCCACGGCTTCTGCAACCGCGTCCTCGCCGCCCACCCGGTCGCCGCCGGGGTCGACCCCAACTTCCGCGTCCTCGACGCGCCGGAGGCGGCGCGCGCCGCCCGCGAGGCCTTCGACGACGCCGTGGTCGAGTTCCTAAGAGCGGGCCAGGGCGACCCGGCGCGCGAGGAGACCGTCGCCGCCTACGACCTGGAAGGGCTGCGGGCGACGATCGCCGCCGTCCACGACGAGCTGCGCAGCCGCGGCGTCGCCGACCCGAAGCTGCCCGAGCCACCGCGGCCCGACCCGCAGGCGGCGATCGCCCAAGCCGCCGCGGCGGCCGGCGAGTGCCTCGAGGAGCTGCGGGAGAAGAACGGCAAGCGGAGCGAGGCCGACCGCGCACTGCTGGAACGGGCGCTGGCTGTCCTCGGCGCCGCGGAGGCGCCGAGCCTCGACGAGCTGCTGGCACTCGCCACCAAGAGCAAGGCGAAGGCCCTCGCCCCTTACAAGGACGCGGTCGACGCCGCGGTCGCGCGGGTGGCCGAGGCGGGCGAGGGAGGCGTCGTCTACTCCCACCTGGCGGAACTGCTGGAGCTCTTCTCCGCCCGCTTCGAGGCGGCGAAGGCGCGGCGAGCGGGAATCGACTTCGAGGACCTGCAGATCCTCGCCGCCCGTCTGCTGGAGCGGGCCGAGATCGGCGAGCACTACCGCGGGCGCTTCCGCCAGATCCTCGTCGACGAGTTCCAGGACACCAACCGGCTGCAGCTGCGGCTGATCGAGTCGCTCCACGGCCCCAAGACCGAGCTGGTCGTGGTCGGCGACGAGCTGCAGTCGATCTACGGCTTCCGCCACGCCGACCTCGAGGTCTTCCGCCGCCGGCGCGAGGAGATCGAGCGCCGCGCCGACGCCGAGCTGATGCGGCTGAGCGGCAACTTCCGCTCGCGGCCGGAGGTGGTCGGCGCGGTGAACCTGTTCGGCGAGACGCTGCTCGGCGGCGCGTACACGCCGCTGCGGGTGGGAACCGAGACGCGAGAGGTCGCCGGCTCGAAGCCGGCCGTGCCCGCTGTCGAGCTGCTGCTGACCGCTCGCGACGGCTGGGACGCCGAGGGGATCGAGCTGGAACCGGCGATCGACGGCTCGACCCCGCTCAACTGCCTGGCCGAGGCCCGCTTCGTGGCGGAGCGCCTGCGCGAGCTGGCCGACGCCGGCGTGCCGCGCGGCGAGATGGTCGTGCTACTGCGCGCCTTCACCCACCTCGACGCCTACGAGGACTCGCTCGAACGCGCCGGCCTGCGGCCCTACGTGGTCGGCGGCCGCGGCTACTGGTCCCAGCAGCAGGTCGCCGATGTCTGCGCGCTGCTGGCGGTGATCGCCAACCCGCTCGACGACCACGCCCTCTTCGGCGCCCTCGCCTCCCCCGCCTGCGCGGCGGCCCCGGACACGCTCTGGCTGCTGCGCAAAGCGGCCGGCAAGCGGCGCCACGTCTGGCCGGCGGTCGAGCGCGCCGCCGGGGCCGGCGACGCGGAGCTCGTCGACCCGGAGCGGCTGGAGGGGATTCCCGACGCCGAGCGCGAGCTGCTGACCCGCTTCGTCGCCACCGTCGTCTCGCTGCGCGAGCAGGCGCCGCGGCTCTCGCTGCCGGCCCTGGTCGAGGCGGTGGTGACCGAGACCGGCTACGACCTGGCGGTGCTCTCGCGGCCGGCCGGCGAGGCGCGCTTCGCCAACGTGCGCAAGATGGCGCGGCTGGCGGCCGAGTTCGAGTCGCGCGAGGGGCGCGACCTGCGCGGCCTGCTCGACTTCCTCGCGGCCCGGGCAGAGGGCGAAGCCGAGGCCCAGGCCGCCACCGCCGCCGAGGGGCACGACGGGGTCCGGATCATGACCGTCCACAATGCCAAGGGCCTGGAGTTCGGCGTCGTCGCCGTCCCCGACCTCTCGCGCCGCCTGCTGAACGGCAACCGCTCGCCGCTGCTGGCGATCGGCCGCGAGGAGCAGCCGCGGGTCGGCCTGCGCCTGCTCCGCCTCGGCAGCCCGAAGATCGACCTCTACGACTACGGCGCCCTCTGCGAAGAGGCGGCCGAGCGCGAAGCCGAAGAGGAGCTGCGCCTCTTCCACGTCGCCGCCACCCGCGCCCGCGAGCACCTGATCCTCAGCGGCGTCGTCAACCCGAAAGAGGGCCGCGAGACGAAGGGCAGGTCGGTGGTCGAGCGGCTGGTCGAAGCGCTCGGGGTGCCGCGCGACGAGGACGCGACGGTGCCGGTGGCGCCGCCGCAGCCGCGCCCGGGCCTGGAGGCCGAGTTCGAGGCCTCGGAGATCCGCGCACAGGTCAACCTGCCCTCCCCCGAGCGCGCCGCCGAGCTGCGAACGCTGCGCCGCGAGGGCGCCGCCGAGCGCGGGCTCGGCGAGGGACCGCCGCCGCTGGTCGAGCGCAGGCCGCCGATCGTCCCCAGCCGCCCCCTCTCCTACACTGCGATCTCCGCCTACGAGGAATGCGCCTACCGCTTCTACATGGAGCGGGTGCTGGGACTGGCGCGGACCGAATCGCGGCCGGAGAACGACGGCGAGCCCTCGGCGCGCGAAGAACGGACGGCCCGGGGCGCCGCGGTGCACGCGTTGCTCGAGTGGAGCCAGGCGAACGGGTGGGCCGTGCCGAGCGAGGAGCTGGCGCTTCGTCACGCCGCCGCGACCGGACTTCGAAAGGCGGAGGACCTGCTCGAGCCCGTGCGGCAGTGGATCGACTCGTCCCTGCGGGAGCGCATCGCCGCCGAAGCGACGCGAATCAGGGCCGAGGTGCCGCTGCTGCTGGGGATCGGCGGCACCGTTCTGCGCGGCTCGATCGACCTGCTGGTCGAGCGCGAGGGCGCACCGCCGCTGGTGATCGACTACAAGACCGACCGCCTCGGCGGCGCCGACCCCGCCGAGCGCGCCGCCCACTACGGCGTCCAGCGCTCGGTCTACGCGCTGGCCGTCGCCGAGGCTCTGGGCACCGAGGAGGTGGAGGTCGCCTACGTCTTCCTCGAGCGTCCCGAGGAGCCGGCGATCTCGCTGCTCAGCGCCGGGGAGATGGCCACCGCCCGCACCAAGCTGGAGGCGACGATCGCCCGGATCACCGAGCCCGACTTCCCGGTCGCCGCCCCCGAGGAGCGCGACTGGTCCCTCTGCCGCGGCTGCCCGGCGCTACGCGGGCTCTGCTCCGGTCCCGGAGCGGTCGAGCCGGGCGGCGAGGTCGTCGAGGTTTAGCTCTTTCAACCCTGCGCCGACCTCGTCCAGCTCGCCGGCGCAGAAATTGACCAGCTCCTTGCCCTCCTTGCAGAGCTCGAGCGTCTCGCGCAGGCCGGCCTGGCCGGAGTCGAGCCGGTCGATGATCTCCTCCAGCCGCTCGACCGCGGCCTCGTAGGAGTCAGGCTTCGTCGCGGCGCTCTGGTTTGGCTCGGACGCGTCCATCGCTGAAACGAAGGCTAATGCGCTCCGCGGCGCCGGCCTCGGCGGCGCTGGTCAGCGGCTCGCCGCTCTCCCCCTCGACCAGGGCGTAACCGCGCTCCAGCGTGCGCTCGGGTTCGTGCGCGCGCAGCGCCACCGCCGCCCGCCTCAGCGCCTCGCGCTGCTGCTCCATGTCGGCGCCGAGCGCCCGCCGCCGCGCCCGCTCCAGCACCACCGTCCCGATCCGCCGTTGAAACGACGTCCGGTCGGCGAGGCCGCGTTCGGAGGCGGCGCGGATCTCGCGGATCTTCTGGTTGAGGTCGGAGCGCTGCCGCTGCAACGCCCGCGCCGGCCCGCGCGCCAGGGCGCCGAGGTGGCGGGAGCGGGCCTCGATCGCCCCCTCCCCCGCCCGCCGCAGCGCCACCGCGCAGCGCTCGAGGCTGCCCCGTGCCGCCAGGCAGTCGAGCGGCACCGCCGCTTCGGCCGCGTGGGTCGGGGTCGAGCAGGCGACCGCGGCGACGTCGTCGATCAGGGTGCTGTCGCGCTCGTGGCCGACGGCGCTGATGACCGGCACGCGCAGCATCGCCACCGTGCGGCAGAGCGTCTCGTCGCAGAAGGCCCAGAGGTCGGCGAGGCTGCCGCCGCCGCGGGTGACGACGATCGCCTCCACCTCCGGCCGCGCCGCCAGGTCCTGCAGCGCCAACCCGATCGCCGGCGCCGCGTGGCGGTCCTGGACCGGGGCGAAGGCCCAGACGACCGAGCCGCCCCAGCCGCGGCGCTCGAGGCCGGCGCAGAGGTCGCGCCGCGCCGCGCCGCGCTCGGCGGTGACGACCCCGATCGCCTTCGGCAGCAGCGGCCGCGCCAGCTGCTTCTGCAGCTCGAACAGGCCCTCGGCGCGCAGCTGCTTGCGCAGCGCCTCCAGCCGGGCGATCAGGTCGCCTTCGCCGGCCAGCCGCACGTGCGTCGCCCGGAAGGAGAAGCTCGGCGAGGCCTGGCCGCCACCGGGGTAGTAGTCCGGCCCGCCGGCGATCACGACTTCGGCGCCGTCGCGCAGCGCGCCGTCGCTCAGCCCCGCCTTCTCCAGGTCGTTGAGCCAGATCGCGCAGGGCACCGCCCCCTCGCCGTCGCGCAGCTCGAAGTAGGCCTGCACCTTGCTGCGGCTGACGCCGGTCACCTCGCCGATCAGCTGCACCCGCGCCCGCTTGCGCATCTCCTCCTGGAGCTTGCGCGCGTAGCGGCCGACGGCGAACGGACCCGGAAGCTGCGGCCCGGCGCTCGCCCGCGGGGCGCCCGCCTGCCGGCTCAGGCTCTCTTCCACCGTCTCGCCCAGGACTTCAGCTCGCTGAGGACGGGGTCGAGTTCCTGCCCCACCACGGTCAGCGAGTAGGTGACCCGGACCGGCGTGCCGGCTTCCACCTGGCGCTCGACCAGCCCCTCCTCCTCCAGCTCCCGCAGCCGCTGCGAGAGCAGCCGATCCGAAAGCCCCGGCACCGCCTTGCCGAGCTCCCCGTAGCGCATCGGCCTCTCGGTGAGGGCGACGACGATCGCCCCCGTCCACCGCTTGCCGATCAGCTCGATCGCGCAGTGGAAGTGCGGGCAGACCGCACTTCCGTTCTCCCCCTTGACCTCCGCAGAGCTAGCCGGCTCCATGGCAATCGAGCTTACCGAACGTAAGTGACGGGCCAAACGGGGTGGGGTAGCCCCTCTCAGGGCACTCAACATCGAGCCATAGCGAGATGTGCCCGGAGAGGGGCTACCCCACCCCGTCCCCACCTACCTCGTGCAGGGCCCGGTGTCCACACCCTCGGGATCGGCCCGCCGCAGCGCTTCGCGGACCTGCTCGGCGGGAATCGCAAACCCGCCCTGCGTCCCGCCCGTGGTCGCCGCAAACACCGTGCCGACGACGCGGCCGCGCGGGTCGACCAGCGGCCCGCCGGAGTTGCCGCTGCGCACGTCGCCGCTGAGGGCGACGATGGTCCGCTCGATCGGACCGTTGCCGTAGGAGTCCTCGCTGATCGTCGCCCGCGTCTCGCCGATCCGCGCCGGCGCCAGCGAATAGGGGCCGTTTTCCGGGTACCCGAGGACGGCGGCGTCCTCCCCGACCTTGCGCTGCGCGCTGATCGGCAGCCCCGGCAGCGCCGCCCCCACCTGCAGCAGCGCCAGGTCGTTGCGCGGCTGGTAGTAGATCGGGGTCGCGTCGAGCTCGATCCCGTCCTGGGTGGTGACGGTGGTGTCGTCGGAGCCGGCGATCACGTGCGCGTTGGTGACGACGACCCCCGGTTCGACCGCCCAGCCCGAGCCCTCGATCCCCAGCCCGCAGGCGGTGCTGAGCACCCGCACCACCGAGTCGCCGGCGTCGAGCACGTCGGAGTCCTGGGCGATCTTCGCGTCGGGCGGCGCCACCGGGGCGGCGGGTCCGAACACGGTCGGCGAGGGGTCGACCCGGTCGAGTGCGTTCAGCAGCGGCCCCGAGGGCGGCAGCACGTCGTTGAGGCTGCGGAGGATCACCGACTGCTGGATGTCGGCGCGCAGCTGCGTGGTGGACGGCGCGTGGAGGAGGACGGCGCCGAAGATCCAGGCGAGGCCGAGGGCGACCGAGGCGATCAGCGCCGCGCCGCCGGCCCCGTCGGCGACCTGCAGGAACGGCCGGCGGACGAGTTTTTCCCGCAGGCCGAGGGCGAAGCTCTCCACCGTCACCGCCATCAGCGCGCCGACCAGCAGCGCCCCGAGGGCGCCGAAGAGCGGCGCGTAGGGCGAGTGCGAGCCCTTGGTCAGCAGCAGCGGCGCGATCCGGCTGCCGGCGAAGGCGCCGGCACCGAAGCCGACCAGGGTCAGCGCACCGACGATGAGGCCCTGGCGGTAGCCCCAGAGGGCGAGTGCGAAGGTGAAGGCGAGGATCGCCCAGTCCAACACGGTCACCCCAGGAATAGAAGCACGCCGGGGTTCCCTCCTTTACCTCCATTACCTTTCGCCGGTGAGTTCTTTCCCGTCCGAGGCGGAGCGCCGCCGCCGCCTCCTTACCCGCACGCTGCCGCTGGCGGCCGTCGCCCTGATCGCGTTCGTCATCGGCGTCGCCACCGGCTCGGGGGGATCGCCCGAGAAGGACGCCGCCAACCGCTTCGTCGAGGCCTGGGAAGCGCGCAACTTCAAGGGCATGTACGGGGAGCTGAACGAGGACTCGAAAGCGAGGGTCGACCGCAAGGCGTTCGAAGCCGCCTACCGCGAAGCCGAACAGACGGCGACGGCGCGGACGATCGACGCCGGCTCGGCCGGCGACGCGGCGGAGAGCGACGGCGCCAAGCTGGTGCCGGTCGAGATGACGATCGGCACCGTCGCCTTCGGCACGGTCGAAGAGGAGCTGCAGCTGCCCTACGCGGACGGCGGCATCGATTGGGACCCGAACCTCGCCTTCCCCGGCCTGAATACCGGCGAGACGCTTGCCGCCGACGTCGAACTCGCCGAACGGGCACCGATCCTCGCCCGCGACGGCACGGCGCTGGCCGAAGGGCCCGCCCAGGAACGCGAGCACCCGATCGGCACCGCCGCGATCGACGTCACCGGCGAAGTCGGCGAAGCCGACGAAGAAGAACTGGCCCGGCTCGCCCGCCACGGCTTCCCGCCGGAAACGCCGGTCGGGATCAGCGGCCTCGAGCGCGCCTTCAACGACCGCCTCGCCGGCAAGCCCGGCGGCTCGCTGCTGGCGGTCGCCGCCGACGGCTCCTCGGTCCGCACCCTGGCGAAAACCAAGCCGAAGGCGGGAGCGCCGGTGAAGACGACGATCGACCCCGACCTGCAGGAGGCCGCGGTCTCGGCCCTGGCCGGCCGCGCCGGCGGGGTCGCGGTGCTGGACGCGCGCAAGGGCGACGTGCGGGCGCTGGCCGGGCAGGCCTTCTCCGCACCGCAGCCACCCGGCTCCACCTTCAAGATCGTCACCACCACCGCCGCCCTGGAAGCGGGCGAGGTCAGCCTCGACGACGAATTCGAAATCACCGACGGGGTCAACGTCGGCGGCCGCTTCATCAACAACGCCAACGGCGAGTTCTGCGGCGGCACCTTCGCCGAATCTTTCGCCGAGTCGTGCAACGCGGTCTTCGCCCCGCTCGGCCCCGCGGTCGGCAACGACAAGCTGGTCGAAACCGCGGAAGCCTTCGGCTTCAACTCGCCGCTGACGCTCTACGACCAGCGGATCGTCGAGGAAGTCGACCCCGAAGAATCGACGATCCCGACCGAGATCGGCGAAGAAATCGACCTCGGCGTCTCCGCGATCGGCCAGGGCGAAGTGCTGGCGACGCCGCTGGAGATGGCGAGCGTGGCCCAGACCGTCGCCGACGACGGCGTCCGCGAGCCGACCTCGATCGTCCTCAGCCAGAAGCTGCGGCCCGACGCCGAGTCGGTGCGGGTGATGTCGGAGAAGACCGCGGCGGAACTGACCGACCTGATGATCGGCGTCGTCGTCGAAGGGACCGGCACCGCCGGCGCGATCGCCGAGGCCCAGGTCGCCGGCAAGACCGGCACCGCCGAGCTGGGACCGAAACCGGGCGAAGAGAACAAGGAAAACCCGGTGCAGATCAAGGATGCCTGGTTCTCCGCCTTCGCCCCGGCCGAAAAGCCGCGCCTGGCGGTCGGCGTGATGCTGATCGAAGCGGAAGCCTCGGGCGGAGAAGTCGCCGCGCCGATCGCCTCGGAAATTCTCTCGGCCGGGCTCTGACCGGCGGCGCGCGACCCTAGAGGTCGAGCGTCACTTCGGCGCCCTCTTCACCCTCAGCAGCGGGGATGTGGAGGGTGAGCGGCCGGTTCTCGGAAGCCGATTCCGGCAGCAGGAAGACGGCCAGGGCGCCCTCGATCGCGCCCAGCTGGGCGGTGGTGTCGAGTTTGGGCACCTGTTCTTCGGATTCGACTTCGCCGTCGAGTTCGAGGGCGTAGATGCTTTCGCTCGGCAGCACCTCGAACTCGTTCTCGTCGATGTCGGTGATCGTCAGCGTCGAGGGCAGCACCTGCGGCTCGTCGCTTTCGTTCTGGATTTCGAAGAAGATCCCGAAGTAGCTTTCGCCTTTCGGCGCTTCCGGCTGGCCGACCAGGTAGGCCGCGTCCTCGTTGTCGTTCGGGTTGAGGTAACGCGAGAAGGTGACGTTGTACTTCAGCTCGCCGAGCTCGACCGGCTCGCCCTCTTTGACCTCCTTCGAGTGGCTCTCGTAGCCACAGGCGGAGACGCCGACCGCGAGCAGGAGCAGCGCCGCGAGGGCGAGCAGCGACAGCAGTGGGCGGCGGTGCTGGGACATCGGCGGCGCGGAGTCTATATAGGACGGGTGGATGCCGGTCGCGTTCCAGGCGGCGCCCTAGGGGATGCCGGTCGCCAAGCGGTTGCCGCCGGCGACGGCGACCCGCTCGGCCGCCGGCCGCTCGGACTCGAGCTGGTCGCGCAGGCGGCGCAGCGCCTCGCGCCAGCCGCGGGCCTGCCACACCGAGCCGGCGCTCAGCAACTCCAGGCCGCGGTCGAGGGCGCCGGGCTCGGTCCAGTGGCTGACCCGCACCGCGGTGAGGCGGCCGGGGGACTCGGTCAGCTCCCAGACGGTGTGGGTGGCGATCCGGTTGCCCCGCCCGCCCCGGCCTTCCTCGACGATCCGGAACGGCTCTTCGACGGCGACGATCGTCGTGTCCATCCAGACGCTGCGCAGCGGCCCCTTGGCGCGGAACCGCGCCCCGGCGCCGACTCCGACCGGGTCGATCCGCAGGAGGTGGAAGTCGGTGAGGAAGTGGTCGGTGAACGAGGGCCGGGCGGCGAGGTCGGCGAGCGCCGCGAATACCTGCTCGCGGGGAAGGTCGATCTCGATTTCAGCGCTGATCGGGCCCATCGGGGCGGGGAGTCTAGATGCCGAGGCCACGGCACGTTTGGGCTGAAAAGTTTGAGTGATATCTAACCGGGGCCGGGCTAGTATCGAAAGCAGCGAGCCAGGAAGGAGCGGACCATCTTCAATACCGCTGGCGCCAGTCCAGCCGGCAAAGCATTCGCGACCGGCACGATGCCCGGAGAGGGCACCTACTTCTGCCTGGTCTGCGGTACCCAGCTCTCGCTGCGCGAGACCGACGAGCTGCCGGACTGCCCCCACTGCGGCGCCGCGCGCTTCCGCCGCGACTCGATCTTCTCCTCGCTGCAGGAGCACGGCTCCCCCACCCTGGAATTCGCCCTCTCGGCCGAGCACAAGCCGCCCGCCTGGCTCGACGAGGCCAGGGAGCAGCTGACCGAGCCGGGCTACCACCTGGCGATGCGCGAGCGCGGCAGGCTCGTCGCCTTCCACCTGGGCGAGGGCTGGACGCGGATCGGCCGCTGCGGCACCGCCGATATCTGCCTCGACGACCCGAGCGTCTCGCGGCGTCACGCGATGCTGGCGACCGACGGCGGCCGCCGTCCCCGGGTTCTCGACGACCGCAGCCTCAACGGAGTGCTGGTCAACGGCCGCAAGGTCGACTACGCCGAGCTGGAGCCCGGCGACGAGCTGACGATCGGGCGGCACCGGCTGTACCTGCTGCGGGCCTGAGCGCCGAGACCGCGAGAAGCGTCGAATATCGACGCCTGGCGCGGACTCGCTGAACCGGAGCGGACATTTCCCGCCACCCCCGTCCCTACGATTCGAGCCGGTGACCGCTGCGCCCCTCTCGGACGACCCTGGCCGCCCCACGGACGGGGAGGAGTCGATCTCGGCCTCGGCCGAGCGCGCCCGAGCCGAGCTCCACGCCGAGATCGAACGAGTCCGCCGGGGAGTCGAGCAGATGCTCGACGAACAGCACGCCCCCCTCAACGACGACCTCCGCTCCGAGCTCGACGCTATCCAAGAGGACCTCCGCCGCGACCTCGACACCGCTCAAGAGGACCTCCGCCGCTACGTAAAGACCCGCATCCGCAAGTCCCAAAAGCGCACCGACCGCCGCATCAACCGCCTGGACGACCGCACCACCACCCTCGAGAAGCGCCTGGACGACCTGGCCGCCGAGCGCCGCCTGGCCGAATACCGCATCCACACCGACACCGAGCGCATGCTCGACGGCCTGCTCAGCGAGGTGCGCGGGATCGCGGATCGGCTCGAGGGAAGAGCCTAGTTCGACACAGTAGGTGCTCTTTCGGTACAGTCACGTTCCTTTGTATCCCATCGTTGTGCTGGAATGTGATCGCCGAAATCGAAAGCTTCCTCAAAGAGAGCGCGTGGATCGCCGCCTTGGTGTTGCTTGTCATCGCGGTCTTTAGAGACTCACTGAAGACTCTTCTGACGAAGGCGGTCGGCGCGATCGGCACTGCCATCTACACTCGCCTGGCGGGAAGCCGGCTCTTTCGCAAACGCGCCCTGAAGAAGTACCGAGCAGGTTTGGTCAAGGCGACCGAGCGGATCGTCATCCCTTTTCGCCCAAACCGCCCGCTGATCCTGGATGACATCTATGTCTCCCTGCGGCTGGGCGCCGATGGCTCGGAAAAGCCGAAAACGGCGGGGGAGATCCTGTCCGCGCATCCGCGACTGGTCGTGACCGGGCCTCCGGGAGGAGGCAAGTCAATGCTTCTGCGGCACTTAGCAGCAAACCACACCCGACCTTCCAGAGAAAGGGTTTCCGCCGCAACGATTCCAGTTCTCCTCGAGCTGCATCGATTGGCGCGCCCGGCGAAGGGAGGCACAGAGATCGAGCACTACATCGTGGACGCGTTTGAGCGCTACGGTTTTCCCAAGGCAAATAAGTTCGTAGCTTCGGCACTCGAAAAAGGATGGCTGCTCTTACTGCTGGACGGGTTCGACGAGGTTCCTACGGCGGAGCGACCCGAAACGGCGGCGAGGCTACGCGACTTTCTCGAAAGCATCGCGGACTGCCCTGTCGTAATCACCTGCCGCACCGCCGTCTACCGCAATGAGTTCGACGCGGTGACCGGCTACCAGGCGGAGTTGGAGCCCTTCGAGGACCAGCAGATCGAAACCTTTCTCAGCGCCTGGTCCGATCCGATGCCGGCGGAAAAGTCGCCAGCGCAGCTAATGGCTGCCCTGCGTGAACAACCTCAGCTACTGACCGCCGCGCGTAACCCTCTACTGCTGACGATCATCACTCATCTCTACTCCGACAACCCAACCTACGCCCTGCCTCACTCGCGCGCCGAGTTCTATCGCCAGGCCGCGGCCATTTTGCTCGAGCAGTGGCAGGAGCACCTGCATCACAACACGTTCGATGGCGCTGAAAAGAAAACGGTACTTGCGGCCATGGCGCTGCACATGCAGGAAACGGAAGGCATGGAAGCAGCTGACCGTAGGACGATCTCCCGCGAAGACGCGGTTGCGCAAGTGGCGAAGGTTCTCCCGAATCTCGGCCGCAGCGAGGACCAGGCTGCCGAGATGATCCTCGAGATCGTCGAGCGAAGTGGCCTCCTCCTACCTGTCGACGGAGGGTCGCGCTACGCCTTCGCCCACCTGACTTTCCAGGAGTATTTCGCTGCCGAGGCGTTGCTGAACCATCCCCAGGATCTATTACGGCGATTCGGTGAGGACCCCGACGGGTGGCGCGAGGTGATCATTCTCTGGTGCGGCTTGGTCGGCGACAGCACTGCGACGATCGAGCAAGTGCATCGAATCGACTCAGCCGTAAGTTTGGCTTGCATAGCCGAGGCTAACTCTGTCGATTCGGCAACCGCCACGAGGATTCTGGGACCGGCGATCGAGAAGGTGATCCAAGGTGAATCCAATGAACACCTGGAGCGAGCGATCGGCGCTGTGGCAGCGGATATCCGGCCCCGGGGCAGGACTGTACTGGACAGCCTCGTTCGGGCTCTCGAGGAGGCTGAGGATTCCAGTGGGTTGGAGTCCATCGCCGTGGCACTCTCAGCGTCGAACCAGCCACGGGCGGCAGAGGCGATCGTCAACCAGCTTTCGAAGGACCCAAACCTCGCCCTGTCGGTAGTGCGCCTTGGGGACTTGGCGGTCCCCGGCCTTGAGGCCTTCGCACTTCGAGGAGAGTCGCGCCTCGCCATCGGCTGTCTGGCCGAAATCGGCACCCCTTCGGCTGGAGTTGCCCTCGCGGAGATCATGACCCGCCGTGGCACAAACTGCCACGCGGCCGCGTGGGGGCTGGCGAAGACCGTGGGAAATCCGCTGGTTGCCCAAGAGCTCTCGAAGTTCGTCAAAGACAGACAGAGCCTGGTTCGCTCACACTTCGACTGGGTTTGGAGGCCCTTTGCCGGATCGACCGAAGTCGGGGTGCCCGAATTGATCGGGGTCGCCGTAGAGATGCTTCTGGACAGCGCACCGGAGGACATCGTTGCGTCCCCCGATCCACGCATCGCCATTGCCCTGTGTTCCCGGGAGCCGTGCCCGCTGGAACGACCGCTGAAACAGGAACAGAGCACCGAACACCTGATAGAGACCGTGAACGCGGCCGCCGACGAGATCACCTACCAGTTTGTCAGGGGGGTTCTTTACGCGCGAGCTAAAGATGGCGTCAGACGCCCGGAAGTTCGCCATATGGCGTTCACCGGAAAAAAAGCCCTTCCTGACTACAAGACCTTCCTCCAAGCCGCCTGTGAAGACGTCGGCTTCAGTCAGCGGCCCAGGATACGAGAGTTCCGTACCCCAGAGCCAGTGGAGACCGAAAGTATCCGGCAGGAAAAGCTGGATACCATTTCAACCGCCCTCATCGACACCTTCAGGGATCCCATATGGAAGGCGCTGGTTCAAGGTCTCCCACCGAGCCTGCGGCGCGGGTTCTTGCTACGGATGACCCGCCCCGGAAAGGTCAATCGCGAGACCTGGAAGGCCGTGGCCACCGACACTTCGTACTCCTTCAAACGAAGCGGCTGGTACGGGTTGGTGCTGGCAGTCGCCCTCGGGGTAAGCGGAATCGCTTTCTTCCAAGGAATTTCGATTACCGTCGCCGACCCTGGCAGTGCATCATCATTCCTCGCCTTGCTGGCATGTGGGTCGATTCTCGCGAGCTGGCGCTGGCAACGGCAGGCTTCCTTCGACAAGGCAATTCTCGGCGTCGACCCGGATACCCTCGCCATCTCCCTTCTCGGTCCCATCCTGCTCTTGATTCTCGCGGACGAAATCCGGGATCGACTCAAAGGCGAGGGGTCTGGAATACTCGATCTCTACCCAATTGCGGTAGCTGGTTTCCTGCCGAGTCTCTGCTGGCTTGGGATAGAAGCGCTCGGGGGACCGTTTTTCACCTGTCTGCTGCTCCTACTAGCGCTTCTCGCGGCAACGATCACGCTTTCAGGCATCGGCGTCCTGTTAGAGCACCGGCGCCGGATGCCTTTGGCTGGATTCTTCAATGGTGAACCAAAGCACGACGTCGCTCCGTTCCAGCCCTACTCCGAACTTAGGCATCCCTTGATACCCGAACCACAGGTCGAGCTCACCGAGTGAGCGCGACCCGCAGATGACTCACTCGGTCGAGATGCTCGGGTCGGCCTGGACCTTCAGCGGGACGATCATCAGGAAGTTGCTCGTCGCGTCGGCGGCCAGGTCGAGGATGCGGTCGGCCTCTTCGTCCTGGTTGGTGGCGCGGAGCTCCTTCGCGTAGCCGCCGAGGAGGTCGTCGAGGTCGATCAGGGCCTCGGCGTCGAGGTCCTTGAGTTCGACTTTGGCGCCCCGGCCCAGGCGGCGTTCGATCGCGGCGCGGTCGATGCCGAAGGCGTTCTGGCGGACGTAGACGCGGCCGCCGGTCATGCCGGCGCAGGCCCAGGGACCGATGTCGCCGAGGACGACGGCGCGCCCGCTGGTCATGTACTCGAAGGCGAAGCCCTTGGCGTTGGCGCGGTTGGCGATCGTGCCGCGACTGTCGTCGATCGGGCCCTCGGGCTCGCCGCCGAGCACCACGTCCGCCCCGGAGAGGCGGATGCAGAAGCGCGAGTCGGCGCTGCCCTGGACGTAGAGCTTGCCACGCTGGGCGCCGTAGGCGAAGGACTTGCCGACCGAGCCGTTGACCCGCTTGCCGCGCGCGCCGTTGCCCTTGAGGATCGATATCGAGCCGCCCAGCATCGTCTTGCCGACGCCGTCCTGGGCGCCGCCCTCGATGCGGATCGCGACCCCGTAGGAGTTGAAGGCGCCGAGCCCCTGGCCGGCGACCGAGCCGCCGTCGAACTCCAGGCTCGCCAGCACCTCGTCGCTCGGCTCCGGGCCGCCGTCGAAGATCCGCCAGCGCGCCATCGCCCCCGCCAGCTCGGTGCCGAGCACGCGGTCGTTGGCGTCGGTCGCACGCGGGAAGCGGCTGGTGACGCTGTTGCCGCCGCAGACTTCCGGCGCCAGCGCGGCGATCTGGCTCGAAGCCTCCTTGGCCTCCATCCGGATCGGCCGGGCCATGACGAGGCCGGCTTCGGCCCGCGCCTCGGTCTCCTCGGCGACCGGCAGATCGAGCGGTTCGAGGTCGAGGTGCTCCTCCAGCGGCGTGATCAGCGGTGCCAGGTCGAGCGTGTCCTTGGCCCCGACCTGCTCCAGCAGGTCGTAGCGGCCGACCAGGTCCTGGGCGCGGTCGTAGCCGAGCGAGGCGACCACCTGCTTGACCTCCTCGCCCATCGAGGAGAAGAAGCGGGCGCAGCTCTCGGCGGCGCGGTCGACCTCCTGCGGGGTGAACTTCTTCAGCCCGTGGGCCTGCGCTTCCTCCGGCGTCTCGATCTGGGTCGCGATGCCGACGTGGCAGGTGTCGAGCTGGCAGCCGCGGCAGATCGTGCAGCCGAGGCTGACCATCGCCAGGGTGCCGAAGCCGACCCGGTTGGCGCCGAGGCAGTGGAGCTTGACGATGTCGTGGCCGGTCCGGTAGCCGCCGTCGGCCCAGATCTCGACCCGGTTTCGCAGCCCGGCCTCCATCAGCGCCCGGTGCACCGCGCGGGTGCCGATGTCGCTCGGCAGGCCGACGTGGCGCAGCGCGTGCTGGCGCGCGGCGCCGGTGCCGCCCTCGAAGCCCGAGAGGGTGATGATGTCGGCGCCGGCCTTGGCGATCCCGAGGCCGATCGTGCCGATGTTCGGCACCACCGGCACCTTGACCGAGACCCGCACGTCGGGGTTGACGGTCTTCAGCTCGTCGATCAGCTCGGCCAGGTCCTCGATCGAGTAGAGGTCGTGGTTGTTCGAAGGCGAGATCAGGTCGGTGCCGGGCGAGGCGTTACGCGCGGCGGCGACCTTCTCCGAGACCTTCTTGCCGGGCAGGTGGCCGCCCTCGCCGGGCTTGGCGCCCTGGCCGATCTTGATCTCGGCCACGTAGGAGCTGTTCAGCATCTCCGCCGAGACGCCGAAGCGCCCGGAGGCGACCTGCTGGCCGCGCCATTTGCGGTACTGCCCGTACATGTCGCGGATCTCGCCACCCTCGCCGTTCATGCAGAGGATGTTGGTCGCCTTCGCCGCGTCGGCGTAGGCGCGGAAGGCCGGCTCGGACTGCGAGCCGAAGCTCATCGAGGAGATCACGATCGGGTAGTCGTGGTGGCCGACCCCGGCATCGACGCCACCGGCGTCCTTGAGCGGCTCCCGGTCGCCCTTCAGCGCCATCACGTGGCGCATCGAGATCGGGTTCTGCTTCTCCAGGTCGCGGACTTTCTCCGAGTATTCCTCGTAGGTCCCGCTCCCGTTCGCGGTCGCGATCGCCGCCTTGTAGACCTTCGGGTAGAAGCGGAACGTCTTCGCCGGTTTCGCCGCCGCGTCGTCGCCGCGCAGCGCGTGGGCGCGGGCGTCGGTGTCCTCGTCGAGCTCGTCGAACCCGGTCCCCGCCTTCTCCGAGGCGGCGTAGAACTCGGTCTGGAAGATCTCCGCCAGCTCCGGCTTGATCCCGATCGAGCTGAACTGGCGCGCGTAGCCGCGCACCTCGTGGATGCCGATCGTGGAGATCACTTTCTCGATCCCTTTGCGCAGCGCCGCGCAGAGGTTGGAGACGT
Organism: Solirubrobacterales bacterium; assembly: GCA_036280195.1. GTDB lineage: Bacteria > Actinomycetota > Thermoleophilia > Solirubrobacterales > 70-9 > VAYN01. The sequence goes on along the minus strand of DASURF010000059.1, from coordinate 4,541 downwards.
CGGACTCGTAGTCCTCGACGCAGATCACCTCGACCATCGTGTACGGGCAGACGCCGTTGGCGCCGAGCCCGAGCGCGAGCATCACGTCGTGGACGTTGCGGATCGCCGCCGAGCGCAGGACGATGCCGCAGCGCCGGCGCAGGTTCTCTTCGCCCGGCTCGACTTTGAACTGCTTCAGCGCCTGGTCGACGGCGGAGACCGCCAGGTGCGGGTCGAGGTAGCGACGCTCGGCGTCGTAGACGGTGCGGTCGGTGAGGACCAGCAGCTCGCAGCCGTTGCGGACCTTCTTGACGGCCTCCTGCTTGATCCGCTCGATCGCCCCCTGGGTCGTCTCCGACTCCAGCAGGGAGATGTCGACGGCGGCGTTGCGGCCGGCGAACTCCTCCCAGAGGTCCTCGAGCAGGTAGGTGTCGTGCTCGCGGGCGATCTTCCGGTAGGCCTTGTCGGCCAGCGGCGCCAGGCCGTGGTGACCGCCGAGGATCACCGGGAAGCCGGTTTCGACGGTGCCGGTGTCCGCGCCGGCGTTGTCGAGCGAGGGACGGCGGCCGAACAGGGTCCGGGTCGAGAAGTGCTCCATCTCGCGTTCGCGGTCGATCGCCGGGTTGGTGACGACGGCGACCGTCTCCTTGAAGTAGTCGGCGAGGTTCTGCCGCTCGGGCGAGAGCGCCGCCAGCGGGCCGTCGTAGCCGAGCGAGCCGACCGGCTCGGACCCGTTCGAGGCCATCTGCTGGACGAGTTTGACGTCGTCGCGCTGCCAGCCGAAGCCGGCGAGGACGCGGTCGGAGACCTTGACGGGCTCCTCGGGACCGGCGTCGGAGTAGCCGGGGACGTCCTTGCCCTCGAGCGGGCCGCCGGTCTGCAGGGCGCGGTCGTAGCCGGCCACGGCCTCGATCCCGTTGCGGGCGATCCAGCGGTCGCGGACGATCCGCAGCATCTCGTCGTGCGGGTGCAGGGTCGAGGCGCGCTCGCCGCGGTCGATCAGCACCAGCGCCTTCTCGCCCGGGGCGAGCGGCTTCGGCTCGGAGACCATCTTCGCGACCGAGACGACGCCGGGCTCGGAGCTGAAGACGAAGTCGTCCTCGGTCTCCACCTGCCAGAGCGGGCGCAGCCCCATCGCGTCGGCGGAGAAGACGCACTCGTCGGCGTGGCGGGCGATCAGCGCCACCGGGCCCTGGGCGAACGGGCCCATCGCCTGGTGCAGGTAGAGATAGAAGCCGTGCAGGTCCTCGGGGAGGCCGCGGATCTCCTCGACGATCGGCGGCACGACCATCTCCATCGCCTCGGCGAGGCTGAGGCCCTCGCGGCTGACCAGGGTGTCGATCGTGCGGTTGAGGTCCTGGGAGTCGGAGGAGTCGGGCTGGATCGGGACGGCCAGCATCTTCGCCTCCTGGCGGAGCTGTTGGATCGTGTTGATCTCGCCGTTGTGGCCGAGCACCGAGAACGGCTGCACCCGCTTGAAGGAGGGCCAGGTGTTGGTCGAGTAGCGGTTGTGGCCGAAGCAGCCGATCGTCTCGAAGCGCGGGTCGCGCAGGTCCGGGTAGTACTCGCCGAGCACCTTCGGCGCGCCCATCACCTTGTAGACGCAGGTGGTGGCCGAGAAGGACGGGACGTGGACCTCGAGCCGTTTCTCGAGTTCGATCATCAGGTCGAAGAGGACGTCGTCGCGGCACTCCGCGTCGGGGACGAGGCCGCCGATCTGCCAGAAGATCGGCTCCTCCTCGCGGGCGGTCGGGCCGAGCGCCGGCGAGTTGACGACGCCTACGCGCTCGGCGAGGACCCGGAAGCCGCCCTCGGCGAGCAGCTCGCGGGCGTCGTGCTTGACCTTCTCGACGTCCTGGGAGCGCTCGATGAAGACGTGGGCGACGGCGAACGCCTCGTCGGTCGCGAGCGAGGGGTCGTGGCCGCCGGCGCGGACCTCCTCGGCCCAGATCTTGCGCGGGATGTCGACCAGGAGGCCGCAGCCGTCCCCCTCGCCGTCGACGTTGCCGGCGCGGTGGAGCATCTTCTGCAGGGCGGGAATCGCCAGCTCGATCGGTTCGTGGCTCGGCGTCGCGTCCTTGCGGACGGAGGCGTAGATGGCACAGGCGTCTTTATCCTCAACGCTGGGCGGCGAGACGAGGGGCCTGTAAGGGCGCTCTGGGGAGTAGCGCTCGACGCGAGCGCCGCGATCGGACCGGCTCTTCAATTTGACCTCCCGGGTTCCGCGCCTTCTTCGAGCGGGCGCGCGACGGGGTTAACGGGTTACGGACTTATAGGGGGCGGGGTCAAGCGAAGCCAGAGCTGGTCAGGCCCAGGACATCGGCTCGTAGCCGCCCTCGGGCTGGACGCCGACCAGCAGCGCCGTCACCTTGGCGTCGGAGCGGTTGAGGATCGTCCGCTTCGCGGGGGGATCGATCGAGGCGTAGGTCCCCGCCGGCGCCGGATGGTCCTCCCCGTCGAGCCGCAGCACCGCCTCCCCCTCGAGGATCGCGTACAGCTCGACCTGGCCGCTCTCGGCCTCGTCGTGCTCGGGGATCTGCCCTCCCGGCGCGATCTCGACCAGGTTGAAGCCGAAGGCCTGGGTCCCGAGCGCCTTGCGCGCCAGCAGCCACGTGCAGTCGCCGGACCCCTCAATCCGCTCGAACTCCTCGCTGCGCTTGATCTCGTAGTTGGCCGCCACTAGGTTCGACCTTAGCCTCAAATGCGAACTGCATCAAATTTCGGCCGTATACCAACCAAAATTTGATGCAGTTCGGGAGAGGATCGGTGGGATGGATTCACGGGACTCAGTGGAAGCGCTGCGGGAGGCGATCGACCGCTACAACGCGGCCTGGAACGAGCACGACCTCGACGCGATCATGGCGATGCACGCGCCGGACATGGTCTTCGAGAACCACACGGCGGGCGAGTCGGCCGAGGGCGAGGCGGCGCGCGCCCACATCGGCGCGATCTTCGCGACTTGGCCCGACATCGCCTTCACGACCCGCCGCCTCTACGTGCGCGAGGGGCTGGTTGTCCAGGAATGGACGGCGAGCGCGACTCACACCAACACGATGCGCCGCGGCGATCTCGTCGCCGAGCCGACCGGCAAGCGTGTCGAGTGGGACGGGCTCGACGTGATCCCGTTCGAGAACGGCCTCGTCAAGCGCAAGGACGTCTACTCCGACAGCGTCTCGATCCTGCGCCAGGTGGGTCTGCTTGATTGATCGTGTCGCTTTCTTCCCAGCCAACAGGGAGAAAAGCGACACGCCTAGCCCGGCCCAACGATCGCGGCGGCGACGAGGCCGCCACTGACGCCGACGAAGGAGACGACGGCGAGGGCGCGGTACCAGAGGCGCTGGTCCACCTCGGGGTCGAAGGCGAGGGGGACGAAGAGGAAGGGGTTGACGAGGGTGCCGAAGACGAGGGCCGCGGCGACGGCGGTCGGCAGGTCGGGGACGGCGAGGCCGACGCCGATCAGGATCAGGCCCATCATCACGTAGTCGAGATGAACTTGGCGGATCCGCTGTGGGGCGACGACGCCGATCCGGCGCAGCCACTCGGGGCGCTCGCCGCGGATCACCATCGCCCAGCCGAGCAGGCCGCCGAGCGCCAACTCGACGAGACCGATGCGGATCACCCAGTCCATCCGCGCCTCAGAGCTCGGGGACGTCGGCGCCGAGAGGGCTGAAGGGCAGCCGCTTCACCTCGGCCCAGCCGGCGCAGCGGGTCTCCAGCGCCGCGGCGACGTTGCCGGCGTCCTGCCAGGTGGTCCAGACGAGGACGGTCGGGCCGGCGCCGGAGATCGTCGCCCCCAGCGCCCCCATCTCCCGCGCCGAGTCGACGATCTCCATCGAGCGCGGGTAGAGCTGGCGCCGGCGCGGCTGGTGGATGCGGTCCTCGAGGCCGCGGGCGAGCAGGTCGAGGTCGGCGCTGCGCAGGCCCAGCACCAGCATCGCCGCCGCGGAGACGTTGGCGACGGCGTCGCTCAGCGGCACCTCGGCCGGGATCGCCTCGCGGGCACGCTCGGTGGAGACCTCGTCGGGCGGGATCACGACGATCCCCTCCAGCCCCTCCGGCGGATCGAAGCGGGCGGCGCTCGGGCCGTCGCCGTCGCTCCCGCAGACCACGAAACCGCCGTAGATCGCCGCGGCGACGTTGTCGGGGTGACCCTCGATCTCGGTCGCCCGCGCCAGCATCTCCTCCTTGGTCAGCGCCAGCTCGTAGAGGTGGTCGGCGGCGTAGAGCCCGGCGACGATCGCCGCCGAGCTGGAGCCGAGGCCTCTGGCCAGTGGGATCTCGCTGCGCAGCCGGAAGGCGATCCCGTCCGCCGGCCGCAGGCTCTCGAAGGCCCGCACGATCAGGTTGTCGCGCCCCGTCGAAACATCCAGCCCGCCGGTATCGAAGGAGAACTCGCCGCTCTCCTCCACCTCCAGCTCGAGGTGCATCGCCATCGCCGCCGCCATCGCGTCGTAGCCGGGGCCGAGGTTGGCCGAGGAGGCGGGGACGCGGACGAGTCGGTGGCGCACGGTCACAGCGTTCCATCCTCTCCGATACCGCGCTCGAGCCTCACGATCCACTCT